>CAZASE010000052.1:3058-15938 GCA_964487715.1 uncultured Rhodocyclaceae bacterium | reverse complement strand
TGGGCCGGCAGCTACATGATGGAGAAGCTGACGCAGGACATGGCCGACCAGGCCTGGGCGATCATCGAAGAAGTGGAAGCCATGGGCGGCATGACCAAGGCCGTCGAATCCGGCTGGGCGAAGCTCAAGATCGAGTAGTGCGCGGCGGAAAAGCAGGCGCGCATCGATTCCGGCAAGGACGTCATCGTCGGCGTGAACAAGTACCGCCTCGACAAGGAAGATCCGGTCGACATCCGCGAGATCGACAACACGGCGGTGCGCGAGGCGCAGGTCGCGCGGCTGAAGCAGATCCGCGCCAGCCGCGACGGCAAGGCGGTGCAGCAGGCGCTCGATGCGCTCACCGACGCCGCGAAGACCGGCAAGGGCAACGTCCTCGACCTCGCCGTCAAGGCGGTGCGCCTGCGCGCCACCGTCGGCGAGATCTCCGACGCGCTGGAGAAGGAATGGGGCCGCTTCCGCGCCACCAACCAGGCCATCTCCGGCGTCTACGGCGCCGCCTTCGAGCACGACTGGGAATGGCAGGAGATCAAGCAGGACATCGAGGCCTTCGCCGCTGCCGAGGGGCGCCGCCCGCGCGTCATGATCGCCAAGCTCGGCCAGGACGGCCACGACCGCGGCGCCAAGGTGGTGGCGACAGCCTTGGCCGACCTCGGCTTCGACATCGACATCGGCCCGCTCTTCCAGACACCGGAGGAAGCCGCGCGCCAGGCCATCGAGAACGACTGCCACGCCGTCGGCGTGTCGACCCTCGCCGCCGGCCACAAGACGCTGGTGCCGGCGCTGGTGCAGGCGCTGAAAGCGCAGGGCGCCGAGGACATCATCGTCTTCGTCGGCGGCGTGATTCCCGCGCAGGACTACGATTTCCTGAACGAGGCGGGCGCCGCCGGCATTTTCGGCCCCGGCACGCCGATCCCGGCCTGCGCGAAGCAGGTGCTGGCGGCGATCCGCAAGGCGCACGCTGCCGCTTGACATGAACGACACCGCCGCCGGCCAGGCGTTGCTTGCCGCCGTCGACCAGCAGCTGGTCGACGGCGTGCTGGCGCGCCGGCCGCGCGCGCTGGCGAAGGCCATCACGCTGGTCGAGTCGTCGCGGCGCGACCACCAGGCGCGGGCGGAACAGGTGCTGGCGGCGCTGCTGCCGCATACCGGAAGAGCCATCCGCGTCGGCATCTCCGGCGCGCCGGGCGCGGGGAAATCCACCTTCATCGAGGCCCTCGGCCTGCATTTGATCGAGCGCGGCCATCGCCTCGCCGTGCTGGCGGTCGATCCATCCAGCACGATTTCCGGCGGCTCCATCCTCGGCGACAAGACGCGGATGGAAAAGCTGTCGACGCATCCCGATGCCTTCATCCGTCCTTCGCCCTCCGGCGGCTCGCTCGGCGGCGTGGCGGAAAAGACGCGCGAGGCGATGCTGGTGTGCGAAGCGGCCGGCTTCGACGTCGTCATCGTCGAGACGGTCGGCGTCGGCCAGAGCGAAACCACGGTGGCCGGCATGGTCGACGCCTTCGTTCTGCTGCAGCTGCCCAACGCCGGCGACGACCTGCAGGCGATCAAGAAGGGCATCGTCGAACTGGCCGACCTCGTCGTCATCAACAAGGCCGACCTCGACCCGAAGGCGGCCGCTTTCGCCAAGCACCAGTTCGAGAATGCGCTCGGCCTGCTGCGGTCGACCTCGACGCACTGGCGGCCGCTCGTGCTGACAGTGTCGGCGCAAACGGGCGAAGGCGTGGCCGCCTTCTGGGCCGAGATCGCGCGCCACCGCAAGACGCTGGAAACAAGCGGCGAACTGACGCAGAAACGCCGGCGCCAGGCCCTCGACTGGATGTGGACCCTGATCGACGCCGAATTGCGCAGCCGCTTCAGGCACCACGCGGGCGTGCAGCAGGATCTGGAAAAAGTCAGTCGCTGCGTGACGGCGGGCAGCATCACCCCGGCGGCCGCGGCGCACCGTTTGCTCAACCACCTGCAGGAACCGAATTAGTTTTCACCGGAGGCTCTATGCACGACATCATTCGACAACTCGACGAACAGCGCGCCGCGGCCCGCCTCGGCGGCGGCAAGAAGCGCATCGACGCGCAACACGCCAAAGGCAAGCTCACCGCGCGCGAACGCATCGAGCTGCTGCTCGACCCCGATTCCTTTGAGGAATGGGACATGTTCAAGGAGCACCGCTGCACCGACTTCGGCATGGAGAAGCAGACGGTGCCCGGCGACGGCGTGGTGACCGGCTACGGCACCATCAACGGCCGCCTGGTCTTCATCTTCAGCCAGGATTTCACGGTGTTCGGCGGCGCTCTGTCGGAAGCGCACGCCGAGAAGATCTGCAAGGTGATGGATCACGCCATGAAGGCCGGCGCGCCGGTGATCGGCCTCAACGACTCCGGCGGCGCGCGCATCCAGGAGGGCGTCGCCTCCCTCGGCGGCTACGCCGACGTGTTCCAGAGGAACGTGCTGGCCTCGGGCGTGGTGCCGCAGATCTCCATGATCATGGGTCCCTGCGCCGGCGGCGCGGTGTACAGCCCGGCCATGACCGACTTCATCTTCATGGTGAAGGACTCCTCCTACATGTTCGTCACCGGCCCGGAAGTGGTGAAGACGGTGACGCACGAGGAGGTCACCGCCGAGGAGCTCGGTGGCGCCGTGACGCACAACACCAAGTCGGGCGTCGCCGACCTCGCCTTCGAGAACGACGTCGAGGCGCTGATGATGCTGCGCCGCCTGGTTTCCTTCCTGCCCTCGAACAACCGCGACAAGCCGCCGGTGGTGCCGACCGAGGACCCGTCCGAGCGCATCGAGATGTCGCTCGACACCCTGGTGCCGGACAATCCGAACAAGCCCTACGACATCAAGGAACTCATCGTGAAGACGGTGGACGAGGGCGACTTCTTCGAGCTGCAACCCGACTACGCCAGGAACATCGTGATCGGCTTCGGCCGCATGGCCGGGCAGACGGTCGGCATCGTCGCCAACCAGCCGCTGGTGCTGGCCGGCTGCCTCGACATCAAGAGCTCGATCAAGGGCGCGCGCTTCGTGCGCTTTTGCGACGCCTTCAACATCCCGGTGGTGACCTTCGTCGACGTGCCCGGCTTCATGCCCGGCACGGCGCAGGAATACGGCGGCATCATCAAGCACGGGGCGAAACTGCTCTACGCCTACGCCGAATGCACCGTGCCGAAGGTGACGCTGATCACGCGCAAGGCCTACGGCGGCGCCTACGACGTGATGTCGTCCAAGCATTTGCGCGGCGACGTGAATTTCGCCTGGCCCTCGGCCGAGATCGCCGTGATGGGACCGAAGGGCGCGGTGGAGATCATTTTCCGCGAGGAGAAGGGCGACCCGGCCAAGCTCGCCGCGCGCGAGAAGGAATACAAGGAAAAGTTCGCCAACCCCTTCGTCGCCGGCCATCGCGGCTTCATCGACGACGTCATCATGCCGCACGAGACGCGCAAGCGCATCTGCCGCTCGCTGGCGATGCTGAAGGAAAAGAAGCTGGAAAATCCGTGGCGCAAGCACGGCAACATTCCGCTCTGAGCCGGGGAGAAAAGCCATGTTCAAGAAGATACTCATAGCCAACCGCGGCGAGATCGCCTGCCGCGTCATCAAGACCGCCCGCAAGATGGGCATCAAGACCGTCGCCGTGTATTCCGAGGCCGACAAGGACGCGCGCCACGTCGAGCTGGCCGACGAAGCCGTCTGCATCGGCCCGCCGCCTTCGAAGGAATCCTACCTCGTCGCCGACAAGATCATCGCCGCTTGCAAGCAGACCGGCGCCCAGGCGGTGCACCCGGGCTACGGCTTCCTCTCCGAGAACGCGGCCTTCTCGAAGCGGCTGGAGGAGGAAGGCATCGTCTTCATCGGGCCAAAGCACTATTCCATCGCCGCCATGGGCGACAAGATCGCCTCGAAGAAGCTGGCGCTGGAAGCCCGGGTCAACACCATTCCCGGCTACAACGAAGCCATCGACACGCCGGAGCAGGCGGTCGAGATCGCGAAGAAAATCGGCTACCCGGTGATGATCAAGGCCAGCGCCGGCGGCGGCGGCAAGGGCCTGCGCGTCGCGCACAACGACAGGGAAGCGCACGAAGGCTTCGCCTCCTGCCGCACCGAAGCGAAGAACGCCTTTGGCGACGACCGCGTCTTCATCGAGAAGTACGTCGAGGAGCCGCGCCACATCGAGATCCAGCTGATCGGCGACGCGCACGGCAACTGCATCTACCTGCAGGAGCGCGAGTGCTCGATCCAGCGCCGCCACCAGAAGGTGATCGAGGAGGCGCCCTCTCCCTTCCTCGACGAGAAGACGAGGAAGGCGATGGGCGAGCAGGCCGTAGCCTTGGCCAAGGCGGTGAAATACCAGTCGGCCGGCACCGTGGAGTTCGTCGTCGGCAAGGACAAGTCGTTCTACTTCCTCGAGATGAACACCCGCCTGCAGGTGGAGCATCCGGTCACCGAGTTGATTACGGGCGTCGACCTGGTCGAGCTGATGATCCGCGTCGCCGCTGGCGAGAAGCTGCCCTTCGCGCAGAAGGACGTCAAGCTCAACGGCTGGGCCATGGAATGCCGCATCAACGCCGAGGACCCGTTCCGCAACTTCCTGCCCTCGACCGGCCGCCTGATCCGCTACATTCCGCCGGCGGAATCCGAGGGCGTACGCGTGGACACCGGCGTGTACGAGGGCGGCGAGATCTCCATGTACTACGACTCGATGATCGCCAAGCTGATCGTGCACGCCGCCAGCCGCGACCAGGCCATCGCCAAGATGCGCGACGCGCTCAACGCCTTCGTCATCCGCGGCGTGTCGTCGAACATCGCCTTCCAGGCAGCGCTGATGCAGCACCCGCGCTTCCAGTCCGGCAAGTTCAACACCGGCTTCATCGCCGAGGAATTCCCCAGGGGCTTCAGCTCCGAGAGCCTGGTGCACGAAGACCCGCTGCTGCTGGCGGCGGTGGCGGCCTACGCGCGGCGGCGCTACATCGACCGCGCGACCCGCACCAGCGGCCAGCTGCGCGGCCACGAACGCAAGGTCGGCAACGAGTGGACCGTGCTGATGGGCGAACGGAAGTTCACGCTCACCCTCGCGTCGATCGGCGGCGGCTATGCCGTCACGCACGACGGGCAGACCTGCGAGCTGCGCTCGACCTGGCGGCTGGGCGAACTGCTCTTTCGCGGCACCTGGAACGGCGAACCGGTCTGCCTGCAGATCGAGCGGCAGGGTCTCAGGTATCGCGTTTCGCACTGGGGCACCCAGGCCGATCTGATGGTGATGACGGCGCATGCCGCGCACCTCCTCGCGCTGATGCCGGACAAACCGAAGCCCGACCTGTCGAAATTCCTCCTCTCGCCGATGCCGGGGCTCCTCACCGACATGCCGCTCAAACCGGGGCAGGAAGTGAAGGCGGGCGAAAAGCTGGCGGTAATCGAGGCCATGAAGATGGAGAACATCCTCAAGGCGGACGAGGACTGCGTCGTCGCCGAGGTGATGGCGAAGAAGGGAGACAGCCTGGCCGTCGACCAGCCGATCCTCCGGTTCGCCTGACGGGTCCGCACCGCCGCGGCATTTTTGCTAAGCTGCGGGCTGCCAAATTTCAGGAGCCCGCCTTGTCCCGCCCGCAGCCGCAAGCGCCCCAGCCGGGGCTGCTCGAGTATTCGGTCGTCTACACCGACCGCGCACTCAATCACATGTCGCCGGCCTTCCAGGCCGTCATGCGCGACATTTCCGCGATTCTCAAGGAAGCCTACCGGGCGCACTCGGCCATCGTCGTCCCCGGCAGCGGAACATTCGGCATGGAAGCCGTGGCGCGCCAATTCGCCACCGGCCGCAAGTGCCTGGTCATCCGCAACGGCTGGTTCAGCTATCGCTGGAGCCAGATCTTCGACGCCGGCGGCATTCCGTCCGAGTCGATCGTACTCAAGGCACGGCCGGTCGAAGCCGGGCGGCAGGCGCCTTTCGCCCCCGCTCCCGTCGAGGAGGTCGTGCAGGCCATCCGCACGCAGAAGCCCGAACTGGTGTTCGCGCCGCACGTGGAGACCGCTTCGGGGATGATCCTGCCCGACGCCTACCTCAGGGCGGCGGCCGAGGCAGTGCATGCCGTCGGCGGCCTGTTCGTGCTCGACTGCATCGCCTCCGGCGCGATGTGGGTGGACATGGCGGCGCTGGGCGTGGATGTGCTCATCAGCGCGCCACAGAAGGGCTGGAGCGGCCCGCCCTGCGGCGCCTTCGTCATGCTCGGCGCGCAGGCGCGCGAGCGCATCGAGTCGACGGCCAGCACCAGCTTCGCCGCCGACCTGCGCAAGTGGCTGCAGATCATGGAAAGCTACGAGGCCGGCGCCCACGCCTACCACGCAACGCCGCCCACCGATGCGCTGGCGGCCGTGGTGCAAGCGATGCGGGAGACACGCGATTTTGGCTTCGACAGGACGCGCGCCGCCCAGGCCGAGCTGGGCGGCAAGGTGCGCGCCCTGCTTGAGGGCCGCGGCTTCCCCAGCGTCGCCGCGGCGGGTTTCCAGGCGCCGGGCGTGGTGGTCAGCCATACCCGCGACCCGGACATCCAGTCGGGGAAGAAATTCATCGCCCAGGGCCTGCAGACGGCGGCCGGCGTGCCGCTGATGTGCGACGAGCCGGCCGATTTCCGCAGCTTCCGCATCGGCCTGTTCGGCCTCGACAAGCTGCAGAACGTCGATCGCACCGTGCAGCGCCTCGAGGACGCGCTTGTGCGGATGGGCTGAGCTTGGCGCGCGCCTGCGTCGATCACCTTGTCGTCGCCACCGCCGAACTCGACGCCGGTGCGGCATGGCTGGCGTCGCGCCTCGGCACGGCGCTGGCGGCGGGCGGCAGGCACGCCGCAATGGGCACGCACAACCGCCTGCTCCGCCTGGGCCCCTCGCTGTACCTCGAACTCATCGCCGTCGACCCGGCCGCGCCGCCGCCCGCGCGGCCGCGCTGGTTCGGCCTCGACGATCCGGCCTGGCGCGCACGGATCGCCGAGCGCCCGCGCCTGATCCACTGGGTGGCGCGCTGCGACGACGTTCCTGCCGCGGCCAGCCTGGCCGCGGCGCCCGGCGATATCCTCGACCTTGCGCGCGGCGATTTCCGCTGGCGCATCAACGTGCCGGCCGACGGCCACCTGCCGGAAGGCGGCCTGCTGCCGAGCCTGATTGAATGGAAGACGCCGGTGCATCCGGCCGACCGCCTGCCGGATGCCGGCTGCACGCTGATGAAACTGGAGGGATTCCACCCGGCACCCGAACGACTGCGCGCCGCGCTGGCCGCGCTGGGCCTGGAAACCGCCCTGGCGCTGTTTCCGGGCGAAGCCGGCGAGCCGGCAGCCCTGCTCGCCTTCCTGAAATGCCCGGCCGGGCTGATCGAACTCGATTAGAGCCGTTTGAAGCGCTGTCCCAGCCTTTCGTGGATCTTCGGCGCCCAGTCCGACGCGGTGATGTTGATGCCGATGGCGCGTTTCGACACGACTTCGACGCGCGTGTTGCCCTGGGTGCCGATGCGTTCGACGAACACCGCGACGCGCTCGCCCCAGCTGAAGGCGGAGGCGCTGCTTTCCGCCAGCACATAGCCCTCGGCGGCATTATCCGCCGCGATCTTCAAATCAAGTTCGCGCAGGATTGCACCGACCTGTTGCCAGACCTGCTCGAAAGGCGCGGCATAGCTGACGATGACGCCCGTTCCGCGCTCGGAACGTGCGTCGCCGACGGTCGCGCAACCCGCACTCGCCGCCACAGCCGACAGCGCCAGCAGAAATTTCCTCCGGTTCATATCACCCCCCCTTTGTCGTTCAAGCCAGCTTCGAGAAAGCCGCGATGACTTCCGGCGGCGCCTGTACCAGTTCGATCAGCACCCCTTCGCCACAGACGGGAAACTCCTCGCTGGCCTTCGGATGCAGGAAGCAGATGTCGTAGCCGGCGGCGCCCTTGCGGATGCCGCCCGGGGCGAAACGCACGCCCTGCACCGTCAGCCATTCCATGGCCTTCGGTAGGTCGTCCACCCAGAGTCCGACGTGGTTGAGCGGCGTGGCATGGACGGCAGGTTTCTTCTCGGCATCGAGCGGCTGCATCAGGTCGACTTCCACCTTGAACGGACCGCTGCCCATGGCGCAGATGTCCTCGTCGACGTTTTCCCGCTCGCTGACGAAGTTGCCGGTTACCGAAAGTCCCAGCTTGTCGACCCACAGCGTCTTCAGGCGCGCCTTCGAGGGGCCGCCGATGGCGATCTGCTGGATGCCGAGAACCCTGAATGGTCTGTTGCTCATGCTGCTTCCCGAAAAATAAAGGATTCTACTGCGCCGCCGTAGTGGACGCGATGCCCCGCCTTCTTTCTATACTACGGACATGGCTCACAAAGAAAAACTGCCCTTTTCCCAGGACACCCTGCTTGACGCACTGATCGAGTCGATCATCTGCATCGATGTGGACCGCCGCATCCTCTTCTGGAGCAAGGGCGCGGAACGCATCTACGGATACACCGCCGAGGAAACCGTCGGCCAGCCCTACTCGCTCCTGTTCCCGGGCGGGCCGGAGGAGGAGGCGGAAACCCTGCGTACCCAGCTCCCCGCCATCCTCACCGGTGCGCGGCGGATATTCGAGGGCTGGCGAGTGGCGAAGTCGGGACGGCGCGTCTACGTGCGGGTGGCCGCCATGCCCCTGTTCGACGAGCAGGGCGCCCATGTCGGTTACGCCGGCCACGCCATCGACATCACCGCGCAGAAGCAGGCCGAGGAGTCCCTGCAGTCCAGCCGCGACAGGATGGAGGCACTGCTCGACGCGCAGTCGCGCGCGGACATCGGTCTCTTCGTCATCGAGAATGGACGGATCATCTTCACCAACGATGCAATGTGCCGGCTGTTCGGCTACACCACGGAGGAATTTGCGGCGCTGCCGTCCTACCTGGAGCTGGCCCACCCCATCGACCGCGAGCGGGTGGCACAGAACCACCAACGCCGGCTGAAAGGCGAGCAATTCACCAACCGCTACGACATCGCCATCATCACCAAATCGGGCGAGCGGCGCGAAGTGGAGATCACCGCCTCGCCCATCACGACTGACGGACGGCCCGGCGTGCTGGTGGTGATGGTGGACAACACCGAGCGCAAGCTCGCCGAGGAGCGCGTGCAGTACCTCGCCCTGCACGACACGCTGACCGGACTGGCCAACCGCGTGCTGTTCTTCGACCGTCTGGATGCCGCCATTGCCGCCGCCCACCGCAAGACCGGCGCCTTTGCCCTGCTCTATCTCGATCTCGACGATTTCAAGCCGATCAACGACACCTATGGCCACGAAGCCGGCGACGTCGCGCTGCGTGCCATCGCCGAGCGGCTGCGCGATTGCGTGCGCGAGAGCGACACGGTGGCGCGGCTCGGCGGCGACGAGTTCGTGCTGCTGGTCAATGACGCCTACGACGAAGCCGCCGCCGTCACCGTGGCGGAAAAGGCCCTTGCCGCGCTGATGCGTCCGTTGCCCATCGACGGCTGCACGCATCGCGTCAGCGGCAGCTTCGGCATCGTGCTGTATCCCCGCCACGGCGAGGACGCCGACACGCTGATCAGCCGCGCCGACGCGGCGATGTACGGCGCCAAGCGGCTGGGCAAGAACCGCTACCTGCTGCCGCAGTAGAATGGGCGTCCCGCAAGACGACTCGATCGACATGACCTTCACCACCTCGCTCGCCGCCGCCTGGGCGCGCAACGACTCCCTGCTCTGCGTCGGCCTCGACCCCGACCCGGCGAAATTCCCCGCCGCCCTGAAGGGCCGCGGCGACGCCATTTTCGAATTCTGCAAGGCGATCGCCGACGCCACCGCCGATCTGGTGTGCGCGTTCAAGCCGCAGATCGCCTACTTCGCGGCGAACCGCGCCGAGGACCAGCTGGAAGAACTGATCCGCCACATCCACGACAGGCATCCGGGCATCCCAGTGATTCTCGACGCCAAGCGCGGCGACATCGGCGCCACCGCCGAGCAGTACGCGCGCGAAGCCTTCGAGCGCTACGGCGCCGACGCACTGACGGTGAACCCCTACATGGGCTTCGATTCGGTCGAGCCGTATTTCGCCTGGAAGGAACGCGGCGTCGTCATCCTCTGCCGCACCTCGAACGCCGGCGGCTCCGACCTGCAGTTCCTCGACACCGGAGGACACAAGTTATACCAGCACGTCGCCGAGCTGGTGGTGACGAAATGGAACGCCGGCGGCCAATGCGCGCTGGTGGTCGGCGCCACCTTCCCGGCCGAACTCGCCGAAGTGCGCCGCCTCGTCGGCGACATGCCGCTGCTGGTGCCGGGCATCGGCGCCCAGGGCGGCGACATCGAGACAACAGTCAGTGCCGGCAGGACGGCGTCCGGCACCGGCCTCATGATCAACTCCTCGCGCGCCATCCTCTACGCCGGCACGGACGAGGGCTACGCCGCCGCCGCGCGCCAGGTCGCGCTGGAGACCCGCGATGCCATCAACCGATATCGGCGCTGAACACGGCAACGCGCTGCCGATCCTCAACGAGATCCGCCACGCCCTCGCGCGCCTGATCGAGTCGGGCGAAACCAGTGTGATCGACCTCGGCGCCCTGCCGATGGGCCCGCAGGACGAGGCCGAACTGCTCGCCGCGCTGGGCGAGGGCGAGGTCGAGGCGACGATCCACGCCGGCGGCCCGAGCAGCGTGCGCGAGACGGCCTTCCACGGCGTCTGGCTGCTGACACATCGCAACGAAGCCGGCGAGACGCTGGCGCGCTTCATCGAAGTCGCCTTCGTCCCCGAGCTGCTGATGAGCCAGGCCGAGGACGTCGCCGATTCCGCCGCCGAACTGGCGAAAAAATTGGGGCAGGCGCAGAATGGATAAACGATAGCAATTCGTCATTCCGGGGCCGCGCAGCGGAACCCGGAATCCATGCGGCTTCTGGATTCCCGCCTGCGCGGGAATGACACGTCGGCTATCAGCGCATCCACCAGGAGGCGTCATGTCATTTGACGAACCGACCATCGCCGAGATCCTGCGGCGGCAAGGCATCAGCCGCCGCGGCTTCCTCAAATTCTGCGCCACCACCGCCTCGCTGATGGCATTGCCGCCCTCGATGGTGCCGGCCATCGCCGCGGCGCTGGAGAAAGCCCGCCGGCCCTCGGTGATCTGGCTCTCCTTCCAGGAATGCACCGGCTGCACCGAATCGCTCACCCGCTCGCACACGCCCTCCATCGAAGGACTGATCCTCGAACAGATCTCGCTCGACTACCACCACACCCTGCAGGCCGCCTCGGGCGAAGCCGCCGAAGCCGCGCGCGAGGCGGCCATGCGCGAGAACCACGGCAAGTACTTGCTGGTGGTCGACGGCTCGATCCCGCTCGGCAACGCCGGCTACTCGACCATCGCCGGCATCAGCAACCTCGACATGCTGAAGGAGACCGCCGCCGGCGCCGCGGCGGTGATCGCGGTGGGCAGCTGCGCGGCCTACGGCGGCCTGCCGGCGGCGCTGCCCAATCCGACCGGCGCGGTGCCGGTCTCGGCGATCATCAAGGACAAGCCGGTGATGAACGTCCCCGGCTGCCCGCCGATCCCGGTGGTGATCACCGGCGTGCTGGCGCACTTCCTCACCTTCGCCACCCTGCCGGAACTCGACGACCACGGCCGGCCCAAGGTGTTCTACGGCGAGAGCATCCACGACCGCTGCTACCGCCGCCCCTTCTACGACCAGGGCAAGTTCGCCGAGACCTTCGACGACGAGGGCGCGCGCAAGGGCTGGTGCCTGTTCAAGCTCGGCTGCAAGGGCCCGGTCACCTACAACGCCTGCGCCACCACCAAGTGGAACCAGGGCGTGAGCTTCCCGATCCAGTCCGGCCACGGCTGCATCGGCTGCTCGGAGCCGGGCTTCTGGGACATGGGGCCGCTCTACAAGCCGCTGTCGATGCCCATCGCGCCGGTACAGATGATGGTCGGCGCGGCAGCGGCCGGCGGCGCCATCGCCGGCGCCGCCATGGCGATGCGCAACCGCGCGGCGAAGAAAGCGGCGCAGGCTGCGCACCAGAAAGTCACGGTGGCCGACCTGGAGAAAAGCAAATGAGCGTCGTCCGCCGGGCCGCCCCAAGGACGGCGCAGCCACAACATGGAGCCGCATCGCGGCGAACAACGGTCACCCCCTTCCACGGGAAGGGGGTCGGGGGGAAGGTGCTTTCATGAGTTCGCTCGAATTGCTCACCTGGTCGCGCGGCTCCGGCCTGTCGATCGCGCTGGCGATCTGCGCCTTCGGCATCCTGCTGCGCCTGTTCGAGATCTTCGGCCTCGGCCGCAAGGCGGACCTCTCCAAACCGCGCGAGCACAGCCCCGGCTGCGGCTGGCGCACCATCGTCAGCCGCTCGCTGCCGCCGCCGGGCATGGTCAAGCAGGCGCCCGTCACCTACATCGGCGGCTACGTCTTCCACCTCGGCTTCGCCGTCACGCTGTTCTTCTTCGTGCCGCACATCGAGCTGGTGCGCGGGCTGACGGGACTCAGCTGGCCCGGCCTGCCGACGCAGGTGATCGACACCGCCGCGGTCGCCGGCCTGCTCGCCCTCATCGCCGTGCTGGCGAGCCGCATCGGCAATCCGGTGAAGCGCTTCCTCTCCGGCTTCCAGGACTACCTCGCCTGGCTGCTGACCTTCCTGCCGCTGGCGACGGGCTACCTCGCCTTCCACCACCTGCTCATCGACTACACGCTGGCGCTGGCCCTGCACGTCCTCTCGGTCGAGCTGC
This sequence comes from uncultured Rhodocyclaceae bacterium, assembly GCA_964487715.1. Taxonomy (GTDB): domain Bacteria; phylum Pseudomonadota; class Gammaproteobacteria; order Burkholderiales; family Rhodocyclaceae; genus Desulfobacillus. The sequence continues at coordinate 3,225 of CAZASE010000052.1, read as the reverse complement.
TGCTGGTGGCGCTGCCCTTCACCAAGCTCGTCCACACCGTCAGCGTCTTCGTCTCGCGCTGGTACAACGGCGACATCTTCGGCCGCAAAGGAGTTGCATCGTGAGCGCCACCTTCGAACGCGGCTACAACGCCTTCAAGGAAGTCCTCGACGCGCCCGTCGCCAGCT
>CAZASE010000052.1:0-2958 GCA_964487715.1 uncultured Rhodocyclaceae bacterium | reverse complement strand
TTCGAACGCGGCTACAACGCCTTCAAGGAAGTCCTCGACGCGCCCGTCGCCAGCTTCTTCTCGAGTTGCGTGCACTGCGGCCTGTGCGCCGAGGCCTGCCTGTTCTACACGGAAACCGGCGATCCAAAATACACGCCGATCCACAAGCTGGAGCCGCTGCGGCGCGCCTGGCAGCAGGAGTACACCCTGCTCGGCAAGCTGGCGAAGCTGGTCGGCCTGGCCAAGCCCGTCACCGACGCCGAACTCGCCGCATGGAGCGAGCTGGTCTACGACTCCTGCACCCTGTGCGGGCGCTGCTCAATGGTCTGCCCGGTCGGCAACGACATCGCCTACATGGTGCGCAAGATGCGCGAGGGCATGTCGGCCGCCGGCCACGCGCCCGAGGGGCTGGTCACCGCCACCAAGCGCGCCATCCAGAGCGGCAGCCCGGCCGGCGTGAAGTGGGCCACCGTCGAGGCGACGATCAAGCGCGTGCAGAAGGAGTTCGGCTTCGAGGTGACGGTGAACCGCGAGAACGTCGACTACCTGGTGCTGATGTCCTCGTGGGAGATCCTCAACTACCCGGAATACCTCGGCGCCGTCGGCCGCATCCTCAACCAGGCCGGCGCCACCTGGACTCTCTCGGAGGATGCCTACGAGGCCACCAACAGCGGCATCCAGATCGGCGCCTCCGACCTCGCCCGCGAGCTGGTCGCCCGCATCGTCGGCGCCGCCGATCGGCTCAAGGCGAAGTGCGTCATCAGCCCGGAGTGCGGCCACGCCTACACCGCCATCCGCTGGGAGGGGCCGAACCTGATGGGCCGGCCCTTCGGCTTCGAGGTGAAGCACATCCTCGAGGTGCTCGACGACCTGCGCCGCGCCGGCAAGCTCAAGCTGAAGGGCACGCTCGACAAACCGCTCACCTACCACGACCCCTGCCAGATCTCGCGCCGCGGCGGCGTCTACGAGCAGCCGCGCACCCTGCTCAACCAGCTGGCGCCGCAGTTCCGCGAGATGCGCGAGACCGGCACGATGAACTGGTGCTGCGGCGGCGGGGGCGGCGTCTCCGCCAACGAGCGCGCCGAGTCGCTGCGACTGACTTCCTTCAAGCGCAAGAAGGCGCAGATCGAGGAACTCGGCGTGAAGACGATGGTGACGGCCTGCGCCAACTGCCGCGTCGTCATGGAAGAGGCGCTGGAGCACTACCACATGGACATCGAGATGCTCGGCCTCACCGAGCTGGTCGCCGAGCACCTCGACGAGGAAGACAAACATGTCTGAACGCCTGGTCATCGACCCCATCACCCGCATCGAGGGCCACCTGCGCATCGAGGCGCAGATGAAGGACGGCGCCATCGAGGCGGCGTATTCCTCCGGCACCATGGTGCGCGGCATCGAGGTCATCCTGCGCGGGCGCGACCCGCGCGACGCCTGGGCCTTCGCCCAGCGCATCTGCGGCGTGTGCACCCTGGTGCACGCCATCGCCTCGGTGCGCGCCGTCGAGGACGCGCTGAAGATCCGCATCCCGCCCAACGCCGAGCTGATCCGCAACCTGATGATCGGCGCGCAGTACATCCACGACCACGTCATGCACTTCTACCACCTGCACGCGCTCGACTGGGTGGACGTGGTCTCGGCGCTGAAGGCCGACCCGAAGGCCACCGCCGCGCTGGCGCAATCGCTGTCGAAATACGCGAAATCCTCGCCCGGCTATTTCGCCGAGGTGCAGGCGAAGCTGAAGAAGCAGGTGGACAGCGGCCAGCTCGGCCTCTTCCGCAACGGCTACTGGGGACATCCGGCGTACAAGCTGCCGCCGGAAGCCAACCTCATGGCCGTCGCGCACTACCTCGATGCGCTGGCCTGGCAGCGCGAGGTGGTGGCGCTGCACACCATCCTCGGCGGCAAGAACCCGCACCCGAATTTCGTCGTCGGCGGCGTGCCGGTGGCCATCAGCATCTGGCCCGAGCACCCCGGCCGCGGCAGAGGGCCGCACTACCGCGGCGGCCAGGGCGGCACCGCGCTCGACGTCACCGGCCTGCAGCGCATCCAGGCGGTGATCCAGTCGATGCGCGAATTCGTCGACCAGGCCTACGTGCCCGACACGCTGGCCATCGCCGGCTTCTACAAGGACTGGTTCAAGCAGGGCGAGGGCCTTGGCAATTTCATGACCTTCGGCGACCTGCCAACGAAGGGCATGGGCGACACCTCCAGCTTCTTCTTCCCGCGCGGCGCCATCCTCAACCGCGACCTGTCGAAGGTGCACGAGGTCGACCTCAATGCCGAAGACCAGGTGCAGGAGTACGTCGCGCATTCCTGGTACGACTACGCCGGCGGCAAGGCGCAGGGCCTGCATCCGTACAAGGGCGAAACGAAACTGAACTACAGCGGCCCCAAGCCACCCTTCCAGCAGTTGCCGGTCGAGCAGGCCTATTCCTGGCTGAAGTCGCCGCGCTGGAAAGGCCAGGCGATGGAAGTCGGCCCGCTGGCGCGCGTGCTGATGCTCTACGCCACCGGCCACGCGCCGACGAAGGAACTGGTCCGCGCCACGCTGAAGAAGCTCGACCTGCCGGTGCAGGCGCTGTTCTCAACCCTCGGCCGCACCGCGGCGCGCACGCTGGAAACCAAGCTGCTGGTCGACGCCATGCAGGGCTGGTACGACCAACTCGTCGCCAACATCAAGGGCGGCGACGTCGACACCTTCAACGAAACCCTGTGGGAACCGTCATCGTGGCCGAAGAGCGCGCAAGGCGTCGGCTTCATGGAAGCGCCGCGCGGCGGCCTCGCCCACTGGATCGTCATCGAGAACGAGAAGATCGCCAACTACCAGTGCGTCGTGCCGAGCACCTGGAACGCCGGCCCGCGCGACCCCGACGGCAAGCCCGGCGCCTACGAGGCCGCGCTCGCCGGCCACGCCATCCACGACCCCAAGCAGCCGCTCGAAGTGCTGCGCACCATCCACAGCTTCGACCCGTGCATCGC
>CAZASE010000051.1:0-16373 GCA_964487715.1 uncultured Rhodocyclaceae bacterium | reverse complement strand
CCTCCGGCAGCGCCGCCAGGGCCGACTCGGCGCCGTCGAGCTGGCGGCCGCCGTGGTTGGACAGCACGACGGCGTCGGCGCCCAGGTCGGCGGCGCGCACCGCGTCGTCGGCGCGCAGCACGCCCTTGAGCAGGAGCTTGCCCGGCCACAAGTCGCGCAGGCGCTTGAAGTCATCCCAGTTCAACGCCGGGTCGACCTGCGTCGACACGTAGGCCGGCGCGTGGCTGCCCGGCGGCAACTCCGCCGCGACGTTGACGAATGCCGGCCGCGTCGGCAGCACCTGCAGCACCCAGCGTAGGTGCGTGAGCATTTCCAGCTTGGTGCGCAGTGTCAGGGCGGGCGGCGTGGTCAGGCCGTTGCGCCAGTCGCGCTCGCGCTTGCCGGGAATGGGGAAGTCGCTGGTGACCACGAGCGCCTCGTAGCCGGCGGCCGCGGCGCGGCGGATCAAGGCCTCGGACACCTTGCGATCGCGAAACATGTAGGCCTGAAACCACAGGCGGCCGCCGGCTTCCGCGGCAATCGCTTCCAGCGGGTGATTGGATGCGGTCGACAATGCGTATATCGCCCCCGCCTTTGCCGCGGCCTTCGCCATCGCCAGGTCGCCCTGCGGCCAGTAATAGCCGCCGAGGCCGGTCGGGCCGATCACCAGCGGCAACGCCACCGGCCGGCCGAGCAGGGTGCAGGCGAGGCTGCGTTGCGCGACGTCCACCAGGGTGCGCGGCCGCAACGCGATGCGATCGAAGGCGGCGCGGTTGCCGCGCAGGCTGATTTCATCCTCGGCACCGCCGTCGACGTAATCGAAGATGAAGCGCGGCAGCCGCTTCCTTGCGCCACGGCGCAGGTCCTCGATGTTCACGGATTTTTTCAACATGCTGAATCCCGCTTCAGTCGGAGCGGGTAGCCTACCGCAGTTTTCGCCGCTTGCGCGTGCGGCAGATCAGGGGGCGAACAGTCCCGCGCCGTTCTCGTCGAAGGCCAGCGGCTTTGGCGTGCGCGCGAGGGCTTCCTCGATCCAGCCGATGTGCTCGCTTTCCTCCAGAGCCAACTCGCGCGCCAGGCGCCGCGTCCCGGCGTCGGCGGCGCTTGCTGCCGTGCGCTCGAACAAGGCCTTGGCGCGGCGTTCGGCGCCGAGCGCGATCTTCAGTGCATCGTAGGGCGTCATCAGGTGGAAGATCAATTCGTGCGAAACCTGTCCCGGCGGCGCATCGTCGAGCCAGTTGAAATGCCAGGACGACAGCGGTGGCAGGGGCAGCCCGGCCGAACGCCGCGCCAGTTCATCCGCATGCTGTGCCTCGTCGCGCGCCAGCTTGTGAAACAGGCCGGCATTGGCCGCATCACCGCGTTCATCGAGGAATTCGGCGAACTCCAGGCAGCGCGCCGCTGCCTCGCGCTCAACCAGCAGCGCCTGCGCGTAGCAGTCGGCAATTGAACCTATCGGAAGGGCGGTGGCCATGGCGGACCTCGCATCGGGGTGGTCCGGGCCAATCTACTCCCGATTCGCCGCGGATGAAAGACGCGGTGCACCATGCGCCGGCGCCCGCGGTGCTCAGCTTGCGTCGCGCTTTTCTTCCAGCGAGGCGGCCGCCTGGATGCCGTCCATCAGCGACTTGCCCTTGTGCGTGAGATACCAGCGCACGACGTTGCGGTCGTCGATCTTCGACTCGATCAGTCCCATGCCTTTGAGCGCGGCCAGTCGCGCCGCAACCTGGTCGCGCGGCAGCGTCGTCCTGGCGGCCAGGCCGCTGACGGACCCGTAGATGGCATTTCCGTCGCCGATGGCGCGCATCAGTTCGATGTCGCCGTAGCTGACGGCGTTGCGCGGCAGATCGACAACCGAAGCGCCCTCCGGCGGTTCGGCGCTCGATGCGTGGGCTGTCGCTGCCGGTGCCGGACGTTCGCCCGCATCCTGCAGGTGGCGCACGTCCTTGCGCATCAGTTCCATCTGGCGCATCAGGTGGCCGGCGAGGCTGTCGAACAGGCGGCGCGACACCACCACGTAAATCAGGCAAAAGCCGGCGAAGACGAAAAGCTCGCTCGACTTGAGGCGCGTGGCCTCGATCATGTGGCTGGAGAGCATGTTGAGGAACAGCGGCACCGTCAGCGCAGCGACGACGCCGAGCACGACATGGCGCGCGGCGGAGCGGGGTGCCGTGCCATCGCGCTCGTTGAGGAAGTGGTTGGCGATGCCACCGAGGACGCCGGTGGCGATCATGATGCCGAGGATGATGACCAGGTGGATGTCGTGCGCCATCTGGCCCGTTGCGTTGCTTTCCATCTCCCCCTCCCCAAATCGAGCGAAAAGCCAATCGGCGGCTACTGCTCCTTGGCGGTCGCTTCAGCCTCGTCCGTCCGGGGCGCCGCCGACGGATCGCCGCCGGCAACCGCGGTCGGCTCCTTTGCGGCGAGCTTGCGCAGGCGCTTCTCCTCCTGCTTGCGCTTCTTCTCGAGGTCCCTCTGGCGCTTCTCGAACTGGTAATTCGGTTTAGCCACGGCCGAACCCGCCCCGGCCGCCGCCGCTGCGTCCGCCGCCGCCACGTCCGCCCCCACCCCCGCCGCTGCGGTTCTCCTGCGGGCGCGCCTCGTTGACGATGAGGTTGCGGCCATCGCTCGATTTGCCGTTCAGGGCGGCGATGGCGCCTTGGGCTTCCTGCTCCGAGCCCATCTCGACAAAACCGAAGCCCTTCGAGCGGCCACTCTCGCGATCGTTGATGACCTGGGCAGAAACCACCGTGCCGTGCGGCGCAAACATCTGATTCAAATCATTTGCCGTGACGGAATACCCCAGGTTGCCGACATAAAGCTTCTTGCCCACACGCGCCTCCTTTCATGGCCCAGCCGGGTAGCTGCTAACCGAACAATAGCAAGGGCGATGCCCGCCGTCGAATGATTTTTGTCCTCCGCGCCGGCGCGAAATGGGCGTCTAAGAGCCTGGCGGGACCGGCCACGGAATCACGTAGAAGAGGACGGCGAAGAAATGCAGGGCGCTGCCGGCGAGCACGAAGCCGTGCCAGACGGCGTGGTTGTAGGGCAGTCGCCGCCATTTGTAGAAGGCGACGCCGGCCGTATAGGCCAGTCCGCCGCTTGCCAGCAGCACCAGTCCGCCGGTGCCGACGTGGCGCAGCATCGGCTCGGTCGCCACCACGACCGCCCAGCCCATGGCAAGGTAGATGGCAACGACCAGCCCGTGCAACCTGCCCTTCAGCGCCAGGCGAAGCACGATTCCGGCCAGGGCGAGGGACCAGATCACGGCGAGCAGCGACCAGCCCCACGGTCCGCGCAGGTTCACCAGCATGAACGGCGTATAGGTGCCGGCGATGAGCAGGAAGATGGCAGAGTGGTCGAGTGCGCGCAGGCGCTGCTTGATTCGCGCGACCTGCACGCTGTGGTAGAGGGTGGAGGTTGTGAAGCAGATGATCAGCGCGGCACCGAAGATGCTGCAGCCGACGACATGCCATACATCGCCCCGCAATGCGGCAAAGGCGGTCAGCACCGCCAGGCCGGCGATCGCCAGGACGATGCCGATGCCGTGCGTCACGCTGTTGGCGATCTCCTCGCGCAGGGTGTAGGAGGGCAGGGCGGGTTGAGTGGTCAATTGGACCGAAGCCTTTCAGAAAACCGAAAGCAAATCGCAAGCAAGTATAGGCCATGCCTCGCCCTTGCAGAAGGAGCGGGGGCGAGGTGCGAAACAGCGTTGGCACGGTGCCATCGATCCCGTACCGGCGAATGTGAAATATTACTTTAGTTATGTGTCTGGAACGACGTTATTCTGTCCGTTACATGTCCGCTCGGGAGTTAGCCGTGACGCCAGGCTCAGTGCTCAGTGGCAGGTCCGGTCGCACAAGGCTGTCAGCAACAACGCTGGCGGCGGCCATTGCAGTATCGATTTCCGCGGCAGGGGTACAGCCCGCCTGCGCCGGGCCGGAAGCGAGCCCCGCCCCCGACCTGGCGCTTCTGCCCCTGGAACGCCTCATGGCGATGGAAGTCGTCAGCGCATCGAAATTCCCGCAGCGGCTGACCGAGGCGCCGGCATCGGTCACCGTCGTGACCGCCGCCGACATCAAGGATTACGGACACCGCACGCTGGCCGACGTCCTGCGCAGCATCCGCGGCCTGCATGTCAGCTACGACCGCAATTACAGTTATCTGGGGGTGAGAGGGTTCTCCCGGCCGGGCGACTACAACACCCGGGTGCTGCTGCTGGTGGACGGTTATCGCTTCAACGACAACATCTACGACCAGGCCAGCATCGGCAGCGAGTTCCCGATCGACATCGACTTGATCGAGCGCGTCGAATTCGTGCCGGGGCCGGGTTCCTCGGTGTATGGCGGCAATGCCTTCTTCGGCGTCGTCAACATCATCACCAAGCGCGGCGCCGACATCGGCGGCACCGAGGTGGCGGGGTCGGCGGGAAGCCATGGTACGGGAACAGGGCGGGCCACTTTCGGCCGCCGTTTGGACAACGGCGCCGATCTCATGCTGTCGATGACGGACCACCGCAGCCGAGGCTCGGATCATTTCTACCCGGAGTTCGTTCCGCTCGGTGTCGCGGACGGCATGGCGCGCGGTCTCGACGACGACCGCTACCGGCAGCTGTTCGCCCGGTTTTCCTATCGGGGCTGGACGCTGCAGGCCGTTCACGGCGAGCGCAACAAGTCCGTGCCGACCGCCCCCTATGGCACGGCCCCGGGCGTCGAGGGAACGCGGACAACGGACGTCAACACCTATCTGGACATGAAATACAGCGGCACGCCGGCTGCCGGCGCGGAGCTGACGGGCCGGCTGTATTACGGCCGCTACGCGTTCGACGGAGCCTATATCTACGATGCGCCGCCGCTGTACCGCAACCGCGACGCGGTGCGCGGCGATTGGTGGGGCGCGGAGGCCAAGATGGTGAGCACCGCCATCGACCGCCACAAGCTGGTGTTCGGCGCCGAATACCAGAAGGACATGCGCCAGCGGCAGAAGAACTTCGACGAGCTACCCTACGCGCTCAACCTGGACGACCGGCGCAGCGGAGACCGCGCCGGCATCTACCTGCAGGACGAGATCGTCCTGCACGACAAGCTGCGGCTGAATGCCGGATTGCGCTATGACCACGCCAGCGGCTTCGGCGGCATCTTCAATCCGCGCATCGGACTCATTGCCGAACCGGCCGAGCGGACGCACGTCAAGCTGCTCTATGGGACGGCCTACCGTGCGCCCAACGCCTACGAGCGCTTCTATGCCGTGCCGGGTCCCGGAGGACAAAAGACCAATCCGGACCTGCGGCCGGAGCGGATACGCACGGGTGAGCTCGCCGTCGAGCATCTCGTTCACGACGGTTTCCGCGTCGGCGGCTCCGTGTTCCGGTATGCGATCGAGGATCACATCAATTCGGTCGTGGATCCCGCCGACGGCCTGACGGTATTCCGCAATATCGACCGGGTGCGGGCCGTCGGTTTCGGCGTCGAAGCCGAGCATGTGTGGGCCTGGGGCGCCCGCCTGCGCGCCAGCTACAGCCATCAGCGCGCGCAGGATGCGAGCGGCGCCCGGCTGACCAATTCGCCGCGCCACCTGGCCAAGCTCAATGCCTCGGCGCCGCTGCCCGGCGGCTGGCTGCGCGCCGGCGCGGAACTCCAATACACCGGCCCGCGCCGGACGCTGGCCGGAGAAACCGGCGGTTTCTGGCTGGGCAACCTGAACCTCAGCGCCGAGCGGCTGGCGCCCGGGCTGGATGTGTCTTTGGGCGTCTACAACCTGTTCAACCGCCGATATGCGGACCCGGGAGGAACCGAGCATGTACAGGACACCATCGAACAGGACGGGCGCAGCATCCGTCTCAAGCTCCGGTACCGGTTCTGATGGCGCTGCGTCGATATATGCCGACCGGGCGCCTGTTCGCTTGCCTGATTGCCGCTTGCGGCCTGGCCTCGGGCAATGCGGCGGCGCAGGCCGTGCCCGAATACGAATTGAAGGCGGCCTTCATCTACAACTTCGCGTTGTTCGTCGATTGGCCGGCGGAGGCCCGGAAGGACGGACCGTTCGTGCTGTGCCTGGCGGGGCGCGACCCGTTCGGTGCGGCCATTGACGCCCTCGATGGAAAACCGGTGAAGTCGCAGAAGCTGACCGTGCGGAGAATCCCCGACATGCGGGAGCCGGGCGGTTGCCATATGCTTTACATAGCACCGGCCGAGGAGTTTCGCCTCGACCGGATACTCGAACCCATCGCCGGCCGGCCGGTACTGACTATTGCGGACGCGGAGGGCTGGAGCGGACGGGGTGTCATGATCAACCTCGCCATGCGGCAGGGGCGGCTGGCTTTCGATGTCAACCTCGATGCCGTCAAGCGGGCGGGGCTGAACATGAGCTCGCGGCTGCTGCAACTGGCCAACAGCGTGAGCGGGAGGTAACTGCCGTGGCGCCGCACGAAAGCGGATTCAAGGGAAAACTCACCGTCCTCAACCTGATGACGGCCGGCGTGGCGCTGTGCATCGCGGGCGCGGTGTTGATCCTGCATGAATATTTCGCCCTGCGCGAAGACATGGCCGGCAACCTCGACACCCTGAGCCGGGTGATCGCCGACAACAGCACGGCTTCGCTGGCGTTCGCCGATGCGCGCGCGGGAGGCGAGACGCTGCGATCCCTGCGCGCCCTGCCGAACATCACCGCGGCGGCGCTCTATGGCAGCGACGGCAAGCTGTTTGCCGACTACCGGCGGGACGGGGGCGGCGCGAATCGCGGGCTGGTGCCTGCCACCCTGGCCGAGGCGGATCTGGCGCTGGAGGGCCAGATGGCCGTGTCGCGCAACGTGACGCTGGACGGGAGGTCGCTCGGGACTGTCCTCATACGCTCCGACCTGCGTGCGCTTCAAGGACGCCTGCTCGGTTACGGCGCGGGGCTGCTCGCGGTGCTCCTCGTATCGCAGGGTGCGGCCTACCTGCTGATGTCTCGCCTGCGCAGGCGCCTTGCGGACGCGGAAGAAGGTTTGCGCTCGATGAACGAGACGCTCGAACACCGCGTCGCCGAGCGCACCCGGGAACTTGAAATAGCCAACCGCGAACTGGAATCCTTCTCGTATTCGGTTTCGCACGATTTGCGTGCGCCGTTGCGCGCCATCAACGGCTTCAGCCAGATCATTCTGGAATCCGAAGGAGAACGGATCAGCGGCGAGGGCAAGCGGTTGTTCGACCGGATCGTCCGCAACAGCAACCGGATGGGGCAGCTCATCGACGACATCCTCGAGTATTCGCGGGCGGGGCGCTCCCCGCTCGAACGGACCAAAGTGGATATGGATGCGCTCGCCAGAGCGGTAGCGAGGGAAGGTTCGGAGGACTATCCGTCGACGAAAATCGATATCGGGCAACTGCCGGTGGTGGCCGGGGATCGCGCCATGCTGCGCCAGATCCTGGAAAATCTGATTGGCAATGCCTGCAAGTATTCCGCCAGGAGCGAACAGCCGCTGATCCAGATCGACGCGCGGATGACGGCGGGGGAGATGGTGTTCGACGTGCGGGATAACGGCGTCGGATTCGAGATGCAATATGCGGGCAAGCTGTTTGGCATGTTTCAGCGCATGCACGCCGAAGGGGAATTCGCCGGCACCGGCGTCGGCTTGGCAATTGTCAAGCGCCTGATCGAGCGGCACGGCGGCAGGATCTGGGCGGAATCGGTACCCGGGCACGGTTCGGTTTTCCACTTCACGCTGGAGCGCGGGGCAGGGGAAAGGTAGACTCCCCCCAAGGGGGAGGTATGGCGCGTTCACTGGATGTTCCGGGCTGGACCCTCGCGCTGCTGCGCCGGCTGCTGTATGCATGGGTGCGTACGACCGTCTTGCCCGACAAGGCGGTCGAACTCGGCCTCGATGCGGCGCGGCCGGTGTGCTACGTCCTCGACGGGCGCCACCTGACCAACCTGCTGGTGCTGATGGCGGAGACGCGCCGTGCCGGCCTGCCGCGTCCGCGGGCGCCCCTTGTCGCGGGCGCGTTGCAGGCGCGGCGCTGTTTCTTCTTCCTCGAACGCGCGCAGCGCATCGCCGCCTCGGCAAAAGAGCGTCACGGCCACTCGCCGCTGCTGGTGGACATGGTGCGCGCGGGCATTGCCGACCACGCCACCGACGTGCAGATCGTGCCGGTCACCATCCTCTGGGGGCGTGCGCCGGCAAAGCAGGACTCCATCCTCAAGGCATTGTTCTCCGAGACCTGGCGCGCGCCGGGCGTGCTGCGCCAGTTCCTTGCCGTGCTGCTGCACGGCCGCCACGCGCTGGTGCGCTTCAATGCGCCGCTTTCGCTGCGCGAATTGCTGGACGGCGAACCGGATGCCGCGCGGGCGCTGCGCAAGCTCTCGCGCGTGCTGCGGGTGCATTTCCGTCGCCAGCGCGAGATCGCCATCGGCCCCGATCTTTCCCATCGCAATACCCAGACCGACGCGCTGCTCGAAGCGCCGGCGGTTCGGGCAGCGATCGCCGCCGAGGCGGCGGCGAAGGGCATCGCGGAAGATGCGGCGGAGCGGCGCGCCCGCAGCTTTGTCGTGGAGATCGCTTCCGACTACACCTATGGCGTGGTGCGGGCCTTCGAGATATTCCTCACCTGGCTGTGGACGCGCCTGTACGACGGCGTGGAGGTGTACAACTTCGAGGCCGTCACGCGAATCGCGCCGGGGCAGGGCATCGTGTACGTACCCTGCCATCGCAGCCACATCGACTACCTGCTGCTTTCGTATGTCGTCCACGGCCGCGGACTGACGCCGCCGCACATCGCCGCTGGCGAGAATCTCGACATGCCCATCGTCGGCTCGCTGCTGCGGCGCGGAGGCGCCTTCTTCCTGCGGCGCAGCTTCAAGGGCGAACCGCTCTACGCCGCCGTGTTCCATGAATACCTGCACCTGATGATTTCCCGCGGCTTTCCAATCGAATACTTCATCGAAGGCGGCCGCAGCCGCAGCGGGCGCATGCTGGCGCCCAAGGCCGGCATCCTCGGCATGACCGTCAGGAGCTACCTGCGCGAACACCGGCGCCCACTGGTCTTCGTGCCGGTGTACCTCGGCTACGAGAAGCTGATCGAGGGCCGCGCCTTTCTCGGCGAGATGCAGGGCAAGCCGAAACAGGGCGAGTCCCTCTGGCGCCTGCTCGCCGCCTGGCGTCTGATAAAACGCGAGTTCGGCAAGGTGCACGTGAATTTCGGTGAGCCGCTGCCGCTCGCCGAATTCCTCGACCGGGTACGGCCCGGCTGGCAGGAAGCCAGCGACCCGCGCGCCGACTGGGTGCGACCGGCCATCAATGGTGCCGCCGAGGAACTCGCCCGACGCATCAACGCCGCGGCGGTGGTGAGCCCGATCAACCTCGTCGCCGTCGCCTTGCTGGCGACGCCCCGCCATACGGCCGACGCGCAAGCGCTGCTGCGCCAGATCGAACACTGCCAGGCCATCCTGCGCGACGCGCCATATTCGCCTGGTGCCGTGCCGTGCGCGGCGAGCGCCGGCGAGATCATCGCCGCCGCCGAGCGGCTGGGTGCGATCGAGCGGCTGCCGCATCCGCTCGGCGATCTCCTTCGCGTGCCGGAATCGGAGGCGGCGCTGCTCGCCTATTTCCGCAACAATGTGCTGCACCTGTTCGCCCTGCCCGCGCTCGTTGCCTGCCTGCTCGGCCAAAACCGCCGCATCGAGGCGCGGCGCATGGACGCGGTGGTCGGTGGCATCTACGCACTGCTGCGCGCCGAGCTGTTCCTGCACTGGCCGCCCGAGGCGCTGCCGCAGGTCCTGGCGGCAGCCATCGCGGTGCTTGGCGCACGCGGCCTGTTGCGCCGGAACGCCGAGACGGGGCGGCTGAGCGCGCCGGAGCCGTACAGCCAGGAATTTGCCGAACTTCGGCTGCTCGGCGAAACCATCCGCCCGACCCTGGAACGGCATTTCCTTACGCTGGCGCTGCTGCAGCGCCACGGCTCCGGCGCTCTGACGCGCCGTGCGCTGGAGGACTCCGGCCACTTGCTGGCCCAGCGCCTGGCATTGCTCTACGAGTTCAATGCGCCGACGTTCGGCGACCGGGCGCTTTTCGCCGGTGTCGTCGGCAACCTGATCGAGGGCGGGTTTCTGCGCGAGGATGAGGCAGGCCGACTGCACTTCGACGAGCGGATTACCGTGCCGGCCGCCCATGCCGAACTGGTGCTGTCGGCCGAGGCGCGCCAGGCCATACGGCGGATGGCCGGCAGTGACGCGCCGGCCGGCTGATGCCGTCCCCAACCTCAGGTCAGGCGGATGGTGTTGCTGACGCTCCTTACGCCGGAGATCGCGCGCGCCAGTTCGGCCGCGCGTGCGCGCTCCGCGGCGGTGGCGGCGAAGCCGCTGAGCTGGACGGCACCATTGCGGGTCTCGATGTCGATGGTCAGCGCACTGATCTTGCGGTCCCGCAGCAACGCGGTCCTGACGCGCTTCGTGATGCTGGTGTCGCCGGTCGACGCGCCGGGTCGTTCCTGCGCCGGGTGCACGCTGCCGGCGCCCAGCAGGGCGGCGGCCGAGATTGCGAGAAAGCGTTTTCGGATTGCCGTGTAGTTCAATGTATGCTCCGCGGGGTTGTTGGGACTCCGCAAGAACAGCAGGTCGTGTGCCAGCTTCAGGAAAGGCCGGAGAAAACAAGGCGCTAGATGCGGCCGACCGGGGTCGCGCCGGCATGATGCGTCTGGAATGGGCGACGGGTTGGCCGCCCGTGCTGCCGAAGCGCCTGATTTTGCAGCGTGCGCTGTTGTCGTCGGCAGGCGACGCAAGGCGTGCGCGCGCGAGGCGCGTGCGAGAAGTGCGCGGAAAGGGGCAAGTCATGGCCGCAAGCGATATCCAGACGATTCTCGATACCAGCATTGCCGCGCACGGCGGGGCGGCGTTCTGGCGCGGCCTGGGCGGGCTGGAGGCGCGGTTGTCCGCCGCCGGATTCCTGTTCCTGGCCAAGGGCCGTCCGGTACTGCGCCACGCGCGCTTGTGGGCTTCGGCGACCGAGCCGCGCCTGACGTTCTTCGACTACCCGCGGCCGGGCTGGCGCGGCGACTGGATCGGCGACGAGGCGGTGCGCATCCTCGATCCCGACGGCCGCGTCATGGCGCGGCGCGAGCGCCCGCGCGACGCTTTCCGCGGCCTGCGCCGGCAGTTCCGTTGGGACGAGCTGGATTTCCTCTACTTCGGCGGCTATGCCACCTGGAATTACCTGGTGACGCCGTTCATCTTTCTGCGACCCGGGTTTTCCTTTGAACTGCTGCCGCCGCTGCGCGGCCCGCAGGGGGAGACGTCGCGCCTGCTCGCCACTTTTCCGCCGGACATCCCCACCCACAGCGGGCGCCAGATTTTCTATTTCAACGAGGCAGGACTCTTGACGCGGCTGGACTACACGGCCGAGGTGGTCGGCGGCTGGGCGCACGCGGCGCACCTGTGCGAGGGTTACCGCGACTTCGGCGGATTGCAAGCGGCGACGAAGCGCCGCGTCTGGCCCATCCTCTTCGGCGACAGGCCGATGCCTTTCCCCAACCTGGTGGCGCTGGATATCGACGAGATCCGGCCGCTACGGGCGACGATCTGATAATGTTTCTCAGGGTTCTGCCTTTATCTGGCAGGCCAAGCGCTTCCCGGCAGCTATGCCGCGAGCGCCTCGACGCGCTTTAGGTCGGCCCCGAGCCGGCTTCTCGCTTCTTCCAGATCGTAGTCGGCCTGCAGTCCCATCCAGAAGGACTCCGAGGTGCCGAAGGCCTTTGCCAGTCGCAGCGCAGTATCGGCCGTGATAGTCCGCTTGCCGAGCACGACCTCGTTGATCCGGCGCGGCGGCACACCTGTGGCGCGGGCCAGTGCATTCTGGCTGATGCCCATCGGTTCCAGGAATTCCGTCAGGAGGACCTCGCCGGGGTGGATGTTGGGGAGCTTCTTCATGGTTTGCCTCATATCAGTGGTAATCGACGATTTCGACTCTTGAAGCGCCGGCTGCCGACCAGACGAAGCAGACGCGCCACTGGCTGTTGATGCGGATGCCGTGCTGACCCTTGCGGTCGCCCTTGAGGGCCTCGAGCCGGTTGGCCGGCGGGAGGCGCAGATCGTCCAGGGTCTTGGAGTTGTTGAGCATTCGCAGCTTGCGCCGCGCCACCGACTGGATGTCCGGCGGCAGGCGGCGCGAGGCGCGGCCTTGCCAGATGCCCTCCGTCTCCTTGCACTTGAAGTCGAGAATCACCTGCGCACTGTAACGCAGGGCGTCATATAACGTCAAGCGTTATGCCGTCGGCTCGTAATCTGTGTATCGAGTCCCGCCTCGCGGGATATCGACGAGATCCGGCCGGTCAGCCTTTAGCCCAGGAGTCCTTCAGCGTCACCGCCCGGTTGAACACCGGCGCGTCCGGTTGCGAATCCACGCGGTCCGCGACGAAATAGCCGTGCCGCTCGAACTGGAAGCGGTCCTCGGGCCGGGCATCTTTCAGCGCGGGCTCCAGGCAGGCGGTGATGACCTGCTTCGAGTCGGGGTTGATATCTTCCAGGTAATCGCGACCGCCGGAACCGGGGTTCGGTTCGCGGAACAGGCGGTCGTAGAGGCGCACCTCGCTTCGGTAGGCGTGCTGCGCGCTGACCCAGTGGAGGTTGCCCTTCACCTTGTAAGTGTCCGCGCCCGGCGTGCCGGATTTGCTGTCGGGCATGTACTCGCAATGCACCGCGGTGACATTGCCTGAAGCGTCCTTGTCGCAGCCGGAGCACTTGACGACGTAGCCGTAGCGCAGGCGCACGCTGTTGCCCGGAAACAGGCGGAAGTAGCCCTTCGGCGGGTTCTCGTTGAAATCCTCGCGTTCAATCCACAGTTCGCGCGAGAAGGGCACGGCGCGCTTGCCCAGCTCAGGTTGCTGCGGGTGGTTGGGCGCGAAGCACTCTTCTTCCTGCCCCGCCGGGTAGTTGTCGATGACGAGCTTCAAGGGATCGAGCACGGCGATGCGGCGCGGGGCGCGCGCGTTGAGGTCGTCGCGCATGCACTCTTCCAGCACGCCGTAGTCGATCCACGAGTCGGCCTTGGCGACGCCGATGCGCTCCGCGAAGGCGCGGAAGCCCTCCGGCGTGTAGCCGCGCCGACGCGCGCCGGCCAGCGTCGGCAGGCGCGGATCGTCCCAGCCGTCGACGTGCCTCTCCTGCACCAGCTGGATCAGCTTGCGCTTCGACAGCACGACGTAGCTGAGATTGAGGCGGGCGAACTCGATCTGCTGCGGCAGCGGCTTCGCCAGCAGGCCGCCTTCGGCCAATCTTTCCAGCAGCCAGTCGTAGAAGGGCCGCTGCGCCTCGAACTCGAGCGTGCAGATGGAGTGGGTGATGCGCTCCAGCGCGTCCTCGATCGGGTGGGCGAAGGTGTACATCGGGTACACGTTCCACGCGTCGCCGGCGCGGTGGTGCGTGGCATGCTTGATGCGGTAGAGGGCCGGGTCGCGCAGGTTGATGTTGCCCGATGCCATGTCGATCTTTGCCCGCAGCACGTGGGCGCCGTCGGGGAACTCGCCCGCCTCCATGCGGCGGAACAGGTCGAGGTTCTCCTCGGCGCTGCGCGTGCGCCAGGGGCTGTCCTTGCCCGGTTCGGTGAGCGTGCCGCGGCTGGCACGCATCTCCTCGGCGCTCTGCGAGTCGACGTAGGCGTGGCCGCTGCGGATCAGGGTTTGCGCCGCCTCGTACATGAAGTCGAAGTAGTCCGAGGCGAAATACCGGTTGCCGCCCCAGTCGAAGCCGAGCCAGTGCACGGCGTCGATGATGGCGTCGACGTACTCCTGCTCCTCCTTCTCCGGGTTGGTGTCGTCGAAACGCAGGTGGCAGGCGCCGCCATAGTCGCGCGCCAGGCCGAAGTTGAGGCAGATCGACTTGGCGTGGCCGATGTGCAGGTAGCCGTTCGGCTCGGGCGGGAAGCGCGTGCGGATCTTCGCGGGGTCGACGGGCGCGCCGGCGTGGGCGGCGGCCGGGCCGGGCTTGCCGGCCCAGGTCACTCCGGCGTGCTTGCCGGAAGCGAGGTCGGCCTCGATGACCTGACGGATGAAATTCGAAATGGGTGGGGTGGGCGCCGCGGCGGGCGCGCTTTTTTCTTTGCTCATGATGCCGCTATTTTAGCGTGCGGCGGGGCGCACCCCAAGAGTACTTCTTCAGAGCGGCTTCGCCCGTTCTTCAGGGCGAAGCGCGGCGTAAACGGCGATGGCGGAGAGCAGGACGAAGGCGATCAGCGACAGTTCCGGCACGGAGAGCCCGAGGAAGGTCCAGTCCACTTTCGTGCAGTCGCCGTTGGCCTCGAACATCGCCGGCCACCACTTCGAGAGCGGCAGATCATTGAGCAAGCGCTCCTCCGCGCTGATGCCGCATTCGGCGGCCTGCGGATGGTAGGTGAGATACACCTGCCAGCCGGCGACCGCCGCGCCCAGCGTCGCCCACAGGTCGAGCAGGCCGGTGTACAGCCAGCGGCCCGCGTCGGCCGGGCGGTGGAATGCCGCGGCGAGGGCGGTGATACCGAACAGGATGTAGGCGATGCGCTGCATGACGCACAGCGGACAGGGCAGCAAGCCGATCGCGTCCTGCAGGTAGTAGACGGCGAAGCCGACCAGGGCGAGGCAGCCGAGGCCGGTGGCAAGATGGATTTGGTGTGCTTTCATGGCCGCCATTATGACTGAAGGGAATCCCCGTGGGATGAGGGTTCGCCGGCCGGAAGGTTCAATGACGCCGACGCAGCCGCGGTGAAGCGCGCGATTAAGGCGCGGTCGATGCGGTCCTTCCAGCGCCAGACCCAGTCGCCCTGCCAGGCGAGCGGGCCCCACGAGGCGACGGCATGCCGGCCGCCGGTGGCGACCAGGTACAGCGCGCGCCGTTGCGGGCGGTGGGGCTGCAGCGGCCTGCCGTCGAGCGCCAGGCGCAGGTTCCGCGCCAGCGGCGGGCCGGCGCGCACGGCATGGACGCCCGATTTCGGCCGCGGCTGGCCTTCCATGGCGGCGACATCGCCGGCGGCGAAGACTTCCGGGTGGGAAACCGATTGCAGGCAGGCATTGACGCGGATGAATCCCGTGTCGTCGACGGCCAGCCCGGCCGCGGCCGGCCAGGAAGGCGCATTCGCGCCAGTGGCGGCCAGCGTGAAATCGCTCGCGATTTCCTCCCCGCCATCGAGCACCAGCCCGCCGGCCCGGCAGGCGACGACGCGGCGCCCGCGGCGCAGTTCGATGCCGCACAGGGCGAGATGCCGCGCCAGCAGGGTGCCGACGCGGGTCGGGTGGCCCGGCAGCAGCCGCTCGCCGGCGGACACCAGGCGCAAGTGCAGCCGGCCGCCGTCGGCTTCCCGCCGCAGGCGATGGTGCAGGGCGAGCGCCAGTTCGACGCCTGCGGCGCCGCCGCCGATCAGAGTGATTGTGCTGTGCGGGCGCGCTTCGGCTTGCGCCAGCAGCGCGGCACAGCCGTGCACGAAGCGATCGATCGGGCGCACCGGCAGCATGTGCTGCGCCCCCCCCGGCAGCGTCGCCAGGTCCGCCACCGCGCCGGTATCGATGGACAGCAGGTCGTAGGGCAGGCACGCGCCGTCGGCGCACAGCACGCGCCGCGCGCGCGTGTCGAGGCCGACGGCATGGCCGCGCACGAACCTCGCGCCGGCGCGACGCGCCAGCGCAGCGACCGGAATCGCGCATTCGCGCAGGCGGTAATGGCCGGCCAGCCAGCCGGGCAGCATGCCCGAGTAGATCTGCAGCCGACCGGGCGTGAGCAGGGTGACGGCCGCATCCTTCGGCGGCTGGCGCGCGAAGGCGTCGAGCACATGCACGTGGCTGTGTCCGCCGCCGAGCAGGACCAGCCGCTTCACGCGGCCACCTGATCGACCAGCCGGGCCGCCACCATCCGCGTGTAGTCGGCCGGGAGGTCGACGTCCCAGAGCGGCTCCGGCTCGGCCCAGCGCCAGCCGAGCCGCCGCAGCCGCGCGCGCGTCTGGGCCATGACGCGCGGCGTGCCCCAGTCGACGCCTTCGAAAATCGCCTGCTCGGCGTGGCGCAAGGCGATGAGCACGTAGCCGCCGTCCTCCGCCGGCCAGACCACCGCGTCGTGGCGGTCGAGCAGACCGGCGGCGCGCGCCAGATGCGCAGGCGTCAGCGCCGGGCAGTCGCTGCCGATGAGCAGGACGCGGCCGGCCTGCGCGAGCAGGGCGGCACAGGCGGCGTGCATGCGCGCGCCGAGGTCGCCGCCGGCCTGGTCGTGCAGCACGACGCCGAAGCGCTGCGCGCATTCGGCGAAGAAGGGATGGCCGCGATCGGGCGCGCAGAACAGCGCGATCGGGCCGAGGGCGGCAGCCGCGGCTGTTTCCAGCGCATGCAGCACGAAGCGGCGCTGCAGTTCCGCCGCGCCCGCGGCGCCGAGCAGCGGCACCAGGCGCGTCTTCGCCGCGCCGGGCACCG
>CAZASE010000050.1:0-16579 GCA_964487715.1 uncultured Rhodocyclaceae bacterium | reverse complement strand
TGAACAAGTCGGAGCCCTTCTTCTGCATCATCATCGTCAGAAGCTGGTACATGAACTTGAGGCCTTCGTCGCGTTCCATGGTGAACCTCGTCAATCAATAGTGAGCCGCGTAGCGGCGATCTAACCTGGTCACCTCCCCCGCGAGGGGGAGGCCGGGAGGGGGCGGGCGCCCTTTGTCCTGAAAGGACAATTTCCCCGGCGCTAGCCGGGGAAATTGTCCTTGTTGGCCGCCTTGCTGCGCGCCTCGGCGGGCGAGATGATGCGCTTCTTGACCAGGTCCTGCAGGTTCTGGTCCAGCGTCTGCATGCCGAACTGCTGGCCGGTCTGGATCGCCGAATACATCTGCGCCACCTTGGCCTCGCGGATCAGGTTGCGGATCGCCGGCGTGCCGACCATGATCTCGTGCGCCGCCACCCGCCCGTTGCCGTCGAGGGTCTTGCACAGGGTCTGCGAGATGACGGCCTTGAGCGACTCCGACAGCATGGCGCGGATCATTTCCTTTTCCGCCGCGGGAAACACGTCGATGATCCGGTCGATGGTCTTCGCGGCCGAGGAGGTGTGCAACGTGCCAAACACCAGGTGGCCGGTCTCGGCGCCGGACATGGCGAGGCGGATGGTTTCCAGGTCGCGCATTTCGCCGACCAGGATCACGTCCGGGTCCTCGCGCAGGGCCGAGCGCAGCGCGTTGTTGAAGGACAGCGTGTGCGGGCCGACCTCGCGCTGGTTGATCAGGCACTTCTTCGACTCATGCACGAATTCGATCGGATCCTCGACGGTGAGGATATGGCCGTATTCGCTCTCGTTCTTGTGATTCACCATCGCCGCCAGCGTGGTGGACTTGCCGGAACCGGTCGGCCCCGTCACCAACACCAGGCCGCGCGGCTGGTCGGCCAGTTCCTCGAATATCTTCGGCGCCTTGAGGTCCTCCAGCGAGAGGATCTTCGAAGGAATGGTCCGCATCACGGCCGCCGCGCCGCGGTTCTGGACGAAGGCATTGACGCGGAAGCGCGCCAGGCCGGGCACCGCAAAGGAGAAGTCGCACTCGAGGTTTTCCTCGTAGATCTTGCGCTGGCCGTCGTTCATGATGTCATAGACCATGGCATGCACGTCCTTGTGCTCCATC
This sequence comes from uncultured Rhodocyclaceae bacterium, assembly GCA_964487715.1. Taxonomy (GTDB): domain Bacteria; phylum Pseudomonadota; class Gammaproteobacteria; order Burkholderiales; family Rhodocyclaceae; genus Desulfobacillus. Next base: position 15,456 of record CAZASE010000050.1, on the reverse strand, counting down.
GGCGGCAGGTTGATCTTTCGCACGTCGCCGTGGACCCGGATCATGGGCGGCAGGCCGGATGACAGATGCAAATCGGAAGCCTTGTTCTTGACCACGAAGGTGAGCAGTTCGGTGATGTCCATGAGAGCTTTCCTGTAGATGGTGTGCGATATACTTTGCAGACGCTATATGACATCAATCGCCGCCAACTTGCAAGCTGTGCGTGCACGTATCGCCGCTGCCTGCCTTGCGGCCGGACGCCCGACGGACAGCGTGCAATTGCTGGCGGTTTCCAAGACGTGGCCCGCGGCCGCCGTGCGCGAGGCGTGCGCCGCCGGACAGCGCGCCTTCGGCGAAAACTACGTGCAGGAAGGCGCCGAAAAGGCCGCCGAACTGGCAGGGCTGGGCCTCGAATGGCACTTCATCGGCCCCTTGCAAAGCAACAAGACGCGGCAGGTGGCGGAAGCCTTCGCCTGGATGCACTCCGTGGATCGGCTGAAGATCGCCGAACGGCTTTCCGCCCAGCGCCCCGCCGCCTTCCCGCCGCTCCAGGTCTGCATCCAGGTCAATGTCTCGGGCGAGGCCTCGAAAAGCGGCTGTGCCCCCGACCAGGCCGCCGCGCTGGCCGGGGCCGTGGCCGGCTTGCCCGGCCTGCGGCTGCGCGGCCTGATGGCGATCCCGGAACCAACCGACGACACACGCCTGCAGCGCCGGCGCTTCGCGCTGCTGCGCGAACTGCGCGACCGACTGAACGCCGGCGGCCTCGGACTCGACACCCTGTCGATGGGCATGAGCGACGACCTGGAAGCAGCGATAATGGAGGGCTCGACGATGGTGCGCGTCGGCACGGCAATTTTTGGACAGCGGGACTACACGGCATGAAAATAACCTTCATCGGCGGCGGCAACATGGCGATCGCCCTCATCGGCGGCCTGCGCAAGCAGGGTTTTTCCGCGGCCGGCATCCAGGTGGTGGAGCCTTACGAGGCGTCGCGCGAACGGCTGACCGAGGCCTTCGGCGTGCGCTGCACCGAGGCCGTCGACGCGGCGGCGCTGAACTGCGAAGTCCTGGTGCTGGCGGTCAAGCCGCAGCAGATGCGCGAAGCCGTGGCGCCCTTCAGCGGCAAGCTCGGCACGCAACTGGTGGTCAGCATCGCCGCCGGGCTGCGCATGGCCGACATGTCGCGCTGGCTCGGCGGCTACCGCCGGCTGGTGCGCACCATGCCCAACACGCCGGCCCTGATCGGCGCCGGCATCACCGGTTTGTGCGCCGACCCCTCGGTCGACCTCGAAGGCCGCACCACGGCCGAAAAGATCCTCAAGGCCGTCGGCAGCACGGTGTGGATCGAGCAGGAAGCGCAGATGGACGCCGTCACCGCGGTGTCCGGCAGCGGCCCGGCCTATGTCTTTTATTTCCTCGAAGCGGTCGAGGCCGCAGCGCTGAATCTCGGCTTCGATGCGGCCTCGGCGCGCAAGCTGAGCGTCGAGACCTTCCTCGGCGCCGCCCGCCTGGCCGACGAAAGCAAGGAGTCGATCTCGACCCTGCGCGAGCGCGTCACCTCGAAGGGCGGCACCACCGAAGCGGCCCTGCTCTCCTTCGGCGCCAGCGGCATCGCCGCCGCCATCGAGCACGGCATTCTCGCCGCGGAAGCGCGCGGGCGGGAGTTGGGCGAGATTCTCGGCAAGGACTGAGCGGACACCATCGTGCTAATACAGATCGTCCTCTTCGTCCTCGACAGCATCTGCGGCTTCATGGCCATGGCCCTGCTGGCGCGCTTCGCCCTGCAATGGGCGCGCGCGCCGTTCCGCAATCCGCTGGGGCAGTTCATCGTCGCCGTGACCGACTGGATGGTGCGGCCGGCGCGCCGCCTGGTGCCGGGTCTGTTCGGCCTCGACCTGGCGAGCCTGCTGCTGGCCTGGCTCTGGCAGGTGGTCTACAACGGCATCGCGCTCGGACTCTCCGGCGTGCTCGGCGCCGTGTCGCTCGCGCCGGCGCTCCTGGTCGCGCTGCTGGCGGTGCTGGAACTGGCCAAGATGGGCCTCTACCTGGCGATGGGCGCAGTGCTGGTCGCAGCGGTGTTTTCCTGGGTCAATCCCTACGCGCCGATGGCCGACATCTTCAACACGCTGACGCGTCCGCTGCTGAGGCCGTTCCGCCGCCTCATCCCTCCCATCGGCGGCGTCGATCTGTCGCCCCTGGCCCTGCTGCTGGTGCTGCAGATCGGGTTGTTCGTGGTCGCCGGCCTGCGCCACAACGTGATGCCCCTGATCCTGATCTCGTGAGCTGGCTGGTCGCGGACGCCACCGGGGTGACGCTGCGATTGCATATCCAGCCCGGCGCGAAGAAGACCGAGGCCGCGGGCCTGCATGGCGAGGCGCTGAAAATCCGCCTCGCCGCACCACCGGTTGACGGCAAGGCCAACGCCGCCCTGATCGCGTTCCTCGCCGACCGGCTCGGCGTCGCCAGGGCGGCGATCGACATCCTGAGCGGCGACACGTCGCGCGCCAAGCGGGTGCGCGTCGACGGCGTCGGGCCCACACAGGTGAGGGAATCGCTACTGCCCGACGCCTGAACCGGATCGCGGCGCAGGGACTGCGCGCCCGCCTTCGGCCCGGGTCACAACTGACTATTCCTGCTTGCGTGCGAGGGCTGCATTCGGCCACAACCGGCCGGTCATCTTCTCTCGACACCAGTCATTCAAGCGACTGCTCCGCTCCGGAATCTGCCTGATGAGTTACTTCAGGGCGTCGGTCAAGGCGGCCATCGGCCAGATATTCAGTTTAGAGCGGCACCAGGTCCGTAAGTCGTCGCCATTCAGCGGCAGAATGACTTCAACGCCAGATCACTGCAGACCCTAAACGTGGAAGGCATTGCCGCTATTCCTAGAGTGCCTCGCGGCCGATAAGTAGTCCTGACAACTGAACCGCCGCCAACCGCATCTTTGGTAGGAATTCCATCAGCTCGATCAGGCCCATGCGCGCCGTTGCAGTATGGCAAACCAACGCAGCTGCCATGTTTTTTTCGTGGTTAAGTACAGGAACTGCGATACCGACCATGCCACGAACAAACTCCTCCTTGTCTTCTCCGATCATTTTTTCCTTTAACCGATCGAGTTCCTTTTCGAGCGCACGTCGATCGGTCAGGGTGTGCGGAGTCATTCGAGTCAGCACCAAACGATCAAGCAACTCTTTCCGCTCCAGAACATTCATCTGAGCAAGAAACAGCTTGCCGCCTGCTGTGCAATGCAAGGGATGGCGCGACCCGGGTTCTATATTCAATCGCAGTGGCTCATGCGTTTCAACGCGCTCGATGTGAATGACACGGTCGCCATCCAGCGCGGTCAAGTTGCACGTTTCGCCGAGCGACTGCACCAATGAACGGAGTACGGCTCGACAACTCCGCTTGAACGCGCCGTTCCCGATCGTTCCCAAGGCGAGATTGGCCAGGCGAGGACCGGGGACAAGGCTGTGTTCCCCAGCAATCTTCATCACGTAGTTGCTTTCCACCAGCGAATCCACGATACGGGCAAGTGACGCCTTGGGGATCTTGAGCCGCATTCCAAGTTGAGAGGCCGTGACTGGCTGGGTTGCAGCGGCGATGAGTTCGAGTATTTGAAGAACGCGAAGATATCGCGCTTCTCCTTCGGTACCTGGGCCGTCAGTGTGTTTCATCTGGATTCACAGACCTCAACTATTGAGACAAAAAACGATTCTTCGGTTCACTTTTCCGCTCCCGCTTGAAATCTACTTGAACTCTCCCAGGGGGCCTCCTATTAATGCACATGCGCGGCCGGATCGCAATTTTCTTGGAATCTGGTCACGACGCATAAGAACGAGGAGAGCGCTTGATGCGCAATTTCGATTACGTGATCGTAGGGGCAGGTTCAGCCGGATGCACCTTGGCCAATCGCTTAAGTGAAGATGGCAAATACTCTGTCTGTTTGCTCGAAGCAGGCCCGGCGGACCGGTATCCGTGGATACACATTCCAATCGGGTACGGCAAGACCATGTTCCACAAAGTCTACAACTGGGGCTTTGAGACCGAACCAGATCCTAACCTTAACGGCCGTAAGGTCTATTGGCCGAGAGGACGGGTCTTGGGGGGATCAAGTTCGATCAATGGGCTGATCTACATTCGTGGTCAGAAATACGACTATGACCTATGGGCATCTCAGGGCAACGACGGTTGGAGTTGGGATGAGTGCCTGCCTTACTTCAAGAAACTAGAGCACAACGACCTTGGCGAGTCTGCCACTCGCGGTGTCGGTGGGCCAATGTGGGCAACCACAGTGCCAGGTGGCGATACGCTCGTCGATGCCTTCATTTCGGCGGCTGGAGTCTGTGGTGTCCCTCATGTAAAGGATTTCAATGATGGCCGCCAGGAGGGGGTCGGATATTTCCAGCTCAGCACACGCCAGGGGTTTCGCTGTTCGACAGCTGTTGCGTACCTGAAGCCCGCCCGCAATCGTACGAATCTGACGGTTGTAACTGACGCTCAAGCCGCACGGATTTTGTTCGAGGGCAGAAAGGCGAGCGGCGTTCAGTACCGCAAGGGCGGCAAAATGATCAACGTCAGCGCCACGCGCGAAGTCATCCTGACCGCTGGTGCCATTCAATCGCCTCAGCTTCTGATGGTGTCCGGCATCGGCAATGGTGAGCACCTGTCGAAGCTCGGCATCCTCCCTATCCAACATCTCGCAGGCGTTGGCGAAAACCTCCAGGATCACCTCCAGTTTCGCCTCATGTACGAGGTGAGCCGCCCGATCACCATCAACGATCAGCTCAATTCGATGGTCGGAAAGGCGAAGATGGGCCTGAAGTGGATCTGGAATCGCTCCGGCCCGTTGGCCATTGGCATCAACATGGGCGGCATGTTTTGCCGGGTGCTTCCACAGGAAAGTCAAACACCGGATACGCAGTTTCACTTTGCCACGCTGTCAGCGGATCACGCGGCAGGGAATGTGCACCCCTTCTCGGGCTGCACCTATTCGGTATGTCAGCTTCGGCCGGAGTCTCGCGGTACGCTGCGACTGCGAAGCGCCGATCCTTTCGACAGACTGGCGATCCACCCAAATTATCTCTCGTCGGAAACCGACAAGCGATTCGCAATTGCTGCCGTGAAATTCGCACGAAAGGTGGCGAACTCGACGCCGATGAGCCAGTACATGAAACGCGAGTTTCGGCCGGGCCCCGACGTGAAGTCCGACGATGAGGTGCTTGCCTACTGCCGTCAGCATGGCACTACGATTTTCCATCCATCAGGCACCGCCAAGATGGGCCCAGCAAGCGACGCAATGTCGGTTGTGGACGCAAAGCTCCGTGTTCATGGTGTTGAAGGGCTTCGCGTTGTCGATTGCTCGATCATGCCGACACTTATATCCGGCAATACCAACATTCCGACAGTGATGATCGCGGAGCGGGCCGCCGATTTCATCCTCGATACCGCCCGCCGATCCTGATCTACGACAGAGGACACCATGTCTGCACTTGCCAAAGATAGCCCCATGAAGCGATTCTCGAAGCACTCGGTATCCGCCCAGGCGATGGTCGACGCGTTCAAACGCTGCGGTATCGAGTACGTGACGACCGTACCGGACATGGTCCAGATCGCCCTGCACCAGTTGCTCGATAGCGGTGAATCGGGACTCAAGGTGGTCCATTGCACCACGGAGGATCAGGCCATCGAGGTGGCCGGCGGACTCTATGCCGGCGGAAAGAATGCCGCCGTGATCGTTCAGAACCAGGGACTTTACGCTGGCATCAACAGCTTGCGCGCACTTGGCCTCGACTCAAATGTGCCGCTGCTTTTCGTCATCGGTCAATTCGGGCGGGAGTTCTCCAATCTTGGGGCTAATCCGCGCGATTCGAAGCGACGGGTGGTATTCCTCCTGGAGCCCTTGCTGGAAACCCTTGGTGTTCCTTACTGGCGTCTGGAAGGCCCGGACGATTTGGCGAATATCGAAATTGCCTGGAAGGCTTCCCGCGATCGTAGCGGGCCGGTCGCGCTGATCGTTGGACATTTCGTCGGCTGGTAAGGCCTGGACCAATTTGAGGAATCCATGAACATGAAAACTCTCGATGCCTGCAAGATACTTGACTCACGTCGCGGTGATGCGATCGTCGTCTGCACCATGGGCGCCATGAATGCGCTCGATAAGCTCCCGCTGAATCCCCTGACGATGGCCTGTGTTCCTTTGATGGGCGGAGCGGCATCGATTGGTCTTGGTCTGGCGCTGGCACGGCCCGAACGCAAAGTCTTCGTGTTCGATGGCGATGCGAGCTTGCTAATGGAACTCGGTGGGCTGGTGACCATTTCTCATGCGAAGCCAAGGAACCTGTACCACTTCGTATTTAACAACAGCATCCAGTTTGCCGGGCTGGGAAATCTGGAAACCCCCGGCGCCCGCAGTGCCGACCTGGTTGGTATGGCAACTGCCTGTGGATTCGAATCTGCTCAGCGCATTGACAAACTGGAAGATCTTGAATCCCGCCTAGGGGGAATTCTTGCTAGGCCAGGACCGTCCTTCGTCGAAGTAATCGTCGAGTACGACGCCCCGGCCCTTGGCACCGAGAATCCGGCGGTGGAAATGACTGACGAGCGCTTCACCAGGATGGGAGACGAGATCCTACGGATCCGCCGTCATCTCGGTTGCGCGGCGGCGGTTGCCGCCTGATTGAGCGGTTAGGTATGCAAGACCTTGCGGCTGGGCAGATCAAGATGACGGACGTTGCCCGGGATGTAGATCTGCTGGAAAGCGAGGGGCGCTTGATGGTGGGAGTACGACCGTACTTCAAGCACCATCCCGAATCGCCTCTTGGCTGCGAGACCGAGCAACTGTCCGATCTCCACAGAGAACTCTGTGGCATGAATTTGCTGGGAGACCAACAGCGTAGGGGCATTGAAGCGCTCGGCAAGAATTGTCCGAATCAGGACGCGGTTCAGTTCCTGCAAGGGCATGCCGAGAATCGAGCGAAACCGTTCTCCATCGATATACAGCTCGCTCAAGCAGTCGAATTCGTCGGCAACTTTGATGCGGCGACGCACCCGAATGAACTTGCGTGCATTGGCGAGGAACCCGATCCAGGGCCCATCCGTCGTGACCGCTGCACAGTCGATGGCTTCGGCGTAGACCGGCATGAGCGCAACACCGTCGTCGCCAATGAACCGGAAGTGAAGGAGTTGCTCGGCCTGAGAATTTTGGCTGACAAAGGTTCCATGGCCATGGCGCCGTACCACCACGTTGTCGGTGGCCAGTCGCGCCAGGGCCTTTTGCACGGTTCCCAGACTCAAGCCGACGGCGTCCGCGATTTCCTTTTCAGGCGGCAACTTGTCGCCTGCAGCCCAGTGGCCGTCTGCCATCAGGTTCAGCATCGCGCGACGAAGCCGACTGTGGCGCGGTTCATCGCTGGTGGAGAGGCTCTCCAATGCTAAGCATAAGCGCTCCAGAGCACTTGAGCCTGTCTTCCCTTCGCCCGGACTGGGCGAAGACAACCTAGAGGTCCCTATTTTGTCGGCTATTGCGTTTTTCATGGCGAGTATCTATAGTCCTTCAAAGCTATATAGCTTAAGAGGACTGAGGTAAATCAGCAAGTTCTCATTAAGCAATTATAGAGAGGAGGTCACTGTGCCCCAAGAGAGAGCAGCGAAGCGCAGCGGTTGCGCTAAGCAACGAGGATTCTCAACCGTCACATTTCTCGCCGGCGCCGCGTCGTTTCTGACGCTTGGCGCCGCATGGGGATTGCTCTGGTGGTCTAACCTTTTCGATCGTGGGCTACTCCCGGCGCCCTGGGAGGTGCTGAACGTCCTGATCGAACAGATGACCGAAAAGGAACTGTGGCTCGATATTCTGTTGTCAACCCGCCGGGTCGTGGTCGGAGTGGTGTGCGGGCTTGCCATCGCGCTACCGGTTGGCTTTCTTCTGGGATGGTACAAGTCCGTGCGGGCGTTCATCGATCCGGTGATCAACTTCTACCGCGCCTTGCCGCCAATCGCGCTGATCCCCCTGGTCATCGTCTATTTCGGAATCGGCGAGCCGGCCCGCGTTTTGGTACTGATCTATGCCGCCTTCTTCAGCAGCGTGATCGTGATCTACGAAGGCATCAAGATGATCCCTCCGATCTATATCCGAGTCTCCAAGGCACTGGGCGCTTCGGACTTCGAGATCTTCAAGAAGATCATTGTTCCGGCCGCGCTGCCTCACGTACTGACTGCGTTCCGGGTTTCCACCGGTGTGTGCTGGACCACGCTGGTGGCGGCGGAACTGGTGGCCGCCGAGCGTGGCCTGGGTGCGGTGATCGTGAATGGTCAAAACTTCTTTCAGGTTCCGGTCATTTTCGTCGGCATCATCATGATCGGAACAGTGGCAGTCCTAATGGATCAGGTATTGCGCTATGCGACTGCGCATCTCCTGACGTGGCAGGAGTCGATGTGATGGAAACCCAACGCCAGGAAACGCGCGAACGCGTCATTTTCAACAACGTTTCGAAGACCTATCACGGCGATCACGGAAGCGTGAAGGTGGTCGAAGACGTGTCCTTTAAACTCGCCGAAGGCGAATTCGTCTCCCTCATCGGTCCCTCGGGTTGCGGCAAGACGACCATGCTCCAGATGTTGGCTGGTTTTGTCACACCGGATACCGGACAGATCACGCTGGATGGCGGATCGATCAAAGGCCCGGGGAGCGATCGCGGCGTGATCTTTCAGGAATACGGGGTCTTCCCGTGGCTCACGGTCGAGAAGAATATCGACTTCGGGCTCTCCCTTCGTTGCAATAAGCATCTTGAATCCCAGCGCAAGGAGCTTGTTGCCCATTACTTGAAACTGATGCACCTAAATGGATTCGAGAAGGCCTATCCAAAGCATCTTTCCGGGGGCATGCGGCAACGCCTCGCGCTTGCCCGTGCCTATGCGGTAAATCCGAACATCCTGCTGATGGATGAACCATTTGGTGCCTTGGATGCGCAAACGCGCCTGGCGCTGCAGTTGCAGTTGATGGAGGTGTTGACCGAGGAGCGCAAGACGGTCCTCCTCATCACGCACTCCGTCGAGGAAGCCATCTTCCTTTCCAACCGGATCCTGATCATTTCGGCTCGGCCATCGAAGATCCTGCGCGTGGTCGATGTGCCATTCCCTTACCCGCGAACACCGGAACTAACGGCAACCCCGGAGTTCCAGAAGTTGCGACTCGAATTGGAGGAGATCAGCATGCAGCAGTACGCCAAACAGCAAGAACTTGCAGCAGAAACCCAATAACGAACCCAGGAGAGAGATATGAGCAATATTCCATCCCGTCGCAAAGTCCTCGGCCAGCTGGCCGCCATGTCGGCGGCACCAATGCTTGCCGCCAATCCATTTCGCCACGTGTATGCGCAGACGGCCAAGCAAATCCGCGTGGGCTATCTGCACATTCCGTCCTGCGATAGCCAGATGTGGCTGATGAAGGAATATGGGTACTGGGCCAAGGAAGGTCTCGAACCCATCTTCACCCGCTTCAATACCGGCATTGAGGGCTTCTCAGCGCTGGTCGGCGGCAGCGTTGATGTGTTCTCCACCGGTGGCGTTACCCACAATTTCCCCGCCCGCGGCCAAGGTGTGGTGGTGTTGCCTAATACCGTCGAGTGGGGTGGTCAGGTATTCGGGCGCGCGGACGCCGGGGTCAACTCATTGGCTGACCTCAAGGGCAAGAAGATCTCGACGACTCTCGGTACGACCGGACAAATCTTCCTGCACACCGCACTCAAGAGCGTGGGACTCGATTCCACCAAGGACATCGAGATCGTCAGCCAGACCATGCCCAACGCGGTGACTTCATTTATGACCGGAAGTCTTCCCGCGTTGTCGACCTGGGTTCCGTTCAATTTGCGTGCCCGTGAAGCGAAGTCGGCGAAACTGCTGGCGGAGGCGCGGCAATTTGCGTCGAAGGGTGCGGGATACGTGATTACTGCCTACTCCACCAACAAGAAGATTCTGGAAACTAATCCGGATCTGATTCGCCGTCTGATCGCTGCTTGGGGACCTGCCAACGAAATGCTGAGGTCGAAGAAGGAAGAGTCGGCCCAGCTTCTGTTGAGCAAGTACTACAAGGGCGAGATGGAACCGGCTGACATGACCGCCAATTTTGGTGCCATGGATCTACATGGAAATTCCGAATGGGCCGGAAAGGTGGCAGATGGCAGTCTGGTTGGGATGCTTGATTCAGTAACGAAGATGTTTGTCGAGTTCGGCGCCATGAAGGATCCACTGCCGGCAGCGAAGTACTCGGACTTCTCGTTCTATTCGGCGACCTTCAAGAAATAACGCAATCAAGCGGATTGAAAGCATTGGGCGACTCCGGCAGACCTTTTAGTCTGGGGTCGCTCGCAATCGCTGTAGCCCATGATCGCGGAGGCATGACCACTAGCCATGAAATTGAACGACGAAGAAAAATCCATACTAGCTGGCGAACAAGGGCGTGTGGCAAAGCAGGCTATCGAGCACCAGATCCAGGTAGGCCGGTTCTTTGGCGCGGCGGATTTCGTGCCAGTCACACAGGCGCACATCATGGCAGACACCGAAAGCCTAGGCGAAGCAGGTGTGGTGTGGCTGGAAGATTTGGCGAACGCCGGTGAGCGGGGCGTACGTATCCCGACCATTACGGACCCCCGAGGTACGGATTTCACCAAGGCAGAAAAACTTGGCCAGGCCGAATGGATGCTTTCCCTTGAACGGCGGGCGATCAATGCCTTTCGGCGTCTCGGGGTCAGCATGACGGATACCTGCATCAACTACCAGACGGTGGTTGCGGCTACACGAGGGGAGCATGTTGCGTTCGGCGATACCGGCGTTGTGATCTATACGAATTCGATTGGTGGCGCAAAGTCGAACTTTGAAGGTGGGCCATCGGCGTTGGCTGCCGGGATTACGGGCCGCACCCCTCGTTACGGTTACCACCTCGATAGCCATCGTCAGGCTACCGTGCGTATCCAACTCGAGTGGACGCCACGCGAACTTAGCGATTGGGGGGCGTTGGGCGCGATCATTGGCCGCATCTGTGGCAATTACTGGCAGGTGCCTGTGGTGGACGGCTTTGACCGATTCCCCACCTCGGATGAGATCAAGCATTTCGGTGCGGCAATGGCGAGCTTCGGTTCGACCGCCTTGTTTCATCTCGTCGGTATTACCCCCGAGGCTCACTCCCTTAGCGCTGTAGGTGGCGATCGGTTACCGATCGGCCACCGCCTCGGAGAGGAGGACATTCGCCGACTAAAGAAAAGCTATGCAGCCGACAAGACCATTGACCTCGTGGTTTTCTCGGCACCGCAACTCAGCTTGTACGAACTGCGCGACCTTGCAGGGCTTTGTCAGGGCCGAACCTTCAAGCGACCCTTGCTGGTCACGACGAGTCCTCAGGTCAAACCGGATGCAGACAGATTCGGTTACACAGAATCGATCGAGGATGCTGGCGGAACAGTGCTTACCGGAATGTGCTTTTATCAGTCCTATGCCCGCGAAATGAGTGAAGCCAATGGCTGGCGTCGACTGGCAACAAATAGTGCGAAGCTGGTCAACATCCTAGGCGGCTATGGATATGTACCGATGCTTGCCTCGATGAAAGATTGTGTAGACGCGGCCGAAACCGGAGAACTGAAATGACGCTCTTGAAGGCTAGGCATGCGATGGGGTCGAAGGTGACTGGAACGGCGCTAGTGGCCAGCGATGGCTTCTCGGCGCGTTATGACCTAGACCGAATTAACGGAGTATTTTCACGTCCGACGCATAAGCTTGCTGGACGTTCCTACGTTGATCGAATTCTGATCCTCGACACGGCAAAAGGTGGGGTGGCGACAGCCTGGATGCTCCACGAAATGAAGGCACGGAATATGGCCCCGATGGCCATTGTCCTCAATTCCGTTAATACGATACTGGCTCAGGGTGCCGCAATGGCTGGTATGACAATGCTTGCTGGCTTCGAAGTTGATGTCACTCAGTCGATCGCCGATGGTGCCATCGTGGAACTGGATCCCGATACCGGAAGTTTGAGGGTGGTATCGGACTAACGCTTGCCGAGCGAGAACCTGGTCGGCCATCGCGACCGACTTGATGGTCATTTACGCTCAGTCCCTGAATCCAATCATGACATTGTTGCCGTTGTTAGACGGCAACAAGAGTTCGTTGGACAGGGTACTCGCTATTCGGGACAGCCAAGGGCAGTGTGACCTGTAACCACGCTTAGCAGACCGATTTGTGACGTAGGCTAAGCGACTGCGTCGTCCGAAGTGGCGCCCTTGAGCTTAAGGGTTATGCGACCGCACCACTCAGTTACCAGCCATTGGAACCCTGGGGCATCGACCGGCCGCTCAGGGTCGAAAGCCGACGACGTGCCCGGCGTCGAAACTCTCCGTGCATCGAACCGGCTGGAAGGCTCTCAGCCCAGTGTGCCGTCGAAGGCCAGGTGGCCGTCGATCAGCGTGTAGCGCACGCGACCGGGAAGCTCCGCGCCGAGGAAGGGCGTGTTCTTGCCCTGGCTCCTGAGGTTCTCGCGGGTGACGGCAAAGCGCGCGGCCGGATCGAAGACGCAAACGTCGGCGGCGGCGCCCGGCGCCAGGCTACCGGCCTTGACGCCGAGGACGCGCGCAGGATCGGAGGTGACGCGGGCCAGCGCCGTCGCCAGCGGCAGCTTCATTTCCTGCGCCCACTTGAGCGTCAGCGGCAGCAGCAGCTCCAGCCCGGTGGCGCCGACCTCGGCTTCGTCGAAGGGCATCTGCTTGCCGTCGTCGTCGACCGGCGTGTGGTCGGAACACAGGGCGTTGATCGCGCCCGAGGCGAGGCCGGCGCGCAGTGCATCGCGGTCAGCCTGCGAGCGCAGCGGCGGATCGAGCCGGGCGTGCGCATCGAAGAAGCCGATGTCCATCTCGCAGAGGTGCAGGTGATGTACCGCGACGTCGCAGGTCACGGCGATGCCGGCGGCACGCGCCGCGACGATCATGTCGACTCCGGCCGCCGAGGACACCCGCGTCACATGCACGCGCGCACCGGTCTCGCGCGCCAGTTGCAGGATGGTGGCCAGGGCGATGGTCTCCGCCGCGACCGGGATGCCAGCCAGGCCCAGGCGCGCCGCCACTTCGCCGTCGTGGGCGACGCCCTTCCTGGCGAGGAAGGGATCCTGCGCCTGCAGCCAGACGGGGAAGTCGAAGGTCGCGGCATACATCATGGCGCGCAGCAGCACTTGGGTATCGACGATGGCGCGGTTGGCCTGGCCGAAGGCGACGCAGCCGGCCTCGGAGAGTTCGGCCATTTCAGTCAGCGCCTTGCCGTCAAGTTGCGTGGTCAGCGCACCGACCGGATGGACGTGGGCAAACTCGGGCAGCCGCGCCCGGTGCGTCAGCATCTCCACCAGGCCGGGCTCGTCCAGCACCGGGTCGGTGTCCGGCGGGCAGGCCAGGCGGGTGACGCCGCCGGCCGCGGCGGCGGCCATTTCCGATTCCAGCGTGGCGCGGTATTCGAAGCCGGGCTCGCGCAAGCGCGCAGCCAGGTCGACCAGCCCGGGACAGACGATGCAACCGGTCGCGTCGAGCACGCTGCTGGCCCCATCCACACCCCAGCCCGCGGGCGCGGCGCCTATGCCGGCGACCCGGCCGGCCGCGATGAACAGGTCCTGCACCTTGTCGGTCTTGCTCGCCGGGTCGATCAGGCGGCCGTTCTTGATATGTATCTTCATGTCAATTTCCCGCAAGCATGGCCATCACGGCCATGCGCACTGCGATGCCGAAGGTGACCTGCGGCAGGATCACGGCCTGGCCGCCGTCGGCCACGGCCGAATCGATTTCCACGCCGCGGTTCATCGGCCCGGGATGCATGACGATGGCGTCGGGCTTGGCCAGCGCCAGCTTGTCCGGCGTCAGGCCGTAGGACTTGAAGTATTCCTGGGTCGAGGGCAGCAGGGCGCCCTGCATGCGCTCGTTCTGCAGGCGCAGCATCATGACCACATCGACGCCGCGCAGGCCTTCGCGCATGTCGTTGAATACCTTCACGCCGAGCCTCTCGATCCCGGTCGGCAGCAGCGTCTTGGGTGCGATGACGCGAATCTCCGGGACGCCGAGCGTCTTCAGCGCGTGGATCTGGCTGCGGGCGACGCGCGAATGCAGGACGTCGCCGACGATGGCGACCGTGAGCTGGCTGAAATCCCGCTTGTAGTGGCGGATGGTGTACATGTCGAGCAGGCCCTGCGTCGGGTGGGCGTGGCGGCCGTCGCCGGCATTCACGACATGGATGTGGTCGCGCCCGGTGGCGGCGAGGTGCTGCGCGATCAGGTAGGGCGCGCCGGAGGAGGCGTGGCGCACGACGAACATGTCGGCCTGCATCGCGGCGAGGTTGTCCGCCGTATCGAGCAGGGTCTCGCCCTTGTTTGCCGAGGAGGTGCTGATGTTGAGGTTGATGACGTCGGCGGAAAGCCGCTTCGCCGCGATCTCGAAGGTGGTGCGGGTGCGCGTCGAGTTCTCGAAGAACAGGTTGAACACGCTCTTGCCGCGCAGCAGCGGGACCTTCTTCACTTCGCGCTCGGCGACTTCGGAGAACGGCGCCGCGGTGTCGAGGATGCGCGTCAGCACGTCGCGCGGCAGGCCCTCGATGGTCAGCAGGTGGTTGAGTTCGCCGTGGCTGTTGAGCTGCGGATTGCCGCCAGTTTTCATCACGCTCATTTCTCGATCACGTGGAAGGAAAGCCGGCCGTCGGCGGCGCGGTCCAGCGCCAGCATCTGCGCCGCGGGCAGGCTCAGGGAATGCGGGCACCAGGTCGGCGCGACGGGCAGCTCGCGGCCGCCGCGGTCGGTCAGGACGGCGAGGTCGATCCGCGCCGGGCGGCCGTAGTCGAACAGTTCGTTCATCGCGGCGCGGATGGTGCGTCCGGTGTAGAGCACGTCATCGACGATGACGATATGCGCACCCTCGACGTCGAAGGGGATCTGCGAGGTCCTGGCATTGGCGTGCAGGCCGCGCTGGCTGAAGTCGTCGCGGTAGAAGGAGACGTCGATCGAGCCGGGCGGGATCGTCAGGCCCAGCGCCGCGTGCAGGCGCTCGGCGACCCAGACGCCGCCGGTGTGGATGCCAACCAGCGCCGTGGCGGCGGGATCGACGCGGCTGCGCATGGCGTCGGCGAGGGCGGCGCAGAGGGCTTCGGCGTCAGGCAGCTTGGCGGGTGTTGGCATGGCTATCGAACCAGCTCCGGAGAATGATGAGTGCGGCTTCGGCATCGACCTGGGCCTTGCGCTGCCGCCAGGACAGGCCCCGCTCGCGCAGGCCGGCGTCGGCTTCGGTCGAGCTGAAGCGCTCGTCGACCGCGTCCACCGGCAGCCGGAAGCGGCCGCGCAACTGGTTGGCGAAACGTTCGCAGCGGGCGGTCATGTCGTGCGGCGTGCCGTCGTCGTTGAGCGGGCGGCCGACCAGCAGGCACACCGGCTGCCACTCGGCAATCAGCGCGGCGATGGCGGCGAAGCGCGCGTCG
>CAZASE010000049.1:0-18044 GCA_964487715.1 uncultured Rhodocyclaceae bacterium | reverse complement strand
CCGCGCATGGGCGACTACTGCGACGGCATCGAGCGCATCAACATCGAGCTGTCGATCGGCAACAAGCTGCGCCTGTGCGACGCGCTGGCCGAATTCCTGCACGGCGAGCTGCCGCTGCATGCCGGCGACGCCAACCTCGACGCCGAGGAACTCATCGGGGACCGCCGCGAGCAGGCGCTGGAGCTGATCGAAACCGTGCGCAGCCGCTGGCAGTGGCTGCTGGACAACCTCGACGCGCCGGCGCGGGAAAGCAAGGCGGGCGCCACCGTATTCCATTCACTGCAGGACTACTCGGTGCGCGTTTCCTGGAAGCGCGAACTCAAGCCGCAATTGGAAGACATCTTCGACGGCACGCTGTTCCGCCCGGTGCTGGAACGCATCGAGGGCCTCCATCGCGAGGTGCTGCGCGGCCGCGTCTTCGTCGCCCTGCACATGCACGCCGGCGACGGCAACGTGCACACCAACATCCCGGTCAACTCCGACCGCTACGAGATGCTGCAGGAGGCCAACGCCGCGGTCGACCGCATCATGGTGCTGGCGAAAAGCCTCGGCGGCGTCATTTCCGGCGAGCACGGCATCGGCATCACCAAGCTGGACTACCTGGCGCCGGAAGAGATCGCCCCCTTCGTCGCGTACAAGAACCGCATCGATCCCGAGGGCCGCTTCAACCGCGGCAAGCTGCTGCCCGGCGCCAACCTGGGCAACGCCTACACGCCCAGCTTCAGCCTGCTCGGCGTCGAGTCGCTGATCCTCGAACAGTCGGAAATCGGCAACATCGCGGCCAGCGTGAAGGACTGCCTGCGCTGCGGCAAGTGCAAGCCGGTCTGCTCGACCCACGTGCCGCGCGCCAACCTGCTCTACAGCCCGCGCAACAAGATCCTCGGCACCGGGCTGCTGGTCGAGGCCTTCCTCTACGAGGAGCAGACCCGGCGCGGCGTCTCGCTGGCGCACTTCGACGAGTTCAACGACATCGCCGACCACTGCACCATCTGCCACCGCTGCGTGAAGCCCTGCCCGGTGGACATCGACACCGGCGACGTCTCGGTGGCCATGCGCAACTTCCTGCGCGAGCAGGGGCAGAAGAAGTTCGTCCCGGCCAAGGCGGCGGCGATGGCCTTCCTCACCCTGAAGGACCCGGCGACGATCAAGCTGATGCGGGCGGGCATGATCGAGTGGGGCTACCGGGCGCAGCGCCTCGGCTACCGGCTGGCGAAGTGGTCGGGGCTGGCCGGGCGCAGCACGCGGCAACCCGAGGCCACGCTGGGCCAGCCTTCGCTGCGCACGCAGGTCATCCACTTCATCAACCGGCCGATGCCGGGGGGGCTGCCGAAGCGCACCTCGCGCGCGCTGCTCGACATCGAGGATTCGACGATCGTGCCGGTGATCCGCGACCCGCGGAAGGTCACCGAGCAGGATTACGATGGGGACGCCGTCTTCTACTTCCCCGGCTGCGGCTCGGAGCGGCTGTTCTCGCAGGTCGGCCTGGCGACGCAGGCGATGCTCTTCGAGCTGGGCGCGCAGACCGTGCTGCCGCCCGGCTACCTCTGCTGCGGCTACCCGCAGACGGCGGCCGGCGAGGCCGACCAGGGGCAGAAGATCACCACCGACAACCGCGTGCTGTTCCACCGCGTCGCCAACACGCTCAACTACCTCGACATCAAGACGGTGATCGTCTCCTGCGGCACTTGCATGGACCAGCTGCAGAAGTACGAATTCGGGAAGATATTCCCCGGCTGCCGGCTGCTCGACATCCACGAGTACCTGATGGAGAAGGGGGTGAAGATCGATGGCGTGAAGGGCGTGCGCTACCTCTACCACCAGCCCTGCCACGATCCGATGCGGGTGCATAACGGCACGAAAGTGGCGGCGCAGCTGCTCGGCAGCCGCGTCGAGCTCAACGACCGCTGCT
Organism: uncultured Rhodocyclaceae bacterium; assembly: GCA_964487715.1. Taxonomy (GTDB): domain Bacteria; phylum Pseudomonadota; class Gammaproteobacteria; order Burkholderiales; family Rhodocyclaceae; genus Desulfobacillus. Next base: position 16,135 of record CAZASE010000049.1, on the reverse strand, counting down.
GCGGCGAAGCCGGCACCCTGGCGGTGGCGCGGCCCGACGTGTCCACCCAGGTACGCTTCCGCAAGCGCGAGGAAATCGAGCGCGGCATCGCGCGCTTCCCCGGCGAGGCCCCCGTGAAGCTCCTCACCTCCTGCCCGTCCTGCCTGCAGGGCCTGCATCGCTATGCCGACGACACCGGCACCGATGCCGACTACATCGTCGTCGAGCTGGCGAAGCGTCTGCTCGGGCCGGACTGGATGGAGAACTACGTTGCCCGCGCCAACGCCGGCGGCATCGAAAGGGTGCTGCTGTGAAACGCTTGAACCCCGGCGACACGGCGCGAACATCAGACATAACCGGACATTTTTCCCGGAACATTCTCGCCGTGTTCGCCGTGGTAAATTGCTTCTACCGCCATGCTTGACGTAACCCTTGCCCAGATCGCCGGCTTCCTCCTCGCCGCCTTCCTCGTCACGCTCGCCCCCGGCCCGGACAACCTTTCGGTGCTCAGCCTGGCGCTGTCGCGCGGTCGCCGCGCCGGCATCGGCTTCGGTCTTGGCTGCGCGCTCGGCTGCTTCACCCACACCGTCTGGGCGACGCTTGGCGTGACGGCGCTGATCGCCGCCTCCGACACCGCCTTCAGCGCCTTGAAATTCGCCGGGGCCGGCTACCTCGTCTGGCTCGGCTGGCAGGCACTGAGCAGTCCCGGCGCAAAGTTCAATGTCGAGGCCGCGGGCACGCCAGCGCCGGAACCCATGCGCCCGTACCTCATGCGCGGTTTCGTCGCCAACGCCATCAACCCGAAAGTGGCATTGTTCTTCCTCGCCTTCCTGCCGCAGTTCATCGATCCGGCGCGCGGCCACGGCGCCGCCCAGACGGCACTGCTCGGTTCCCTGTTCGCTGTCCAGACGGTGCTGGTTTTTGGCGCGCTCGGCTACTACGCCGGCACCGTCGGCGGCTGGCTGCGCGGCCGCCCCGCCGTCGGCCGCTGGCTAGACCGCGCCACCGGCGTACTGTTCATCGGGCTGGGCATCCGCCTCGCCCTCGCCGAACGCGGCTGAGGCGCCTGCCGATGCTGCCCCTGGCGGCGTTTCCGCCGGAACTGCGCCGCGACATCGTCGGCGTGTTCACCGACATCGACGACACCCTGAGCAGCAGCGGCCGCCTGACGGCAGCCGCCTACGCGGCGCTGCAACGGCTGCACGACGCCGGACTGCTCGTCGTGCCGGTCACCGGCCGGCCGGCCGGCTGGTGCGACCACATCGCCCGCATGTGGCCGGTCGCCGCCGTGGTCGGCGAGAACGGCGCGTTCTACATGCGCCACGACCCGGCGGCGCGGCGCCTGCGCACGGTCTTCGCCGACGATGCGGCAACGCGGCAGGAGAAGCGCGCGCGGCTGGCCAGCGTCGCCGAGACGATCCTTGCCGCCGTGCCCGGCTGCGCTCTGGCTTCGGACCAGGACTACCGCGTCGCCGACCTGGCCATCGACTATTGCGAGGACGTCGCGCCCCTGCCGCCGGCCGCGGTCGACGCCATCGTCCGCCACATGCAGGCGGCGGGGCTGACGGTGAAGGTGAGCTCGATCCACGTCAACGGCTGGTTCGGCGACTACGACAAGCTGGCGATGACGCGGCGGCTGGCGCGCGAGGTTTTCGATACGGACCTGGACGCGGCAAAGGCGCGCTGGGTGTTTGTCGGTGACTCGCCCAACGATGCGCCGATGTTCCGCTACTTTCCCAACTCGGTCGGCGTGGCCAACGTCCGCGCCTTCGCCGACCGGCTGGATGCACTGCCGCGCTACGTCACCGTCGCGCCGGCCGGCGCCGGCTTCGCCGAGCTGGCGCAGATGCTGCTCGGCCTCAGATGACCCGCTTCCTGACTTGCGTGGCGATCACGTGCGGCCTGAAGCGCTCTCCGAACCTGGATTGCTTGGGGGCATCGATTGCCCTCAACGCGCCAATACACAAGGTTCGCGGCGAAGACGCAACGGTGAAACACCAAATCAAATCGGCGCGCAGAGCGCAACGCCTTCATCGCGCCAGCCGTACTGGCCGACGACTGCGTCAATGTCGGCCTGGCTGGTGGCGAAGCGGTGGTTCGAGTCCCACGGATTCTTCGGCCCGCTCGGCGGATAGGCATTGTTGTAGGCCCGATATACCGGTACGGTGCCGTTCGGGCAGCGGCGCACGCCGCCACCATCGGCTACCGCTTCGGTACTGTAGAAGCTGCGGCCTTCGTAGTTCCACTGCGGCACGTCGCCGGGTATCGGCGTCTGCTGCAGGGCCCTGAGTGCGTTGCAGTCGGCTTCGCTGGCGGAGAAGAAGTGCGAGTTGGGGCCGGGATGCATGCTGCCGTAGAAGCGGCAGGTGGGCACGTAGCCGCCGGCGTTGAAGCTCTTGCCGGTGCGCACAAACTGGCCGTACTGGCCACTGTCAACCGCCGCCTGCTGTGCCGGGTCGGCGGTGTAGAAGAAATGCCCGCCGGGAGCCTCGGGGAAATCAATCGTGTTGCGGTATTCGACCACCGCGCCGTCAGCCTGCGGTGCGGGCAACGACACGGGGTGGAATTCGAGCGGGACCTGGGAATTCTGAGAGGTGACTTGCACCAAGCCAAGTTGGTAGCCGAAATACAAAGTGCGCCAGGGCAAGCCATCGTGCAAGAAAACCAGCGGCAACGTCTCGATCTTGGTACCGTCTTCCGCCGAGATGCGGATTGGCAAACCACGCGTTGCCGTGAAACTGACAAACGCCGGCAATCCACCGCAACTGGAGTAGTACTGGCCCATGGAGGCCACAACCTGGACCTGACCTGGATCCGTGTTGGTAGTCGGGAGGGGTATTCCTGGATTCGCATTGAACTCGCAAAATGGATATGCGGTGGGTAGCCCAATGCCCTCTGTGTCGAGGGTCAACGGGCCCCCGCTTCCGCCGAACCCAAACATGGTCGTATTGACGGCATAGGGTGAACTCGCCGAGAACACGACCCCGCCGCCAACGCCCGGCGACGCCGGCCATATAAGGTGGCGCTGGAAAAGCGTTGCGTTCGTCGTTTGATCCATCGCCCGGACTACGAGGGCTGGATATGACGGACTGAAGAAGAGCGGATAGTACTTGCTCAAATCAATCGTGGTGTTGATCTGTGCAAAACCACTCTTGCTGAATGCCGCAACGCATAGCACCCCGAAGAACAGCCGATACAACGCCGGCGCATTCCTGCCCGCACGGTCAATCGAATTGCGAACCATTGAATCTCTTGGCATCTCTCGTTGACGCATACATCAAAGCAACACCTGATTAGTGACAATGTTCAGCACGCTCGCGTACTTCCCATTTATACCGTCATTCCGGGGCCGCCCGCCTGGGCGGAACCCGGAATCCAGGGTTTTTTTGCGGCCGCTCTGGATTCCGGGTCGCGCTTCGCTTGCCCGGAATGACATGCTGAGGTTTGTCACTAATCAGGAAGCAGCTTGAACGGGGCAGCTCGCTTTGGAGCCGCCGCCGTTGCAAACGGAAAACGGTATACCAAAGAAATATGCTATCGCCAAGCGGCCCGTACACCCCATTTTGGCGCACACGCACTCGCGTTGGCGATGTCGCAGCCCGGGCACGATCCAAACTCATGCCCGAGAAAAAAGGCTTGGCCTGCTGTTTCGGTGGAGGCGGACACAGAGAACCACGCCGGCTTCGCCGAGCTGGCGCAGATGCTGCTCGGCCTCAGATCACCCGCTTCCTGACTTGCGTGGCGATCACTTCCGCGGCGATCACAACGGCAAAGATCGCCAGTAGCACCATGGCGACGCGCTCCCACTGAAACAGGTTGAGCGCGGTGTCCAGCACCATGCCGACGCCGCCGGCGCCGACCAGGCCGAGCACGGCGGATTCGCGCACATTGATGTCCCAGCGGAACAGCACGATCGCCCAGAAAGCCGGCTGCACCTGCGGCCAGTAGCCTTTCAGCGCGACGGAGAGCCACGGCGCGCCGGCCGCCTGCAGCGCCTCGATGCTGCCGGGGTGGGCCTCCTCCAGCGCTTCGCCCATCAGCTTGCCGACGAAGCCGATCGAGTGGAAGGCGATGGCCAGCGTGCCGGCCAGCGCGCCCGGCCCGAAAATGGCGACGAACAGCAGCGCCCATACCAGGGTGTTCACCGAACGCGTCGACACCAGGACCAGCCGGGCGGCGAGGTTCAGCAGCGGAAACGGCGTGGCGTTCCTGGCGGCGAGAAAGCCCACCGGCAGCGCCATCGCCACTGCCAGCACGGTGCCGAGCGCGGCAATGTGGATGCTCTCCATCAGCGCCGCATGGATGCCGCCGGGGTAGTAGCGCACATCGATGGGCCACATGCGCCCAAGCATGTCGGCCATCTGCTCGGGCGCATCGTAGATGAACTCCGGGATCACTTCGACGCTGCGCGCCGCGGCGACGATGGCGGCGACGAAGGCGAGGTAGACGGCAAAGCGCGCCAGGCGCTCGGCCGGCGTAAAGCGCCGCCAGGCGCGCCCGCTGCCGGCGCCGGGCCCGCTCATCGGTTGAACACGCGCTTGACGCGAGTCGTCAGCACCTCGCCGAGCATGATCAGCGCGATGATGGTCAGCACGATGGCGCAGACGAAATCGTAGTCAAAACGCTGGAAGGCGGCGAACAGCGTGCCGCCGATGCCGCCGGCGCCGACGATGCCGACCATGGTGGAATTGCGCAGGTTGGCGTCGAGCTCGTACGAGGCGAAGCCGATGAAGCGCGAAAACACCTGCGGCAGCACGGCGTAGCTGACGACGCTCATGAAGGGCGCACCGGTGGCGCGCACCGCCTCGACCTGCTTGAGCGAGATCTCCTCGATGGCTTCGGTGAACAGCTTGCCGAGAAAGCCGACCGAGGCGACGGTGAGGGCGAGGATGCCGGCGAGCGCGCCGAAGCCGACCGCCTTGACGAAGACGATGGCGACGATGACCGGGTGGAACGAGCGGCACAGCACCAGCAGCAGGCGCGCCGGCCAGGTGAGCCAGGCCGGCATCAGGTTGCGCGCGGCGGCGAGCGCGAGCGGCAGTGCCAGCAGCAGGCCGAACAGCGAGGCCAGCACGGCAATCTGCAGGCTCTCGGTCATGCCCTTGAGCAGCAGCTGCCAGCGCTCGAAGTTGGGCGGAAACAGCCGGCCGACAAAGCGCGCGCCCTGCTCCAGGCCGACGATAAAGCGCTCGTGGCTGACATCGAGCTGCGTCGCGGCGTAGGCCAGATAGGCGACCAGCAGAATGCCGCCGGCGCGGGCCCATCGGTTGGCCGGAAAAGCCGCCGCGCGGGTGTTCATTCGGGGCCGTGCTCCAGCCAGTCCTCGCCGCCGTAGATCGCCTTCAGGTCGCTGTCGCCGATCCGTTCCGGCGGGCCGTCGAAGACCACGCCGCCGCCGGCCATGCCGATGATGCGGTCGCAGAAGCGGCGCGCCAGCGCGACGTTGTGGATGTTGACGATCACCGGCAAGGCGTTGCGCTCGGACAGGTCGCGCATCAGCTGCATGATCTCGACCGAGGTCTTCGGGTCGAGCGAGGAGGTCGGTTCGTCCGCCAGCAGCAGTTGCGGGCGCTGCATGGCGGCGCGGGCGATGCCGACGCGCTGGCGCTGGCCGCCGGATAGCGAGTCGGCGCGCGCCTGGGCAAAGCCGCCCAGCCCGACGGTATCGAGCAGTTCGAAGGCGTAGGCGATGTCCTCGGCCGCGTAGCGCCGCAGCCAGGCCTGCAGGGGCGAAACGTAGCCGAGGCGGCCGGACAGCACGTTCTCCATGACGCTGAGGCGCTCGACCAGGTTGTATTCCTGGAACACCATGCCGATGCGCCGGCGCGCGCGGCGCAGTTCGCGCCGGCCAAGCCCGGTCAGCGCCTGGCCGTGGAAGAAGACCTCCCCCGAGCTCGGCTCGACCAGGCGGTTGATGCAGCGGATCAGGGTGCTCTTGCCGGTGCCGGAGGGGCCGATGATGGCAGTCATGCCGGCCGGCGCGAAGTCCAGCGTGACGTCGCGCAGCACCGGCACGCCCGGCACGTAGGCTTTGCTCAGCCGGCGCAGGCTGAGGACCGGCGCGGTCATCAGGGCTTCTTCGCTTCGGCTTTCTTCTTCGCCGCCTCGGCCTCCTTGGCCGACTGCTTCTCGTAGGCCTCGCGGTTGAACTTCTCGCCGCTGCCCTCGGAAACCTGGCGCACGACTTCCCAGTCCTTCTTGAACGTCACCGGAAAGAAGCGGTCGGCGCCGTCGAAGGCCTTCTGCATTTCGGCCGGGAAGCGGTAGTCGTAGAAGCACTTGAGCATCCGGTCGCGCAGGGCCGGCTCAAGATCGTGCGCGTAGGCAAAGGACGAGGTCGGGAATTTCTGGCTCTTGTAGATGACGCGGAAGTTTTCCTCCTTGATCTGGCCGCGCACGCCCATGCGGTGATACACGTCGGAGGCCACCGCGGCGGCATCGTAGTCGCCGGAATTGACGCCCATCACGGACTGGTCGTGCTTGCCGGAGAAGAGGATCTTGTAGTCCTTCTCCGGCATCAGGCCTTCGGCCGGAAACAGCGCCATCGGCGCCATGTGGCCGGAGTTCGACGAGGGCGAGGTATGGGCGAAGCGCCGTCCCTTCAGGTCGGCGAGCTTCTGGTAGGGGCTGTCCTTCCTGACGATGACGATCAGGTGGTAGCCCTGGAATTCCTTCGCATCGCCCTTGACGGCGAACGGCACGGCGCCGGCGATGTTGACGGCAAACGCGGTCGGCCCGGTGGAAAAGCCGCCGACATGCAGCCGGCCGGAACGCATCGCCTCGATCTCCGAGGCATTCGACTGCACCTGGTAATACACGACGCGCTTGGCCGTGCATTGCGACAGGTAATCGGTAAACGGCTTGAACACACTCTCGTACACCGCCGGATCCTCCACCGGCGTATAGGTAAATACCAGCGTGCCCGGATTTCTGAAACGCTTGCCGTCCCTGGGCGGATCGGCGACCAGGTCGCGGTTCTCGTCGCAGTACTGCGGATCGAGGTCGCCGCGGTGGCCGCAGGCGTCCTGCGCCGACGCCGGCACGGCCGCGGCGCAAGCGAGCAGCGCGCCGAAAAGCCGCGCAAGAAGAGCCCTGGTGTTCATGTCGCCTCCTCATGGGTTGTTGTTGTCGGAGCATTCTAGCAGCCTGTCGGACTTGAGGAATCGAAGCGAAAATTCGGCTGGGCGAGGACAGATTTTGACGCTTTCGCAGGTCAATAGTCGTTCTATTGACCACCTGGTTACCCTTGAGACTCAGCCATGCTTGCGCCTGCTCCTTGACGCCATGGCACGGCAACCGGATCGTCATTCCGGCGAACGCCGGAATCCAGGGCGGCGTTCCGGAAACGCAAGCCGTATCCTGGATACCGGCGTTCGCCGGTATGACGAGTCTGGAGTCGACGGGATGTCGTGCTGAGTTTCGTTGGTAATCAAGATTGACCAAGAAAGCGGCGAAATATGGACCGTCCAGGCGGATTTGCAGCCGATTTCCTTCAGGTCCGACAGGCTGCTAGCAGCCTGTCGAAACGTGGGAGAATCGTCGCATCGCCCGACCCGCAAGAGGCAAACCGGCATGTGCCAGCTGCTCGGCATGAATTGCAACACACCGACCGACATCTGTTTTTCCTTCGAGGGATTTCAGACGCGCGGCGGCCTCACCGACGTGCATCGCGACGGCTGGGGCATCGCCTTCTTCGAGGGCGCCGGCTGCCGCGTCTTTCTCGATTCCCGGGCGACCATCGATTCGCCGGTGGCGACGCTGGTACGCCAGTACCCGATCCGCTCGAAGAACGTCATCGCCCACATCCGCAAGGCGACGCAGGGCGATGTCGCGCTGGAGAACACCCACCCCTTCATGCGCGAACTGTGGGGGCGCTACTGGATCTTCGCCCACAACGGCAACCTGAAGGACTACGCGCCGCCGCTGGACGGCAGCTTCCTCCCGGTCGGCGGCACCGACAGCGAGCGCGCCTTCTGCCACCTGCTGCAGGCGTTGCGCGCACGTTTTTCCGCCGCGCCGCCGCGCGCCGCGCTGTACGCCGCCCTGCGTGAACTGACGGACGAGATCGCCGGGCGGGGCGAGTTCAACTACCTGCTCTCCAACGGCGACTGCCTTTTCGCGCACTGCGCCAGCAAGCTGAGCTATGTCGTGCGGCAGGCGCCGTTCTCGACTGCCCACCTGAAGGATCGCGACGTCACGGTGGACTTCAGCGAACTCACCACCCCGACCGACCGCGTCGCCCTGGTCGCCACCGCACCGCTGACCGATGACGAAGCCTGGCTGGCGATTCCGCCCGGCAGCCTGATGCTTTTCGCCGAAGGCGCGCCGGTCGCCGGCGCCGCCCTGGGGTAGAATGGGCCGCCATCCTTTGTGCATGAATCGGGGAGACGTCCACGCATGTCCGCCGCAGTCGACGCATGCGAGCTTTGCGAGTCGCCGGGAGGCGGGGTATTCTGGCGCGATGAACGGTGCCGCGTGGTGCACGTGCCCGGCAGCGGCCAGGCCGGCCTGTGCCGCGTCATCTGGAACCGGCACGTGGCGGAGATGACCGATCTCGCGGCCGCCGATCGCCAGCACCTGATGTCGGTGGTGTTTGCCGTCGAGGCGGCGCTGCGGGCGGTCGTGCGGCCGGACAAGATCAACCTCGCCAGCCTCGGCAACCAGGTACCGCACTTGCACTGGCATGTGATTCCGCGCTGGCGCGACGATCGGCATTTTCCCGGCACGATCTGGAGCACGCCGCTGCGGACGACGGCGCCGGAACGCGCCGAACCGGACCTGCGCGCGGCGCTGCTCGCCGCGCTCATGCCGCCTTTTGCATCCGGGAAACCGGGCGACGATGAGGGGAGACCGCCAGCATGAAGCGAAACATCGGCACCTCGCAGCGGGCTGCGCCAGCGCGCGCCCCGCGCGGCCGCCCGGACGGGCACCAGCCGTCAGCCGGAGCCGCGCCGCGGCGCGCCGTCGTTACCCGCTACCTCGTGGGAGGGACTGAGGGGAGGATGACCCGATGAGCACGCTGACCGCCTTTCGCCTGCCCGAGATGGGTGGCGGCCAGGCACCGGCCTTTGCCACCGCGCGCGGCTGCCGCGACTGGCTGGCGGCGCAGCCGCTCGCCAATGCCTCGCAGTCGCAGTCGCTGCTGCTGCGCCAGCTCAACCTGCTCAACCGCACCGCGCTCGCACCGGCGGAACGCCTGAAGGTTCTCGAGCTGATGCGCGACCCGATCGCCTTCGCACAGGGCGAATCGACGCGCAAGTTCGCCGGCCGGCCGCTGCCGCTGGCCACCGCCGAACAGGCCGGCCTCGACGCCAACCGCGCGCTCTGGCAGGCCGTGCAGACCGGCTACCTGCATTGCCTCGCCGCCTGCGTCGCCGGCGACGCCGACATCCGGCCGCACGCCGCCCTGGTGGCACAGCGCGCCATCAGCGCCCTGCGCACCGAATTGATCGACCTCTACCGCGCGCCGATCGATCCGCCGAGCAGCCTGTGGCAAACCTTGCACCAGATCTATGCAACCGCCGAACAGCTCGGTGCGGCGCAGCAGCCGGTGGCGGATTCGCTGCAGGCCGAATACCCGAGCTGCAGTGTCGCGGCCGCCTACGCGCAAACGCTGCTGCTGCATCGCGCCAGCCCCTACGAGCTGTCGGCGCGCCAGTTGCTGCAGGTGGAGCGCTGGCTGCAGCGCTGGGGCGGCAAGGTCACGGTACTCAGCGGCCCGAGGCTGGAACCGAAGGCGCCGCCGCTGATCGTGGACCTGGTCGGCGACCGTGCCGAGGTCACGCTGCCGGCGCTCGGCGGCCAGTTGCGCTGGCTCGATCTGGACGAGCTCGCGCGCAGCATCAAACGGCGCATCGTGCACCTGCAGCGCGGCGAGTCGCCGGCGTCGCTCAAGCTTGGCGACGATTGCCCGCAGCCGGGCTGCGAGAAACTGCTGCGCCACCTGTACCAGTACTGGTTCAAGGGCGGAGCGGCGCGCGTACACCAGCGCCGCAGCGGCGACGGCAGCTGCCGCCTGGTGACCAGCCTGGAAGCGATCCACTATTACATTTCGGGCAAGCCGTTCCGCCAACCCGGCCATGTCGCCGACCTGTCGAAGCTGCAGCACGACGAGATCGCCACCTTCGGCCGCGTTGCCACGCGCCACGAGGAAGACTTCAGCCAGATGCACGGCTTCATGGTCGAGACGTGGCGGGTGCTCGACGAATCGGCCACCGGATTCCGCCTCTCCCGCCCACTGACGCAGCCCGGCGGCCGCGTCGGCGGCGATCAGTTGCTGGCGGTGATGGCGAATGGCGCACCGGGGTTCCTGCTTGCCGTCGCGCGCTGGTCGCGCATCGCCGGCGGCCAGGAGTTGCAGGCCGGCATCAGCATCGTGCCGGGTTCGCCGAAGCCGATCTCGGTGCGCGGCACCGGCCTGTCGGCCGCCAACGAGAAATACCGGCAGGGTTTTCTCCTGCCGCCAACCGAGGCCCTCAACGAGCCGGCGACGGTGATCGTGCCGGCCGGATGGTTCCGCAGCGGCCGGCTGATCGAGGTGTACGACGAAGGATCACGGCAGGTGCGGCTGAGCCGGTTGGTCGAACGCGGCATCAACTTCGAGCGGGCCGCTTACGACGGCCCATGAGCGCCTGCCGCATGCCGGCCGTCCGCCGATGAATTTTCCCGGCAGCACCCTGCCGCCGCCTGGCGCCGACACCCGCGATGCGTCGGCCTGCCTGGCGCTGATCGATCGCCTGCCGCTGACCAATACGCGCGAAACGCAGCAGATGCTCGCGGCATTGCTGGCCGGCCTGGCGCGCCAGCCGCCGCCGGCAGCCGGCTATCTGGCGGTGCTGGAGAAGGCGCGTGCCCCGCTGGCCTTCGTGCAGGGCGAACTGGCGCAGCGCTACGCCGCCAAGCCGCTGCCGCCGGCGCCTGCCGAGGAAGAGGCCTTCCGCCAGGTGCTGGCGCTGTGGCGGGCAATGGGGAGCGCCTATGCCGACGTCGCCCGCCTGGGTGGCGACAGCCCGGCCATCCAGGGCAGCCTGGCGCTCATTTGCCAGCGTTGCGTGCATTACGCCGGCCGCGTCCTGCTCGAGTTCTTCCGCGCCCGGCGCGAGCCGGCGCCTGGCGTCTGGATCGACCTGCATGGCTACTACGCCACCGCCGAGGAATGGGGTCTCGCGGCAGTCGCCGTCGCCGACCCGGTGCTCGGGCCGCAGGTGCGCCAGAGCAGCACCCAGGCCTACGCCGAGGTGTTGCTGGTGGACCTGTCCAACCCCTACAGCCACAGCGCGCGAGAACTGGCGTGGATTCTGCGCTGGGCGCCGCACATGGCGGCGTTTACGGCAATTCGGCCAGCCACCGCCGGCGGCGAGGCGCGTGCCTTCGCCGTGGACCTGATGGAAGACCGCGCCACCCGTCCCCTCGAAATCCTGACGCCGCGCGACTCGGTGCGGCTGTTCGACACGGCCGGGCTCACGCCGGAGCTGCAGCGCCTGCTGATCGCCCTGCGGCAGGGCATCCTGCCCGCTTCGCTCGGCCTCGGCGACGACTGCCCGGCGCTCGCCGCCGGCCGCCTGCTGCTGCAGCTCTACCGGCCGTGGTGCCTGCATGCCCTGCCGCGCCGCTTCCAGCGCCGCGAAGCGTCGGGCGTCGCCGAGGTTTGCCATGGCTTCGAGGCCATTCATTTCCATGTCAGCGGCAGCGAGTTCGAGCAGCCCGAGCACGTGCGCATGTATTCGCGCGCGGACATGGAACGCATCTGGACCTTCCGCGACCAGGTCGATCCGACGCAGCCGCTGCGGGTAAGCACCGCCCACGCCCAGCTGGGCTATGGGGTGGAAAAATGGGAGGTCGCCGATCAGTCGGTCTCGGGCTTCCGCCTGCAGCGCGGCAGCGCCGGCGCACGCATCGAGCATGGTCAGCTGTTCTGCCTGCGCCCGCCGGACGGCGAGCACTTCCTGCTGGCGCAGGTCAGCTGGTACCTGCTGCAGGAGGCCACCGGCGGGTTGCTGGCCGGCGTGCACATCCTGCCGGGCACGCCGCAGGCGATTTCCGTGCGCCCGACCGGCGCCCAGGTCTCCCCCTCGGAACGCTATGTGCGGGCTTTCCTGCTGCCGGCGGTGCCGGCATTGAAGGAGCCGCCGACCCTGGTGCTCCCCCGCGGCTGGTTCCAGGCGGAACGGGTCGTCGAGGTGTTCAGCGACCGCCAGGCCCGGCTGCGCCTGGTCGAGTTGCTGGCGCAGGGTGCCGATTTCGAGCGCGTCGGTTTCGTCCGCATCTGAGGTCCTTCAGCCACACCGGCAATGTGGCTTTGCCGGCCGACTTCTGCGGTATGATGTCCGGCCCGAACAACGCCTGGAGAAACGACATGGGCGGCCTCGACAAGGACATCCCGGTTCCCACCGAAATCAAGCTGCACCAGAAATCCCGCATCCTCGAAGTCGCCTTTGCCAACGGCCGGCACTTCGAGTTGAGCTACGAATTGCTGCGCGTCTACAGTCCCTCCGCCGAAGTACGCGGCCACGGCCCCGGCCAGGAAACACTGCAGGCCGGCAAGCGCGATGTCGAGATCGCGCAATTCGAGCCGGTCGGCGCCTATGCGGTCAAGCCGACCTTTTCCGACGGCCACGATTCAGGGCTCTACTCCTGGGACTACCTCTATTGGCTGGGCGAAAACCGCGAGCAACTGTGGCAGGACTACCTCGACCGGCTGGCGGCCGCCGGCGCCAGCCGCGATCCGGCCGACCAGCCGGCCGCCGCAAAGGCCGGCGGCTGCGGCACCGGCGGCTGCGGCCACCACTGATGGAAAAGGCCACGCACTTCGGCTTCCGGCAAGTTGCCGAGGGCGAAAAGGCACGCCGCGTCGCCGGCGTCTTCGATTCGGTCGCCGACAAGTACGACCTGATGAATGACCTCATGTCGCTCGGCCTGCACCGTTTCTGGAAGGCCTTCGCCATCGAGTTGTCCGGCGTGCGCCCAGGCGACCGCGTGCTCGACGTCGCCGGCGGCACGGCCGACCTCTCGCTGGCCTTCTCCCGCCGCGTCACCGCAGGCGGCGGCAGCGGCCAGGTCTGGCTCACCGACATCAACAACGCGATGCTGGTGCGCGGGCGCGATCGCCTGATCGACCATGGCTTCATGATGCCGGCGGCCCAGTGCGACGGCGAGAAGCTGCCCTTTCCCGCGGCGCATTTCGACTGCGTCACATGCGCCTTCGGCCTGCGCAACATGACGCACAAGGACCGGGCGCTGGCCGAGATGGCGCGCGTGCTGCGGCCCGGCGGGCGCCTGCTGGTGCTCGAATTCTCGAAGGTCTGGAAGCCGCTGGAACCGGCCTACGACTTCTATTCTTTCAAGGTGCTGCCCTGGCTCGGCGGCAAGGTGGTCGATGATCCCGACAGCTATCGCTATCTGGCCGAGTCGATCCGCATGCATCCGGACCAGGAGTCGCTCAAGGACATGATGGAACAGGCCGGTCTGCAGAAGGTCGAATATTTCAACATGGCGGCCGGCGTGGTCGCCCTGCACCGCGGTTTCAAGTTCTGAAAGGAGCACGACATGAGAAACACCCTGTTGGCCGTATTCGCCGCCGCAATCTGCCTCGGCCTGGGATCCGGTGATGCCGAGGCCAAACGCATCGGCGGTGGCAAGAGCGCCGGCATGCAGCGCGACAGCAGCGTCATGAAGCGCGAGGCGGCGCCGCCGGCGCAGAACGCGGTGCCGGCCAGGTCGGCGCAGCCTGCCGCCGCACCGCAACCCTCCGGCATGAGCCGCTGGCTCGGCCCGCTCGCCGGCCTCGCCGCCGGCATCGGTCTCGCCGCGCTGTTCTCGCACCTCGGCATGGGCGAGGGTTTCGCCAATATCGTCATGATGCTGCTGCTCGGCCTGGCGGTGTTCTTCGTCATCCGCCTGCTGTTCCGGCGCAAGGCACCGGAGGCACAGCCGCTGCAATACGCCGGCAGCGGTGCAACCCCGTCGATCGCCGGCAACGCACCCATGCGCTTCGACGCCCCCGCAGCGGGCGGCAGCGCCCCCGCGGCTGCCGCCGGCAACATCCCGGCCGACTTCGACGTCGATGGTTTCCTGCGCCAGGCCAAACTGAATTTCGTCCGCCTGCAGGCTGCCAATGACGCACGCAACCTCGAGGATATCCGCAACTTCACCAGCCCCGAGATGTTCGCCGAGATCAAGCTGGAGATCGACGAGCGGGGCGGCAGCGCGCAGCAGACCGATGTCGTCACCCTGAACGCTGAGCTGCTCGACGTCGCCGAGGAAAATCGCCAGCACATCGCCAGCGTGCGCTTCCATGGCGCCATTCGTGAAGTCGAAGGCGCCGCGCCGGAACCCTTTGACGAAGTCTGGCACCTGAGCAAGCCGATCGATGGCAATCGCGGCTGGGTGATTGCCGGCATCCAGCAGTTCGGCTGATCGCACTCGCCACGGCACGGGGGCCTGCGGGCCCCCGTTGCGTTTGCACCATGTTCGATCTGTTCGCACTACAGGCCTTCAATCATCTGCTCGCCGCCGCGCCATGGGCGCGCGGCCGCCTGGCGCCCTTTGCCGGACGGCGCGCGCGCATCACCGTCCCGCCGCCGGCCCTGCTGTCGCGCGCGCCGGCGCTGGCGATCGCCTTCCGCATCGCCGCCGACGGCACGGCCGAGTCCCTCGGCGACGGCGATCCCGACGTCGAGATCACCCTGGCGCCGCCCTCGCCCCTCGCCGCACTCGGCGGCCGCGCCGCCGTGATGCGCGGTGCCCGCCTGAGCGGGGCAGCCGATTTTGCCGAAGCGCTCGGTTTCGTCGTGCGCAATCTCGACTGGGACGCCGAGGAAGACCTCAGCCGCGTGGTCGGCGATGTCCTCGCGCAGCGCCTCGCGACGACGGTGCGAGCCTTCGCCGCCGCCCAGATCGACACGGCGCGGCGCCTGGCGGACAACATCGACGAATACCTGCGCTACGAACGCCCGCCGGGCAGCGCCCGCGCGGAAACTGCCGTCACGCACGAAACCGCGGAGTTGCGGCACCCGCCTGTGTGACTTTGGTTACAGAATGCCGACCATCGCACAGCGAGAATGGCGCCAACCACCTGACTCCGGAGGAACCATGAAGATCCAGCAACGGCCCGCGTCGGCACACGCCGGCGTCCGTACGACAGCGCAGTTCCTGCCGGTGCTGTTCGCCCTGGCGATTGCCGGCGCCGCCCTGCCGGCCTTCGCCGACGACGCCAAGCTCCTGGAGCAGGCGCGCGGCGTGGCTTCGGGCATCCCGCCCAAGCTCCTCACCGTCCTCGAAGAAGAAATCGGCAAAGGCGGCGCCGAGGGTGCCATAGGCGTCTGTCGCGAAAAGGCGCCGGCAATGGCCAAAGCCGCTTCGGAGCAGAGCGGCTGGGCGATCCGCCGCGTCAGCCTGAAGAATCGCAATCCGAAAGCCGTGCCGGACGCCTGGGAAGAGGCCGTCCTGAAGGATTTCGACCGCCGCGTCGCCGCTGGCGAAAAGCCAACGTCACTGGAAAAGGGCGAACGTGTCGCCGAGGGCGGCAAGCAGACCTACCGCTACATGAAGGCCCTGCCGACGCAGGATCTCTGCCTGCAATGCCACGGCACGCCCGACCGCATCACGCCGGCGGTGAAGGCGAAACTGGATGTGCTGTATCCGCAGGACAAGGCAGTCGGCTACGCGCCGGCGGAGATTCGCGGCGCCATCACCCTGAAGAAGGCGCTCTGACGAAAGCCCTGCCAGCCCGTCGGACTTGAGGAAAATCGGCTAGAACGGGTTGGCGGAAAATTTCGCCGAAAGCGCCTTGTTCTCGTTCGCTTCGAGGTTCACGGTGTAGTAGTAGATGTACGGCGGCTGGCTGCCGTGGATTTCCACCTTGTGCTTGCCCGGCGCCACCTTGAGCCGGGCCAGCGGCGGCGCCTTGCCGACTTTTCGGTCGTCGACCACCACCTCGCCACCCGGCGCGATGTCGAATACCAGATACGCCACCGGAGGCGGCGCGGCCGGCTTCGATTCGGTCTCCGCCACCGGCGCCGCCGGTTGCGTCGGCACCACGCTTGCCTGGGTTGCCGCCGTGCGCTTCGCCGCGACGGGCGGCTTGGCGGCGGCTTTGGCCGGCGCGGCCCTTGCCGGCGCGACGGGTACCGATGCGTCGGCGACAGCCGGCACGCTG
>CAZASE010000048.1:0-18622 GCA_964487715.1 uncultured Rhodocyclaceae bacterium | reverse complement strand
CGTTCGCCAAGGGCGGCAAGGTCGGCCTGTTCGGCGGCGCCGGCGTCGGCAAGACGGTGAACATGATGGAGCTCATCCGCAACATCGCCATCGAGCACTCCGGCTACTCCGTGTTCACCGGCGTCGGCGAGCGCACCCGCGAGGGCAACGACTTCTACCACGAGATGAAGGAGTCCAACGTTCTCGACAAGGTCGCCCTGGTGTACGGCCAGATGAACGAGCCGCCCGGCAACCGCCTGCGCGTCGCGCTGACCGGCCTCACCATGGCCGAGCACTTCCGCGACGAAGGCCGCGACGTGCTGCTGTTCGTCGACAACATCTACCGCTTCACCCTGGCCGGCACCGAAGTGTCCGCGCTGCTCGGCCGCATGCCTTCCGCCGTGGGCTACCAGCCGACGCTGGCCGAGGAAATGGGCCGCCTGCAGGAGCGCATCACCTCCACCAAGACCGGCTCGATCACCTCGATCCAGGCCGTGTACGTCCCCGCCGACGACCTCACCGACCCGAGCCCGGCTACCACCTTTGGCCACCTCGACGCCACCGTCGTGCTCTCGCGTGATATTGCCGCGCTGGGCATCTACCCCGCCGTCGATCCGCTCGACTCCACCAGCCGTCAGGTTGACCCCAACGTCGTCGGCGAGGAGCACTACTCCACCACCCGCGCCGTGCAGGCCACCCTGCAGCGCTACAAGGAACTGCGCGACATCATCGCCATCCTCGGCATGGACGAACTGGCCCCGGAAGACAAGCTCGTCGTCTCCCGCGCCCGCAAGATCCAGCGCTTCCTCTCGCAGCCCTTCTTCGTCGCCGAAGTATTCACCGGTTCCCCCGGCAAGTACGTCTCGCTCAAGGAAACCATCCGCGGCTTCAAGATGATCGTCAACGGCGAGTGCGACGCCCTGCCCGAGCAGGCCTTCTACATGGTCGGCACCATCGACGAAGCCTTCGAGAAAGCCAAGACGCTGCAATGATGAACAGCCCTTCCCCCTCTCCCGGTTGCGGGGCGAAGGTGGGGTTTCGCGAAGCATGCTTCGCGCCACCTGAGCCGGCCGGCTGTGCAAAGCCGGCCGTGGGGCGCGGAGCGGGGCCGGGGCACTATAGGGAAAGGTAACCATGGCAATGACAGTTCACGTCGACATCGTCAGCGCGGAAGAATCGATCTTCTCGGGTCTGGCGGAGTTCGTCGTTCTCCCGGGCGAAGCCGGCGAGCTGGGCATCATGCCCGGCCACACGCCGCTGCTCACCCGCATCAAGCCGGGCGTCGTCCGCGTCAAGACGCAGGACGGCAACGAAGAGCTCGTCTTCGTCGCCGGCGGCATGCTCGAAGTGCAGCCCAACCTCGTCACCGTGCTGGCCGACACCGCCATCCGCGGCAAGGACCTCGACGAAGCCAAGGCCCTCGACGCCAAGAAGAAGGCCGAGGAAGCGATGCAGAACAAGACCTCGCAACTCGAGTACGCCAAGGCCCAGGCCGAACTGGCCGAAGCCATCGCCCAGCTCGCCGCCATCCAGAAACTGCGCAAGCCGCGGCACTGACGATCATCACGCAACAAAACGAAAGGGCAGCTCAGGCTGCCCTTTGTTTTGCTCCATTGCCAACCGTTGCCCTGAGTAGCCTGCAAAGCAGGCGTATCGAAGGGGGAGAGAGGGGCAAAAGCCGAGACATGAGGCCGGCTCTTGCCCGGCCCTGTCTCTACCGAAAGCTTGAAGGGCATGTTTAGCACGCCTATACTTCGCCCCATGCTGATGACAAAGGCAGCCCAAACGGACTTCCGCGAAACCCCCCTCTACACCGCCACCGAGGCGGCGCATTACCTGCGCGTTCCCGTCTCGACGGTGCGGGCCTGGGCGTTCGGCCAGGGCCAGCGCAAGGATGGCGGTCGCAAGTTCAAGCCGGTGATCGCGCTGGCAAACCGCCAGGGCCGGCTGCTCTCGTTCATCAATCTGGTCGAGCTATTTGTGCTTTCGGCGATCCGCCGCCGGCATGGCGTGGCCCTGCCGCAGGTGCGCAAGGCGCTGGATTACCTGAAAAAGAGCTTTCCCTCGCCGCATCCGCTCGCGGACCACGAGTTTCAGACCAATGGCGTCGACCTCTTCGCGAAAAAATTCGGCGAATACCTCAATCTGTCGCGCGACGGCCAGATTGAGATCAAAGAATTGATCGAGGCGCGCCTGCGTTGCGTCATGCGCGACGAGGCGGGCTTGCCGCTCAAGCTGTATCTCTCGCCGCGCGCAGACAACGAGCGCGGCATCGTCGTGATCGATCCGCGCCTCGGCTTCGGCCGGCCGGTCATCGAGGGCACCGGTATCCGCACGGAAGTCATCGTCGGCCGCTTCAGCGCCGGCGAGACGATCGACTCGATCGCCGACGACTACGGCCGCTCGCGCGCCGAAATCGAGGAAATCGTCCGCAGCGAACTGCCGCTCGCCGCGTGACGCCGAAGCCCTCCGGCGACCTCGTTTTCTTCATCGACCGCAGTCTCGGCCGCAAGCAGGTGGCGCAGGCTCTGCGCGAGGCCGGCGCCACGGTCGAAGTGCACGACGATCATTTTCCTCAGACCACCCCCGATGTCGAATGGCTGGCCGAAGTCGGCCGGCGCGGCTGGGTGGTGCTCTCCAAGGACGAGCGCATCCGCCGCACCCGGATCGAGCGCGCAGCATTGGAAGCGGCGCGCGTCCGCGCCTTCTTCCTGACGCAGCAGGACATTACCGGGCAGGAGATGGCGGAACTGTTCAGCAACGCCTTGCCTGGCATGACCAAGCGGGCTGTGCCCGAACCCGCGCCCTTCATCTTCACGATCTCCCGCAGCGGGAAATTCTCGCGGGTCAAGTAGCCTTGGGACAGTTGCCGCCGTGTTGGGCAGACTGACTTTTGCGCATATCTCGTGCGCTACCCTGAGGTGGACTTTGTCGTAAGGCTTTCCACAGAATTGCTGGTCGATGATGATAAGCTGAGGCTGATGCGGTCATCATCAAATGGAAACGTGACCTTACCTGATGGACTATACGACCTGCTTTTGACCGAAGGAATTGCGGCAAAGCTTGTCGAGGAACACGCCGAAATCCGGGACATCCGAGATGGTGCTTCCGAATTTCTGGTCGATGCCTTGGCTCGTCAGTTGATTGGCATTCTCGAAGACTTGTCCGGCGATGGGAATGAAAAACTGCGCCGACAGCTCGAGCTTGTGAATGGCCTGTTGGTAACCTTGCGGCAGACGATTGAATTAGAGGGTGGCAATAGGGCCTCGGCCGAGGTCGTTGACCTTATATCTCAGCCAGCGCGTTTGCTGAAGGCCGTTCAGCACAATCAGCAGTTTCAAACGCCGCCAGAAGTTGGTTTGTCTGCGCCTTGGCTTTTCACTGCTGGGAAGGGTTCTCCTTCGTTACTACAGGAAATCCGACGGGAACTGGCATCCGCTGATCAGATCGACATTCTGGTGAGCTTCATTACCGTTTCAGGTGTTCGCAAGCTGCAAGACGTGTTGCAGCAGATTACGGCGCTAGCGGCGGATGGGAAGGCGCCAACCGGCATCCGCATATTGACTACAACCTACACAGGCGCAACCGAGGCGCGTGCTCTTGACGAGCTTGCGCGTTTGCCAGGTTGCGAAGTGCGCGTGTCACTGGACGGGCGGCGCACTCGCTTGCATGCCAAGGCGTGGATTTTTCAGCGCAACACAGGTTTTGGTTCAGCCTATGTTGGTAGCGCCAATCTATCCGGTGCGGCATTGACGGGTGGGTTGGAGTGGACGGTGAAGCTAACACAGCGCTCTCAGGAGGCGTTATTCGCGCGGGCAATCGCGCACTTCGAAACGTTGTGGGGGGACAACGAGTTCCAACGCTACGATCCCGACAATGCAGACCACCGCCATGCGCTCGCTGTCGCGCTTGGCCGTGAAGCTGGAGACTCGCCTACAGTTATCCCCAGCTTCTTCGATCTGCAACCCAAGACCTACCAGCAGGACATGCTGGAACAACTCGCGGCAGAGCGTACGCATGGACGATGCCGCAATCTCGTCGTAGCGGCGACAGGTACTGGCAAGACCGTTGTAGCAGCCTTCGATTACCGCAATACGTGCCGCATCCAAGGCGGGCGGCCGCGACTCTTGTTCGTAGCGCACCGCGAGGAGATTTTGCGTCAAGCGTTGCGCACCTACCGTGAAGTCTTGCGTGATCCCGATTTCGGCGAACTGCTTGCGGGTGGGTATCAGCCGGAACGCGCAGACCACCTCTTCGCCACGATCGACAGTCTTACGAGCCGGGACCTGCTGACCACGTTCGGAATTGACTACTGGCACACGGTTGTCGTCGACGAATGCCACCGTCTCGCGGCCGATCGTTTTCACGAATTCGTGACTGCAGTGCGCCCGCACCATCTCCTTGGGCTCACGGCAACCCCAGAGCGTAGCGACGGACAAGCGATCACAACGTACTTCGATCCGCGGCCCGATGGCAGCCCCGCCGTGGAGCTGCGCCTGTGGCACGCGCTCGATCTTCAGCTGCTCGCCCCGTTCGAATACTACGCCTGTGACGATGCCACCGACTTTTCTGATGTGCCATGGGATCGTCCTGGCGAGCGGGAGGCGATCGACAATCTCGTCACGGGTAACGATGTCCGTGCGAAACTAGTCGTCAAAGAATGGCTACGTCTTGCGGCCGACCCCCTTCGTTCGAAGGCCTTGGTGTTCTGCGTGTCGGTGGCCCACGCCCAGTTCATGACGGATTGGCTAAATCGTGCCGGCATACCCGCCGCATGCGTGGTCGGTACTACTCCTGATGAAGAGCGTCGCCGCGCGCCACAGCGGCTGCTGGATGGCGAACTGAACGCGCTGGTGACGGTGGACCTCTACAACGAGGGAGTTGATCTGCCGTTGGTTGACACCTTGCTCATGCTCCGGCCCACGCAAAGCCCGGTGTTGTTCCAGCAGCAGATTGGACGTGGTTTGCGTCTCTCCCCTGGAAAGGAGAGCTGCCTGATCCTCGATTTCGTTGGGCAACAACGCGCGGATTTCCGCTTCGACCGGCTGTTGTCGGGGCTGACGGGTTTGTCTCGTCGCGCCCTGACCGAAGGCGTCGAGCAGGGTTTTGGCAGTTTGCCACCGGGCTGCCATATTCACTTGCAGAAGCAAACGCGCGAGCAAGTGCTTAAAGGGCTGCGCAATCTGACGTTGCAGAACTGGCAACGACTGCGAACCGAGCTGCAGTCATATGTAGCGCTGCGGGGAAGAGCCTCGATCAGGTTGGCAGAATTCTTGCACGACCAGGCTCTGGAGTTGGAGGACGTTTACCGATCCAGCGGACGCAGCGGCTGGACCGCGCTGAAGCGTGATGTCGGCTTGATCGCGGCGGAAGCCGGGCCGGAAGAGGATTACTTTACTCGGCGATTTGGAGACCTCCTTCACGTGGATGACCCGAAGCGACTTGATTTGCTGCAGAACATTGGGGAGTCTGGTGCCCGAATGGATCAAATGTCGCCAGAGACAGTGCTTTCTTCGCAAATGCTGGCCTATCAGGTCGACGGTCGGCATGATCAGGCGGCAGATCACAGTGCCTTCCTCGCACGATTAGAAATGCATCCTCTTATTTGCGATGAACTTGCCGAGCTGGCCGGCCTTCTTCAGACCCGAAACAGCTTGTCTTTCATAAGTGTCCCGGGGCTCGAAGATACGCCGCTATGTCTTCATGCTGCGTATGGAGTTAGAGAAATCCTGACAGCTGTTGGTTGGCTAACGGCCACACGACGCGCACCGTTTCAAGCTGGTGTTTTGCCGCTGATCGAACGAAAAACCGAACTACTTTTTGTAACGCTCGATAAGAGCGAGAGATATCACGACCGGATTGCTTACCACGACTACGCCATCAGCGCCGACCGCTTCCATTGGCAGACGCAGAACAGCGCGGGCCCCGATACGATGAGCGGCCGCCGTTACCTGGAAAGCCCCGGAAACGGCTGGCAATTCCAACTGTTCGTGCGTGCCCGTAAGGGCGATGCTTACCGGGCATGTGGTCGGGTATCACTGGAAAAGGCCGAAGAGGATCGCCCGATGAGTTTGATCTGGCGTATGGAGACACCACTGCCAGCGCGCTTGTTCCGTGAGTTCAGCGTCCTACGAGGCATGTGATTTCGACTGAGCACCTTCGTCGGCTCCGTGCCGCAGCGACTGACTTTTCCCTCAAGCGCCCAGCAGCTGGCGCCCCAGCAGCGTTTGCATGTCGCGCCGTCCGTCCGCGTCAGGTAGATATAGACCCGCTTCCCCATGATTCGGTAGATCACGCGGTAGGGCTTGAAGCGGGTTTCGCGGTATTCGCGGATGCCGAGGGCGTGGAATTCGCGCGGGAAGGCGCCGCGCTCGGGAAAGGTCGCCAGGCTCTCGACGACTTCCTCGATCCTGTCGAGGACGTGCTCGGCCTTGGCGGGGGCGTCGTGCGCTGCGATATAGCTGTGGATTTCTTCGAGGTTGCGCGCAGCGTCTTCGATGAGGAAGACCTCGAAGCGTATCAGCCCCGCGCCTTCCTGCCGCGTAGGCGCTTGACGTCTTGCGATGCCGGCACGACCCTGCCTTCCTCGACCTGCCGGGTACCCAGGGCGAGGATCTTGAGCAGCGCCATCGTCTCCTGCGTCTCTTCGCAGGTGGCGACGTCCTGCATGACCGCCCTGGCTTCGCCGTTCCGGGTGATGACCAGGGGCTCGCGCCGCTCGGCGAGCTCGCGGATGATTTCCGCCGCGTTGGACTTCACGTAGCTGATGGGCTTGATGCGGGTGGTGTATTTCATGACGCCTCCTTGCGGTCGGACCGAACATAGTCCGTATTCGGTCCTGCCGCAAGCAACGGGGCGCCGTGTTGCGGAGACTGACTATTTCCTTCCTTATGCCGCCTGCTTGATCAGGGACTCTGCGGGGATGCCCAGCCCCTTGTGCAGTTTCCAGACCATGGCCAGGGTCAGCGGCCGCTTGTGGTTGAGCACCTCATACACCCGGTTCGGCCGGCCGATGTAGGGCACCAGGTCCTTGACGGCAAGGTTGCGCTGCTCCATGACGAACTTGATGGCTTCCACCGGATCGGGCAGGTCGAGCGGGAAATGTCTGGCTTCGTAGGCTTCGACCAGGGTGACCAGAATATCCAGCCGGTCGCCCTCGGGCGTGTTGCGCTTGGCCGTCATCAGACGCTCGATTTCCCCGAGCGCCGCTTCGTGGTCGCGTTTGGTCCTGATCGGTTTGATGTCCATTTGAATGCCTCGCTTGCCTATATCGTCTGAGCGTCGATCGCGTCGTACTGCCGATGCGTGCCGATGAACCTGACGTAAACGACGCGGTAGGGGTAGTTGATCCAGACCACGATCCGGTACTTGTTGCCGCCGATGTTGAACACCGCGCGGCCGTCCTTCAGGATGCTGGCACTGCCGATCTCGCGCTTCACCTCTGCCGGCGACTACGTGCTTCAAGTCAGGCCGCCAAGTGCGTTTTCCAGCCGCCCTTCGCTGTCTCGGCGATGATGCGCTCGTGATCCTGCTGGTCGAGTTCGTTCAGGCGCTCGATGAAGCTGACGATGGGCGCATTGCCCTTGTCGTGCTCGACGTAGATCAGGCGCAGCAGGCGATCGGCCGTTTTGGGCAGGCGGCCCTTGCGCTCCCACAGCGCAACGGCCTGATCGGAGACCCCCAGCAGTCCGCCGAGGCCGCGCTGCGACATGCCCATCTCCTTTCGCAGGAAGCGCACTTCGGCCCCCGTCAGCTTCGGCTTGTTGGCCAGCATCCGGGCCAGGGCGCGGTGCAGCCCGTCCGCGTCATGGATGGACACACCTGCTCCGTACTTGGTCTTTCTGATCGTGTAGCCGTTCAGCAGCCAGACGTTCATCAGGCCGCTTTCGGTGTAGTGGTATCCCTTCTTCATGGTTCGCCTCGTTTCGCCTTGTCGCGGCGCCTAGTCCATCACAGTCACAACTACCGCCAGATCGCCGTCCTCCTGCTTCTCGATGGCGACCGCCGCCCGCACCACGTCCCCGGCGTATTGATGTTCCAACGTTGCTTTCCAGTCGCCCTGAATGGTCAGGTGCGCCGGCTCGACAATACGGCCGCGCTTCAGACACTCCATGACCTGCCGCTGGTTGATGCGCCTCTGGCGCATGCGCTTGAATGCGTGGCCGGTCAGCACGATGCGGGAGCTGTCCTGAACGATGGCTCGCAGCTTCTTCAAGAAGCCGGCATCGCTCAGTTGCAGGGATTTGACCGTTCCCATACCCATAGAGTCTATGGGTTCTGGCGGCAAAGTCAATGGGTGCCGCCGTGCTGCGCAGACTGACTTTTCCCAACCCGCTCAGGCGCTCCGCCTGCCGACGGGCCTAAGATTCGCCGGCCGTATCGTCCCCGGCGAGAGGCGATTCTTGTCGTCCAGGAACAGCAACTCCATTTCGCGCAGCCGATTCAGGTCGCGAAAACGGGTCTTGTCGTTGAGCTTGAGGTACAGGCTTTGATACCAGGGGCTGCGCCGCACTTCTTCGAGATCGGTGGGACCTTTGTCGAGCAGCTGTGAAAGGATGGTGTACTGGCGAGCGTTGATTTCCTTGCGATCGAATGCCCGCCGGATATAACTCTCATAAAGCAATACCCCGACGATCCGGTTGCAGCGTTCGTGCAGTCGGTGAATGACGACGCGCATCCCTTCCAGATGGAAGCGGACGAAGGGCTGGTTGGGCGACGCCTCGTGCTTCTCGGCGTTCTTCCGGCAGGTGTTGAACAGCGTGAAGTATTCGTCGATGTTGTCGAGGTAGTGGCGCGCCATCGCGAACGGCGCGTAGCGGTAGCCCGCTGCCTGCAGCAACGTCGCTTCGATGACGCGGCCGACGCGGCCGTTGCCGTCCCAGAAGGGGTGGATGGTTTCGTAATAGAGATGGACCAGCGGGGCGCGGATCAGCGCGGGCACCTCATGCTCGAGCAGGCAGTCGTGCCATTCGATCAGCTTGCCCATGAGCAGCTTCACGTCGCCGCCGTACTGGGGCGGCTTGTAGCGGCCGCCATGGGCCTCGTCACCGACGTAGGTTGTCTTTCCCTTGGGGTTGTCGCGGAACTCGCCGGGGACCATATCCGGATCGGGCAGGTCGCGCGTGATGTGGGCGTGGACCGTACGGATAAAGTCGAGGTCCAGGCGCCAGCCGGCGGTCTTGGCGGCACCCTGCGCGAAATCGTAGGCCGCCTTGATGTTCACGGCGCGGCGCTGTTCGGTTTCCTTGACTTCGGCCGGGTCGAGCTGGAGCACCCGCGCGGTTTCCTCTTCGCTCAGCGTGCCGCCTTCGATAGTATTGGTGCCGAACACGCTGCTGACCACGACCTCTTTTTCGAGCTGACTGTCCACCTGGTTGAGTGGCGTCTTGATGAAGAGCTCGTGCGCGTCCTCCACCCGCTGCCGGAGCACGGTGAGATCATCGAGGTCGACGCCGACCTGGAAGGTGAAGGGTCCGAAGCGGTCGGTTTCGACCTTGAGCTGGCAGGCTGACAGGGGGTTCATTACATAGAATGTCCTTGAAAATGTCCTTTGTACATATTTGTTATTTTGTTTATTAACATAGTATTATTTAACTACTTTGGTTTTTTGTTGGCTAGTGAATGTCTGTATTTTTGATACATTCTAGGCAGTTTTTTCCGAATGACAACATTCGCCATTTGCAAATGGCGAACGGGGATCGAAGTTAATTGACAACGCATTGACTTATTGTTACTTTCGCTTTTCGCGAAATGCGAAACACGAGAAAACAGCCATGCGCCGACCCGTCAATCGCCAGCCTGCACTGAAGCCGCAGGATTTCTATCTCCTCCTGGCGCTTGCCGCCATGAGGGGGGAGAACCTGACTTATCCGGAGCTGGCCGCCCTGACCGGGCTGTCCATGTCCGAGGTTCATGGCGCCCTCAAGCGCGCCGAGCAGGCCCGGCTGCTGGCGTTCGTCGACAAGCGGCCATCCATCATCGCGCCATCGTTCAGGGAGTTTCTGCTGCATGGTGCGCGCTATGCCTTTCCGGCAGCGCGGGGCGCGATGGTGGGCGGCGTGCCCACGTCTTACGCCGCGCCACCGCTCGACAAGCTGATCGTGCCGTCCAGCGATCCGCCGCCCGTGTGGCCGCATGAAGAGGGCAAGGCGCGGGGCATTGCGCTGTTTCCCCTGTATCCTAGTGCGCCCGCCGCCGCGCTTCGCAATCCCGCGCTCTACGAAAATCTGGCGCTGTTCGACGCGCTGCGCATGGGCAACGCGCGCGAGCGCAATTTCGCCGCGCAACTTTTCGAGGAACGGCTGTCGGCCCGGCAATGAATCCGAACGAT
Organism: uncultured Rhodocyclaceae bacterium; assembly: GCA_964487715.1. Taxonomy (GTDB): domain Bacteria; phylum Pseudomonadota; class Gammaproteobacteria; order Burkholderiales; family Rhodocyclaceae; genus Desulfobacillus. The sequence continues at coordinate 8,313 of CAZASE010000048.1, read as the reverse complement.
CCGAACCTGCAGCAGGTCGAGCTGGTCGTCAGGGCGCTGGGCGAGCTGTGCGACGAGCTGGTCCTGGTCGGCGGTTGCGCGACCGGGCTGCTGTGCACCTCGATGCAGGCCCCGCCGCCGCGGGCCACGTTCGATGTCGACATCGTCGCACAGGTGACGGCCCTTGCCGGCTACCATGCCCTGGAGGCGCGCTTCGCCGAGCGCGGCTTCATGCGCGACACGTCGCAGGACGCGCCGATCTGCCGCTGGCGCTTCGGCGGCGTGGCGGTGGACCTGATGCCGACCGATGAGCGCATCCTCGGTTTTTCGAATCGCTGGTATCCCCTGGCTATTGCTACCGCGCTGGCGACGACGCTGCCCAGCGGCAGGCAGATTCGCCTGATTTCGGCGCCGGCTTTCCTAGACGAAGTTCGAGGCGTTTGCGCAACGCGGCGGCAGCGACATCATGGCCAGCCACGATTTCGAGGACATCATCAACGTGCTGGACGGCCGTCCGGAAGTCGGGGCGGAGATTGCGGCGAGCGACGAGGAACTGGCCCGCTATCTGAATGCGCGATTCCGCGAGGTGCTGCTGCATCCGGATTTCGAGAACACCCTGCCCCGCCTGGTCGTCTATGACGAACTGTTCGGGCAGCGCATCGAATCCGTGCGCCGGCGCATCACCGACATTGCGAATGGCGACGCGAAATGAATCCGGCAACAGCGAGCCAACTTCCCTTCGGCGCGGCGCCCTTGCATGTGTTCGGCCGGCCGGCTTCGTCGGCGCCGTGCCGCGGCGACTGACCTTTGCCAGCAGCGGGGCCGGGTGCGGCTGCGCGGGGCGCGTGCGATTGTTTGCCCGGCCGCTTCATGACAAAATCATTGACGCATTTCCAGATCATCAATTAAGGAGTTCCAGATGAGACCAGCCCTGAGCGGCACATCCCTGATCGTCACTGCCCTGTTCCTGTCGGCGCCTGCCGCCGCGCAGGGTGTCGACACGGCCGCCATGGAGAAGTGGGCCAAGGTCGAGATCGTGCATTACGAGGTGGTGGGGGAAATCACGCAGCCGCATGTGCAGATTCCGCCCACGGATGCGGATCTTTACGCGGATGTGGTCGATCGGGTGACGCTGTCCCTGGACTGGAACAGGAAGAAGGGCGTGATCGTGGGCACGCCCGTCATCCGCAACGACGCGGCCAAGGTGTCCAACCTCTTCGGCATGGAGATGAAGTGCCCGACCGGAAAGCTCAACGGCCCTTACGAGCACTTCGATGTGGTGGAGATCAGGCAATCCAGACCGAAGGAAGCACTGGAGCTGGTCGGCAAGCGCGTGCATCCGGAGACGATGGTGGCGGAATCCTGCGGCAACAAGCTGCGCCTCCACAAGGGTGCGACGGTGGCGGTGAAGGAATACATCGCGCTGCCCGATCCACAGGTGCTGGCCATGGCCGGCATGATCCAAAAAGGCAGCCCCTTCACGGTGACGCCGGACGGCCGCTCCATCGTGATGAAGGCGCTCAACAACAACTGGGTATGGACATTCACGCCGACGGCGAAGTAGGACGGCTGGCGGGTTGAGGGGCGCTGGCGGGGGGGGGTTGGGTAGGGGATTATATGCCGGTTATAGCCGGCACTATTCTTGACATAAGCCGGTTATAGCCGGCACAATAAGCTCGCATAGGCCGGTTATAGCCTGCTCAAGGAGCGTCTGATGATTGATTCTAATGAAAAACTCAAGCGAATGCAGCTTTCCGATGCGCTGCAGGCTTACCCAAGCCCGGAAGCGGCCGTGCCGCCGCGAGGCGGATGGGTGCGTGCGATCCGGGAAGCGTTGGGCATGACGCAAGCGCAATTGGGTGCGCGCGCCGGCATCAGCCGTCAGTCGGTGCAGGATTTTGAGCGGGCCGAGGCCGATCGCCGCATCACGTTGGACAGCCTGGATCGCCTGGCGCGGGCGATGGGTTGTCGCGTGGCCTATGCGCTGGTGCCGGAGGGCGGCACGCTCGACGATCTGCGCGAGCGCCGCGCCGACGCGCTCGCCGAGGCCATGCTGCAGCCGGCGGACCATTCCATGAAGCTGGAGGCGCAAGGCGTGTCCGCGACGGAACGCAAGCGCCAACGCAAGCTGCTGGCCGAATCCATGCTGCAGGGCAGTGCGCGCAAGCTATGGCAATGAATCTCGACTATCCGCCCGGCGCCACGCCGCTCGATCCCGACGAGGCGGCCGGGCTGATCCCCTCGCACATCGCCAACCACGGCCAGTTGAACGAGTGGGAGATGGTGAACATCATCGAGGGGGAGCGATGGGCTTTCGGGCGGCGACACAGGAATCTGCTCGGCAGCGAGTTCGTCTGCGCCCTGCACAAGCGCATGTTCGGCAAGACCTGGCGCTGGGCGGGAAAATTCCGCACTACCGAAAAGAACATCGGCGTGGATCCGCTGCGCATCCAGCCGGTCTTGCATGACCTATGCGAGGACGCGATGACGCAGCTTGGATGCAAGAGCTATCCGCTCGACGAAATCGCGGCGAGGTTCAGCCATCGGCTGGTGGCGATCCATCCCTTCGCCAATGGCAATGGCCGGTTGTCGCGAACCATGGCGGATTTGCTGCTGGCGCAGCACGGTGCACCGCGTTTCTCTTGGGGAGCGGGCAATCTGGTTGCTGACGGCGAGGTGCGGCAGCGCTATCTCATGGCCCTGCGCGCTGCCGACGGCAAGGATTACGGACCGCTGCTGGCGTTCGTGCGTTCCTGATCGGGGCAACCCCAATCCGGGCATGATCCTACCCAGATTGGGCATAAAGCCGCTCAGCCCTGATTCTGCGGCTGCTTTGGCTGCCAGAGGGCGAGGGTGGCGCCGGTGGGGTCGGTGAATACGCTCATCCAGCCGAAGTCGCCGACCTCGGTGACGTCGACGCAGATCGTGGCGCCGAGTTGGCGCGCCTTCTCGGTCATGGCGCGCACGTCGTCCACGCCGACGTAGGCCATCCAGCTCGGCGGCGCATGGGGATCCGGGCTGGTGACCATGCCGCCGCCCGTGCCGTCTCCCACCTCGATCATGGTGTAGCTGCCGCCCGGCATGGGGAGATCCTGCAGCTTCCAGTCGAACAGGCGCGCGTAGAAATCCTTCGCCTTCGGCAGGTCGCGGGTCTGCAGTTCGACGTGTACGAATGGATTCGGCATGGCGGCTGCTCCTTTCGGGGGGATCGTTGAGTGGGGGCGGGACGGCCCGCCTGATCCGTTATGGCCCGTGAAGCGTCGTGTTGCAGGGACTGACTTTTGCGGAGGCCGTCCGTGGTTCGATACGCCCGCTGCGCGGGCTACTCACCACGAACGGCCTTGGGAATCAGGCGAACAGCCAGGGCTGCGCGGCCTTGTGCTTGGCTTCGAAGGCCTTGATCTCGCCGGCGTGCTGCAGCGTCAGGCCGATCTCGTCGAGGCCGTTCAGCAGGCAGTGCTTGCGGTGCGGCGTGATGTCGAACTGGAACCACTCGCCGGCGGGGTTGCGCACGGTCTGCGTCTCGAGGTCGACGCGCAGTTTGTAACCTTTTTGCGCGGCGCACTCGCGGAACAGCTGGTCGACGATGGCGGGCGAGGCGACGATCGGCAGCACGCCGTTCTTGTAGCAGTTGCCGAAGAAGATGTCGGCGAAGGACGGCGCGATGACGACGCGGAAGCCGTAGTCCTCGATGGCCCAGGGCGCGTGCTCGCGGCTGGAGCCGCAGCCGAAGTTGTCGCGGGCGAGCAGGACCTGCGAGCCCTGGTAGCGCGGCTGGTTGAGGACGAAGTCCTTCTTCAGCGGGCGCTTGCTGCAGTCCATGCCGGGCTCGCCGGTGTCGGCGTAGCGCCATTCGTCGAAGAGGTAAGGGCCGAAGCCCGAGCGCTTGATCGACTTGAGGAACTGCTTGGGGATGATGGCGTCGGTGTCGACGTTGGCGCGATCGAGCGGGCAGACCAGGCCGTCGAGGGATTTGAAGGGTTTCATGGCGGTTCCTTAATCCTGTTTGCGGATGTCGACGAAGTGGCCGGCGATGGCGGCGGCGGCGGCCATCTCGGGGCTGACGAGGTGGGTGCGCCCGCCGGCGCCCTGGCGCCCTTCGAAGTTGCGGTTGGAGGTGGAGGCGCAGCGCTCGCCCGGGGCGAGGCGGTCGGCGTTCATGGCCAGGCACATCGAGCAGCCCGGCTCGCGCCACTCGAAGCCGGCGTCGGTGAAGATCCTGTCGAGGCCCTCAGCCTCGGCCTGGCGCTTGACCTGGCCGGAGCCCGGCACCACCAGCACCTGCTTCACGCTTGAAGCCTTCCTCTTGCCCTTGGTGATCTTCGCCGCGGCGCGCAGGTCTTCGATGCGCGAGTTGGTGCACGAGCCGATGAAGACCTTGTCGATCGCGATGTCCTGGATCGGCGTATCGGCCTTGAGGCCCATGTACTGCAGGGCGCGCTCGATGCCGGCGCGCTTCTGCGCATCCTTCTCTTTTGCCGGGTTGGGCACGCGCGAGCCCACCGGCAGCACCTGCTCGGGCGAGGTGCCCCAGGTGACCTGCGGCTCGATCTTCGCAGCGTCCAGTTCGATGACGGTGTCGAACTTGGCGCCGGCGTCGGATTGCAGCGTCTTCCAGTAAGCGACAGCCTTGTCCCAGTTTGCGCCCTGCGGTGCGAACTGGCGGCCCTTGAGGTATTCGAAGGTCTTCTCGTCGGGGGTGACCAGGCCGGCGCGGGCGCCGCCCTCGATGGCCATGTTGCAGAGGGTCATGCGGCCTTCCATGGACAGCGCGCGGATGGCGCTGCCGCCGAACTCGACGGCGTAGCCGGTGCCGCCGGCGGTGCCGATCTTGCCGATGATCGCCAGCGCGATGTCCTTCGCCGTGACGCCGGGACTGACTTTTCCGTCGACCTTGATGAGCATGCGCTTGGAGCGCTTGCCGACCAGCGTCTGCGTCGCGAGCACGTGCTCGACTTCGGAGGTGCCGACGCCGAAGGCCAGCGCGCCGAAGGCGCCGTGCGTGGAGGTGTGGCTGTCGCCGCACACCACGGTCATGCCGGGCAGGGTGGTGCCGTTCTCCGGGCCGATGACGTGGATGATGCCCTGGTTGGCGTGCTTGAAGGGGAAGTACACCAGCGCGCCGAAATCCCTGATGTTGGCGTCGAGCGTCTCCACCTGCAGGCGCGAGATCGGGTCCTTGATGCCCTCGTCCCAGTGGTCGGTCGGCGTGTTGTGGTCGGGGTTGGCGACCACGCTCTCCTTGCGCCAGGCGCGGCGTCCGGCCAGGCGCAGGCCCTCGAAGGCCTGCGGGCTGGTCACCTCGTGCATGAGGTGACGGTCGATGTAGAGGAGACAGGTGCCGTCGGATTCCTCGCGGACGACGTGCGATTCCCAGAGTTTGTCGAAAAGCGTCTTGCCGGCCATGTCGGCTCCTTCGTTTGCGGGTGTTACAAAAGGTGTGTTGGTGTGTTGCGCCAAATGGCGTCATTCCCGCGGAAGCGGGAATCCATGGGTCCCCGCATTGGTTACGGCATAACCTGAAGATTAGCCTGCACCGAAACTTCGTTTTCGCGAGGACGACAAAGTATCCACCGTTGCGGAAGAAATGCTAGCCAAGGTTTGATACCCTGACAAGGCGGGTAGTTATACCAGTACTGGAAATACTAGCCAGAGGGGAAAACATGGACAGTCGCCGCAAGGAGCTCGGTGAATTTCTTCAGGCCATGCGCGGGCGCCAGGCGCCGGAGGCGTTCGGCTTTCCTTCGGGCAGTCGCCGCCGCGCGCAGGGGCTGCGCCGCGAGGAGGTGGCGCAGCTCGCCGGAATCAGCCCGACCTGGTACACCTGGATCGAGCAGGGGCGCGAGGTGAACGTCTCGGCCGACGTGCTGGGCCGCCTGGCGCAGACGCTGCGCCTGACGCGGAGTGAGCGCGCCTATCTGTTCGAATTGGCCGGACGGCACGATCCGCTCGGCGCCGCGCCGGAGGAGGACGCCGCCTCGGAATTGCTGACCGGCATGCTCGGCGACATCGGCATCCCCGCCTACATCATGGGCCGCACCTGGGACATGCTGGCCTGGAACAAGGCGGCGGCGGCGCTGTTCGCCGGCTGGCTGGACAAGCCGGCGAGGGTGGACAAAACGCACGAACCGCCGCGCAACCTGCTGCGCTTCGTCTTCCTCGACGCGAAGGCGAGGAAATTCATCACCGACTGGGAGACGCGCGCGCGCCGCCTCACCGCGGAATTTCGCGCCGACTGCCGCACGCGGCTGGACGAGCCGGCGCTGGTGCACCTGATCGAGGAATTGAAGAAGGGCAGTGCGGAGTTCTCGCGCTTCTGGAAGCAGCACGACGTGCTGGAGCGCCAGGGCGGGCAGCGCGCCTTCAACCATCCGAAATGGGGAGTGGTGACCTATCAGCAGGTGACGCTGCGGCCGGTGGACCAGGAGCACCTCAAGCTGGTACTGCTGAAGCCGGAAGCCTGAGAGGTGGCGAGCAGCCAGCCGCGTTGATACGCTTCCTGCGGTTATCCGTGCAGCTTTTCCTGCAGCCAGACCTTGATCAGCGACTGATAGGGAACGTCGCGCGCGTTGGCGGCGGCCTTGATGGAGTCCAGCAAATGCTGGGGCAGGCGCAGGGAAATCGTCTTGGTGGTCGGCTTCAGGTTCGGCAGCACCGCGCGCTTTGCCTTCGACCAGTCGAGGTAAGCGGTCGAGTCCTGGCTTTCCCAGAAGGCGCGCTCCTCGGCTTCGTTCTTGAATCGTGGAATGGCTTTAGTCGGCTTGCTCATAAATCGTTCGCTCCTTCCGATGCATGTCCCGGGCGGAGATCACGCGAATCAGGCTGTCGGCCTTGCGCAGGGTGAAGGTCAAGTGCAGCAAGCGCCCGGCGTCGGTCTGTCCCAGTGCGTGGTGCCTGGCCTCTCGCTGGCTGTGCTTCTCATCCACCAGAAGCAGCAAGGGCATGTTGAAGAAGACCTGCTCGGCCTCCGCCATCGACACACCATGCTTCTCATTCTTCCGTGCATTCCCGGCATCCCAATCGAAGCCGGCGATCCGGGAAAGATCTATCATTGACGTATATTACTATTATATACGCAAGGGCGCAAACTAACCGCGGCCGGCTTCCTGTTCCCGCACCAGCTTGTACTCGATCGAATCCACCAGCGCGTGCCAGGAAGCATCGATGACGTCGGTCGACACGCCGATGGTGGTCCAGTGCTCGCGCTGGTCGGTGGATTCGATCAGCACGCGCACCTTGGCGGCGGAGGCCTCCTTGGAATCGAGTACGCGCACCTTGTAGTCGGTAAGGCGGATTTCGCCGATCGCCGGGTAGAAGCGCTCGAGCGCCTTGCGCACGGCCTTGTCCAGCGCGTTCACCGGGCCGTCGCCCTCGGCGGCGGTGATCTCGACCTCGTTGCCGACGCGGATCTTTATCATCGCCGAGGAGTTCATGCCGTTCACCGAGGGCTCGTTCACCATCACCTTGAACTCGACCAGCTCGAAGAAGGGCGTGTACTTGCCGAGCATCTTGCGCACCACCAGCTCGAAGGACTGCTCGGCGGCCTCGAAGTGGTAGCCCTCGTGCTCGAGCTTCTTCAATCGGTCGATGATCTTCCGCGTCTCGGGAGAATCCTTGCCGATTTTCGGGTCGACGGCCTGGATGCGGGCGAGCAGGGTGCTGCGGCCGGCGACTTCCGACATCAGGGTGCGGCGGCTGTTGCCGACCAGCTCGGGGTCGATGTGCTCGTAGGAGACCGGGTTCTTCACCACGGCGTCGATGTGCATGCCGCCCTTGTGGGCGAAGGCGTCGGCGCCGACGTAGGCGGCCTTCTCGTTCAATGGCATGTTGGCGATCTCGGCCACCGCGCGCGCCACCGTGGTGAGCGTGGCCATGTTCTTCGGCGGCACGCACTGGAACCCGAGCTTCAATTGCAGGTCGGGGATGATCGCGCACAGGTTGGCGTTGCCGCAGCGTTCGCCGATGCCGTTGATGGTACCCTGCACCTGCGTCGCGCCGGCCTGCACCGCCATCACCGAGTTGGCCACCGCCATCTCGGAATCGTTGTGGCAGTGGATGCCGACCGGCGTCTTGAATTTCTCGACGACCTTCTGCGTGATGGCGAAGATGTCGTTGGGGAAGGTGCCGCCGTTGGTGTCGCACAGGCACAGGCAGTCGGCGCCGGCTTCCGCCGCCGCCTCGAGCGTGGCGAGGGCGTAGTCAGGGTTGGCCTTCCAGCCGTCGAAGAAGTGCTCGGCGTCGTAGACCACTTCCTTGCCCTGCTGCTTGAGATGGCGGATGGTGTCGCCGATCATGCGCAGGTTCTCGTCGAGCTTGGTGCGCAGGATCTCGGTG
>CAZASE010000047.1:0-19536 GCA_964487715.1 uncultured Rhodocyclaceae bacterium | reverse complement strand
CTGCTCGCCGGCATCATCCGCATGGTCGAGCAGGCGCAGGGCTCGAAGGCGCCGGTGCAGCGCCTAGCCGACCGCATCTCGGCGATCTTCGTGCCGGTGGTGACCGCCATCGCGCTGGTCGCTTTCGCCGGCTGGTGGATCTTTGCTGGCGATTTCACCCAGGCGCTGGTGAATGCCGTCGCCGTGCTGGTGATCGCCTGCCCCTGCGCGCTCGGCCTGGCGACGCCGACGGCGATCATGGTCGGCACCGGGCGCGGCGCCGCGGCGGGCATCCTCGTCAAGAATGCCGAGGCGCTGGAACTGGCGAAGAACGTCGAGGTGCTGGCGGTGGACAAGACCGGCACGCTGACGCAGGGCAAGCCGGAGGTGACGGATGTCGTGCCGGCCGATGGCATCGCCGAGTCGGAACTGCTGCGCATCGCGGCGAGCCTGGAGCAGGGCGCCACGCACCCGCTCGCCGAGGCCATCGTCGCGCGGGCGCGCGGGCAGGGCCTGGCGCTGGCGCAACCGGACGAGCTGCGTGCCGTGCCGGGCAAGGGGCTGACGGCGGCGCTCGACGGCGAGGAATACGCGCTCGGCTCACCGGCCTTCCTCGCCGAGCGCGGCGTGGCGGTGCCGGAAGCGCTGCTGGCGCCGCTGGCGAACGGCGGCAAGAGCGTCGTCGCCGTGTCGCGCGGACTGACTTTGCTCGGCCTCCTCGGCGTCGCCGACCGCCTGCGGCCGACCTCGCGCGCAGCCGTCGCGCGGCTCGCCGCGCAGGGCGTCGAGGTGGTCATGCTCACCGGCGACAACGCCGCCACGGCGGCGGCCATCGCGCGCGAGGCCGGCATCGACCGCTTCGAGGCCGAGGTGCTGCCGCAGGACAAGGCGGCGGCGATCGCAAAACTCAAGGCCGGCGGCAGGCGCGTCGGCATGGTCGGCGACGGTATCAACGACGCGCCGGCGCTGGCCGCGGCGGATGTCTCCTTCGCCATCGGCGGCGGCTCCGACGTGGCGCTGGAAGCGGCCGACGTGACGCTGATGAGGAGCGACCTGCTGTCGGTGGCCGACGCCATCGACCTGTCGCGCGCGACCCTGTCGAAGATCCGCCAGAACCTGTTCTTCGCCTTCATCTACAATGTGCTCGGCATCCCGCTCGCCGCGCTGGGCATGCTCAACCCGGTGATCGCCGGCGCCGCGATGGCCCTGAGTTCCGTCTCGGTGGTGAGCAACTCCCTGCTGCTGCGGCGCTGGAAACCGCAACGGAGAGATTCATGAACAAAGGCATTCTTTTCGCCGTGCTGTGCGGACTGACTTTTTCCGTGCAGGCGCAGGCGCAGATGACCCTCGGCGCCAACGAGCCGCCGATTTTCGACGCCGCGCGCCTCGGCACGGCGGCCGAGGTGCAGAAAACCCTCAAGGCCGATCCGGCCGCGCGCGATGTGCGCAACCAGCTCGGCTCGACACCGCTGCATCTGGCCGCCACCAACGTCGACAGCGGATCGCTCAAGGCGCTGATCGCCGCCGGCGCCGACGTGAATGCGCGCGACAAGGAAGACAACACGCCGCTGCACATGGCGGCCTATGTCGGGCGCTCGGAAGCCGCGCGCCTGCTGCTGGAAGCCGGCGCCGACGTGAACGCCAAGTCGACGGGCGGCCGCACGCCGCTGTCGCTGGCGCGCAAGGCGCGCGCCGACGAGACGGCCGGCATCATTTCCCTCTGGGTGCTGAAGGGCTGCAAGCCCGGCAAGCCGTGTTGAAAGGAATGAACATGGAAACCACCACCCTCAAGGTCGAAGGCATGTCCTGCGGCGGCTGCGTGAAGAGTGTCACCAACGTACTCTCCGCGCTGCCCGGCGTGGCGAAAGCGGAAGTCTCGCTGGAGAACAGGAGCGCCCGCGTCGAGTTCGAAGCCGGCCGCGTCACGCGCGAGGACATGAAGCGCGCCATCGTCGACGCGGGGTTCGAGGCGGAATGATTGTTTTCTGTGGGGAGGGCTTCAGCCCCGACAGGTGCAGCGGCAACCGCTGCAGTCGGGGCTGAAGCCCCTCCCACAAGGAGACCGCCGTGAGATTCACTGCCCACCCACTCTGGCTCGTCGGCTTCCGCCCCTTCTTCGCGCTGGCCTGCCTGTCCGGCCTGAGCCTGCCCGTTCTCTGGGCCCTGATGTTCGCCGGCGCGATCGAGGCGCCGGGCGGCGCGTTCTCAAGCACGCAATGGCACGCCCACGAAATGTTCTTCGGCTTCGGCTGGGCCATGCTCGGCGGTTTCCTGCTCACGGCGAGCAAGAACTGGGTGAAGATCCGCGGCTATCACGGCGGCGCGCTGGTCTTCCTTGCCGCCGCCTGGTGCTTCGAGCGCGTCGGCATGGCCTTCGGCGCCGCCTGGCCGCAGCTGCTTTTCCTGTTCTCCAACCAGCTGTTTTTGGTCGCCATCGTCGCCATGGTGTTGTGGTCCCTGCTGCGCCATCGTGCGACCGACGGCTATCGCGACGACAACATCTTCTTCCTGCTTCTGCTGCCGCTGTTTCCGCTCGCCAAGTTCCTCCTGCTCGACGGCGTCTACGGCCAGGCCGGCGACATCATGGCACTCGGCCTGTTTCGCCTGGCCTTCCTCATCATGCTGGAGCGGACCCTGACCGAGTTCATGCGCGGCGTGTTCAAGGTGGCGATCCTGCGCCATCCGCTGCTCGACGGCACCATCAAGGGGCTCGGGCTGGCCCTCGCCTTCGCCGGCTTTCTGCCACCCTTCGTCGCGGCGGTCCTGGCGGCGCTGCTGGCGCTCCTCCTGCTTGCCCGCTTCGCCTTCTGGAAGCCGGCGCTGGCATTTTCGCGCATCGATGTCGGCATCATGTACCTCGGCTACCTCGCCATCATCGCCCAGTTGCTGGTCGTGGCTTTCGAGCAGGCGGCGAACAGCGTCTGGGTCGGCAGCGTCACCATCCACCTGTTCAGCTTCGGCGTGATGGGGCTGATCGTACCGGCGATGATCATCCGCATATCGAGGGGGCACACCGGGCGCAAGGTGATGTTCGACGCTGTCGACAAAGGGGTACTGTGGATCATGATCGCGGCGCTGCTCTTGCGCGTCCTCGCGCCGCAACTGGCTCCCGCGGCCTACCTGCTGTGGATCCGGCTCGCTGCCGCCTGCTGGTTCGTCGCCTTCACCATCCTCGCCTGGCGCGCCATCCCGATGCTGCTGCAGCCGCGGATTGACGGCCGGGAACACTGAGAGCTCGTGAAAAATCAACACCCACCGCAAAGGCGCGGAGGCGCAGAGGCAACGCAGAGGAGATTCGTTGTTTGCCTGGAAGTTCTCTGCGAACCCTCTGCGCCTCTGCGTCTCTGCGGTGGGTTTCCCGGAATATTTTCACAGCCTCTGAGCGCTAGAAGAATGTGATTTCCGATTCGCGCGGGGCGGCGGCGCTGCCGCCGGTATGCACGATGAGCTGTTCCGCCGTCGTGTAGGTCTGCGCCAGGTCGTTCAGCCAGCCGGTGGCGTCGAGGACGCCGGGGAGGCGGCCCGCGTCCCGGTCGACATGGAATTGCGCAAGCAGGGCACCCAGCTTGTCGAGGTCGCCAGTGACATGGGAAATGATCTGGCTGACCCGATCCTGAAACTGCAGCGACACCAGTACGTCGGAAATCTCGTCGCGGATGCCGCAGCTCTCGCGCTGCAGAATGGCCGCCGACTCGCTCAGGCCGGCAGCGGCACCGCGGAAACGTTCCAGCACGTTGTGCACGGCGGCCTCCGCCTGGCGCAGGCCCTCCTCGTCGAGCATCGCATATTCTCCGGCGGTGCGCGTGGTGGCGCCGATGGCGGCATTGACCGAGTCGATCTTCTCGGCGATGCGCTTGCCGGTCTGGCCGGATTGCGTGGACAACTCGCGCACCGCGTCGGCAACCACGGCGAAGCCGCGTCCCGCCTCGCCGGCGCGTGCCGCCTCGATGGCGGCATTGAGCGCCAGCAGGTTGGTCTGGCTGGCGATGCTGGCGACGTCGGCGGCCATCTTGCGCAGTTCGTCGGTGAAGCCGGCCAGGCGGGAAATGTCCTCCAGCATGGCGCGCTTGGTGTCGAGCGAGCCGCGCAGCGAGACGGTCACCGCGTCGAGTTCGCCGCGGCTGTGATTCAGCAGGCCGATCATCCCGGCATCGGACTGGCTGTCGATGCCGCCGGCCGCACTTTGCGATGCGGCCACCGCGGCTTCGAGTTTTTGCGAGATGCCCGAGAAGCGGCCCGAGAGCGCGGTCACGGCTTCCTCGGTCTGCGTCTTTGCCGTGTCGATCTGTCTGGTCCAGACCGGCAAGACCTTTTCGCACAGGGTATCCAGCCCCTCGATGGCGTGCCGCTGCGGCGCCGCCGGCGCCGCGTCGGCGGCCACCAGCGGCGGAATGGCGCCGAGCGAAGCGATGCGGGCGCAGGCGGCGGCGCCGGTGAGCAGCAGCCCGCTGCAGGCCCATGCCGCGGGCGTCGGGCCGGCCGTCAGCAGCAGGAACAGGCAGCCAGCCAGCGCCAGCGCGAGCGGCGGCAGCCAGACGGTCGGCGATGGTTGCGGTCGCGGTTCTCCCGTCGCGGCAGGGAGTCTCGTGGCGGTATGCATGGAATCCTCCTTCAGCGCCAGCCGCCAACCGGCGGCCATCGGACGCTGCAGGCACAGTCAACGGATGATCACGGCATTTCTTTAGCCGAGCTGCGCCCGTGCGCGCATCGGGAACTTCCCGGTTTGCGCTGCCACCGGCCACGGCGGGAGGCGGTGCCGAGAAGGCCGCCGGGCACCTGTCCGGCCGAGGCCTACTACTTTCGTCATAGCTGCCGGCGTGCTGTTTTCGCTTGTCGCGTTTTCTCCGGTGTCGGCGGCAAGCCGCTGAATCACTGAAAGTCTTTGGGCATAGACGGCCACCGTCCCGCCGCCTTATGGCAATGGGGTATGCGAGAACGCTAAAGCGCCGGTATGGACGGCCGTTATTGGCTTCAGCGTCCGCTCGAAACCCGGGCGGATGGATTGGCGGCGCGCTGTCGTTCGTCGCGGCCGGGTCGCGGCAACTGTCGTTGTTTCGGGGAGCGGGGGATGAGCAAAACCATACTGATTGTCGACGATTCGGCCTCGCTGCGGCAGGTCGTCGCCATCGCGCTGCGCGGTGCCGGCTACGACGTCATCGAGGCCTGCGACGGCAAGGATGCGCTCGGCAAGATGACCGGCCAGAAGATCCATCTCATCATTTCCGACGTCAACATGCCGAACATGGATGGCATCAGCTACGTCAAGGAGGTGAAGCAGCTGCCGGCCTACAGGTTCACTCCGATCATCATGCTCACCACCGAGTCGCAGGATGGCAAGAAGCAGGAAGGCCAGGCCGCCGGCGCCAAGGCCTGGGTGGTCAAGCCGTTCCAGCCGCAGCAGATGCTGACGGCGGTCTCCAAGCTGATACTTCCATGAGCGCCGCACCCCGGGTCGCCCCAAGTGTGGCGCAGCCAGCAACATGGAGCGAGCGCAGCTCGCGAACAACCATCACCCCTTTCCTTGGGGAGGGGGTCGGCGGGAGGGTAGTTCAATGACGGTCGCCACCGTATACAACGACGACACCTGCTGCCTCGGCATCGACGGCGAGATGACCATCTACAGCGCGGCGGAGCTGAAGGGCGCGCTGCTCGACGGGCTCAACCGTTGCGAGAAACTGGAAATCAACCTGTCGCAGGTGAGCGAGATGGACAGCGCCGGCCTGCAGCTGCTCTATCTCGTCAAGCGCGAGGCGGCGCACCTGAACCGGCAGGTCGCCCTGGTGGCGCACAGTCCGGCGACGCTGGAAGTGCTCGATCTCTACAGAATGACGTCCCATTTCGGCGATCCGGTGCTGATATCGGAAACGCCACCGAAGAAGCGCGGCCGCAGCAGGCGGGAGGGCACGAAATGAACCTGGACCAGGCGCAGCAGACCTTCATCATCGAAAGCTGCGAACTGCTGGAGGCGATGGAGGATGCGCTCCTTCATCTGGAAGGCGCTGCCGGCGACAAGGAAGCGATCAACGCGATCTTCCGCGCCGCCCACACCATCAAGGGCTCGGCCGGCCTGTTCGGCCTTGACGGCATCGTCGCCTTCACCCATGTCGTCGAGAACGTGCTGAACCGCGTGCGCGACGGCGCGGTCGCCATCGACGGCGACCTCATCGCGCTGCTGCTTTCCTGCGCCGACCATATCGGCGAACTGGTTTCGCGCGTCGATGCGGGCGAGACCGAGGCGGACGCGGAGCTGGACAGCATCGGCGCCGATCTGCTGGCACGCCTGCGCTGCCATCTCGGCGAACCGGGCGCGGCCGAGGCCGCGACGACAACCCTGCCGGCCGAAACGCAACAGCCGGTGCACGCCAGCGGCGGCGGCGCCGTGGCCAGCGACGTCTGGCACATCTCGCTGCGCTTTGGGCGCGACGTGCTGAGAAACGGCATGGACCCGATCTCCTTCGCGCGCTACCTCGGCACGCTGGGCGAGGTCACCGCCGTCGTGCCGCTGTTCCACGCCATGCCGGCGGCCGAGGAGATGGATGCGGAATCCTGCTACATGGGCCTGGAGATCAGCCTGCACAGCGACGCCGACAAGGAAAGCATTGCCAATGTCTTCGAGTTCGTGCGCGAGGACTCTGTCATCCGCATCCTGCCGCCGCACAGCAAGGTCAGCGAGTACCTGCGGCTGATCGAGGAGCTGCGCGAAGACAAGGTGCTGCTCGGCGACATCCTGATCGCCAGCGGCGCGCTGACCCGCGACGAATTGGAACGCGGCCTGGCGGAGCAGAAGGTCCAGCAAGCGCAGCGGGGCGAAGCCTGCGAGCTGGCCCGGCCGGCGCAGCCGCTGGGCGAGATACTGATCGGGCAGCGCGTCGTGCAGAAGGAAGTGGTCGATGCCGCGCTGGAAAAGCAGAAGAAGGTCAAGGAAGGCAAGGCGCAGGAGCAGCGCTTCATCCGCGTCCAGGCCGACAAGCTGGACACGCTCATCAATCTGGTGGGCGAGCTGGTGATCGCCGGCGACGGCGCCAGCCTGCACGCGCAGCGGCTGAAGGACGAGGGCCTGCTGGAGACGTCGTCCATCATCCACCGCCTCGTCGCCGAGATCAGGGACAGCGCACTCGCCCTGCGCATGGTGCAGATCGGCGAAACCTTCGGCCGCTTCCACCGCGTCGTCCACGACGTCAGCCTGGAGCTGGGCAAGGGCATCGACCTTGTCGTCAGCGGCAAGGAGACGGAACTGGACAAGGCGGTGGTCGAGAAAATCGGTGATCCGCTGATGCATCTGGTGCGCAATTCCATGGATCACGGCATCGAGCCGGCGGAACTGCGCATGGCGCGCGGCAAGCCGGCCCGCGGCACGGTGCGGCTCAACGCCTACCACGACTCGGGCAGCATCGTCATCGAGGTGTCCGACGACGGCGGCGGTCTCGATCGCGACAGGATTCTGGCCAAGGCCGTCGAGCGCGGCCTGGTGCAGCCCGGACAGAACCTCTCCGACCAGGAAATCTTCCAGCTCATTTTCGAAGCGGGCTTCTCCACGGCCGACCAGGTCACCAACCTGTCGGGACGCGGCGTCGGCATGGATGTCGTGCGCCGCAACATCGAGGCCCTGCGCGGCACGGTGGACATCCGCAGCGCCGAAGGGGCCGGAACCACCATCTCCATCCACCTGCCGCTGACTCTTGCCATCATCGACGGCTTCCTGATGGGCGTGAACGGCGGCTCCTATGTCGTGCCGCTGGACTCGGTCATCGAGTGCATGAACTACCCGGCCCTGCAGAGCCGCCAGGACAAGGGGCGCAACTACATCAACCTGCGCGGGGAAGTCCTGCCCTTCATCCGCCTGCGCGAGGTTTTCGAGGGCGGCGCAAAGCTGAACGGCCATCGGCGGAACGGCCACACAGAGGAGCACATCGTCGTGGTGCAGTTTGGCGGCAACAAGGCGGGGCTGGTGGTGGACGCGCTGCTGGGCGAGTTCCAGACGGTGATCAAGCCGATGGCCAAGCTGTTCGGCAAGCTGCCGGGCATCTCCGGCTCGACCATCCTGGGCAGCGGCGACGTGGCGCTGATCCTCGACGTGCCGGCGCTGGTGCAGCAGGCGGTGAATTCGGAAACGCATCGCATCAGCCTCGGGCAAACGCAGCGCCCGGCCCTGATGCATTGACCTTGAAGTCGTGAAGGGAGAGTGAAATGTTTGCAAACATGAAGATCGGCATGCGCCTCGGGCTGGGCTTCGGCCTGGTGATCCTGCTCCTTGCCGTGATCGTCGGCGTCGGCATGCGCAATCTGGAGAAGATGGATGGCTCCATGACGCTCGTCGTCGAGGAGCGCTATCCCAATACGGTCGTCATCACCGACATCCGTGGGCAGCTGAACGTGATCGCGCGCTCGGTGCGCAACCTGCTGCTGGTCGAAAGCAAGTCCGACCTGGACAGGGAGCGCGCGCGGATTGTCGAAGCGCGCAAGAAGATCGGCGAAAACCTCGTCACGCTGGAAAAGCGCGTCCAGGATGACAAAGGCAAGGAACTGCTCAAGGCCGTGGCGGAGGTGCGCACACGCTATGTCGCCAACCAGGAGCAGCTGATGAACCTGATCGGCGCCGGCAAGAACGCCGAGGCGAAGGCCTACCTGCTCAGCGAGGGCCGCGTCGTCGTCGCCGAATACTTCGACAAGCTGGAGAAGCTGGTGCAGTACCAGGCCGACCAGATGGGCGAGGCCGCCAGGCAGGCCAAGGAGGACTACAAGGACGCCAGCCGCCTGATGATGGTTCTTGCGGTGCTGGCGCTCGGTTTCGGCGCCTTCGCCGCCTTCTGGGTGACGCGCAGCATTGTCCGCCCGCTCAACGAAGCGGTCGGTGCGGCGAACCACCTGGCCGAGGGCGACCTGACGGTGAAGATCAACGCCCTGACGAAGGACGAGACCGGCCAGCTTCTTGCGGCGATGCAGAACATGTCGGTCAAGATCTCGCAGATCATCAGCGAGGTGCGTTCGGCTGCCGACGCGCTGTATGGCGCTTCCGGCCAGGTCAGCGCCACCGCGCAGTCGCTGTCGCAAGGCGCGAGCGAACAGGCGGCCAGCGTCGAGGAAACCAGTGCCTCGATCGAGCAGATGTCGGCCTCGATCAACCAGAACGCCGAGAACGCCAAGGTCACCGACGGCATGGCCACCAAGGCCGCCAAGGAAGCCGGCGAGGGTGGCCAGGCGGTGACGCAGACCGTCTCCGCCATGAAGCAGATCGCCGACAAGATCGGCATCATCGACGACATCGCCTACCAGACCAACCTGCTGGCGCTCAATGCCGCCATCGAGGCGGCGCGCGCCGGCGAGCATGGCAAGGGTTTCGCCGTCGTCGCCGCCGAAGTGCGCAAGCTGGCCGAGCGCAGCCAGGGCGCGGCGCAGGAGATCAGCGACCTCGCCGCCGACAGCGTGCAGTTGGCCGAGCAGGCCGGCAAGCTCCTCGTCGAGATCGTGCCGACCGTGTCGAAGACCTCCGACCTGGTGCAGGAGATCGCCGCCGCCTCGCAGGAGCAGTCCTCCGGCGTGTCGCAGATCAACACGGCGATGAGCCAAATGAACCAGGTCACGCAACAGAGCGCCTCGGCCTCCGAGGAGCTGGCGGCAACCGCCGAGGAGATGAATGGCCAGGCCGAGCAGCTCAAGCAGCTCATGGCCTTTTTCAAGGTGACGGAAGGCGCGCTGGTGCTGCCGCAGGCGCAGCCGCGCAAGGAGGCGCCGCGGCAGGAAGGCGTCGCCGCGCGCCTGCTGGGTGCTGCCGTGCCGCTGCAGGCCGCCGAGGCGGCAGGCGGTGCGGGCGACTTCGTCCGCTTCTGAGGAGGGCGCCATGGGATCGCTCGTTCAAGCCGCACAGCAGCCGCCGCAGGCGGTCGAGCCGGGCGCGGAGGATAATGTCCAGTACCTGACCTTCCGCCTGGGCGCCGAGTTCTACGCCATCGGCATCCGCAACATCAAGGAAATCATCGAGTACGGCAGCGTCACGCCGGTGCCGATGATGCCGGAGTTCATCCGCGGCGTGATCAACGTGCGCGGCGCCGTGGTGCCGGTGATCGACCTGCTGGCGCGCTTCGGCAAGGGCGCGTCGCAGACGACCAAGCGCACCTGCATCGTCAGCATCGAGCTGGACAGCGAGGGCGAAACGCACAACGTCGGCGTGATGGTCGATGCGGTGAGCGAAGTGCTGGAGATTCCCGCCGCCGACATCGAACCGGCGCCGACCTTCGGTGCCGGCATCCGCGCCGATTTCATCCGCGGCATGGGCAAGGTCGGCGGCAAGTTCATCGTCATCCTGGACATCGGCCGCGTGCTCTCGGTCGACGAGATTTCAATGCTGGCGCAGGCCAGCGGCCAGTCGCACGCGGCGGCAGCCTTCGCCGCCGGCCCGGCGGCGGCCTGAGCGGGGACGCAACATGGGACACGTCGAACCGGTTCTCGCCACGGCGGCGGGCGAAGCCCACCTGCGGGCGGCGCGCGCCTCGGCCCTGTGCCGGATGGTGCGCATCAACGAGGAAATCAAGAAGGTCATGCTCATCACCGACGAGGTAAACCTGACCGCGCTCAACGCCAAGTTCATGGCGCACAAGTCGGGCGGCAAGGCCGTCGGCTTCGGCGTGGTGTCCACCGAGCTGCGCCAGTTCAGCAAGAAGCTCGAGCACCACATGGAAGTTCTGGAAAAGCTGGTATTCGGCATGATCGGCCGCGTGGCCTACGTCGGCAAGCAGTCGCGCATGCAGGAGCAGCTGTACAGAGCCATGCGGCAGTGCCCGAACGAGCGCCTGCGGGCCAAGATCGCGGCCATCCTCAAGCCGAAACAGGACGAGCTGGACAAGATCAGCTTCGTCGTGCAGCGCGAATACATCGGCTTCCGCATGGAGGTGGCGCGGGCGTTCAAGCTGGGCCGCATGGGCGCGACCTTCGCCCAGCGCGCCAAGGTCGAGGCCGTCTATGGCAGCGATCTGGCGGGGGCGCTGACGCAAGTGTCGAACCAGGTGGAGGGTTCCGTCGACCGCACGCTGCAGATCCTCAAGAACATTCGAACCCACCTGGGAGGATGAAATGAAGAAAGTCAGCACGATCTATGAAGACGGCGACCACAAGTGGGCGGTCGTGGCGCGCGACCCGGAACGGCCGGACGACCTGATCGATACCAACGAATATCTGGTGATGGACGGCGAGGAGGCCCTGCTCACCGATCCGGGCGGCATGGAGATATTTCCGGCGGTCTTTTCGGCGATTTCCGCCGACAGCAATCCGGAGAACATCAAGTGGCTGTTCGCCTCGCACCAGGATCCGGACGTCATCTCCTCGCTGGCCCTCTGGCTCGACTTCAAGCCGGAGCTGAAGTGCTACCTGTCCTGGCTGTGGGGCTCGTTCGTGCCGCATTTCGGCGGCAAGGCGGATACCTTCATCAGCATTCCGGACGGCGGCATGCCGATCCAGGTGGGCAACCTTGCGCTGGAGGCGGTGCCGGCGCACTACCTGCATTCCTCGGGCAACTTCAATCTCTATGACCGCAAGGCCAGGATCCTGTTCTCCGGCGATGTCGGCGCCGCGCTGATTCCGCCGCCGGAGAGCTACCTTTACGTGGAGGATTTCGACCGCCACATTCGCCACGCCGCCGGCTTCCACAAGCGCTGGATGGGCTCGAACGAGGCGAAGAACAAGTGGTGCGAGCGGGTCGATGCGATGGACATCGACATGCTGTGTCCGCAGCACGGCGCCATCTATCGCGGCACGGACGTGAAGCGCTTCATCAACTGGTTCGGCGACCTCGAGGTCGCTCAATTGAAATAGCCGTTTGAAAGCGCGTGCGCGGACATGGACGCCATCACGATTTCGGACCAGGAATTCGGCCAGTTCCGCGAGATGTTGCGGCGGCTGGTCGGCATCAATCTGTCCTCGGCAAAAAAGCCGCTCGTCTGCAGCCGGCTGGAGAAGCGGCTGCGCCACCATCGCCTCGGCAGCTATGGCGAGTATTACTGCCTGATCCAGAGCGGGCAGGCGCCCAGCGAGCTGCAAACGGCGGTGGATCTGCTCACCACCAACGAAACCTATTTCTTCCGCGAGGAGAAACACTTCGAATTCCTCGCCGACAAGGCGCTGGCCGCCTGGCCGCGCGGCCAGCCGTTCCGCGCCTGGAGCGCGGCGAGTTCGAGCGGCGAGGAAGCCTACAGCATTGCCATGCTGCTGGCGGACAAGCTCGGCGACTCGCCCTGGGAGGTGGTCGGCACTGACATCTCGACCCGGGTGCTGGAGAAGGCGGTGGCCGGCCACTATTCGCTCGATCGCACCGGCGGCATTCCGCCAGGCTACCTGCAAAGCTACTGCCTGAAGGGGGTCGGCGCGCAGCATGGGACCTTCCTGATCGGCAAGGCGCTGCGCAACCGTGTCCGCTTCATGCAGCTCAACCTGTGCGCCGACCTGCCCGGCATGGGCAGCTTCGACGTCATCTTCCTGCGCAATGTGATGATCTATTTCGAGCCGGCAACCAAGCGGCAGGTGGTGGCGCGCCTGACGCCGCTGCTCAAGCCGGGCGGCCATTTCATCATCGGGCATTCGGAGAGCCTGAACGGCATCAACGACCAGATGAAACTCGTCGCTCCGACGATTTACCGCAAGCCGTGACTGCCATGGTGCACACGGACGCCTGCAGCGATGTCTTTCTCAATCCGGGGGAGTTCCATTTCGGCGGTGGCGGTGCGCGCGTTTCCACGATTCTCGGCTCCTGCGTCTCCATCACGGCCTGGCATGGCGGGCTGCGCGTCGGCGGCATGTGCCATTTCCTGCTGCCGGCCCGCGCCGCGAGGAGTTCCGGCGGTGCGGACGGGTTGTACGCCGACGAGGCGATGCGGATCCTCTTGCAGGCCATGTCGCGACACTGCACGCGCCCGTCCGACTACCAGGTCAAGCTGTTTGGCGGCGCCAACATGTTTCCGACCATCACGCCGGTACCCGGCCGCGATATTGGTACGAGGAACATCGAGGCCGCGCGTGCGTTGATCGGCGCGGCCGGAATGCAGGCCATCGCCGAGCACGTCGGTGGCGTCGGTTACCGCCGCATCGTCATGGACCTGGGCAACGGCGATGTCTGGGTGAAGCAGAAGAACGAAGTGTTCGTGCCGGAATTCGACACCCTGCCGCTGCCGGATTTCGGCCGGGGAAGGCGCTAGGCGATGGACAAGATCAAGGTCCTCCTGGTGGACGACTCGGCCGTGGTGCGCCAGGTGCTCACCGGCATTCTGGAAGCGGCGCCCGGCATCAAGGTCATCGGCGCAGCCGCCGACCCGATCTTCGCCATCGAACGGATGAAGCGCGAATGGCCGGATGTCGTCGTCCTCGACGTCGAGATGCCGCGCATGGACGGTCTTACCTTTCTGCGGAAGATCATGGCGGAACGACCGACGCCCGTCGTGATCTGCTCTTCGCTCACCGAGAAGGGCGCCACCACCACCCTCCAGGCGTTCGAGGCCGGCGCCATCGACTGCGTGCTCAAGCCCAAGGATGGCGTGAAGAAGTACCTAGAGGGCGCCTCGAACGAGCTGGTTTCCGCGGTGCGCGATGCGGCGAAAGTGAATCCCAGGCGCCTCTGCGCGGCGCCGCCGGCGATGCCGAAGATCGTCCCCAAGGCCACCGCCGATGCGATCCTGCCGCCGCAAGGTGCCGGGGCGCTGGCGCAGACCACCGAGCGCATCGTCGCCATCGGCACCTCTACCGGCGGCACCCAGGCGCTCGAAGCCGTCCTGAAGACGCTGCCGCGGGTGTGTCCGGGCATGGTCATCGTCCAGCACATGCCGGAAAAATTCACCGCCTCCTTCGCCGCACGGCTCGACGGCCTGTGCGAAATCGAGGTCCGCGAGGCGCAGAACAACGACCGCGTCCTGCCCGGTCGGGCGTTGATCGCGCCGGGTGGCAAGCACATGCTGCTCAAGCGCAGCGGTGCCTTCTATCACGTCGAGGTGGTCGACGGGCCGCTGGTGAACCGGCATCGCCCTTCCGTGGATGTGCTGTTCCGCTCGGTGGCCCGCTTCGCCGGGCGCAACGCGACCGGCATCATCATGACCGGCATGGGCGACGACGGTGCGCGCGGCATGAGAGAAATGCACGAAGCCGGCGCGGAAACGGTCGCGCAGGACGAGGCGACCTGCGTCGTCTTCGGCATGCCGAAGGAAGCGATCAAGCTGAACGCCGTGGACCGGGTCATGCCGCTGCAGGAAATTCCCCGGGCGATCGTCGCCGCCGGCGGTCCGGCCGGCAGCAGGGCAAGCCATGAAAGTCGAACAGAAGCATTGGGAAGCCGCTAGCGGCTGGCAACCGAGCGAGCCGGGCGAACTCGGCGCCACGGCCCGGCTCGTCCTGCCTTTCGGCGCCACGTCACTGCTGCGCGATCCGGCCATGCTGGCGGATCTCGGCGCGCGCTATGCGAATGCGGTCATCGTCGGCTGTTCCACGGCGGGCGAGATATGTGCCACGCGCGTGCGCGACGAATCCATCGTGCTGACGGCAGTGGCCTTCGAGCAAAGCGAGGTGCGCCTGGCGCAGGCGGACATCGGCGATGCGGCGCACAGCGACATTGCCGGGGCGCAGTTGGCGTGGGCGCTGGACCACGCCGGCCTGGTCCATGTGCTGGTGCTCTCCGCCGGCCTCGGCGTCAACGGCACCGAACTGGCGCGCGGTTCGCGCATACCCTGGTGTGGACCGCCAGCGGTGCGGCGGCGGGCCGGGTCGCCGCGGTGGGTTTTTGCGGCGAACACCTGAAGGTCGGTCATGGCTCGCTCGGCGGCTGGGACCCGTTCGGCCCGGAACGGCTCATTGCCCGCTCGGCGGGGAACATGCTGCACGAACTGGATGGCCAGCCGGCGCTGGGACTGTACAAGAAATACCCCGGCGCGCACGCCGCCGGCCTGCCGGGCGCGGCACCACTTTCCGCATCGTCCTGCCGCTGCGCCAGTCGCCAGGCGCTGCGGCCATGGCGGCCGCCTGAGGCGGCGCCCGCACCGGGCACAGCCGCCGTGGCGCGCGGGGCGCCGCGACTGCCGTCGTACCTCGCCTCGCCGGCGTATTGCCGGCTGCTCGCGCAAAGCGGCATACTGGAGGACAGCTGCGTCAGGGCGAAGCGGCAGAGGAGACCGCGCCAGGCCGATGTACTACGGAGAGAAATTCAATGCGGTGACGCACCTTGTCGCGGCCGTGCTGGCGCTGCCCGGCGCGCTCGGCCTCGTCGTGCTGGCGGCACTGGACGGCGACCCGTGGAAAGTGGTGAGCGTTTCGATCTACGGCGTGGCGCTGGTGCTGCTGTATACCTTTTCCACGCTGTACCACAGCCTGCGCGGGCGCGCCAAGCGCATCATGCGCAAGCTCGACCACCAGAGCATCTACCTGCTCATTGCCGGCAGCTACACGCCATTCTGCCTGGTCACGCTGCGTGGCCCCTGGGGCTGGTCGCTGTTCGGCGTGGTGTGGGGGCTCGCCGTGCTCGGCGGCCTGCAGGAACTGCGGCCGAGGAGCGAAGCGCGAATCCTTTCGGTGGTGATCTATGTCGTGATGGGCTGGGCGGTGCTGGCGGCCCTGGTTCCGCTGCTGCAGGCGCTGGGCGCCGCCGGTTTCGCCTGGGTGGCTGCAGGCGGGCTGTTCTACACCGGCGGCATCATCTTCTATGCGCTCGACAGCCGTCTCACCCACGCGCACGGCATCTGGCACCTGTTCGTAATGGCCGGCAGCGCCGCCCACTACGTTGCGATCCTGCTCTACGTGCTGTGACCAGCCTGCAACCGGATGCCCCGCCAATGCCCGGAGAGCCGCGCCCCGCTTGGTTCGCAGGCCGATAGAGGGACGCGGGCAGGGCGTGTGGTTCGTCGTGTAACATTTGGTGCCGGCCGGGGTGAGCGATTTCCCCACCCGGTACATGCCAACGAACCCAGACAGCCCGGGAAATCAATGCTCAGGGAACTTCGCAACGTCCGGCAGGTGAGCGGCGAGGCAAGGCGCCGATGGTTCTTCTGCCATGATCTTGACCTCATCGTGTGGGAGGACACCGACGGTTCACTCCTTGGTTTCCAGCTCGCCTATGACAAACAGGGCACGGAGCATTCATTCGCATGGCGCAAGGATCAAGGCTTTTCCCACTACGTCGTTGATGATGGCGAGCCGATGGCGGGGGTAAACGACACGCCATTCCTCTACGCAAACGGCCCATTCAGTCGCGACCGTGTCCTCGGTCTGTTTCTCGCCCTGTCGCCCGAGATCCCTTCTGCCATTGCTTCCTTTGTCGCGACCAAACTGCGGGAGTTCGACGGCCCGCTGCTCCGATAGCGTCGCCTCCCCGCCTGACCGCCGCGCCAACGGTGTCATGTCAATCGGAGCAGAATGGATGCGGCTCTTGCCGCATCCGGTTTCCCCGGTGCGCGCCGCGCCGACTTTCCACTTCGATCCACTGAAAGGAGCAGAGCATCATGGCGGATCCGTTCGTACATATCGATCATGATTACCAACGAAACCCAGCATGACATCCCGCGCGCTCAAGACCCGTCATACCGGCGAACGCCGGTATCCAGGATGCGGCAAGCGTTTCCGGAACGGCCGTTCTGGATTCCGGCGTTCGCCGGTATGACGATCCGGTTGCTGTGCCATGGCATCGGGGAGCAGGCGCAAGCATGGCTGAGTCCCATGAAAATCAGGTATCGAATTGCAGACCCGCGACCTGCCGAAGGCGAAGGATTTCTACGGCCGGCT
The DNA here is from genome assembly GCA_964487715.1 of uncultured Rhodocyclaceae bacterium. Taxonomy (GTDB): domain Bacteria; phylum Pseudomonadota; class Gammaproteobacteria; order Burkholderiales; family Rhodocyclaceae; genus Desulfobacillus. The sequence continues at coordinate 2,817 of CAZASE010000047.1, read as the reverse complement.
GTTCGGCTGGAAGTTGCAGGACATGCGGATGCAGGGCGGCGGTTACGGCTGGATGAGCGTGTTCGTCGATCCGACCGCTGCCATGCTCGCGCTCTGGCAGCCGATGAATCCGCAGCGGCCGGGCTGAGCGCGGGAGCATGGCTCGGCGGCGCCGCGCCTTCGGAACCGGACAACCGCTTCAGGGCCCGAGGCAACCGCGCGCGCGGTCCTCGAAGGAGCAGGAGCCCGGCTGGATGTGCCCCGGGTAATGTTGCTCGAAGGCGCGGCAGAGCGCCTGCTTCGTCAGCCACTGCCCGTCGGCGTCGACGAGGAGGCTGGCAGGTATCGGCGTCTCGTTCTTCCGGTAGATCTCGTAGAGCTCCGCCTCGTCCGGGCCGATACCGCTCCGCTGCAGGTGTTCGATCAGCCCGCAGATGGTGTCGGAGAGGAAGGACTTGAATTCGTCGCCTTCATCGTCCGCCTCCTCGAAGATGCGGACGCGCGCCTCGTAGGTGTAGGGCAGGCTCTCGTCGTATTTCGACTTCGGGCCAAGCAGCTTTGCGAGCAGTCCCATGGCAGCCTCCGGGGATGGCGGGGATGCCGAACTTTAGGCCAGCCGCGTGCGCTTTGCAAATGCGCAGCGGATGATGACAAAATACAAAGTTCGTGAATCTCCATGCGGGTGCAACCTTGGCCATCGAACTCTGGCTTGCCTTCGTCCTCGCCTCGGCGATCGTGCTGGTGGTCCCCGGCCCGACCATCCTCACCGTCATCAGCTACTCGCTGGCGCACGGCCGCCGCGCCACGCTGCCGCTGGTCGCCGCTGTGGCGCTGGGCGACTGCACTTCGCTCGCCCTGTCGCTGCTCGGGCTGGGCGCGCTGCTCGCCGCTTCGGCCTTCTGGTTCGGCGTGGTGAAGATCGTCGGCGGCCTCTACCTGATATGGCTCGGCGCTTCCCTGCTGCGCTCGGGCATCGCGGCGGAGGCGCTGCGCCTGCCGGCGGCGCCGGCGACGCGCCGGCGCCTGTTCGCCAACACCTGGCTGGTGACGGCGCTCAACCCGAAGGGCATCGTCTTTTTCGCCGCCTTCCTGCCGCAGTTCGTCGATCCCGCCGCGGCGGCGGCGCGCCAGCTGTGGCTCCTCGCCGCCACCTTCGTCGTGATGGCCATCGTCAATGCCGCCCTGTATGCCGCCTTCGCCGCCTCGGCGCGCCGCGCCCTGTCGTCGCCGCGCGCCCGGCGCCGCTTCAACCTCGGCGGCGGTTCGCTGCTGACGGCGGCCGGCGTGTGGGCGCTGTTCGCGCGCCGCGCGGCGTGATGGCGGCTTTCGCTTTTCCTCAGGAGAACGGTTCATGATCACTCTGGAATTCCTCGTCACCTCGCTCATCGTCGTGCTCGTCCCCGGCACCGGAGTGGTGTTCACCGTCTCCACGGGACTCATCCGCGGACGCAAGGCCAGCGCATATGCCGCGCTGGGCTGCACCGCGGGCATCCTGCCGCACCTGCTCGCCACGGTGCTTGGCCTGGCGGCGCTGATGCACGCCAGCGCGCTCGCCTTCCAGGCGCTGAAGTGGGCCGGCGTCGCCTACCTCGGCTATCTGGCCTGGGCCACCTGGCGCGACAAGGCGGCCTTCGCCGTCGCCGCCGAGCCCGCGCCGGGTACGGCCGCGGAGCTGGTCGTCAAGGCCTTTCTGCTCAACATCCTCAATCCCAAGCTCACCATTTTCTTTTTGGCGTTCCTGCCGCAGTTCGTCCGCGCCGATGCGGCTTCGCCGCTCGGCCAGCTGCTCGTCCTCAGCGGCGTTTTCATGGCCATGACCTTCGTCGTCTTCATCGCCTACGGCTTTCTTGCCCACGCCTTCCGCAAGGCGGTGATCGAGTCGCCGCGCGTGCAGGCCTGGCTGCGCCGAGGCTTCGCGGCAGCCTTCGCCGGCCTGGGGGCGAACCTTGCGCTGTCGGAGAAGTGAGCTCCGGTCCGGAAAAATTTCAGTCCGCCTGGCACAGAAGGCGCATCCATGGCGCGGGCGGCGCCGGCCCTGCACCGCCGCCAGCGGCGGATCGCCGCCTCATGGAGGAGGCCCGCCCTGCTGAAGAGCTTTCCCGGCAGGCGTCATTGCGGCGCGGCGATTTCGGCTGCCGTGATCGCGGCGCATAATGCACGGACCCTCCGCTGCGGATTCATCCCATGAAACAGGCCATCAGCTTCATCACCCTCGGCGTCGGCGACCTCGCGCGGAGCCGCGCCTTCTACTGCGCCCTGGGCTGGCGCGAATCCTCCGGCAGCCAGGCCGCGGTGGCCTTCTACCAGGCCGGCAGCGTCGCCTTCGCGCTCTTTGCGCGCGACGCGCTCGCCGAGGATGCCAACGTTTCGCCGCAAGGCACCGGCTTCCCCGGCTTCACCCTCGCGCACAACGTCCCTTCCGAACAAGCAGTCGATGCGACGCTGCGTGAAGCCGTCGCCGCCGGCGCCCGACTCGTGCGCGCCGGCGAGAAAGCGCCCTGGGGCGGCACCCGCGGCTACTTCGCCGACCCCGACGGCTTCCTCTGGGAAGTCTGCTTCAACCCCTTCTTCCCGCTCGACGAGAACGGATTCGTGCGGCTGCCGGAGTAGGCGGGCGCTGCGGGAAAAGTCAGTCGCTGCAGGACGGCGATGCGTGCCGGGATATGGCAAACGACCGGAAACGAACAGGATGGCCGGCCCAGCTGGCTCGCCCAGTGAGCCTCCGCATGAATAACAATGAATGAAGGGCGAGCCAATTGTGGCGAATTCGCCACAATTAAAGGGGCTCTGTTGAATTTCGAGTGGGTTAAGCGGCATGAGGGTTGATCTTCGAGAAAT
>CAZASE010000046.1:0-19793 GCA_964487715.1 uncultured Rhodocyclaceae bacterium | reverse complement strand
GGCGCCAGCGCTGCCGCCGGAACGGCGGCGCTGGCTGTTCGCCGGCGCGGCGGCGGCGACGCTGGCGGCGGCGAATTTCGGCATCTGGGAGAAGGAGCAGCTGATCGCCCGCGGCCAGCCGGTATACATGGCGCTGGCGCCGGTGGACCCGCGTTCGCTGCTGCAGGGGGACTTCGTCCGCCTGAACTTCAGCGTGCCTGGGGCGCTGCGCGGCGAGGTCGAAACGCTGCTGGCGCGCGGCCGCCCGCAGGTGGTGGCGCGGCGCGATGCGCGCGGCGTGGCAACCTTGCTGCGCATGCAGCGCGAGGCCGAGCCGCTGGCGGAGGGCGAATTCCTCATCGAGCTGACGCCGAAGGACGGGCGCTGGATCCTCGTCAGCGACGCCTGGTTTTTCCGCGAGGGCGAGGCGAAGCGCTTCGAGGCGGCGAAGTTCGGCGAATTCCGCGTCGGCGCCGACGGCAAGGCACTGCTCGTCGGCGTCGCGGATGCGCAGCTGCAGCCGATCGCGCCCTGAGAGATCAGGCCGGCACGTAGTGGCGGCGGGCGCCGTCGGCCACCACCCGCAGCGGATGGCCATAGAGGCGGGACAGGGCGTCGGCGTCGATCACCTGGTCGATCGGCCCTTCACGCGTGCGGCCCTCGCCGAACAGCAGCAAGGCACGATCGGCGTAGCGCAGGGCGAGATTGATGTCGTGCAGCACCATGACGATGCCGACGCCGTCGTCGCGGGCGCGCCGCGAGAGCAGTTCCAGCAGCGCAATCTGGTGGTTGAGGTCGAGGTGTGCGAGCGGCTCGTCGAGCAGGTAGACGCGCGGCTTCTGCGCCAGCAGCGCGGCGACGGCAAGGCGCTGGCGCTCGCCGCCGGAGAGGCTGTGCACCTCGCGCGCGCCGAAGCCGGCCAGGTCGACCTCGGCCAGCGCCTCGCGCGCGATGCGCTCGTCCTCGCGGCCTTCCCAGGCCCAGCGGCCGAGGTGCGGATGGCGGCCGATCAGCGCGGTTTCCAGCACGGTGGCCTGGAATGCATCGACCTGCCCCTGCGTCAGCAGGCCGCGCAGCCGCGCCGCGCCGCGCGCACCAAGCGTCGCATAATCCTTGCCGCACAACGCGATGCTGCCGGCTTCCGGCGCGCGCAGGCCGGCCACCGTCGTGAGCAGCGTCGTCTTGCCGGTGCCGTTGCGGCCGAGAATGGCGAGGCGCTGGCCGGCGGCCAGTTCGAAACACAGGCCGGCGGCGACGCGCACCGTGCCGATGTTCACGTCGAGGTCGCGCGCGCCGAGCAGCACCGTCATGATGTCTTCGGGCTGCGCCCGAGCAGGTAAAGGAAGGCCGGCACGCCGATCAATGCCGTCAGCACGCCGACCGGCAGCTGCTGCGGCGCGACGATGGTGCGCGCCAGGGTGTCGGCCAGCGTCAGCAGCGCGCCGCCGGCCAGCGCCGCCGCCGGCAGCAGCACGCGCTGGTCGTTGCCGATGGACAGCCGCATCAGGTGCGGCACGATGAGGCCGACAAAGCCGACGCTGCCGGTGGTGGTCACGGCGGCCGCCGTCGCCAGCGCCGCCAGCACATAGACGCCGGCGCGCAGCCGGGCCACCGGCACGCCGAGGGCGCGTGCGGTGGCATCGCCGCGCGCCAGCAGGTTGAGGTCGCGCGAGAAAGGCAGCGCGGCGACGAGGCCGAGCGCCAGCATCGCCAGCGCCGGTCCGGGCGAGCCGGCGTGGCCGAGGTCGCCCATCAGCCAGAACAGCATGCCGCGCAGTTCGTTTTCCGGCGCAACGGAAAGGATCAGCGCCACTGCCGCGCCGGAACCGGCGGCGACGATGACGCCGGTGAGCAGCAGGCGCGTCTGCGTCCACGAGCCGTCGCCGCGCGCCAGGCCGAATACCAGCAGCGTGGCGGCCAGCGCGCCGGCGAAGGCGCCGCCGTGCACCAGCACCAGCGGCAGGCCGAAGAGCATTGCCGAGAGGGCGCCGACCGAAGCGCCGCCTGAGATGCCAAGCACGTAGGGGTCGGCGAGCGGATTGCGCAGCAGTACCTGCATCAGCGCGCCGGCCAGCGCCAGCAGGGCGCCGCAGGCGAAGGCGGCGAGTGCGCGCGGCAGGCGAAGGGAACGAACGACTTCCGCGGCGACGCCCGCGCCGTCGCCGGCCAGCGCGTACAGGATGTCGGCCGGCGCGACCGCCAGGCTGCCCGCCGCGAGCGCCGCCAGCATGCTGGCGAGGCCGAGCAGGGCGAGCAGCAGAATGACCAGCAGGGCGCGGCGGCGGGTCGGCATTTACCTGAAGTCGTAGCGGGCGCCAAGGTGGACGCTGCGCCCGTCGGCCGGATAGTAGTAGTAATCGGCAATGAATGGCGAGTAGCCGGCGAAGGGGGCGTAGCGCTTGTCGAAGGCATTCAGCAGCCGCGCCGTGATCCGCCACGGCCGCAGATCCCAGGCCGCCTGCAGGTCGACGGTGGTGTAGCCGGCGAGGCGCTCGCGCAGGTTGTCGAAATCGCCGCTGTACGGACGCGCGCCGACAACGTTGAGCACGGCGCCGTAGCTGCCGGCGGCGCCGGCATCCCAATTGAACTGCAGCGTGGCCTTGTTGCGCGGCACCAGCGGAATGTGTCCGCCGGCATGGGCACCGCCGCGGAAGGCGGCATCGGTATGGGCGTAGGCCAGGCGCGCCCTGACGCGCTCGCTGATGCGCCAGTCGAGTTCGAGTTCCAGGCCCTGGCGCCGGGTCGGTGCGAAATTCGTGTTCGCACCGACTGCGTCGTCGTAGCCGATTTCGTCGTTCAGGTTCATGCGGTAGAGCGCTGCGCGGCCGCGCAGCGGACCGGCGCCGAGGCTGCCGCCGATCTCGCCGAGGCTGCCGTGTTGCGGCCGCAGATCGCCGGCGAACACCGGCACGAAGAGAATCGGATCGAAGCCGAACAGTTCGTCGGTGTTGGCGAAGCGGAAGGTGGTGCCGAGTTTGCCGTAGGCGCGCCAGCCGGCGCCGTCGTAGCTGGCGCCGAGATCCCAGGCATCGCGCGAGCGCACGGCGCCGCCGTCCACCGCCGGCGCGAACCACGGTGCGTAGGCCTCCTGACTGGCATGCTGGTCCATACGCTGGCTGCGCCCGCCGAGGGTCAGGCGCCAGGCTTCGCTCAGGTCGGTGGCGTTCTGGAAATAGACGGCGCTGCTGGTCTGGCGGGCCGACTGGCGCGGCGCGGCGGAATAGGCGGCGTCGACGGTGCCGGCGTAATAGTCGAAGCCGACCACCGTCTCGCTCGGCAACGCGCCGAGCGTGTGGCGCAGCTTCAGGCGCGGCGTGAACGAGAGCATGTCCTTGGCACGCTCCGACAGGCTGCCGAAAGACGCGTAGTTGGCGTGCTGGTCCTCTTTCTCGGCGGCGAGTTCCGCCTGGAATGTCAGCGCCTCCGACAGCGGCAGCGAGATGCCCGGGCGCAGCCGGTAGCCGTCACGATTCTGGCTGTCGGCCGGTGCGCTGCTGCGGCGCGGGTCGGACTGGTAGTCGGCGCGGCGCAGATAGCCCGGCAGGCCCGAGGAATCCTTGTAGGCGGCGTAGTCGAGGAACACCTCGCCGCCGCCGAACCGGCGTCCGGCGCGGCCGGACAGCGACTGCTGGTCCTGCTGGCTGTTCTGCCGCCAGCCGTCGCTGCTGGCGGCGTGGGCGAAGAGGTTGAAATAGGCCTGGTCGTTGCCACCGGCGGCATGCGCATCGATGGTGCGGTGGCCGAAACTGCCGCCACCGGCGCTCACGGCAGCACGCGGCCGGCCCGATTTGTCGGTAACGATGTTGATGACGCCGCCGCTGGCGCGATCGCCGTAGAGGATCGTGCCGGCGCCGCGGATGATCTCGATGCGCTGGATGCTGTCCAGCGGGATCGCCGACCAGCTGACCGAACCCATGTCGATCGGGCTGATGCGCTGGCCGTCGAGGAGGAGCAGCGTATTGCTGCCCGCCGTGTCGCCGAAGCCGCGCAGGTCGACCGTGGCGTCGACGCCGAGGCTGCCGTAGAGCGTGCGCACATCGACGCCGGCGCGCGTGCGCAGGACGGCAGCCAGGTCGAGTGCGGGCGTGTCGCGCAGGTCGTCGCGCGTGATGACGCTGATGGTGGCCGGCAGGCGCGGATCGGCTTCGGCGAAGCGGCTGGCGCTGACGATGATGGCGGCCTCGTCGGCGGCGGTTGCGGCGCCGGAAACGAGCATGGCAAGGACGAGGGCCGGGGCCCGAAGGTTGCGAAGCATGAAGGATGGCTCCCTTGGTCTTCCGGCGCGCGTCCCCGCGGCCGGAGCGTTTCGAAAACTCGGGAGCAGCGGGGGAAAAAGCGTCGGTCGAGGCGGACTGAACCGCGGCCGGCCACCGCTTCCCCGCGGTGCTTCCGAACGAGTTTGTCCGAGGCCGGTATCCGGGCTCGCAAGTCTTGGTACGTCGCCTTCCCATGATTGCTCACAGTGGCGCTGTGACGTACCCGCACTCGCTTACCGTTGCGGGGGCAGCTGAGGCATTGCCGGGACACAAACGGTCCGGCGCACCTCATTCCCGTTTAACCCACCGGCGGAGAGCCGGCGGAGCACCTTGAACAGGATGCCACGCGGCACAAGGCCGCGTGGCGGGATGGATTATAGCGACAAAGCGCACGGACGCCCGGCGCTTTGTGCGGAAGCGCCGTTCGAGCGGTGCCGACGGATTGACAAACCACATTCAGATAGCAACCTTATTGCTTGACGTGAAACCGTATTTTGGTTAGCTTGTCGGGATGGACCGGGAACTTTTTGCGCTCGAAGAACGGATCGAACAGTTCATTGCGCTGTGCCAAAACCTGCGCACCGAGAACCAGGAACTGCGCACGCGCGTCGCCGGACTCGAAGTCGAACGCAACCGCCTGAACGATAAGATCGAAGCCGCCTGCGTCCGCCTCGAAGCCCTCGTGGAACAGGTGCCCGGGCAATGATGGCGCGCAAGGAACCCAACACCCTCGACATCGTCCTGATGGGGCGCGAGTACCGCGTTGCCTGCGCAGCGGAAGAGCGCGAGGCGCTGCAGTCGGCCGTCGCTTTCGTCGACGAGAAGATGCGCGAACTGGCGGAAAAGACCAAGTCGACGGGCGAGCGGCTGGCGGTCATGACGGCCCTCAACATCGCCCACGAGCTGTTGTCGATCAAGCTGCCCGGCGGCTTTGACATGCAGGAGTTGCGGCGTAGAATCGGCGACATGCAGGCGCGGCTCGACGAAGCGATGGCCAGCCAGGAGCAGTTGTTCTAGGCCGTTCCCGCGTCGTCAGGCAAGGCGTCAAGAATTCCCCTGCGGTGTTCGCCAAGGCCATACATTCCTTGAACCAATACGTTGGCATTGGCTGCGAACCACAGCGTCACTATTGTGAGCGTCCCGGGCAGTACGCGGACGAACCTGCGGTGACCGGAACGCGGCCACACTGAACCCCTGGTTCAGGATGCCGGCCTGACGGCACAGGCGGGGGACCCCGATACCGAGCGGCGCGGAGGTTCCCGCGCCGCTCCGGCCTACCGGGCGGACGTTTGCGCAACTGCCAAATCGGACAAGTCCATCATTTCGAACACGGAACATCCTGGCCAGCGGCGTTTTTGCAGGTGCCGGTATGGGTGACCGTTGTCTGGCCGCCTTGCTTGTTGACCTGGGTATCTCCCGAATAGCTGGCGCCGGACGCGCTGGTCGCAGTGGTGTTGCGCGAGCCAGTCGCATTCCCGGCGCCGTCCTTGCTGGACGAACCCTGGCTGCCCACTGTGCCACCGCTGGCACCTTTCGCCGCGAAGCCCGACTGGTGTGTGCCAGACCCGTCTGCGTTTCGCGTCGTTGTGCCGCCACGCGCCGCCATACCCCCGCCGGGCCCCTTCGCCGCGGTCCCGCGGGCGCTCCGGACATTTCCGGCGCCGTCGGTGGTGGTGCCGCCGGCATGCGCCGCCATGCCGCCCTGCGGCCCCTTTACGGCGCCTGCGGATCCGGCAACGACACCCCCATCGGTTTTTTTCTTCGCGCCACCGGCATGCACCCCGCCGACAGCGCAGCTCTGACCTGCCGCCAGACCGAGTCCGATGCTGGCAACGGCAATCAAGGCGATTCTCTTCATTTCTTGCCTCCTTTTCGAACGTGATGAATCGGGCCTCAAGACCGCTGTTTCGGCTTTCGACCCCCTGGGTGATGCGCGCCTTTGCGGCGAGCGCCAACGCCCTGCAGCCAAACGCAACGGCATGTTCACGAAGAACCTTAGTATTGAAAGGGGCCGGTGTGGCCCGGGCAGACGATCGGGCGGGCAGTTTTTGCGGATCGACGCATTGGTGTCATAAAATCGGGCTGAGCACCCGTTTGATGGGGCACTTGAGCGCTTCGGCGCGAAATTCATTTTCCAACCTTGGGAAGACCGGCATGCGTTACTGGCTGATGAAGAGCGAACCCGAGGCCTATGGTATCGACGACCTGGCGCGCGACGGCGTCACCGCCTGGTGGGGCGTGCGCAACTACCAGGCGCGCAACTTCATGCGCGACCAGATGAAGCCTGGCGACCGCGCCTTCTTCTACCACTCCAACTGCAAGGAACCGGGCATTGTCGGCATCGCCGAGGTATCGCGCGCGGCCTATCCCGACGAGACGCAGTTCGACCGCAAGGGCAGGTTCTTCGATGCGAAGGCGACGCGCGAGAACCCGCGCTGGCTGAACGTGGAAGTGAAGTTCCTCAGGAAGACCCGGCCGGTTCCGCTGGCGATGCTGCGCGCGCAGCCGCAACTCGCCGCCCTGCGCGTGCTGGCAACGGGCAACCGCCTGTCGATCACGCCGGTCGACCCGGCGCACTGGAAGTTCATCGTCGAGCGGCTGATGGGGGAGAAGGCCCGATGAGTTTCGATCCCTGGTGGCTGGCCTACCCGCTGCTCGGCGCCTTCGCCGGCTTCATCGCCGGGCTGTTCGGCGTAGGCGGCGGACTGACACTGGTGCCGATCCTCTTCATGCTCTACACGGCGCAACACTTCCCGCTCGAGCACAGCATGCACCTGGCGCTCGGCACCTCGATGGCCACCATCATGTTCACCTCGATCTCCAGCATGCGCGCCCACCACGGCCACGGCGCCGTGCGCTGGGAGATCGTCCGCGGACTGGCGCCGGGGCTGGTCATCGGCACGCTCGTCGGCGCTACGCTGGCGAGTCTGATCCCGACGCGGCCGCTGGCGATCGTCTTCGTCTGCATCGTGTACTACGCCGCTGCGCAGATGATGCTCGACTTCAAGCCGAAGCCTCACCGGCAGATGCCGGGCACGGCCGGCATGCTCGCCGCCGGCGGCGTGATCGGCGTGCTCTCCAGCCTGGTGTCTGCCGGCGGCGGCTTCATGTCGATTCCCTTCATGGTGTTCTGCAACGTGGCCATCCACCAGGCGGTGGGCACCTCCGCGGCGCTCGGCTTCCCCATCGCCGTCGCGGGCACCGTCGGCTACGTCGCGGCCGGCTGGGGCATCGCCGGCCTGCCGGCCCACTCGCTCGGCTACGTCTACCTGCCGGGCACGATCGGCGTGGTGGCGGTATCGATGCTGGTTGCGCCGCTCGGCGCGAAGACGGCGCACCGCCTGCCGGTGAAGAAGCTCAAACGCGCCTTCGGCGGCTTCCTCGCCCTGCTCGGCACGAAGATGCTGCACGGCCTCCTTGCGTGACGCCGCCCGGGGCACCTATGGCTTGAGGTAAGCGAAGCCCTCCCGCGATTGCAGGCGCGCCACTTCGGCGACCCCGGAAGGCACGATCTTCGCCTCCGGATGCACCTTGCTCTTGTCGATGTTGCGGCTCTGCAGGGTGAAATTGCAGACGCGGAACTCGGCGCCTTTCATCGACAGGTCGTCCACCGCCGCATCGTAGGGATTGCCATTCTTGTCTTTCGCGCCTTCGAGCAGGAAGTTGATGCCGCCGGCGTGGGTGACGACGACGATCCTGGCGGTCGGATCAACCGCCAGGTGGTTGCGGATGTTGCGCAAACCGTTGGAGGCCTGTTCGAGGCCTTCGCTGATGTGGTAGACGACCTTCACCGGCTGGCCGGCCTCGGCGGCAAAGCCGATGCCGGAAAACGCCGTGACCAGGCACAGCGCCAGAAAGGCGGCGAGCACCTTGGCCTTGTGCCTCCACGGACTGACAAGCCTCCCGGGGTTTGCGTGGCGCATGTCCCGTCTCCTCTCTCTGATGGAAAGCCCGCGCTCGCCGGCGCGGTCCGACAACAATACTCCGCGCAAAGCGCCGCGGGAACGAATTAATTTATATTTGAATAAAACGACTCAGCCGGAGAAGCGTTGGCGCAGCAGGTTCTTCTGCACCTTGCCCATGGCGTTGCGCGGCAGGTCGTCCACGAAATGGACGGTCTTCGGCACCTTGAAGCCGGCGATGCGGCCCTTCAACTCGGCGATGATGCCCTCGGCAGTCACCGGCTCGCCGCCCTTTCGGCGCACCACCACGGCGGTCACCGCCTCGCCGAAATCCGCGTGCGGCAGGCCGATGACGGCGGATTCGGCCACGCCGGGCAGGGCGTCGATGGCCTCCTCGATCTCCTTCGGGTAGACGTTCAGTCCGCCGGTGATGATGAGGTCCTTGTCGCGGCCGATGATGGCGAGGTAGCCCTCCGAATCGAAGCGGCCCATGTCGCCGGTGCGAAAGTACCCGTCCGGCGTGAACTCCTCCCGGGTCTTTTCCGGCATCTGCCAGTAGCCGGCGAAGACATTGTCGCCACGCACCTGGATCTGGCCGATCTCGCCGGCCGGCCTTGGCGCGTCCCCCTCGCCCGCCACGCGCACCTCGGTGCCCGGCAGGGGGAAGCCGACCGTGCCGCCGCGCCGCTCGCCCTCGAGCGGGTTCGAGGTGAACATGCCGCCCTCGGTCATGCCGTAGCGCTCGAGAATGGTCTGGCCGGTGCGCTCGCGGAATGCGCTGAAGGTCTCCGGCAGCAGCGGCGCCGAGCCGGAGATGAAGAGGCGCATGTGGGCGACGGCCTCGCGCTTCAGGCCCTTCTCCTGCAGCAGCCGCACGTAGTAGGTCGGCACGCCCATGAACACCGTCGCCTCTTTCATCAGGCGCAGGGCGCGCGCCGCGTCGAACTTCGGCTCGAACAGCATCGGGCTGCCGTTCATCAGCGCGCAGTGCGTGGCGACGAAGAGGCCGTGCACATGGAAGGTCGGCAGCATGTGCAGCAGCACATCCCCTTGCCGGAAGCCCCAGTAGCGATGCAGCACCACGGCGTTGGCCGCCAGGTTGCGGTGGGTGAGCATCGCCCCCTTCGAGCGGCCGGTGGTGCCGGAGGTGTACAGGATGGCGGCAAGCTCGCTGCCCGCCGACTGCACGGTGGCGAAGCGCTCGGGCATTTCCGCCGCCGCCGACACCAGGCTGCCGTCGCCGCGCTCGCCGAGGTCGTGCACCAGCGGCACACGTGCCGCCCAGGCCAGCTCCTGCGCCTCTTCCCGCTTCTCCGGCCGGCAGACGAAGAGGGCCGGCCGGGCGTCGTTGAGGAAGTACTCCACCTCGCCGCGCTGGTAGGCGGGGTTGAGCGGCAGGAAGACGCCGCCGGCGCGCAGGCAACCGAGATAGAGGTACAGCGCCTCGGGCGATTTTTCGACCTGCACGGCGACGCGGTCGCCCGGCTTCACGCCGGACGCGACGAGCAATGCGCCGTATCGCGCAGACTGACTTTCCAGTTCGGCGTAGCTGACGCGCCGGCCGTCGGGCAGGATCAGGCAGGGGGCGGCGGGATCGGCCGGGAAGCGCCCGGCGAGCAGGGCGTACAGGTTGTCGTTCATTTCGATTGGTCGGGCAGCCACATGACGATCTCCGGAAAGATCGCCAGCAGCACGATGTAGAGTCCCATGATGACGATGAAGGGCATCACGCCGCGCATGATCTGGCGGAAGGTGATGTCGGGCGCGATGCCGTTGATGACGAAGAGGTTGAGGCCGACCGGCGGCGTGATGAGGCCCATCTCCATGTTGATGGTCAGCACGATGCCGAACCAGATCGGATCGAAGCCGGCGGCCAGTATCCCCGGCATGATCACCGGCGTCACCATCAGGATGATGGCCACCGGCGGCAGGAAGCAGCCGAGCACCAGCAGCAGCACGTTCACCCAGAACAGGTAAGCCCACTTCGACAGCCCGAGGCCGACCAGCCACTGCGCCATGCTCTGCGTGATGTGCAGGTAGCTCATGACGTAGGTGAACAGGAAGGCCATGGCGATGATCATCATGATCATGCAGGATTCACGCGCCGTGCCGAGCAGGATCTCCTTGAGATCGCGCCAGCGCCACACGCCGTAGATCGTGATCACCAGCAGCAGGGAACCAGCGGCGCCCACGCCGGCCACTTCCGAGGGTGTGCCCCAGCCGTCGTAGAGGGCGACCATGACCACAGCGATCAGCACGACGAAGGGCAGCAGGCGCGGCAGGGTCTCCCAGCGCTGCTTCCAGGTGAAGAATTCGGCCTTGAGCAGTTCGCTCGCCGCGCGGCCGGCGCGCGCCGCCTGTTTCTCGCGCCAGGCGGCGAACATCACCCAGAGGGCGAAGATCACGGCGAGCAGGATGCCGGGGATGACGCCGGCGATGAACAGCTTGCCGATCGACTGCTCGGTGATGATGCCGTAGATGATCAGCGTCAGCGAAGGCGGGATGAGGATGCCCAGCGTGCCGCCGGCGGCGATGAGGCCCGAGGCGAGCTCCTCGGAATAGCCGCGCTTCCTCATCTCCGGGATACCCATGCCGCCCATGGCGGCGCAGGTGGCGGGGCTCGATCCGCACATGGCGGCGAACACCGAGCAGCCGAAGACGTTGGCGACGCCGAGGCTGCCGGGCAGCTTGTAGAGCCAGCGGTGCGCCGCCTCGTAGAGATCGGCCGCCGCCCGCGTCTTGCCGATCGCCGCGCCCATAAGGATGAACAGCGGGATGGTGAGCAGGGTGAAGTTGTTCAGCTCGCTGTAGAGCGTCTCGGCGATGTTCTCCAGGTTGCTGGCCGGCATGAAGAAGAACATGAAGGCCAGCGCCACGCCGCCCAGCGCGAAGGCGATCGGCATGCCGGAGAAGAGCAGCAGCAGTGCCGCGCCGAGGTAGAGCAGGCCGATCTCAAGCACGCCCATGGCGGCCTCCGGCAAGCATCGGCGCGAGGCGCGCGTCCACGATCTGCACCAGGTATTGCAGCGTGAGCAGCGTCATGCCCAGCGCGATGAAGGCGAAGGGAATCCACAGCCTCGGCCCCCAGGTGGAATTGCTCACCCAGCCCTCGTTCAAGGCTACCGCGGTGAGCCGCCAGGCATTGACGGCGACGAAGCCGCACAGGCCTGCGGATGCGACGTCGGCGAGCAGCATGCGCCAGCGGTTCGCCGCACCCGACATCAGGTGGTCGACGATGTCGATGTTGACGTGACCCTTGGCGGCCAGGGTGTAGGCCGCCGAGACGAAGGTCGAGGCGATGAGCATGTAGATGCACAGCTCCAGCGCCCAGTCGCTCGGGGAGGCGAAGAAGTAGCGCAGCAGTACCTCGCCGGTGAGGATGAGGGCCGACGCCGCCACCAGCAGGCCGGCGGCGTAGCCCATCCACAGGTTGAGGGCGGCGAGCGTCCGCGTACATGTCCGCCAGGCCCAAGCCATGTTCCGTCTCACAAGAAACACGCCGGGCCGCCCCAAGTGTTTCTTGGCCCCCTGGGGGGAGAACGCCGCAAAGCGGCGTTATCGGGGGGAATCACTTCACCGAGACCGCCATCTCGAGCAGCTTCTTGCCGTTCGGCACCTTCTCCTCGAAATCCTTCCAGGCCGAAGCGCGGGCGATGTCGCGCCACTTGGCGAAGGCCGCCTCGTTCATGTCGTGCACGCCGTCGCCGGCCTGCTTGTACACCTCGGCCAGCTTCTGGTCGTCGGCGCGGGCGGCCTCCATGCCGAATTTCTCCAGGCTGGCGCCGACCTCCATGACGATCTTCTGCTGCTCCGGCGTCAGCTTGTCGAAGCTCGCCTTGGACATCATGATCGGCTCGAACATGAACCAGAAAGTCTTGTCGCGCGCCGTGGTGACGTGCTTGGCGTGCTCGTGCAGGCGGAAGGAAATCAGGGAAGTACTGGAAGTCAGCGCCGCGTCGAGCACGCCGGACTGCATGGCGTTGTAGATCTCGCTCGAGGGCACGTTGGTCGGCGAGGCGCCGGCGGCCTTCAGCATCATGTCCATTTCCTTGCTGCCGCCGCGGAACTTCAGCCCCTTGACGTCGTCGGGCCCGATGATCGGCTTGCCGCGCGAGGCGATGCCGCCGGCCTGCCACACCCAGGTGACGATCTTGACGCCCTTCTCCTCGACGATGCGCGCAAGCTCCTTGCCGATCGGCGCGTCCTTCCAGCGCAAGCCCTGCTCGTAGCTGGTCACCAGCGCCGGCATCAGGCCGATGTTGAGCTCGGCCACGCGCCCGCCGGCATAGGCGAGCGGATACAGCGACAGGTCGAGGGAGCCGTTGGCCATCGCGCCCCACTGCTCGACCGGCTTGATGAGCGAGCTGGCCGGATAGATCTCGAACTTCAGCTGGCCGTTGGTGCGCTTCTCCACCTCGACGGCGAACTTGCGCACCATGCGGTCACGGAAATCGCCCTCGTCGATGCTGCCGCCGGGAAACTGGTGCGAGACCTTGAGCACCTTTGGCGCCTGCGCGTAGGCTTGCGGCCCAAGCAGAGCCAGAAACGCGACGGCCAGGGGTGCGGCGAGAATCGTTCTGCGCATGCTGTTCATGGTGCCTCCTCCAGGGTGGTGGGTTCAGGTTCTTGCCAGCCGCCGCACGGCCGCCGAGGCCGCGATGCGGTCCTCGCCGACATAGGCTTCGACGTTCTGCTCGATCTCTTGCGGATCGTACAGGTAGTTCACCATCAGGCCGCCGGACTGCTTGAAGCCCTTGGGCGAAGCGTCGGCGAGGAAATTGATGCGCTCGATGCGCGCGCCGTTGCCGAGGTGGAAGCGCGCCACCGGGTCGAGCGGCCGGCCGTTCTGGCGGACTTCATAGAGGTAGCGCGCCGCCAGCCGTTCCAGCGGATCACGCAGGCGGCGCGTGGCCGCCTTGTCCTGTGTCCATTCGCCCGACTGCAGCTGCGCCAGGCTGAGGCCGAGCGCCTCGATGGCCTCCGGCGTACGCTTGAGCCAGGCGACGAACTGCGGCAGGGGAGACAGCGTGGCAAAGGTCTTCAGTTGCGGAAAATCGCGCTTCAGGTCGTCGATGACGCGCTTCAAGAGGAAATTGCCGAAGGAAACGCCGCGCAGGCCGGGCTGGGTATTGGAGATCGAGTAGAAGATGGCGGTGTCGGCTCGCAAGGAGTCGAACACCGGCGCATGTTCGTCGAGCAGTTCCTGGATATTGCTCGACAGTTCTTTCGTCAGCGCCACCTCGACGAAGATCAGCGGTTCCTGCGGCATGCGCGGATGGAAGAAGGCATACAGCCGGCGGTCGGAATCGAGGCGGTTGCGCAGGTCGTTCCACGAGCGGATCTCGTGCACCGCCTCGTACTGGATGAGCTTCTCCAGCAGCGAGGCCGGAGAATTCCAGGTAATTCGCTGCAATTCCAGAAAGCCGACGTCGAACCAGGCCGTCAGGCGCGATTCGAGTTCGCGGTCGAGCACCGCCAGATCCTCGTCCTTGTCGAGAAAGCGCAGCAGGTCGGCGCGCAGGTCGACGAGAAACTTCACTCCCTGCGGCAACGCGTTGAACTGGGTCAGGATGCGGATGCGCGCGGAACGCAGGGCGGCGCGCAGGGCGGCTTCGGCATCCCATTGCGCCGGCGTGCCGGCCGCCGCCTGGTAGGCGCCGTGTGCTGCCGCCACCCTGGCCGGGTCCGGACCAAACTCCAGCGCGATATGGCGCAGGAAGGCATGCCGGCCGGCGTCGTTCAGCCCCAGGTAGGTTTCTCCCAGCCTGCCGGCGCGGTTGCGCGCCGACACCTCGCCGCCGGTGCCGGCAACACACTCGCGCAACTGCTGGCGCAACTGCGCCAGCTGGCGGGCACTCAGCGGCACCCGCTCGGGCCGCCCGCGAACCAGCGCCCGCACGCGCTGCAGCAGGCCGTCCGCCACTAGTCAGCCTCCAGTCCTTCCGCCTCACGCAGTTTCGCGTGTGCGGCCGCCAGGCGCGCAATCGGCACGCGCGGGCCGGAACAGGAAACATAATCGAGCCCGGCGTGGTGGCAAAAGCGGATCGAGGACGGCTCGCCGCCGTGCTCGCCGCAGATGCCGACCTTGAGGTCGGGCTTGGCCTGGCGCCCGAGCCCGACCGCCAGCTTGACGAGTTCGCCGACACCCTTGCGGTCGAGCACTTCGAAGGGGTTGTCCTGCAGGATTCCCGCATCGTAGTAATCCGGCAGGAACTTGTTCTCGGCGTCCTCGCGCGAGAAGGAGAAGGTCGCCTGGGTCAGGTCGTTGGTGCCGAAAGAGAAGAACTCCGCCGTCTCGGCCAGGCGGGCGGCGCGCACGCAGGCACGCACCACCTCGATCATGCTGCCGAACTTGTACGGCACCTTCACCCCGGTTTTCTGCGCCACTTCGCCGTGGATGCGCGTGACGTAGCTGTGGATGCGCTTGAGTTCCTCGACCGTGGCAACCTGCGGCACCATGATCTCGGGCTGAACATCGATGCCGGCGCGCACGCACTCCGCCGCTGCCTCAAGAACGGCGCGGATCTGCATCTCGTAGATCTCCGGATAGGTGATGCCGAGGCGCACGCCGCGATGGCCGAGCATGGGATTGACCTCGGCCAGCGCCTTCACCTTCTTCAACACGCCTTCCTTGCCGGCGATGACGGCATCCTCAAGATGGGTGTCCTTGAATTCGCTCATGCCGTCCATCAGGCGGCCGAAGCTCTGCTCGTACTGGTGATGCAGCCGCGGGTTGAGCAGCCGCAGCGTCTCCGGCATCTCCTGCAGGGCCGAAATGGCTTCGCGGAAATGCCGCAGGTGGGTGATTTCCAGTTCGAGCTGGGCCACCGTCGGCAGGAACTCGTGCATCGGCGGATCGAGCAGGCGCACCGTCACCGGCAGCCCGTCCATGGCCTTGAAGATGCCGCGGAAATCCTCCTTCTGGATCGGCAGCAGGCGATCCAGCGCCTGGCGCCGCTCCGCCACCGATTCCGAGAGGATCATTTCCTGCACGATGGGCAGGCGGTCGACGGCATTGAACATGCGCTCGGTGCGGCACAGGCCGATGCCCTGCGCGCCGAATTCGCGCGCGCGCTCGGCATCGTGCGGCCCGTCGGCATTGGCGCGCACCTTGAGCCGCGCCGTCTCGTCGGCCCAGGCGAGCAGCGTCGCCATGTCGTGCGAGAAGGTCACCTCGACCGTCGGCACCTCGCCGAAATAGACATTGCCGGTCGAGCCGTCAATGGTGATGATGTCGCCCTCGTGCAGAACCGCCGGGCCGACGTGTGCGACCTTGTTGTGTACGTCGACCACGATGCTCTCGGCGCCCGAGACGCAGGGCTTGCCCATGCCGCGCGCCACCACGGCGGCATGCGAGGTCTTGCCGCCGCGCGAGGTGAGGATGCCCTGCGCGGCAAAAAAGCCGTGGATGTCTTCCGGCTTGGTTTCCTCGCGCACCAGGATCAGTTTCTCGCCCGCCTTGCCGCGGATCTCGGCGGTGTCGGCATCGAAGACGATCTTGCCCGAGGACGCGCCGGGCGAAGCCGGCAGGCCGGTGGCGAGCGGCGTGCCCTTGAAAGCCGGCGACAGCTGCGGCACCATGATCTGCTCGAGGATCTGCGGCTGCACCCGCAACAGCGACCGCTCGCGCGAAATCAGGCCCTCGTTGAACATCTCGACGGAGGTGCGGACCATGGCCAGCGCATTCATCTTGCCGTTGCGCGTCTGCAGGCAATACAGGCGGCCGCGCTCGATGGTGAATTCGAAATCCTGCACTTCCTGGTAGTGGCTTTCCAGCTTCGCCGAAAGCGCCATCAGCTGGCGGTGCAGATCCGGCATTTCTTCGGCCATGTCGGCGATCGGCTTCGGCGTGCGGATGCCGGCCACAACGTCCTCGCCTTGCGCATTGGTCAGGTACTCGCCGTACACCACGCGCTCTCCGGTGCCCGGATTGCGCGTGAAGCCGACACCCGTGGCGGAGTCGTCGCCCATGTTGCCGAATACCATCGCGACAACGTTCACCGCCGTACCGTTGGCCTGCTCGCGGGTGATCTTGAACTGGCGCCGGTAGTCCACCGCGCGTTTGCCGTTCCACGAGCCGAACACCGCGCGGGTGGCGACGTCGAGCTGCTCGTAGGGGTCGTGCGGAAAGGGATGCCCGGTCTGCTGCTTGACGACGTCGAGGAACTCGCCGGCCAACTCTTCGAGGTGCGCCGCGCCCAGGTCGATGTCCTGCGCGGCGCCACGCCGCTTCTTGACCGCCGCCATGCGCGCATCGAACAGCTCGTCGGCGACACCGAGGGCGATCTTGCCATAGAGCTGGATGAAGCGCCGGTAGGCATCCCAGGCGAAGCGGGCATTGCCGGTCTGCTTGATGATGCCGGCCAGCGTCACCGGATTCAGGCCGAGGTTGAGGATGGTATCCATCATGCCCGGCATCGACATGGCGGAGCCGGAACGCACGGAAACCAGCAGCGGATTCTCGGCGCCGCCGAAGACACGGCCGGTTGCCTGCTCGACGCGCCGCATGTGGGCGTGCACCTCGTCCATCAGCCCGGCGGGGAGGTCACCATGCTCCAGGTAGGCAAGGCAGGCCTCCGTGGTCACGGTAAAGCCGGGCGGCACATTCAGGCCGATCTGCGTCATTTCGCACAGATTGGCGCCCTTGCCGCCCAACAGCATCTTGTTCTTGCCGTCGCCTTCACCGAAGGCGAATACCCATTGCTTCGCACCCATCGCTTCCCCTTTAGGCCAGTTCCGCGCCTCCCTGGCGCGGAAAGGCGCCATTATGGGCGGAGAGGGCGGTCCGCGCCAATAGCCCGTTCGGGCAGGGAATCGGGGGCTACTTGCCGGTGAAACGCGGCGGTTTCTTGGCGAGGAAGGCTTCGAGGCCGGCACGGTAGTCGGCGGTTTCAAGAAACGCGAAGCAGGCTTTCAGCTCCTCCACGCCAAGCGGCGGCGCCAGCGGCCTCAGGCGGCGCACCAGCGCCTTGTGTGCGCGCGCGGCCAGCGGCGCGCCGGCGGCGATGCGTCGCGCAGTGCCATAGGCTTCATCCGCCACCTCGTCATCGGCGACAACGCGGGTCAGCAGGCCTTTTTCACAGGCCTCCTCGGCACCGTAGATGCGCCCCTCCAGCAGCAGTTCGAGCGCAACCGCCGGGGAGACCAGCGCCAGCAGGCCGGACAGCTCGCCGGGGGCCATGGAGAAGCCCAGCTTGTTGATCGGCACGCCGAAACGTGCCGAGCGGCCGCCGATGCGCAGGTCGCACTGGGTGGCGATTTCCAGGCCGCCGCCGATGCAGGCGCCGCGGATCAGCGCGACGGTCGGATGGATGCAGTCGCGCACGGCGTTGAGTGCGCCGGCGACCCATTCCTCGTGGTACACCAAGGCGCGCTCGAGGGTATCCCGCAGGCTGAGGAATTCCTCGATATCGCCGCCGGCGGCGAAAGCCGCCTCGCCGGCACCGCGCAGCACGACGCAGCGCAGGCTTTCGTCGGCGGACAGTCCCTGCATCACGCTGCGCAGGCGCCGCCACATCGAGGCATTGACGGCATTGAGCTTGGCCGGGTTGTTCAGCGTGACGGTGGCGATGCCTTCGTCGCGCGAAACCAGGATCTCTTCAGCCATGGCCGGCACGCTCCCCTCTCCCGCGAGCGGGGGTGGAGCCGGGGGAAGGCGCCTGGGCCGCCGCGTGCATCTTCCCCAGCGCCGCGCGACCCGACAGCAGGTGCGCATGCATCAGCGCTTCGGCCGAGGCAGCGTCGCGTTCGCGGATGGCGGCAAGGATATGACGGTGTTCCTCCAGCGACTGCTTCAGGCGCCCCTCCAGCCGCAGCGAGTCGCGCCGCGTCAGCTTGAGCACCTTGCGCAGGTCGTCGATGACCTGCTTCAGCCAGCGGTTGCCGGAAAGCTCCTGCAGCGCCTGGTGGAATTCCTGGTTCACCTCGAAGAAGCCGTTGATGTCGCCCCTGGCGGCATGGCGTTCGAGCCTGTCGTGCAGGGTTTCGAGCCGCTTCAGGTCGGCGGGCGTGGCCTTTTGCGTCGCTTCGAAGGCGCAGCGCCCTTCGAGCAGCGCCATCAGCGGGAAAATGTCGTCGAGGTCGCGTTCCGCCAGCTCGATGACATAGCAGCCCCGGCGCGGCTTCAGTGTCACCAGCCCTTCCGAGGCCAGAACTTTCAGCGCCTCGCGCAGCGGTGTGCGGCTGATGCCGTACTGCTCGGCCAGCAGCTGTTCGTCCACCCAGGCGCCCGGCGGCAGCTCATGGGAAAAGATGCGCTGGCGCAGGCGCTCGGCGACTTCCTGATAGAGAGCCGGCTGTGAAATACTGGACGGGCTCATCAGATTGTCGTCCCGATGATAGCCAAGGCAATACTTGCATTCATAATTATGGATACAGTATTATCAAGCCCACCGGATGTCAAGAGGTACCGCCATGACCGACAAGATGTTCACTTCCGCCGATCTCGCCGCCTGGGAAAAGGCCGCCGCCAAATCGGCGCCGGCGGGCGACGTTTCCGCACTGACCTGGAACACGCCCGAGGGCATCGCCGTCAAGCCGCTGTATACGAAGCGCGACACCGAGGGCCTGCCTCACGCCGACACTTTGCCCGGGCTGGAGCCCTTCCTGCGCGGGCCGCAGGCCACCATGTACGCCGTGCGGCCGTGGACCATCCGCCAGTACGCCGGCTTCTCCACCGCCGAGGAATCCAACGCCTTCTACAAGCGCGCGCTGGCCGGCGGCGGACAGGGCGTCTCGGTGGCCTTCGATCTGGCCACCCACCGCGGCTACGACTCCGACCACCCGCGCGTCACCGGCGACGTCGGCAAGGCCGGCGTGGCGATCGATTCGGTCGAGGACATGAAGATCCTCTTCGACGCCATTCCGCTCGACAAGATTTCCGTCTCCATGACCATGAACGGTGCCGTGCTGCCGGTGCTGGCCGGCTACATCGTCGCCGCCGAGGAGCAGGGCGTGGCGCAGGAGAAGCTCTCCGGCACCATCCAGAACGACATCCTCAAGGAGTTCATGGTCCGCAACACCTACATCTATCCGCCGGCGCCATCGATGCGCATCATCGCCGACATCATCGAGTACACGGCGACGCACATGCCGAAATTCAACTCGATCTCGATTTCCGGCTACCACATGCAGGAGGCGGGGGCGACGCAGGCGCTGGAACTCGCCTTCACGCTGGCCGACGGCGAGGAGTACGTGAAGACGGCCATCGCCAAGGGCATGGATGTGGACGCCTTCGCCGGGCGGCTGTCGTTCTTCTTCGCCATCGGCATGAACTTCTACCTGGAGGTCGCGAAGCTGCGCGCGGCGCGCCTGCTCTGGTGGCGCATCATGAAAGAATTCAAGCCGAAGAGCGCCAAGTCGATGATGCTGCGCACCCACTGCCAGACCTCCGGCTGGTCGCTCACCGAGCAGGACCCCTACAACAACGTCGTGCGCACCGCCATCGAGGCGATGGCGGCGGTGTTCGGCGGCACGCAGTCGCTGCACACCAACTCGCTCGACGAGGCCATCGCCCTGCCGACCGACTTCTCGGCGCGCATCGCGCGCAACACCCAGCTCATCATCCAGGAAGAGACGCACATCACCAATGTGGTCGACCCCTGGGCCGGCAGCTACATGATGGAGAAGCTGACGCAGGACATGGCCGACCAGGCCT
>CAZASE010000045.1:0-19941 GCA_964487715.1 uncultured Rhodocyclaceae bacterium | reverse complement strand
CTCGGCGTGAAGCGCTACGGCGGCCAACTCATCAACGCCGGCAGCATCATCGTGCGCCAGCGCGGCACCCAATTCCACGCCGGCGACAATGTGGGGATGGGGCGCGACCACACGCTCTTCGCCAAGGTCACCGGCACGGTGGAGTTCGCCGTCAGGGGCGCGGAAAAGCACAAGATGGTGAGCATCGTTCCGGCGGCCTGAGCACCCCGGTCGCCGCGACAAGAAGCCCTGCCGCGACGGCAGGGCTTTTTGTTTGCACTCCATGAAATTTTTCGACGAAGCCAGGATCGAGGTCATTGCCGGCGACGGCGGCAATGGTGCGGCGACCTTTCGGCGCGAGAAGTACGTGCCCAAAGGCGGCCCGTCAGGCGGTGACGGCGGTCGCGGCGGCAGTATCTGGATGGTTGCCGACAGCGACCTGAACACGCTGATCGACTTCCGCTACACGCGCATCATTCGTGCCGAACGCGGTGAGAACGGCATGCGCGCAGAATGCTACGGGCGCGGCGGCGAAGACAGGGTGCTGCGCGTGCCGGTCGGCACCATCATCAGCGATCTCGAGACCGGCGAAGCGCTGGCCGATCTCGACCGCGACGGCAAGAAGGCACTGCTCGCCCGCGGTGGCGACGGCGGCCTCGGCAACATTCACTTCAAATCGAGCATCAATCGCGCGCCGCGCCAATGTACGCCCGGCCAACCCGGCGAGCGGCGCGAGTTGAAACTCGAACTGAAAGTCATTGCCGACGTCGGGCTGCTTGGCCTGCCCAACGCCGGCAAGTCGACCTTCATACGCGCGGTGTCGGCGGCGCGCCCGAAGGTCGCCGACTACCCCTTCACGACCCTGCACCCGAACCTTGGCGTCGTGCGCGTTGGTACGGATCGCAGCTTCGTCATCGCCGACATTCCCGGGCTGATCGAGGGTGCGGCAGACGGTGCCGGCCTTGGCCACCAGTTCCTGCGCCATCTCGGGCGCACGAAGCTGCTGTTGCATATCGTGGACATCGCGCCCTTCGATCCGGCCGCCGACCCGCTGCGTGATGCACGCGCCATCCTCGACGAACTGAGGAAATATGATCCCGCGCTGTATGACAAGCCGCGCTGGCTGGTGCTCAACAAGATCGACCTGGTGCCGGAGGCGGAGCGCGAGGCGCGCGTCGCCGATCTGGTAACGGGCTACGGCGCGGCGGACCGGCATTTCGTCGTTGCCGCCCTCAGCGGCAGCGGCTGCCGCGAACTGACTTTCGCTATCATGGCGTACCTCGACCAGCTTAAACCGCGGCAACAGGACACCCGACCGGATGAGACCGAAGATTAGCCAGGCACGCCGCCTTGTCATCAAGGTCGGTAGCGCGCTTGTCACCAACAACGGCGCTGGCCTGGCGGCAGAACGTTTGGCGGAGTGGGCGCGGCAGATCGCGCTGCTGCGCGCGCGCGGGCTGGAGGTGCTGCTCGTTTCCAGCGGCGCCATCGCCGCCGGCATGCAGCGGCTCGGCTGGCACACCCGCCCGCATGCCATGCATGAACTGCAGGCGGCGGCGGCAGTCGGGCAGATGGGGCTGGCGCAAGCCTATGAGACCGGATTCTCGCAGTTCGGACTGAAGACCGCGCAGATCCTGTTGACCCACGAAGACCTTGCCGACCGGCTGCGCTACCTGAATGCCCGCTCCACACTGATCACCCTGCTCGAACTTGGCGTCATTCCGATCATCAACGAGAACGATACCGTCGTCACCGACGAGATCAAGTTCGGCGACAACGACACCCTTGGCGCGCTGGTCGCCAATCTGATCGAGGCAGATGCACTGCTGATCCTGACCGACCAGTCCGGCCTGTATACCGCCGACCCGCGCAAGGACCCGGCCGCGCAGCTGATAGCGGCGCACCGCGCCGACGATCCGGCGCTGGAAGCCATGGCCGGCGGCGCCGGCTCCAGCATCGCCCGCGGCGGCATGATCACCAAGGTTCGCGCTGCGCAGCGTGCAGCGCGCAGCGGCGCCGACACACTCATTGCCAGCGGCCACGAAACCGATGTGCTGTTGCGACTGGCGGCCGGCGAGGTGTTGGGTACGCTGCTGCATGCCGGCGCGACACCGCTGGCGGCGCGCAAACAGTGGCTGGCGGACCACCTGCAGCTTGCCGGAAGCCTGATCCTTGATGCCGGTGCGGTCGCGGCATTGGGTGCGGGGAAGAGCCTCCTGCCTGTCGGTGTCGATGCCGTCGACGGGGAATTCGAACGCGGCGCCATCGTCGCCTGCCGTACCGCCGACGGGCGCGAGATAGCGCGCGGCCTGGTCAACTACTCAAGTGCCGAGGCACAACGCATCGCACGGCATTCCAGCCACGAAATCGAGGCGATCCTCGGTTATGTCGACGAGCCCGAACTGATCCATCGCGACAATCTCGTCCTGCTCTGATCCGGCAGGATCCGATTCCGCCAGGATCGATCAGGCACCGGGTTACCTCGTTACCCCCTCACACCGCCGTCCGCGCGGTTTGGCATACGGCGGTGCGTGAAGGGCACTGGAGCCGTGGCAAGGTATCGGGCAGCGACACCAGACCCAGGCAGTCCAGGTAGGGCTGGGGTGGCGTCGTTCAGGTGGCTCGCGCCACTGTTCCACCACGGCCCGCGTTGGTTGAAAGGCCGAACGGGATGCCGGGTGCCCGTATCCCCTTCCGCTTCCGGTTCCTCTGGCCAGCGCTTTGCCTTCGGCTTTCTCCAGATTCGCAGTTGCCCGCGACCCCCTTGCCGTTCAACCAAGTCTTCCCGCTGCCGGACCCGTGGAGGACTTTCACCTCCGAGCAGCTGCGCCCTGCCGGGCGCAAAAAAAAATCGGGCGCCCTAGGGCGCCCGATTGAGCGTTTAACTCGACTTGCGTCAGGTTAGAACGAGTGTGCCATGCCGATGTACAGCTGCTTGGCGTCTTCGCCCGCGATCGTGGCGGTTGCACCGCTGGCGCCCAGACCGAACATGTCGTAGCTGCCGGCCGTGTTGTTGGTCAGCTTGGTGTAGTACACACCGGCCGAGGTACGCTTGGAGAACGCGTAGTCATAGCCGAGCGACCAGGCCTTGCCCTTGGCATCGGTACCGGCAGGCACCGCGGAGCCGCTCAGGTTACCCGCCTTGGCGTAGGCGAAATAAACCGCGTGCGGGCCAAAGGAGTAGCTAACCGGCAACAGCCAGGCGGAACGCGAGGACCACACTTCGCTGGTGACGGGACCGGAGGAGATCTTCGAGCGATCCCAGACGAGGCCGATTTTCAGGCCCATCGGGGCGTTGTAGCCGAACCAGGCGCGGGTGCCGCGCTGGTCGCCAGTGGCGCCCTTGTTCTCGGCATCGTTGTTCCAGTAGCTCAGACCGGCAGCCCACGGGCCGGCGGCATAGCGCGCGGCCATGGTCCAGGCCTTGCCACCGCCAGGATCCTGCACGCCGGTGGCGCGGGCGCCGGAACCTTCCCCACCGCTCGGGCCGGCAGCGACCCAGGCCAGGCGGCCGGTGAAGCCGTTCCAGTTCGGGGTGTCATACATCAGGACGTTGTTGGTGCGGGTGCCGTTGGCAACCGTCGCGCCGTTGACCTGCGACATGATGCCGGGGGTCAGATAGGTCTGCAGCGAACCGGCACGGTTCGACTCGAGGCCGCCGTTCTCGCCGTAGTGCAGGTCCCAACGACCGATGGTGAACTTGCCCCAGTTGCCCATCAGGCCAACGCCGGTGTTGCCGCTGCCCAGCGTGCCGCCGCCGGTGTCGTTGGCATAACGCGAGTCAACCTGGAACCAGGCCTTCAGGCCGCCACCGAGGTCTTCCGTCGCGCTGATGATGACGCGCGAGGACTGATCCGACACGCGGTTTTCGTTGCTGTAATCCCAGCCGCCGCCGGTCGCGCCGGACAGTTTGTATTGTTCCCAGCCTGCCTTGACAAGACCGGAGATCGTAACGTTGCTCTGCGCGAACGCCGGGACGGCCAACAGGCCGGCAACCGCAGCAGCGATGATTTTCTTCTGCATTGAAAAGTCTCCTTTTCGATTTGAACTTTGGAGGTTTGCTATGGCGCCACGTGGCTCGCCACAACATTCCACCCGCCTTGCTTCTCGAATCTGAATCTGAGAAGTCAGGGGCGATTGTCCCAAAACGGCAAGGGAGGGCTCAAGGAGAAATCGAGTTTTTGATTGATTGGGGAAATGCTTTGTTGTATTTCTGCAACAGGCAAAAGATCCGCGATGGCTTTTTTGTCGTTTAAAAACAGTGTGTTGCAACACATGCCTGACAAACTGGGTTTCAAGACACATTTGGCCAGGCAATAGCTCGCGGCATGCCCTCGCGAAGGCGAAACGGCAGCTGCCTCGTCCCTTCCACTTCGCCATCGGCGCGAGATCTCAAGAGAGGCTCGCAGGCATTCGCCGCCGGATCGCCCTGCCCGGTCATGACGCACCGAAAAGCGCTTCAAGCGCGAGCCCCGGCACCTCGGCCCGCATGAACGCCTCGCCGACGAGGAACGCGTTGACGCCTTGCTCGCGCAGGCGGGCGACGTCCTGCGGCGCCAGAATGCCGGATTCCGTGACGGCAATGCGGCCGGGCGGCAGCTGCGGCAACAGATCGATCGTCGTCTCCAGCGCTACGTCAAAGGTGCGCAGATTGCGGTTGTTGATGCCGATCAGCGGGGTTTCCAGTCTCAGGGCGAGCATCAGTTCGTCGGCATTGTGCACTTCGACCAGAACGCCCATGCCAAGCGCCTGGGCGAGGGATTCATACTCGCGCAGTTGCGGCAACGCCAGCGCCGCAACGATGAGGAGGATGCAATCGGCGCCCATCGCCCGTGCCTCGTAGACCTGATAGGCATCGACGATGAAGTCCTTGCGCAGCACCGGCAAACTGCAGGCAGCGCGCGCGTCGACCAGGTATTCCGGCGCGCCCTGGAAGAATTCACGATCGGTCAGCACCGATAGGCAGGCAGCGCCGTGCGCTTCGTAGCTGCGCGCGATCTGCGCCGGGTGGAAATCCTGCCGCAGCACACCCTTCGACGGGCTGGCGCGTTTGATCTCGGCGATCACGGCGGGCTCGCCGGCAGCAATCCGGGCGCGAAGGGCGCCGACAAAATCGCGCGGCGCAGCCATCGCCGCGGCGTCGGCACGCACGGCGGCGAGCGGCCTACCGCCCCGGGCGGCAGCCACTTCTTCGCGCTTTGCCGCGAGGATCTTGCTCAGGATGTCGCTCATTTGCAGGTCTGCGTGAAGGCGACGAAATCGTGCAGTTTTCGCTCGGCCGCGCCGCTGGCGATCGCCTCCCGCGCACGCGCGATGCCGTCCGCCACCGTTGCCGCCAGGTCGGCTGCGTACAGGGCGGCGCCGGCGTTGAGGGTGACGATCTCGCGCGGCGTGCCGGGCCGGTTCGACAGCGCCTCGATCACCATCTGCCGCGACTCGGCCGCGTCGCCAACGCGCAGCCCGCGGTTCGAAACCATCTGAAGGCCATAGTCCTCGGGATGGATTTCGTACTCGCGAATCTCGCCGTTTTTCAGCTCGCCGACCATCGTCGCCGCACCAAGCGAAATCTCGTCCATGCCGTCTTTGCCCCAGACGACCAGCACATGGTTCGCCCCGAGTTCGCGCATGACGCGCACCTGGATGCCGACCAGGTCGGGGTGGAACACGCCCATGAGGGTGTTCGGCGCGCCGGCTGGGTTGGTCAGCGGCCCGAGGATGTTGAAGATGGTGCGCACGCCCATCTCGCGCCGGGTGGCCGCGACGTTCTTCATCGCCGGATGGTGGTTCGGCGCAAACATGAAACCGATTCCCGTTGCGGCGATGCAATCGGCAACCTGTGCCGGCGACAGCAGGATGTGCGCGCCGAGCGACTCGAGCACGTCGGCACTGCCGGACTTGGATGAAACGCCGCGGTTGCCGTGCTTGGCAACGTGGGCGCCCGCCGCTGCCGCGACAAACATCGCAGCGGTCGAGATATTGAAGGTCTGTGCACCATCACCGCCGGTGCCGACGATGTCGACGAAATTCGGCGCGGCCGGCGCATCGACGCGGGCACACAGCTCGCGCATGACGCGAGCCGCGGCGGAGATCTCGCCGATGGTTTCCTTCTTGACGCGCAAGCCGGTCAGAATGGCGGCAACCATCAGCGGCGATATCTCGCCACCCATGATCTGTCGCATCAGGTGCAGCATCTCGTCGTGGAAGATCTCGCGATGCTCGATCGTGCGTTGCAGGGCTTCCTGGGGTGTGATCATGTCAACTCCTCAACTCAAGAAATTCATCAGCAGCCGGTGGCCATGCTCGGTGCGGATGGACTCCGGATGGAACTGCACGCCCTGGATGGCGAATTCGCGGTGGCGCACTCCCATGATCTCGCCGTCGTCGGCCCACGCCGTGACTTCGAGGCACGCCGGCAGACTGCCGCGCTCGATGGCAAGGGAGTGATAGCGCGTCGCCGTGAATGGCTCGGGCAATCCGCGAAAGACGCCGCTGCCGTCGTGATGCACGGCCGAGGTCTTGCCGTGCATCAGTTGCCGGGCATGGACGATGCGGCCGCCGAAGGCGGCGCCGATGCTCTGGTGGCCCAGGCACACGCCGAGCAGCGGAATCTTCCCGCCGAAGGCGCGGATCGCCGCAACCGAGATGCCGGCCTCGGCCGGCGAGCAGGGCCCGGGCGAAACGACAATGCGCGCCGGTGCCAGCCGTTCGATGTCTGCCACGGAAATCTCGTCATTGCGAAAGACATGGACGTCCTCGCCGAGTTCGCCGAAATACTGGACGAGGTTGTAGGTAAAGGAATCGTAGTTGTCGATCATCAGCAGCATGGCGCCCTCACTCGAAACGCGTGTCGAGGCCGCGCTCGGCCATTTCGGCGGCCCGCAGCTGGGCGCGCGCCTTGCTCTGCGTCTCCTGCCATTCCGATGCCGGATCGGAGTCGGCGACGATGCCGGCTCCGGCCTGCACGTGCAGCATGCCATCCTTGACGACGGCGGTACGGATGGCGATGGCCAGGTCCATGTCGCCGTGAAAGCCCAGGTAGCCGACCGCGCCGGCATATATGCCGCGCTTGACCGGTTCCAGCTCGTCGATGATCTCCATTGCCCGCACCTTGGGTGCGCCGGACACCGTGCCGGCGGGAAAGGTCGCGCGCAGCACGGCCAGCGCGTCGAGACCCGGCTTGAGGCGGCCTTCAACATTGGAGACGATATGCATTACGTGCGAATAGCGCTCAATGACGAACTGTTCGGTGACGCGCACGGAACCGGTCTGCGCCACCCGCCCGACATCATTGCGGCCCAGGTCGAGCAGCATCAGATGCTCGGCGCGCTCCTTCTCGTCGGCAAGCAATTCGGCGGCCAGCGCGGCATCCTCTTCCGCCGTCCGTCCGCGCCGGCGCGTGCCGGCAATGGGGCGCAGCGTGACATTGCCGTCCTCCAGCCGGACGAGTATCTCGGGCGAGGCGCCAACGACGTGGAAGTCCTCGAAATCGAAATAGAACATGTAGGGCGAGGGGTTCAGCGTGCGCAGCGCGCGGTAAAGCGCCAGCGGACTGGCGGCGAACGGCTTGGACATGCGCTGCGACACCACCACCTGCATGACGTCGCCATTGACGATGTACTGCTTGGCGCGCGCCACCGCTTGCATGAACGCGGCTTCGCCGAAACCGGAACTCGCCTCCGCCGGCGCAGCGGCCTGTTCCTCGGGAATCGCGACCGGCTCGCGCAAACGGGCAAGCAGCTCCTTGAGGCGCTGGCGCGCGCGCTTCCATGCGCCGGGTACGCCCGGTTCCGCGTAGACGACCAGCGTCAGCTTGCCGGAAAGATTGTCGACCACGGCGATCTCCTCGGACAGCAGGAGCAGGATATCCGGCGTGCCGATGTCGTCGGCCTTGCCGCCGCGCGCCAGCCGCGGCTCGATGTGGCGCACGGTGTCGTAGCCGAAGCAGCCGACCAGGCCGCCGCAGAAGCGCGGCAAATCCTCGCGCGGGGCAAGCCGGAACCGCGCCATGTACTCGGCCACGAACTCGAGCGGGTCGCAATCATCGCGGCGCTCGGCAATGCGGTTGCCGGTTAGCACCATGACCTGGCGACCGAACGCAACCAGCCGGGTGGGGGCCGACAGCCCGATGAAGGAGTAGCGGCCAAAGCGCTCGCCGCCCTGCACGGATTCGAGCAGATAGCTGTAGCCGCGGTCAGCCAGCTTGAGGTAGATGGAAAGCGGGGTATCGAGGTCGGCGAAGGTTTCCAGGGTCACCGGGATGCGGTTGTAACCCTGGGCCGCCAGGCGGTTGAAATCGGATTCGGTCATCATGACTCCGCGAACAGACTGAAAAACGGGAAATAACTGCACGCGGGACGAACCCGCGCCGGCACCTCAGGAACAGGCGTGCCAGGGTCGCCAGGGCCAAGCCTCCCCGCCGACGGCGTACTTCCTCACGTTTTTCAGATTGCCCGGAATCAAGATGGTTTTCGTCCGATCGCGAAGCGCAGAATCGCCTCTTCAACGGTCGCCACTATAGCATCGGCGCCCAATTGATGCACATCCTCGCCTTCGCTATAGCCGTAGGGCACGCACACGACGGGACATCCCGCTGCGCGCGCGGCGGCAACGTCGTTGCGCGAATCGCCGATCACCAGGACCTCCGACGGCGCGACGCCGAACTGCGCGCAGGCATGAAGGAAAGGCAGCGGATGCGGCTTTTTTTCCGCAAGGGTATCGCCGCTCAGCACCAGTTCGAGATACTCGGCGAGCCCGGTCCGTACCAGCAGCGGCGCGGTGAACGCCGCCGCCTTGTTGGTGATGCAGGCGCGCCGGATACCGGCGCTGCGGGCCGCTCGCAGGCCCTCGACGACACCGGCGTAAACGCGCGTACGGTGACCGTTCGAGGCCGTGTAATGGCGTTCGAACACCGCCAGCGCGGCCCGGGCGTCGGCAGCATCCGATTCACCGGCGTAACCCAGACAGCGGCCGACCAGGTTGGCGATGCCCCTGCCGACGTAATTGCGCACGGCAGTGACGGCCAGCGGCATCCGGCCGAGTTCGGCCAGCATGGCATTGGCCGCATCGGCAAGATCGGGAACGGTATCGAGCAGCGTGCCGTCCAGGTCCAGCAGGACGGCTTTGGCCGGCAGCGGCACTACGCCCGCGCCAGTTCGGCGCGCAACGCGCCGATGACGCCATCGTAGCGATGGGGGTCGGTCGGTCGGGCGGCGCCGAACACCGCGGAACCGGCGACAAAGGTGTCGGCGCCGGCGCGCGCGATCTCGGCGATGTTGTCGACCTTGACACCGCCATCGACCTCGAGCAGTACCTCGGCGCCGGTCTGCGCCTTCCAGGCGTCGATCCGGCAGCGCACCTGGCGCAACTTTTCCAGCGTGGAAGGAATGAACTTCTGGCCGCCGAAACCCGGGTTGACCGACATCAGCAGGATGACGTCGAGCTTGTCCATGACGTGATCCAGATACGCCAGCGGCGTGGCCGGATTGAATACCAGCCCAGCCTTGCAGCCGCATTCGCGAATCAGCGCGAGTGAGCGGTCGATATGCTCCGATGCCTCGGGATGGAAAGTGATGATATTGGCGCCGGCCCGGGCAAAATCGGGAATGATGCGATCGACCGGCTTGACCATCAGGTGCACGTCGATGGGTGCCGTCGTCAGCGGCCGGATGGCCTCGCACACCAGCGGACCGATGGTCAGATTCGGCACGTAATGGTTGTCCATCACGTCGAAATGGATCCAGTCGGCGCCGGCGGCGATGACGTCATTCACCTCGTCGCCCAGGCGGGCAAAATTGGCTGAAAGCAGGCTCGGCGCAATGCGATGGATCATGGTGTTTTCCGGCGGTTGCCTGAATGAGCGGCCGATTCTAAACGCTTTTCTTCGCCGCCGCCGCAAAAGGAAATTATGGCAACCATAAGCGGCTTTCTTGCATGGTGCGGCGAATTGCGATCAAATGCCGGGATGGCGGAAAGCAAGAAATACGAGATCAGCGTAACGACCGAAACGCAGTATCTGGCGGATCAGTCCGAACCGGAAAGCGGCCGCTACATCTTCGCCTACACCATCACCATCCGCAACACCGGCAACGTTCCGGCCCAGTTGATTTCACGCCACTGGATCATTACCGATGCCGAGTCCCACGTGCAGGAGGTGCGCGGCCTCGGCGTGGTCGGCCATCAGCCCCTGCTCAAGCCGGACGAGCGTTTCGAGTACACCAGCGGTTGTGCATTGACCACGGCGGTCGGCACCATGCGCGGCAGCTACCAGATGGTGGCGGAGGACGGAACCGCGTTCGAGGTGCCGATCGCCGAATTCGCACTGGCAATACCGCGCGTCCTTCACTGAAACCGCAGCGCGGCGCCTTGCCCTGTGCCCCGAAGGAAATCCCCTTGGGGGACGCCCGGAAAGACCCGTTCGCACCGGCGGAATAAATGAGAACAGGCCCTAGAACGGGCCGGCCAGCTCCCGCAGCCGGCTGTCGTTCGGACGTTCCGAGGCCGCCATGCGCCAGTACTTGCGCGCCTCGTCGTGCAATTCCTTCTGCTCAAGCCACGCCGCGTAGATGACCTGTTCGGAGAGCGTCGCCCCGGTTCCCGGCCGCAGTCGCTCGGCTTCCGAGCGCAGATCGAGGCTGGCGAAGGAGAAATGCGCGGCGCCGCTGACCGCCTGCCCGCCCGGACCCTTGCCGGCCACGATCCAGCGGTAGCGAATGCCTGATTTCAGGCGGACGTCGCCGGGAAGCGTCATGGCGTCGCCGGAAACCTCGCGCTCAAGAATCTGGCGGCCCTTGTCGTCGAACAGCTGCAGGCGGCCGAGGGTGCCGGCCTGGATGCCGCGCCAGCGGAACTCCGGCCATGAATCCAGGGTGATCGTCTCGGAAAGCGAGAGCAGGCTCAGGCGCGGTTCGCCAGGCATGCTGCGCATCAGTACGGCGCCCTGATTGACGCCAATCGGACTGATGCGGATCTCGCGGCCCGAACCGCCGAAAAGGGTGCTGCGCTTTTCCGGCTTCGCGCCAGAAACCGCATCGGCCTGCGCCTGCCGAACCAGGACCAGCGCCGGTCCCTTGAAGGCGTATTCGTCGCCCGACTTGAGGAACACCAGCACCATGCGAGCCCCCTTGCCGAGCTCGATGCGCTGGTCGAGGGACAGGTCTTCGAGAATCGCCAGGCTGCGTTTCTCGCCGATCAGCGATGCCGGGCCCTCCAGGTCGGTCACCATGGCAACCGGGGCGTTGCGCGCCGGCTGGGCGGGTGCGGTCGCCGGCAGCAGAGCGCCCAGCAATCCCGCCAGCACAACCAGTCCTCTCAGCAGCTTCAACATGAGATCCCCTTTCAACGGCTATGGCGCGGGCCAGCCGCAAACGATGACGGGCGTATGCCCCTTGACCGGCCTGGCGCCAAGATTAACGAATCCGGCGGCGGAATCAAGCGCCTTTACGACGGTTTCGGAGCATACCAGAGGATAGCCGGCCTCCTTGGTCAGGCCCTCGATGCGCGAGGCAAGGTTCACCGTGTCGCCAATCGCCGTGTATTCGTGCCGCGCCGCCGAGCCGACATGGCCGACCACCGCGTCGCCCGCATGCAGGCCGATGCCGATGCGGATCGGTGCCAGTCCCTCCGACTGCAGGTTCCGGTTGAGTTCGTCGAGCCGCGCGATCATTTCCTGCGCCGCCGCGACGGCCGCAGCACTCGGATTGGCGAGAATCTTGGGCGCGCCGAAGAACGCCATGATGCCGTCGCCGATGAACTTGTCGACAGTGCCGTCATGGCGGTGAATGGCGCCCGTCACTTCCTCGAAATAGCGGTTCAGCAGGGCGATCACCGCTTCCGGCGGCAGCGTCTCGCTGCGGGTGGTGAAGTCGCGGATGTCGGCGAACAGAACGCACAGGCTGCGCCGGTCGCCGCCCAGGCTGCCGGAGAGTCGCCCGCCGACGATCTCCTCCATGATGTGCGGGCTGACGTAGGCACCGAACGCGCGCCTCAGGCGCAGGCGCTCGACGGCGTTGGCCGCCTGCTCGGCCAGCGTACGGCCGAGCAGGGCGGTGGCTCCGGTGGCCATGACGCCGGCCAGCGGAAAGTAGTGGCCGGCGCGTTGCGCCAGCATCGCGCCGGCGAAGCCCGCCGTGCCGATGCCAATCACCCAGGCGAGCGCCTGTAGTGGCCGCAACGGCACCAGCCAGAAAGCCGCTGCGACCAGCGTGACGAGCAGGACCAGGCCGCGCGGGACCGGCTGGATCAGCGTCCCGCCGAGGATCGAGCGCAGGACCTGGGCGTGGACGAGCACGCCGGGCACACGCCGATTGCCGGGATCCCATGCGGCCAGCTCGACGGGCTGCATTTGGAGATCCTCGAACAGCGCGACGCTGCCGATGAGCACCGGTTTGCCGGCGAACGCGCGCGACAGGCTGTCTTGATCGCCGGCGTCGATCATTTCCAGCACCGTGTGGAGCGCCGTAAACGTAAACGCGGGCCCGCGGCTAAAGTCGATGATGCCGCTGCCCGGCTCGATCTTCATTGCCCGCGCCAGCTGCCCCGACAGGGTCGGCACGAAATGGTCATCGAAATTCTCGTCGAAGCGGCGCACCGAACCGTCCGGGTCCAGTTTCCACAGGGCATAGCCGGATCCGTCGGGCCCCGCCGCCGAGAGAAAAGGCGGATAGACACGCCGCGGTTTGCCGGACGGCCCGATGGTCAGGCCGAAGACGGTCGGCGCATGGCGGCGTGCCTCGATGATGCCCTTCAGCAACTGCCGGTCGTAGCCCGTCACCAGGGAATCGTAGGAGCGGTCGGGCAGGATGACATCGACGCCCAGCGCCAGCGGCCGGGCGCGGGCGATGCCGGCAATCGCCTTGCCCAGGTGCGGATGCCACAGCGCCATTGGCTCCGGCGTCCGCGCGACCGTCGCGTCATCGATGCCGACCACCACGACGTCCGGCGCCGAAGCCGGAAAGTGGCGGCGCAGCAGATTGAACTGGACGTCCAGCAGTTGCAGGTCGGCCGGTTCGAACAGGCCGGCATGCCACTGCAGCGCGGCAAACAGCAGCAGGACGCCGATTGCGTACCATTTCAGCTTCGCAGAGATCGAGGTTGCTTGCATGGGGGCACCGGTGGCGCAGCGCGCGGAGGCCGCGCCGGGCGTGATCTTCCGCACACTGCCGCCGCGCCAATTGTGGCATCATTATCGGCGCTTTAGCACGCTCTGGCGCTTTCCGGGGGAGACACCGAACAATGACGACGTCGCGTACGGCATTTGCCGCCCTGGCCGGCCTGCTGGTGCTTTTCCTCGCCGGTACGGAACCGGCGCGGGCCCAACAGGCCGCGCCGGAGAGCCTGCGCCGCCTGGCATTGGTGATCGGCAACAGCAACTACACGACCGCGCCACTGAAGAACCCAAGCAACGACGCGCGCGCCGTCGCCAAGGTGCTGAAGGATCTCGGCTTCGACGTCACGCACCGCGAAAACGCCAACCAGAAAGCCATGGCTGAAGTGATCCGCCAGTTCGGCGCGCGGCTGACGCCCGGTACCGCGGCGGTCTTCTACTTCGCCGGCCACGGCATCCAGGTGCGCGGTCGGAATTACCTGGTGCCCGTGGATGCCGATGTCCAGGTCGAGGACGAAGTGCCTTACAGCGCCATTGATGTCGGTCTGGTGCTGGACAAGATGGAGTCGGCGAAGAGCGCGGTCAACGTCGTCATTCTCGACGCCTGCCGCAACAATCCCTTCGCGCGGCGCTTCCGCGCCAGCAATGCCGGCCTGGCGCAAATGGATGCGCCAATCGGTACGCTGCTTGCCTATGCCACCGCGCCCGGATCGGTGGCGCAGGACGGCAGCGGCGAGAATGGCGTGTTCACCAAGCACCTGCTGGCCAACATAACGACGCCGGGATTGGCCGTCGAGCAGATGTTCAAGCGGGTGCGCGTCGCGGTCGCCAAGGACACGCGCGAAATGCAGGTGCCGTGGGAGAGTTCCTCGCTGAAGGGCGAATTCGCCTTCCGCGAAGCGCCGCGCCAGACGCAAGCATCGCAAGACCAGCTGATCGAGCAGGCCGCGCGTCAGGCTGCCGAGCGGGCCGCAACCATGACCGCTGAACGGATCGCCCGCGAGCAGGCGGCGCGCCCGGCGGCGCCGGCAGCTGATACGCAGGGGCGGATGGAGTCCGACCGGCTCGCCGCCGAGCGCGAGAAGCTGCGCCAGGAGCGCGAACGACTCGAGGAAGACAAGGCCGCTCTGCGCAAGGAGATCGCCCAAACGAAGACCAGGCCGGCGAAGACCGCGCCATCCGCGCCATCCAAGACGGTGGCGGCCGCTCCGGCGGCTGCGGTGCGACCGCCTCCTGCACAACCCGCGGCCGTCGCCGCCACGAGCGGCGGCGCGCGTCCGGAACCGGGGGATACCTGGACCTACCGGGTTACCACGCGCTACGGCAAGACCACGACTTACAGCGCCCGTGCGGTTGCAGCTGGCACAGGCAAGATGGAGGATGAGCTTCGCGCGCAGAAGCAGCGCCGCCCGCAGGTGTCCGGATCGGTTCCGGTCATGCTGTCCGTGCTCGGCCAGCAGGACGGCGTCGATATCCGCGAGGTTTCACCCTATCTGCAGTTGCTGGGCGGCGCCGAGCCGGGCACGACGTGGCGCGATATCGCGCTGCTCCCCGACAGCGACGACTTTTCCGGACGCGTCGTCGGCCATGAGCAGGTCACCGTGCCGGCCGGCACCTTCGACGCAATAAAGATCGTCCTGGAAGGGTCGCAGCCGGTCGCCGGCACCGGCCCGCGCCGTTTTTCGGTGATCGTCTGGTATGCCGCGGCGGCAAAGCGCTTCGTCCGGGCGGTGTATTCCGCGCCCGAAGCGAACCAGTCGTATTTCATCTATGCCGTGGCGGAGCGCGATGTCGTGGAGCTGATGGAAACCAGCTTCCCCATGGCGGGAATCACCGGCGGTGGCGGTCCACGGATGGCCGCAGCGGCAGCGCCAGCCAAGAACGCCGCGAGGAAGTCGCCTCACCCGCAACCGGTGGCCGGCGATACCTGGACCTACCGGATCAAGACGCTGCTCGGCAAGACGGCAAGCTACACGGTGCGCACGCTCGGAATTACCGAGGATGGCGTGCAGGATGAGATTCGCGCCGAGGACCAGCGCCAGACGCAGGAGTCCGGCGCCGAGCCGGTGATGCTGTCGGTACTGGGCCAGCAGGGCAGCGTGGACATTCGCGAGGTTTCACCGTATCTGCAGGCACTCGGCGGCGCGGAACCGGGCACGACTTGGCGCGGAGTAGCGCTGCTGCCGAATAGCGACGATTTTGCCGGCCGGGTGGTTGGCCGCGAGCAGGTGACGGTGCCGGCCGGCAGCTTTGACGCGGTGAAGATCGTCCTGGAGGGTTCGCAGCCGGTCGCCGGCACCGGTCCGCGCCGGTTTTCCGTCACCGTCTGGTACGCGGCGGCAGCGAAGCGCTTCGTCAAGGCGGTGTTTTCGGCGCCCGAAGCCAACCAGTCGTATTTCATCTACGCCGGGGCGGAACGCGACACAGTCGAACTCATCGAGTACCGTCCGCACTAATTTCATCACGGAGGATTCACCATGACGTTCCGTCTCCTGCCCCGCCATTGCGCCACAGTCGCGCTGTTGCTTGCCGCCTTCTCCCTGCCGGCCGCGGCGGAAGTCAAGGCCAGCAAGGACAGCGTCAAGGGCGCGTCGAACCTACAGACCATCCGGCTGGATGGCAGCACGCTATTCGCCTCGAACGACGACAAGCTGTCAGCCGGCGGAAAGAAGGCGCTCGATTCGGCGCTGAAGCAACTTGCCAGCCGGCCCGCGGCGCGCTACAAGATCACTGGCCATGCCGATCGCATGGGCGATCGCAATGCCAACCGCGAGCTTTCGGCGCGGCGCGCGGAAGCCGTGCGCAAGTACCTGCTTTCACGCGATGGAAACCTGCGCCTTGAAGCCTATGGTCTGGGTGACAGCGAACCGCTGGTGAAGTGCGCCGACGCCATGGCGCGCGACGCCCTCGTCAAGTGCCTGGCGCCGAACCGCCGCGTCGAAATCGATCCGCTGTTCGACTAGGGCGCCGGGGCTTAGCTCCGGTAGTCGGCGTTGATCTTGACGTAGTCGTAAGAAAAATCGCAGGTCCACACGGTCGCCTGTGCCGCACCGCGAGCGAGGTCGATTCGCACCGTAATCTCCGCCTGCTGCATCACGCGCGCGCCGTCGGCTTCGCGGTACCCTTTTGCCGGACCGCCATTCTCGGATACCAGCACGTCGTCCAGCCACAAGCGCGTACCTGCCACGTCGAGGTCGGCAATGCCGGCGTTGCCGATGGCGGCAAGGATGCGGCCGAGGTTGGGATCCGAAGCAAAGAAGGCGGTCTTCACCAGGGGCGAATGGGCAACGGCATAGCCCGTCGCGCGGCACTCGTTCGCGTCGCGCCCGCCCTCCACCCGGATGGCAATGAATTTGGTGGCGCCTTCGCCGTCGCGCACAATGGCCTGTGCCAGTTCAACGGCCACCATCGCCACCGCCTCCCGCAGCGCCGCGTAACCGGCGTCTGCCGCATCGGCAAGCGGCACACCGCCCGCCTTGCCGGTGGCGACCAGAACGAACGAATCATTGGTCGATGTATCTCCGTCAACCGTGATGCTGTTGAACGAGGCGTCCGCCGCTTCGCCGACCAGGCGCTGCAGCAGCGGCCCGGCCACGGCCGCGTCGGTAGCGATGAAGCCCAGCATGGTGGCCATGTTCGGCCGGATCATGCCGGCGCCCTTGGCGATCCCCGTCACCGTCACCGTCCGGCCACCGACGACGGCCTGGCGGGAGGCGGCTTTCGGCAGCGTGTCCGTAGTCATGATGGCGGCGGCGGCAGCAGCCCAATTCTCCGCGCGCAGATCGGCAATGCAGGCCGGCAGGCCCGCCTCGATGCGTTCTACCGGCAGCCGCTCCATGATGACCCCGGTGGAGAACGGCAACACGGCCTGCGGGCGGCAGCCGAGCATTCGCGCAACGGCCGCACAAGTGGCTTCCGCGTCGCGCAAGCCGGCATCGCCGGTGCCGGCGTTGGCAACGCCGGTGTTCACCACCAGGGCGCGAATTGCGCCAGCGGCAAGGTGTGCGCGGCAAAGCTGCACTGGCGCGGCGCAGAAACGGTTCTGCGTGAACACCCCGGCTACGGTCGCGCCGGGTTCGAGCGACACGAGCAGCAGGTCGCGCCGGCCGGCCTTGCGGATGCCGGCCTCGGCAATGCCGAGGCGCACGCCGGCAATCGGGTGCAGCGCTGCGGGATTCGGCGGGTTGAGGTTTACGGCCATGTCGGCTCCTTGCGGCAAGCGCTCTAGTTTCGCGGTTCCGGATCGGGCGGCGCCACCGGAATCAGCGGTACCGCCAAGCTGGCGCCGAAATCCTCGGCGACGTGCGCGGCAAGCCGCGCATTTGCGGCAACGGCCGTTTCCACCTGACGCTGCGGCAGCTGCAGGAAATCCGCAACCGCGGCAATCTGGGCATTCAGCTCATCGGAGCCCCAGCCGGCTTCCATTGCTTCGGCCAGCCTTTGCGCCAGGGCGACGCCGCGCTCGCGCGAATTCCGCGCGTAGCCCCCCGAAAGCGTGTTTTGCAGCAGCTGGCTGACATGCCACTCGCGCATGATGCCGGCCGTCAACTGGCGCAGGCGAAAACCCAGCACGGCCTGCTCCGCGTCGCCGGGCCGCCGCGGGTTGGCGCGCAGGGCTTCCTCAAGAGCTTCGCCGGTCTCGCCGGCGAAACACCAGAAGGCAATCTCGCCGAAGCGGAACAGCAGGGCGGCAACGAACACTTCTTCGGGGGAACCGTCGTGGCGCCTTCCCGCCATCCAGCGTGCCTGCGTCGCGGCGTGGAAGGCGCGCGCGACCTCGTGCAACACGTGCCGGCGCGGATCGCCCTTGAGAAAGCCTTCGACCAGGGCGACCGTGAGCGCCACCTCGCGGACGGTGTTGAAACCGAGCAGCAGGATGGTACGCGTGACGGTAG
Organism: uncultured Rhodocyclaceae bacterium; assembly: GCA_964487715.1. Taxonomy (GTDB): domain Bacteria; phylum Pseudomonadota; class Gammaproteobacteria; order Burkholderiales; family Rhodocyclaceae; genus Desulfobacillus. The sequence goes on along the minus strand of CAZASE010000045.1, from coordinate 1,965 downwards.
CGACCTGTTGGCCGGAGGTGTTGAAAATGACGCTGTTGGCAATGCGCAGCAGCTTGGTGGTCAAGCCCGGGTCGTGCAGCGCAATCTCGGAAAGCCGCGCGACCGACGTGCCTTCATCGGCGGTGAGGCGAATAACCTGCTCGGTGGTGCTGCCGAAGATCGGCATCTCCGCGTCGCGGACGCGCCGGATCCAGGCCGTGAGCCCGTCCGACTTTGGCGGCTGTGCTTCCATCCCGGCTGTTCAGGCACCCCGTGTCAGCTCAACTTGCCGTGGCAATGCTTGTATTTCTTGCCCGAGCCGCAAGGGCAGGCATCGTTGCGCCCGACCTTCTGGGCGTGGCGAACCGGCGCGGCGGGCGGCGGCGCGGCCTCGGCGCCGCCGAGCGCCTCGTCGAAATCGGCGTGATGGAACTGCACGTTCTCGACGGCCGCCTGCGGCTCGCTCTCGGCGATCTGCTCGGGCGAGCGGATCTCCACCGTCATGAGCAACCGGGTCACTTCCGTGCGCACCATCTGCAGCAGGCCTTCGAACAGCTCGAAGGCTTCGCGCTTGTACTCCTGCTTGGGGTTCTTTTGCGCGTAACCGCGCAGATGGATGCCCTGGCGCAGGTGGTCGAGCGCGGCCAGGTGTTCGCGCCAGTGCGTGTCCAGGCTCTGCAGCATGATGTTGCGCTCGAAGTGGTGGAAGGATTCCGCACCGACTTCTTCCACCTTCGCGGCATAGAGGCGATCAGCCTCGTCGAGAATGCGGCGAATGATATCGTCGTCGCTGAGGTTTGGTTCCCCCTTGAGCCATGCCCCGAGCGGCAACTGCAGCTGGTATTCCGCCTGCAGCGCCACCTCCAGCCCGGCCACGTCCCATTGCTCCTCGACGCTGTCGGCTGGCACGTAGGTGCGGAACGCGTCGTGCAGCACCCCCTGCCGCATCGCCGTGATGGTTTCGGCAATCTCGTCCGTTTCAAGCAGTTCGTTGCGCTGCTGGTAGATCACCTTGCGCTGGTCGTTGGCGACGTCGTCGTATTCCAGCAGCTGTTTGCGGATATCGAAGTTGCGCTGTTCGACCTTGCGCTGGGCCGATTCCAGCGAGCGCGTCACCAATGGGTGTTCGATGGCCTCCCCCTCGGGCATCTTCAGGCGCACCATGATTGCATTGAGCCGCTCGCCGGCGAAGATGCGCAGCAGCGGGTCCTCCAGCGAAAGATAGAAGCGGGACGAGCCGGGATCGCCCTGACGGCCGGAGCGGCCGCGCAGCTGGTTGTCGATGCGCCGGGATTCGTGCCGCTCGGAGCCGATGATGTGCAGGCCGCCGGCCTTGACGACCTGGCCATGCAGGGCCTGCCATTCGCCGCGCAGCTGTGCGCTGCGGGCCTCCCGCTCGGTTTCCGCCAGGGCGCCCTCGGCTAGCAGCGCGTCGACCTGCTTCTCGACATTGCCACCGAGCACGATGTCGGTACCGCGGCCGGCCATGTTGGTGGCGATGGTGATCATGCCGGGCCGGCCGGCCTGGGCGACGATCAGCGCCTCGCGGGCGTGGTGCTTGGCGTTCAGCACCTGGTGCGGCAGCTTTTCCTTCTCCAGCATGGCGGAGAGCAGCTCGGAATTCTCGATTGACGTGGTGCCGACCAACACCGGTTGCCCGCGCAGGTGGCAGTCGCGGATGTCGGCAATGATAGCGCGATGTTTTTCCGCCGCCGTGCGGTAGACCTGGTCCATGCGGTCGTCGCGAATCATCGGCTGGTTGGTCGGAATGACCACCGTCTCGAGGCCATAGATCTGGTGGAACTCGTAAGCCTCAGTATCCGCCGTGCCGGTCATGCCGGAAAGTTTGCCGTACATGCGGAAATAATTCTGGAAAGTGATCGAGGCCAGCGTCTGGTTCTCATGCTGGATCGGCACGCTTTCCTTTGCTTCGACCGCCTGGTGCAGGCCCTCCGACCAGCGCCGGCCCGGCATCAGGCGGCCGGT
>CAZASE010000044.1:0-20435 GCA_964487715.1 uncultured Rhodocyclaceae bacterium | reverse complement strand
TTTTCAACCACGGCCGCATGCAGCGCGATTTCACCTACATCGACGACATCGCCGATGGCGTGCTGCGCGTGCTCGACCGCCCGGCCGCGCCGGATCCGGCCTTCGACCCGCTGCGGCCCGATCCGGCCAGCAGCGATGCGCCATTCCGCGTCTACAACATCGGCAACAACCGGCCGGTCGGCCTGATGGACTACATCGAGGCGCTGGAGCAGGCGCTTGGGCGCCGCGCCGAGCGGAATTTCCTGCCGATGCAGGCGGGCGACGTCGAAGCCACCTACGCCGACATCGACGACATCAAGGCGGCGGTCGGCTTCGCGCCGCGCACGCCGCTGGCCGACGGCGTGCGGGCCTTCGTCGACTGGTATCGCAGTTATTACAGGGAAGGGAAGGCCGCATCATGATCCTCGTCACCGGCGGCGCCGGCTTCATCGGCGCCAACTTCATCATCGACTGGCTGCGCGAAACCGGCGAGCCGGTGCTGAACCTCGACAAGCTCACCTACGCCGGCAACCCGGAGAACCTCGCCAGCCTTGCCGGCGATGCGCGCTACCGCTTCGTGCACGGCGACATCAACGACCGCGCCCTGCTGGCCGAGCTGCTGGCGCGCCACGCGCCGCGCGCCATCGTCCATTTCGCCGCCGAGAGCCACGTCGACCGCTCGATCCACGGGCCGGAAGACTTCATCCAGACCAACATCAACGGCACCTTCCGCCTGCTCGACGCGGCGCGCGGCCATTGGACGCAGCTCGACGCGGCGGGCCGCGCCGCCTTCCGCTTCCTGCACGTATCCACCGACGAGGTATACGGCTCGCTCGGCCCCGACGACGCGGCCTTCAGCGAAACCCATCCCTTCGAGCCGAACAGCCCGTATTCGGCCTCCAAGGCCGCCTCCGACCACCTGGTGCGCGCCTGGCACCACACCTACGGCCTGCCGGTGCTGACCAGCAACTGCTCGAACAACTACGGCCCGTTCCAGTTTCCGGAAAAGCTCATTCCGCTGATGATCCACAACGCCGTGAACGGCAAGCCGCTGCCGATCTACGGCGACGGCCTCAACGTGCGCGACTGGCTCTACGTCGGCGACCACTGCGCCGCCATCCGCGCCGTGCTGGCCGGCGGCCGGCCGGGCGAGACCTACAACATCGGCGGCTGGAACGAGATGACCAACCGCGATGTCGTGTTCACGCTGTGCGCCCTGCTCGACGAGCTGGCACCGGCGGCGCAGCCGCATGCCGCGCTCGTCACCTACGTCAAGGACCGCCCCGGCCACGACCGGCGCTATGCCATCGATGCGCGCAAGATCGAGCGCGAGCTCGGCTGGCGCCCGCTCGAGAGCTTCGCAAGCGGCATGCGCAAGACCGTCGCCTGGTACCTGGCGCACCGCGACTGGGTCGACAGCGTCACCAGCGGACGCTATCGCGAATGGATCGAAACGCAGTACGGAAAACGGGAAACGCCATGACACAGCAGAAACACGCCGCCGCCGGTGCGGCGCGCAAGGGCATCATCCTCGCCGGCGGTTCCGGCACGCGGCTCTACCCCGTCACGCAGACGGTGTCGAAGCAGCTGCTGCCGATCTACGACAAGCCGATGGTGTACTACCCGCTGAGCACCCTGATGCTCGCCGGCATCCGCGACATCCTCGTCATCTCCACGCCGCAGGACACGCCGCGCTTCGCCCAGCTGCTCGGCGACGGCGCCGCCTGGGGCATCAACCTCTCCTACGCCGTGCAGCCGGCGCCCGAGGGCATCGCCCAGGCCTTCCTCATCGGCGAATCCTTCATCGGCGGCAGCCCCGCCGCGCTGGTGCTCGGCGATAACATCTTCCACGGCCACGAACTGGCGCTCGACATGCAGCGCGTCGCGGCGAAGGCGCGCGGCGCGACGGTGTTCGCCTACCCGGTGCACGACCCCGAGCGCTACGGCGTGGTCGAGTTCGACGCCGCCGGCCGCGCCGTTTCGATCGAGGAAAAGCCGGCCCGGCCGAAGTCGCGCTACGCCGTCACCGGCCTCTACTTCTACGACAACCGCGTCGTCGACGTCGCCCGCGCGATCAAGCCCTCGCCGCGCGGCGAGCTGGAAATCACCGACCTCAACCGCGTGTACCTCGAAGCGGGAACGCTCGACGTGCAGCTGATGGGCCGCGGCATGGCCTGGCTCGACACCGGCACGCACGATTCCCTGCTGGAAGCCGCGCTGTTTATCCAGACCATCGAGAAGCGCCAGGGTCTGAAGATCGCCTGCCCGGAGGAAATCGCCTACCGCATGGGCTACATCGACGCCGCCCGGCTCGAAGCCCTCGCCGCGCCCATGAAGAACAACGGCTACGGCCGCTACCTGCTCGACCTGCTGCGCGAGCGGGTGTTCTGAAGCGGACCCCCGCCGGCTGCCGGCCGGCGGGGGGCGCTGTTGTGCTATTTCTTCTCGTCCATCTGCCGGTCGGTCTTGCCCTCGAAGCGGTTCGGCTGCAGGCACCACCAGCCGCCACGCGAGGTATAGCCGAGGCTGTTGCTCGTGCCGCAATCGAGCAGATCGCCGGCTTCCTTCAACTTTCTGCGGAATTCCTCTGAGATCTGCTTCGTCTGGCCGACGTTGGTTGCCACGCGCGGCGTGATCAGGACGATCAGCTCCGTCCGCGATCTGTCCCGCGACTGGGTGCCAAAGAGGCCGCCAAGAATCGGAATGCTCGACAGGAATGGCAGGCCGGTGTTGTCGTTGGTGCTCTTCTCCGAGATCAGCCCGCCCAGAACCATGGTATCGCCGGATTGAACGGTGACGATGGTCTTGGCCGAGCGCTTGCTGATGGTGGGGGAGTTCAAACCGGAGGTCGTGGTGCTCGAAGCCGTGCTGACCTCCTGATTGATGTCCAGGTTAACCAGGCCGCCGGCGTTGATGCTCGGCGTCACCGAAAGGATGACGCCCGTATCGAGGTACTGTACCGAGGTGACAACCACGCCGGTCGCCGCCACCGTCTGCGGCCCGGCGATCGGCACGCTGTCACCGACCTGGATCTTCGCGGTCTGGTTGTCGGCCACCATGATGTGCGGCGACGATAGGATGTTCAGCTTGTTGTCGCTCGCGAGTGCGTTCAGTACCGACTTCACCGATCCGTCGGCGGCGGAAGTGATGGCATAGGAAAACCCGGGAACGATACTGTTGAGGCCGGCGGCACCGAGGTCCAGCTTTCCGCTCCTCCGCGATCCGTTCGTGAACAGCCACTCGATGCCGTACTTGAGTTCATCCTTCAGGCTGACCTCGGCGATGGTGACCTCGATCAGCACCTGGCGGGGCGCCGTGTCGAGCTTCTTCAGCGCCGCTTCGATCTTCTCGTAGCCGGCGGCATTGGTCAGTATCAGGAGCGCGTTGTTCTTGGTGTCGGCAACGATCCGCACATCGCCGCCGGGACCGCTGCTGTCGCCAGCGACCGTCAGCGTCGTGCCGGTTATCGGGGCGGCCGCGCGCGGTGCGGTCGGCGCCGCCGCCGCCGTGCTGGTTCCCGACACCATGCTTGTCCCAAGCGACAGCCCGGTAATGCCGCTGATGCCCGTACCCAGGCTCGAACCGGTACCGGTGCTTCCGGTGGAGCGGATGTCGGTTGGCGCCAGGCCGGGGGCCACCGCGGGGCCTGTGCTGCGCGTGGTCTGGCCCTTGCCACCGCCAAAAGTCTGGTTCAGCAGCTCGGCCAGGTGCTCGGCCTTGCCGTTTTGCACCTGATACACGAAAAGGCGGGTGCCCCCGGTTCCGCCGGCCCGATCCAGGCGTTCCAGCCAGATCTTCGCCTGCTCCAGATAGTGAGGCTGCGGCGTGATGATGACGAAAGCGTTTAGGCGTTCGATCGGGATCAGGCGGACGATGCCGGCCAGCGGGTTCTGCCCCTTGTCGCCCAGGATCTTGCCCAGTTCGGCGTCGAGGGTCTTTACGTCGGCGTTTTGCAAGGTAAACAATCCGACCGACATGCCGCTCAGCCAATCGACGTCGAACATCTCGATGGTGTCGAGCATGTGCTGGATCTCGTTTTGGGTACCCGAAAGAATCATCAGGTTGCGCATCTCGTCCGCCTTCACCGCGCTCGCATCCGGTGCAAAGGGTTCGAGGATCTTCGCCATTTCGCGCGCGCCGACAAACTTCAGGGGCATGACCAGGATATTGAATCCGGGAAGCGTGCGGCCGAGTCGCGGCGAGAGCGATCCGCGTGCCGCGGCGGCCGGCAGGATCTTGTAGATCCCGTTCTCCTTGACGAGAACGATGCCGTTCATGCGCAGCACGGTCTCGAGGGTCGGAAGCAATGCGCTGCGCGGCAGGGGGTGTGCCGAGCGGAAGCTGATGGTTCCCTGCACCTTCGGGTCGACGATATAGCTCACACCGAAAATGTCGGCGAGGACCGTCTTGGCGATTTCACGGACGTCGGCCGCCTCGAAATTCAGCGTGATATCCGCCGGCTCGGCGGCGACCCGCTCGGGCGGGGGCGTCCGCACCATCGTTCCACTACCCAGGAAGATGCGCGCGCTCTCCGGCTTCTTGTCGCTGCCTTCGCCAGCGACCGGCGACGGCGCTGCCGGCTTGTCCGGCGCCGGCTTCGGCGCCACCGTTACTTGCGCCGCGGATCCGCCGCTATCGCGCGCTTCGTCGGCGCCGAGGATGGCGCAGCCAGCCACGCTGGCCACCGCGAGCAAGAGCGCGCACGGGCGCGCAATTCTGGCCGTCGAAAAGGTATTCATGGCGTCGTCCAAAACCGAAAGAAATGCCGAAGCTGTTCTCATTGTGCCGGAACTCCTGGTTGCGCCATTTGCGGGACCAACGGTGCCCCGCGGCCGCCTGGCGGCAGTGCCGGCGCAGCCGGCCCGCCTTTGTTCATTTGCAGCATCAACACCTCGCTGTCATCGCCCTGCGTCAGTACGACCTGTTCCGCACGGACCGTCTTGACCATGATGCCATTGATTTCCTTGCCCTCGGCCACTACCCGGCTCTTGTTGCCGGCCTTCTCGCGGAGAAAAGCGAACTTGCCCTCCGGAACGATCGTCGTGCCCAAAAGGATGAACTGCCCCTTTTGCATGCTCGGCTTCGAGGTATCGGTTTGCGGCGCAAGCGGGGCGGGGCGGCGGGTGACGACGAACATTGGGCGCAGGGTGATCTCCAGGTACTGGTCGGGATGCATCAGGGAAAATCGATCGGACAGAACGGGTTTGGAAAACGCTTCCGGCGCCACGCGGACGTCCGCCGTTTGCCACTGGAATCGCGTCCCCCAGTCCGTTTCCAGGCCAATGCCCGCGGCGAGGCCGATGCACAACAGCAGCCAGAATGCCGTCCCGGCGCGCGCCGGTGTCGAAATGACGTTCATGGCTTGCCGGCTCCTGCCGGTGCAAAGCCGGAGACCGCGAGCTGCACGACGTAGTCGGGCTCCGCGCCCGGGACCGGCCGGTAGGCGCGTCCCTGGCCGGCACGTACCGTCAGTTGATCGACAAAAACGTAGGGTTGGTTGGATTCCAGCGCATGCAGGATGATCAGCAGCTGGATGATCGAAGCGTTCATCTGCACGGAAATCGCCGCCTTGATCGGTTCTCCCGCCTTTCCTTCATCCTTGACCGGCAACACCTGGCTGGTGACGATCCTTCCCTTGTTGGCCTCGATGACTCGCGTGACCAGGGCCTGCAGCTCCGCCGCCGCAGAGCTGGGTGTGGTCGCTTTCAGATAAAACTGGCGACCCATGCGCGCCTCGACCTCGGCGATCGACGCGTCGATCTGCGGTCGCAGCGCCGCCACCCGACGGTAGCGCTGCAGGCGATCGGAAAAATCATCCAGGTGGTTGTCGTAGCGCTTGTGCAGCAACAGGGTCGGCACGCCGATCGCGGCGACCACCAGCGCGATGACAAGCAGCAGCAGCGCGGCCGCCAGGAGGCGGCTTTGCGCCGAGGTCAGACGGGGTGTCACGGCGTGACCTCCGGTTTGGCCGGGCCGGACGCTGGTGGCGCGGTGGATGCAGTGGCGGGCGGCATGGCGGGCGCCTCCGCTGCGGCCTGCGGCCGTGCCGGCCTCGCTGCCGCCTCGAAGACCGCCGCAAGGTGAAAGCGATCGTAGGGCGTCCCCTGCAGCTTGGTCAGCTGGGACTTGAATCCGACGTCCTTGAACACCGGCGAGGCCTCAAGCGTTTCGACCAGGCTTGTGGCGGACCCCGTGTCGCCCTGAATCTGGACCGATGACGCATCCATTTCCAGCTGCATGACGTAAGTGTCGTCCGGCAGGAGTTTGCTCAGCTCATGGAGAACGACCAGCGTCGACGGGGAAGCCCACTTCCGGTCGTGCAGGAAGTTGTGCTCGTCCACCAGTCGCCGCAGGCGATCGCGCGCGCCATCGGCTTCCTGGGCCGCTGCCTTGGCTTCGGCCAGCGGTGCCAGCAGCGCGATGGCAGCGGCCCGCTTCTGCCAAATCGGGATTGCCAGGAACGCCGCCAGAAGGACAACCGGGAGCAGCGCCATGGCGCCGCGCCGTCGCATGTTCGTATTCGGCCGCTGCCGTTTTTCGGCGGCCGGCAGCAGGTTGCGGCAATCGGCGCCGCAACGCAGCACCTCGTCGGCCAGCACGGCACCGTCGACCGTCAGCCCGAGCGCGGCCGCTCGGGCCACACCCGCGTCGACCGCCGATCTCGGTGCGACCGCCAGATCAACCGTCAGGCGCTTCTGGGCGGGCTCTCGCGCCGTCACGGCGAAGTCGAAATACGCCTGCTCGGACCGGAACGGGGTGTACCGGTCGAGCTCAAAGGACAGCGTCTTGCGCAGGTTTTCCTCGACTGCCAGGGGCAGCGTCACCCTGCGGCTGAGAACGTGCTCCGCCGGCAGGCAAACCATCAGCCGAAAACGCGATCCGGCCGCCTGCTGCAGTCGCCGCATTGCCTCGCCGTACTTGTCCACCGGATGGGCACCGCCGTCGTCCAGGGAGAGGAATTCTTCGCGTCGCCCGGCTGCCACGCGCTCGAAGCGCGCCCGCGTGCCGTCAAATGACAGCAACACGATGCGATCCGACTCGCGCCACCACTGCCGGACGGCGGGCGGCAGCAGTGCGGCAAGCTCGCCGCCCCACCACGCAAGAAAACGTGACAGCGCCGGCATGAGGGAAGAGGTCGGTTTGGCGATCTTGGCCATCTGTCAGTTGGATTTGGGAAGGGCGACGGCTCCCCGGTCGAAGGTTCCCGCGGGCGCGCGCCAGGCAAGGACCGTCACCGGTTCCTTGGGGTTGGCGGTCATGCGCACAACCGCCTCACGGAAAAAACGCGCATTATCCCCCAAAACCGCCTCGACCTGAATACTGAAGGTCGAGCCAATGGCGGCTGCCGAAAAGCCGTGCGCGCCGGGAAAGGGCGGCACAGGCAGACCCTGATCGAGCAACGCCTGCCGCTGCTGCATGAAGAGATCGACCTGCGGCGGCGTTGCGCCGGGCAGGGCCAGCAGGATGTCGCGCGGTGCGACCGCGCTGTTTACGCCGGCCTGTCGCGAGTGCACGGTCACCAGCGCTTCCAGCCGGCGGTACAGCGCGTCGTTCATGCCAAGCACCTGGCGCAATTCCTCGATGGTCTCGAACGGAGCATTGGCCGGGCCGTAACCGAGGCCCGCGGCGGCGTACTCGGCCTTTTCCGCGCCGTGCAGACTGCGCAGGTCGTCGGTGTCGCGCCAGTCGACCACCGCATCGGCCAGTGCCATCGCCTCGGGCTCGGCCATGCCGAGCGCCTGAAACAGGCCCTTCAGCAGCTGCGGCGGCGCGGCGTTGATGTCGACCTTGGCGGATTCGTCGAGGATCGCCACACGCAGCTCTCCGCCCTGGTAGCGCCATGCGCGCAACAAGCCATCGCCCTTCCAGCGCTGCAGATCGGTGATCGGGCGCGCCAGTTCGTGGACGGCCCTGTGGACGCCGGCGTCGGCCAGTGCTTCCGCCCGCGCCTGTGAGGACAGGTTGGCCGCCATCTGCAATTCGGTGCGCGACGAGAAGACCAGGGCGCCGGCGATCACCGACAGCAAGGTCAGAACCCAGAGCACCACCACCAGGGCGATGCCGTCGTGTGCTTGACGCGTTAGACTGCTCACCGGCATCGCTTGTGGAAATTGTCCCAGAGGCAGCCCGTACCCCCGACCATCGGCGCAACCAGAAGGTCGACCCAGCCGGTTTCGCGTGTGCTGAGGCGCAGGCGTATCAGTTGCGGCAACTGGTCGGGATTGACCCACGCGTCCTGCCAAACGGGCGGCTCATCCCGCTTGGCCGGGCCGAAGTAACTGAACTCGATCGCATCGAGTTCGCCCAGGATGAGGTGGCTCTTGGCGCCGGCCAGGCCGTCCGCGAAGCTCTCCGCGTCATAACGCACCGGCGCGTGGCGCAGCACCAGGCGGCGCCCCGGCCTGCCCTTTTCCGACGCGACATCCGCTTCCTGCGACAACTCGATCAAGCGCAACCCGCCGGCGCCGGCCTGGCCCGTCAGAGGCGCAAGCGTCCGCAGGACCGTCCGGTCGCCGCTGAAGGCGACGGGTTGGTTCAGGGCCTTCTTCCAGCGCACCGGCTGCATTTGCGTCAGCAGGCGCCGCACCAGCATTCGTCCCAGCGCCTCGTCGTTGGTTCGTTCGACGCGGGCCTCGACCCGTTCCCAACTCGTCGAGGCCAGGCGAAAGGCGCCGAAGAGCAATGCAAGAATGAATCCCAGCAGGGTCATTCCGATCAGCAATTCCAGCAGGGTGAAGCCGCGTCCGTGTTTCATGGCGTTGCCGGTGCCTGCACGCGCAGCGTTTCCAGGGAAATTGCCCGTTCCTGCTGCCGCATGTCGCCCCCCCAGGCCACCCGCGCGGTGACCGCCCACAGATCCAGGGACAGTGGTGTGGCAGCGGCACGACTCTCGCCAGCGCCGGGGTCCTGCGCGTAAGGCGCAACCCGCAGCGACCAGCGGAACTTGTCCGCCGCAATACCGGAACGCTCGCCGGCGGCCAGGCGCGACTCCACGCCGGCCCCTGCCAGCAGGGTTTGCGCCAGCAGCACCGCCTGGGCCTGGTCGCGCGTGATGTCGGCATTGCGCAGGCTGCCGGAAAATATCTGCATCAGCACGCCCAGCGAGAGCGCCAGGATGGAAAAGGCGACGAGGATTTCCAGCAGGGAGAAACCGCGCTGATCAGGCCGCATGACCAGTGCTCACTGGATGGCTACCCGGCCGGTGACCCAGTCCACATCGACCTCCTGCTTCGTGCTGCCGGAAGAGACGGTGACCCGTCCCCCGGTCGAAGTGCCGTCGGGGAAAAAACGTATGCCGGCGATCTTTTCGCGGACCACCTCCGACTGCGCCGTGAACAGCGCGAAATCAAGCTTCTTCGGTAGCGCGTAGGTCCTCGGGTCGCCCGTTACCGAGAAGGCGCGGCCCTCGACGTCGAGCGTGAGGACCGTCTCGCGGTGTTCCGCCACGGCGGTACCGCGCGCCTTGCGCAGTCCGGCGGCGATCTGCCGTGAGGCGGACTGCATGTCGAGGCCGGTCGATCCGGCACCGAGCATTGGCGCTGCCAGGCCATAGGCCAGCCCCATCAGCAGCAGCACCGCCAGCAACTCGATCAGCGTGAATCCGCTGCAGCGGCTCCCGCACCTCATCCGTTACCCCTGCGCGGCGGCCGCATCATGGTCATTCCCAGCTTGCCACGTCCTTGGCTTCGCCTTCGCCGCCTTCCCGGCCGTCGCTGCCCAGCGCAAGGATGTCGAAGGCCCCGTGCTTGCCCGGCGCCTCGTACCGGTAGTCATTGCCCCACGGGTCCTTCGGCACGGCCTTCTTCTTCAGGTACGGACCGCGCCAGCGGTCGCCAACGCTCGGCGGCGCCTGCACCAGGGCCTGCAGGCCTTCCTGCGTATTCGGGTAACGCCCCGCGTCAAGCTTGAACAGGTCCAGTGCGTTGCCGAACTCTTCGATCTGCAGTTTCGCCGCCTTGCTCTTGGAATCACCAAGGTAGTTCATCACCTGCGGACCGGCAATGCCGGCGATCAGACCGAGAATGAACAAGACGACGAGCAGTTCAATCAGCGTGAAACCGGCGCCGCGGCGCGGGCGAAGCAATACTTTCATGCGTCAGGCCTCCAGGAAAAAACGGGTCTGTTTCAGCCCACCAGGCTGTTGACCTTGAGAATGGCCAGCAGGATGGAGAGAATGATGCCGCCGATGAGCAATCCCAGCCCGAGAATCATCACCGGTTCCAGCAGCGCCAGCAGGCGCTTGACGGCCAGCGACACCTCGCGGTCGTAAACGTCCGCGACGCGCGTCAGCATTTCGTCGAGGCGCCCGGTTTCCTCGCCGACGCCGACCATATGCACGGCGAGCTGCGGAAAGACGCCCTGTGCCATGAGCGGCCTGGACAGGCCCAGGCCGGCCTTCAAGTCTTCGCGCGCCGCCTCCAGGCCGGCGGCGATGACGCTGTTGCCGACCGTCTCCTTGACGATGGTCAGCGCCGCCAGCAGCGGAATGCCGTTTGCCAGGAGCGTGCCGAGCGTGCGCGCAAAGCGCGCCACCTCGACCTTGGTCAGCAGGTCGCCGGCCAGCGGCAGTCGCAGCAGGCGGCCGTCCCAGACGAACTTGCGCTCCGGCCGGGCCATCTGCCAGGAAAAATAGCGAAAGGCCAGGAACAGCCCGAGCGGAATCATCCACCAGTACTTGCGCAGCAGGTCGCCGGCGCGGACCACGATCTGCGTCGCCAGCGGCAATGCCTTGCCCGACTGCTCGAACATCTGCGAGAACTGCGGCACGACGAAGATCAGCAGCAGCATTACCGAAGTCACCGAGGCCAGCACCAGGATGCTCGGGTAGATCAGCGCGGACTTGACGGTTTCCCGCAGTTCCCTGGAACGCTCCATGAACTCGCTGATGCGCGCCAGGACGGCGCCGAGCGCGCCGCCCGCCTCGCCGGCGCGGATCATGCCGACGTAGAAGCGGCTGAAGACGGCCGGGTGCGCGTCGAGCGCCTTCGACAGCGCCGCGCCGCCGCGCACTTCATCGCGCACTTGCGTCAGCAATGCACGCATCGGCGGTGTCTGCGCCAGATTGATGAGAATCTCCAGCGCCCGGTCCAATGGCAGGCCGGAATGGATCAGAGTGGCCAGTTCGCGCGTCAGCGCGCCAACCTGGTCCTGGCCGATGCGCCGGCGCGAGAAAAGCCCGCCGCCGGCCTTCGTTTCCGCCGGCTCGATCAGGATCGGAATGAACCCCAGTGCCTGCAGGCGCGCAACCACGGCGGCTTCGTCGTGGGCCTCGACCTCCCCGGTCTCCACCTCCCCGGCGCGGCCGGCCGCCTTGTACTGGAACAGGGCCATGGCGGCAGTCAGACCTCGCGCGTGACGCGCAAGACCTCGTCCAGCGTCGTCGTGCCGGCCAGCACCTTGCGCAGGCCGTGCTCGTACATCGTCATCATGCCTTCCGCCACCGCCTGCTTCTGGATTTCGCCCGATACCGCATGGCGCATCACCAGGCTGCGGATACCGTCCGACATCGGCATGATTTCCATGATCGCCACGCGGCCGATGAAGCCGGTGCCGGCGCACGCATCGCAGCCGACCGGCTCGAACAGCATCACCTCGCCGGCCGCCTCGACAAAGCGCCCGAGGCCGGTTTCCCTCACGACCTCCGGCAGTGCGCGATAGCTGCGGCGGCAGTCGCGGCACAGCGTGCGCACCAGGCGCTGCGCCTGGATGCCGATCACCGTGGAGGTCAGCAGGTAGTCGTCCATGCCCATGTCGAGCAGGCGGTTGACCGTGCTTGCCGCGTCGTTGGTATGCAGCGTCGACAGCACCAGGTGGCCGGTCAGCGCCGACTGCACGGCGATCTGCGCCGTCTCCAGGTCGCGGATCTCGCCGATCATGATGACATCCGGATCCTGGCGCACGATCGAGCGCAGCGCGTTGGCGAAGGTCAGGTCGATCTGCGGCTTGACCTGGATCTGGTTGATGCCTTCCATCTGGTATTCGACCGGGTCCTCGACCGTGAGGATCTTCACGTCGGGCTGGTTCAGCGTCGACAGCGCCGTGTACAGCGTCGTCGTCTTGCCGCTGCCGGTCGGGCCGGTCACCAGCAGGATGCCGTGCGGCCGCGCCAGCAGTTCGCCGAACTTCGCCAGCAGGTCCGGCTCGAAGCCGAGCGAGGTGAAATCCAGCGGCACGCCGCCCTTGTCGAGGATGCGCATCACCACGCTCTCGCCGTGCATGGTCGGCACCGTCGATACGCGCAGGTCGATCTCCTTGCCCTGGATGCGCAGCTTGATGCGCCCGTCCTGCGGCAGCCGCCGCTCGGCGATGTCCAGGCTGGCCATGATCTTGACGCGCGATATCACCGCCGCCGAAAGCCGCCGCGGCGGCGATTCCACCTCGTGCATGACGCCGTCGATGCGGTAGCGCACGATCAGGCGGTTCTCGAACGGCTCGATGTGGATGTCCGACGCGCGCGTCTCCAGCGCGCGGCGGATCACCAGTCCGACCAAGCGGATTACCGGCGCCTCGCTCGCCAGGTCCTTCAGGTGCTGCACGTCGCCGGCATCGAAGTCGTGCACCTCCACCGATTCAATGTCCTCGACGATCTGGCCCATCGCCGTGCGGCCGCTGCCGTAGAGCCGTTCGAAGGCCGCCTCGAAATCGTCGCGCGGCGCGATGAGCACCCTTACCGGGCGTCCGGTCAGCACGCGGAAGGCATCGATGACATAGGGGTTGTTCGGGTCCACCATCGCCAGCGTGATCGCTGCCGCCTCCTCGGCCACGGGTATCGCGCGGGCTTCGCTGAGGAAACGCATCGACACCTGTTCCTCCAGCACCGGGAACTCCGGATAGCCGGATGGCGCGATCAGCGCGAGATCGAACTGGCTGGCAAGCGTTTGCGCAACATCCAGCGCCGTCACGAAACCCAGGCGCAACAGCAACTCGCCGATGCGCACGCCGGGTTCGTTCTGCTGCAGGCGCAATGCCTGGGCCAGGTTCTCCTCGTCAAGGCGCCCGCGTGCAACGAGGATTTCTCCGAACAACTGGTTCAAGGTAGGGTTTCCAGCGATCTTTTTTCGTGCCGGCATTGTACACGCCGGTCATGGATCGGGCGTCGGCGCGATCCGCTCCGCCAATCGCGTTTGGAAGGTCCGGGCAAGCCGGTTGCACGGGTTTGTTGTTTTTGTGCAACATGCGCGGAGGCACTATTACGCCGAGCACGCATGTTCGTTGACCGTGCTGGAAATCCTTGGCTAGTATCCAAACCCGTATGCACACTGAACATGAGTTGAGCGTTGCACCCCGGCCGGCGGTGTGGCAAACGGGGTGGTGGGTTGGCGTGATCTTGCTTGCATTGTCGGCTTGTGCGGGCGCCCCGGACCAGTCCGGGTCGTCGGTTGACAAGCGGGAAATCGTGGCTAGAATCGCCCAATCCCGCTGGGATGCGTTGCTGAAGGGGGATATCGAAGCGGCCTATGACCTCCTGACACCGGCCTCGCGCACCATCGTTACGCTGGAGACGTTCCGGCGCAAGTCAGGCCTGGTGGCGTGGAAAGAGGCGCGCATAAGCGGGGTGGTGTGTTCGGCCGAAGACCTTTGCACGGCCAGTGTCACGGCCAAGTATGCCTACACGCTGCGAACGGGACAGCGGGTCGAGAATGAGCAGTACATTGCCGAGACATGGCGCAACGTCTCGGGCGCGTGGCGGTACGTGCCGCCGGACTTGCAATAACCATTTTGTGGTATAGTTTGCGATGTTATTTTTGGGGATTCTGAGTAGTGGTTTGTCATTGGACAGGTCCTTTCGGGCCGGAAAGACCCAGGGTTTGGCAAGTTGCAGTAATATGCGGCGTGCTCGGACTTCTGAGTATCAACGTTGATATCAACTTTATAGTGCACAAAGGAGCTTAAGCGATGAAATTCAAAACCAAAATGATCAGCACCGCCGTTGTGGCTGCCCTCGGCACCATCGCCGGGACTGCACAGGCGGTCAACCTGGGCGCCGACGGCCAGGGTCAAGTGCTGATCTACCCGTACTACACCGCACAAACGAAGGGCACCACCCCGTTCGATACGTACATCAGCGTCGTCAACTCCGACGGCACCAACGGCAAGGTCGTCAAGGTTCGCTTCCTGGAAGCCAAGTCCAGCCGCGAAGTGCTTGACTTCAACCTCTACCTGTCGCCGAACGACGTGTGGACCGGTGTCGTGACGCGCAATGCCGCGGGCGATCCGATCCTGCGCACCTGGGACAACTCCTGCACGGCGCCGGAAATCCCCGTGGTGTCCGGCACCCAGCGCGAGCAAGCCTTCGTGAACTTCGCCTACACCGGCGACGCCGCTGGCGACAACTCGCTGGGCCGCGCCCGCGAGGGTTATGTCGAGATCCTGCAGATGGGCGACCTGATCTCGGGCATCAAGACGGACGGCCTGCAAGCCGGTTCGACCGCGACCGACACCTTTGCCGCCGCCAAGCACGCTTCCGGCGTGCCGGCCAACTGCGCCGCGATCCGCACCGCCTGGACCACCAACGACTACGGCCTGCCTGCCAACGACGGCATCAACGTCCCGACGGGCGGCCTGAGCGGCGCCGGCACCCTGATCAACCCGCTGGAAGGCACGGACATCACTTACGATGCCGTCGCGATGGAGCGTTTCCGCACTGCCGCCGGCCACTTCGCCCCGGGCAGCATCAAGCTGGAAATGAACGACGTCGATCCGATGGTCAGCGTCGTGTTCCAGGGCACCGACATGGTGCGCACGGACTGGACGGGTGAGACCCCGGCCGCCGTCGCCGTGTCCGCCGTGCTCCAGCGCAACCAGATCATCAATGAGCACGCGGTTGCCGCGGCGCCCGTTGGCCTGGGTACCGACTGGGTGGTGACGTTCCCGACCAAGTTCCAGCACGTCAGCCAGGCACTCACCATCAACAAGGCGCCGTTCACCTCGACGCTGACCACGACCGGTGCTTGCGAAACCGTCGGCCTGACCACCTACAACCGCGAAGAGGGCATTGTCTCCAGCGGCCTGATCTTCTCGCCGCCGCCCCCGGCCGGCGTGAACACCCTCTGCTGGGAAGCCAACGTGATCTCGATGGCGAACGGCGGTGTCACCAGCAACGTGCTGGGTGGCCTGGTGTCGCGTCAGACCCTGACCGTGCCGTTCAGCGAAGGCTGGGTGCGCATGGGCTTCACGCAGACCCGCGTGGCGCCGGCGGCCTCGTCGGTGCGGACGAACCTCTACACGGGTGTTGCCGGTGCGGCGATGCAGCCGACCTACACCGGTCTGCCCGTGGTCGGTTTCGCCGCGCTGAGCTTTGTCAACACCAGCACGCTGGCGAACTACGGTGGCAGCTACACCCACCGCTACACCCGCGCCATCGCGCCGTAACAGAAAGCTTAAGCGTTCCACAGCAGGTATTTTCTGCACATTCAAAGCGGGGGATCTTCCCCCGCTTTTTTTCGCCCGGAATTCTTTGCGCCGACGCGGCCGGATGGCGGTGCCGCGCGGCCTATGTGCCGCGCGGCCTATTGCATTCGGCTTCCGTGCGGGGTAAATTAGGCCAGTGCTACGCGCCCGCCAGGGCGACTTCAGGCGCGACCATGCGCGACTCTCGGGAAGGACGCATCATGAAAACACGATACGGATTGATTCTGCCGCTGGCCCTCGGGCTGGCGGCCAATGGCGCGGCGCTCGCCGCCTGTGACGCGACGCTGGTGTCCGTCGGTGCCTCGACGGTGGTGGTCAAGGCCAACTGCGGCGCGGTGGCGCTGACCGGCATCGAATGGTTCAGGAACGGTGTTTCGCTCACCGGCGGCGATATCGCCGTGGTGGTCAACAACACCGACGTCTATTACTCCACCCCCGCCGTGAGCGGCACGAGCAAGTACACGGCCGCCGCGAATGCCGGCGCCCAGGCGGCCGGCACGCCGGCCACCGTCATCCTGCCGAATCCGCTGCTGACCGTGGCGCCAACTGTAGGCGGCACCGTCTCCAGCGCGCCGGCCGGCATCACGGGCTGCACCAGCGTCGGCGGCACCTGCTCCGCGACCTTCAGCAGCGGCGCTTCGGTGGTGCTGACAGCAGCGCCAACCGGCGGCTACGCCTTCACCGGCTGGGGCGGCGATTGCAGCGGCGCCAGCACCTGCACGGTGTTCATGACCACCGCGCGCACCGCCACCGCCACCTTCACGGCCGGTACGCCGCCTTCGGCACCGACCATCGGCACCGCAACACCGGGCAACACGCAGGTCAGCGTGGCCTTCACGCCGGGCGCCATCGGTACCGGCACCCTGGTCAATTACCAGGCCACCTGCTCGGTGGGCGGCAGCGGCGGCGGCACGCCGGTTTCCGGTGGCTCTTCGCCGATCATCGTCACCGGCCTGACCAACGGCACCACCTATCTCTGCAACGCCCAAACCATCAGCACCATCGGTGCCAGCGCGTGGTCGGCGGATTCCGCCTCGGCCACGCCGTCGCCCGGCACGCCGCCCTCGGCGCCGACCATCGGCACCGCGACACCGGGCAACACGCAGATCAGCGTGGCCTTCACGCCGGGCGCCATCGGTACCGGCACCCTGGTCAATTACCAGGCCACCTGCTCGGTGGGCGGCAGCGGCGGCGGCACGCCGGTTTCCGGTGGCTCTTCGCCGATCATCGTCACCGGCCTGACCAACGGCACCGCCTACCTGTGCAACGCGCGCGCAGTCAGCACGGTCGGCAACGGCGCCTGGTCGGGCGATTCGGCTTCTACCACGCCGTCGCCCGGCACGCCGCCCTCGGCGCCGACCATCGGCACGGCAAGCGCCGGCAACACGCAGATCAGCGTGGCCTTCACGCCGGGCGCCATCGGTACCGGCACCTTGGTCAATTACGAGGCTACCTGTTCGGTGGCCGGCGGAGGAGCGGGTACGCCGGTCGCCGGCGGCTCCTCGCCGATTGTCGTCACCGGACTGACGAACGGCACCGCCTATCTGTGCAACGCGCGCACCATCAGCACGGTCGGCACCAGCCCCTGGTCGGCCAACTCCGGCTCGACGACCCCGTTCGCCTCCAGCTGCGGCCCGGGTGAGGTGTTCGACACCGTTGCCGGAGATCGGGTATGGACGCCGTTCTCCAGCTATACCCTGTGGCCGGTTCCGGCGGCGACCGGCACCGGCGACCTCGGCCGCGCCCTGCAGTTCGTCGCCGACTCGGGCACCTATCCGAACGGTGTGAAGATCACCCTGACGGATGAGTCGATCGCCGCGCTGGCGAAGGACTACGTGGTCAGCGCCTGCCCGCACAACTTCTCGCCGGTCGGCGGGTCGGTGAAATGCATGAAGGAGGGCATCGGTTCCTCGGGCACGCTCTACCTGCGCTTCGGACCACTGATCAACAGCTACGATTGTCCGCTGACGCCGGGAGGGACGTATTACATCAACTTCCGCCAGTGGTCGACGCCGCGCAGTGGCACGGTATCGACGCAGATGTCATTCGAGCCGCGCTGATCCGCGCTACGGTGCCGGGCCTCGCGCCCGGCACCGACCGCCACCCCGCCACAGGCCTCGCGCCTGTGGTTTTTTTTCGGCTTCCCGCATAAAATCGCGCCTTCACCGGCGGGGGCCTGCCCGCCGTCCTTCCTGGAGAACCCAATTCATGAAACGCTGGCTATCAGTCTTCCTCCTCGGCTTTTTCCTCTTTCCCGCGGCCTGGGCCCAGCCGGCTGCGCCGGCGAGCGACGATCCGGTGCTGGTGCGCTGGAAGGACATGGTACTGACCCGCGGCGATTACGAGGCCGCCGCGCGCGGCATTCCCGAGGAGGATCGCTATTCCTTCGAACTCAGCCTGCGGCGCATTGCCGAATTTCTCAATTACCTGCTGCTGAACCGCAGCCTTGCCGCCGAAGCGCGCGCCCTCGGCCTTGACAAGGATCCGCTGGTCCAGAAGGAGATGGTCATGGCGGCGGAGCGCGTGCTCGCCACGCGCCGCATCGAGGCCTTCGAGAAATCGCTGAAGGTGCCGGACATGACCGCCGCCGCCGAAGAGCGCTATCGGGTCAAGCCGGGCGACTTCATGGAGCCGGAGCGCGTGCGTGCCTCGCACATCCTGGTCGACCTGCGCTCGCGCACCGACGTCGAAGCGCGCGCCCGCGCCGAGGCCTTGCGCACCCGCGCGCTGGCCGGCGAGGACTTCGCGATTCTGGCCAAGGACAACTCGGACGACCGCAGCGCCAAGGACAACGGCGGCCTGCTCGGCGCCTTCACCCGCGGCCAGATGGCGAAGCCCTTCGAGGACGCGGCCTTCGCCTTGAGCCAGCCGGGCGAGATCAGCGCCGTGGTGCAGACGCAGTTCGGTTTCCACGTGATCAAATTCCACGAGAAACTGCCCGGACGGCAGCGCAGCTTCGACGAAGTCAAGGCACCGCTCATCGCCCAGATGAGGAAGACCTACATCGAAACCGCCAAGCACCGCCACGCCGAGGCGATCACCACGGACAAGAGCATCGTCATCAACAGCGAGGTCGTGGACAAGCTGAAGAAGGAGGTGCCGCCGATTCCCGCGGAGTTTTCCGCGAAGCCGGCCAAGGATGCCGGGGGCGCATCGCAATGAGCCGACCGCACGGTTGCGCGTAGAGGTCCGGCCGCTTGAATCCATGGCATTACCGCTGGCTGTTTCTCGCGCTGATGGAGCGGGAAATCCGCAATCGTTATGCCGGCAGCCTGGCCGGCCTGTTTTGGGTCCTGGTGCATCCGCTGGTGCTGCTCGGTGTCTACGCAGTGGTGCTGGCGACGATCTTCCGCGTGCAATTGCCGGACGACCAGTCTTTTGTCACGTTCGTCGCGGTTGCGCTGTGGCCGTGGCTGGCCTTCCAGGAAAGCGTCCAGCGTGGTGCCCAGGCCGTGCGCGCCCATGCCAGCCTGGTGCGGAAGGTGGCTTTTCCGCACGAGCTGCTGGTGGTCAGCTCGGTGGCGGCGTGCTTTGTCGTACACCTGCTCGGTTTCCTGCTGGTGCTGCTGGTCCTCGCGGCCTTCGGCGGAGGACTGTTCATCAGTGGCGCCGCCCAGGTCGTGGTCGCGCTGGCCGTCCTGTTCGTGCTTGCGCTGGGCTGTGCCTTGGTCCTCGGCGCACTCCAGGTCTTCGTGCCGGATACCGAGCAATTCCTCGCGCCGGCGTTCATGGTGCTGCTGTATGCCACGCCGATTCTCTATCCGCTTTCCATGGCGCCGGACTGGCTGCGGGCGGTGCTGCGGTGGAATCCGCTGCGTCATCTGATCGAGCCGATCCGCGCCGGCCTGATGACCGGCGCGGCGCTACCCTCGTGGCCGGTGTGGGCGGTGTGGCTCGCGGTGCTGCCGCTGGCACTGCTGGGCTGGGCGCTGTTCCGCCGGCTGTCGCCGCATTTCGAGGATTTTTTCTGATGAAAGCCACCGTGAAACTGCCCGTCTTCCGTGCGGACACGGGGATCCGCGGCCAATACCATGGATTCCCGCTTGCGCGGGAATGACATGACGCCCATCCGGTGGTTCGAGCGATATTTCCATGAGCGATTTCCGCCCGACCGGACCGACGGGCAGGCGGCCGCCCGCGGCGCCGCCGGATGCCTTGTCGGCAGACATCGGCCGGGCCGGCAGCCTTTTCGCGCAGGGCCGTGTCGGCGAAACGGAAGCGCTGCTGTGCGACCTCGTGGCGCGTTTCCCGGAGCAGGCCATTGCCTGGAAGGCGCTGGGCGTGTTTTTCTCGCAACTCGGCCGGCCGTCTGACGCGCTGACGCCGCTGCGCCAGGTCGCCGCGCTGCAACCGACCGATGCCGAGGCGCATTTCAATCTGGCGGTTACCTTGCGCGGACTCGGCAAGCCGGCGGAGGCCGAGGCGAGCTACCGGCGCACGCTCGAACTCGCGCCGGGTTTCGCCGCGGCGCATGGCAACCTGGCGGTATTGCACAAGGATCTCGGACGCATCGAGGAAGCCGAGGCCGGGTACCGCCGATCCCTCGAATTGCGGCCGGACCACGGCGACACGCTTTACAATCTCGGCAACCTGCTGCAGGGCCTCGACCGCCTGTCCGAGGCGGAAAATTGCTACCGGCGCGCCCTGGCACTGAACGCCGGTGCGGCGGAAGCGCATGCCAACCTGGCAGCGGTTTTGCGCAAGGCCGGCCGGGTCGAGGAGGCGGAAAGCAGCTATCGCAGTGCGCTGGTGCTGAAGCCGGATTTCGCCGATGTCCTGATCAACCTCGGTACGCTGCTGAAGGAGCAGGAACGCCTGCCCGCCGCCGAGGATAGTTTCCTGCGGGCGCTGGCATTGCGCCCGGACGCCGCCGAGGCGCACTACAACCTCGGCAACGTGGTGGGCGACCTCGGCCGCCTGGCGGAAGCGGCGGCGCGCTATCGCCAGGCGCTGGCGTTGCGCCCGGACCACGCTGACGCGCAAAGCAACCTGCTGTTCACCCTGAACTACGATGCCGATCTGTCTGCGGAGGCGATATTTGCTGC
>CAZASE010000043.1:0-21007 GCA_964487715.1 uncultured Rhodocyclaceae bacterium | reverse complement strand
AAGTCGACGAGAAGAAATGCATCTGCTGCGGCGCCTGCTACCCCCCGTGCCCGCCCATGCAGATCAACGATCCGGAGCACTCCAAGCTGGCCATCTGGGTCGGCGGCAAGAACTCCAACGCGCGCATCAAGCCGCAGTTCATGAAGATGGTCGCGGCCGGCCTGCCCAACAACGCGCCGCGCTGGCCCGAAGTGGCCGAAGTGGTGAAGCGCATCCTGCGCGTATACAAGGCGGACGCCCGCCCCTGGGAGCGCATGGCCGACTGGATCGAGCGCATCGGCTGGCCGCGTTTCTTCGAGAAGACCGGCCTGCCCTTCACCAAGTACCTGATCGACGACTGGCGCGGCTCGCGTTCGAACCTGAACGCCTCCACGCATATCCGCTTCTGACCCGCTTTTTACTTGGTGACGTCATGAACATCGGCATCCTCATCAACGAAGGCCCCTACACGCACGAGGCCACGGACAGCGCCTACCTGTTCGCCCGCGCCGCCATCGAGAAGGGACACCAGGTCAGCCGGGTGTTCTTCTACCACGACGGCGTGAACAACTCGACGCGCCTGACCGAGCCGCCGCAGGACGACCGCCACATCGTGAACCGCTGGGCCAAGCTGGCCCAGGATCACAACATCGACCTGGTGGTGTGCGTGGCGGCGGCGCTGCGCCGCGGCATCAAGGACGAGAACCTGGCGCCCGGCTTCCGCATCTCCGGCCTCGGCCAGCTGATCGAATCCGGCATCCAGACCGATCGCTACGTCACCTTCGGCGATTGAGATGACGACCTATCCCCCAGCCCCTTTCCCTAGGAAAGGGGTGACAACGGTTCGGCCGCAAAGCGGCCTCCATGTAGCTGGCTTCAGCCCTCCTTGGGGCGGCCCGGCGGAGCGCTGAGGAGATCGCGATGAGCGAAGGACAAGTCAAGAAATTCATGTACGTCAACCGCAAGGCGCCGCACGGCACGGTCTACGCGCTGGAATCGCTGGAGGTGGTGCTGATCGCCGCCGCCTTCGACCAGGACGTCAGCCTGGCCTTCATGGACGACGGCGTGTACCAGCTGAAGAAGGGCTTCAACACCAAGGGCATCGAGGTGAAGAACTTCCAGCCGACCTACCGCGCGCTGGACGACTACGACGTCAACAAGCTCTACGTCGAGAAAGAGGCGCTGGAGGCGCGCGGCCTGACGCAAGAGGACATGTGCGTGCCGGTCGAGGTGCTGTCCCGCGCCGAGATCGGCAAGCTGATGGAAACCCAGGACGTGGTCCTGAGCTTCTAAGGGGAAATCTGATGCTGCATATCGTGAACAAATCGCCGCTCGACCGCAACTCGCTGGACACCTGCATCGCCACGGCGCAGCCGGGAGGCGCCCTGCTCCTCATCGAGGACGGCGTGTATGCCGCGACGACGGGCAACGCCGCCGCCGGCAAGCTCACGCAGGCCATGGGCCGGCTGAAGGTCTATGCGCTGAAAGCCGACCTGGACGCGCGCGGCATGGCCGACCGCGTCCTGGAAGGCGTCAACCTGGTCGATTACGGCGGCTTCGTCGATCTCGTCACCGAACACAACACCTGCCAATCCTGGCTGTAACAGTTTTTTTAGGAGACACACCATGGCTATCGAAATCAACGGCAAGAGCTACGAGACGGACGAGGAAGGCTATCTGGTCGACCTCAACGAGTGGAACGAGGACGTCGCCAAGATTCTCGCCGAGCAGGAGAACGTCAACATGACCGACCAGCACTGGGAAGTCATCAATTTCCTGCGCGAGTACTACAACGAGTTCCAGATCGCACCGGCCGTGCGCGTGCTGACCAAGGCCATCGGCAAGAAGCTGGGCGCCGAGAAGGGCAACAGCCAGTATCTGTACGAGCTGTTCCCCTACGGCCCGGCCAAGCAGGCGTGCAAGATCGCCGGCCTGCCCAAGCCGACCGGTTGCGTCTAAACCCTCGACGCGCGCCCTCGGTTCGTCATTCCCGCGCAAGCGGGAATCCAGTCCTCGTACTGGGTCCCCGCTTGCGCGGGGACGACGGGAATGGGCCGCCCAACGCCAGGACCGAACTCCGCCCATGAGCGCAGCCACGATCTTCTTCGCAGTCCTCTTCTACGCCGCCACGGCGATTCTCGCCGCCGGCCTGGCGTTCAAGATCGCGGATTACTTCCGCACGCCGGCACCGCTGAAGATCCCCACCACCCCGGCGCCGACCACCGCCGGCGGCGTGGTCTTGCGCATGCTGCGCGAGGTGGCGCTGTTCGAGAGCCTGTTCAAGTCCAACCTGTGGATCTGGGCCTTCGGCATCCTCTTCCACGGCGCCCTGCTGCTGGTACTGCTGCGCCACCTGCGCTACTTCACCGAGCCGGTGTGGTTCTGGGTCGGCTGGGTGCAGCCCTTCGGCCTCTACGCCAGCTTCGCCATGGTCGCGGGCCTGCTCGGCCTGTGGGGCCGGCGCTTCGTCGTCGAGCGCATCCGCTACATCTCGACGCCGTCGGACCACCTCATGCTGGCGCTCCTCGCCGGCATCGGCGCCTCGGGCCTGGCCATGAAGTTCCTCATGCACACCGACATCGTTGCCGTGAAGGCCTTCTTCCTCGGCCTGATGCGCTTCGACGTGCAGCCGCTGCCCTCGCACCCGGGCCTCTACATTCACCTGACGCTGGTGGCGCTGCTGATGATCGTCTTCCCCTTCAGCAAGCTGCTGCATGCGCCGGGCGTGTTCTTCAGCCCGACCCGCAACCAGGCCGACGACCCGCGCGAGAAGCGCCACCTGGCGCCCTGGGCCGCCGAACTCGAGAAAAACTGAGACCGCCATGGCCGCCGCCGAATTCACTACGCCCGAACTGAAGGACTTCCCCGCCATCCCTCGGCTTTCGCACGGCGCCATGGCGGAGAGCAAGCCCTACGTCGCCAGCGACAAGATCAACACGGCCCTCGGCTTCCCCGGCGAACTGGTGCCGGACTGGGAAGCCAAGGCCATCAACCACCTCGGCGAGCTGCTGAAGAAGTACCGCTCGCTCAAGGTCTATCTGGATGCCTGCGTGCACTGCGGCGCCTGCACCGACAAGTGCCACTACTTCCTCGGCACCGGCGACCCGAAGAACATGCCGGTGGCGCGCCAGGACTTGCTGCGCGGCGTCTACCGCCGGCACTTCACCCTGGCCGGCAAGCTGTTCCCGAAACTGGTCGGCGCCACCGAGCTGACGCGCGAGGTGCTCGACGACTGGTACAAGTACTACCACCAGTGCTCGGAGTGCCGCCGCTGCTCGGTGTTCTGCCCCTACGGCATCGACACCGCCGAGATCACCATGGCCGGCCGCGAGATCCTCGATTCGATCGGCTACGGCCAGAAGTACTCGAACGAGATCATCGGCAAGGTGCACAAGATCGGCAACAACCTCGGCCTGCCCGGCCCCGCGCTGGCGGACACCCTGGAGGGCCTGGAAGAGGACGTCAAGGAAGACACCGGCGTCGACGTCAAATTCCCGATGGACGTGCAGGGTGCCGAAGTGCTGCTCGTCACGCCCTCGGCCGACTTCTTCGCCGAGCCGCACATCGACAGCCTGATCGGCTACGCCAAGGTGTTCCACGCCGCCGGCATCTCGTGGACGCTGTCCTCGAAGGCCTCGGAAGCCGGCAACTTCGGCATGTTCATCGGCAACTACGAGCAGCTGCGCAGGATCGCGCTGCGCATCCGCGAGGCGGCGCTGGAGCTCGGCGTCAAGCGCATCGTCGTCGGCGAGTGCGGCCACGCCTGGCGCGTTGCCTACAGCTTCTGGAACACCCTCACCGGCATCGGCGCCGGCGGAACCGATCCCTTCGCGGTGCAGCTGCAAAGCCAGCTCGACCAGCGCTACAAGCAGCCGTCGCACATCTGCGAGGTGACCTGGGACCTGATCCAGCGCGGCGCGCTGAAGCTCGACAAGGAAGCCAACGACCACCGCATCGTCACCTTCCACGATTCCTGCAACGTGGCGCGCGCCTCGCGCATGGGCGACACCCCGGGGGGCCAGTTCGAGATCCCGCGCTCGATCATCAAGGCCGTGGCGAACAAGTACGTCGAGATGGCGCCCGGCACCACGCACGAGGCGACCTTCTGCTGCGGCGGCGGCGGCGGCCTGCTCACCGACGAGCTGCTCGAGCTGCGCGTCAAGGGCGCCCTGCCGCGCATGGAGGCGCTCAACCACGTCGTGCAGGCGAACGGCGTGAATTTCATGGCGACCATCTGCGCCATCTGCAAGGCGCAGTTCACCAAGGTCCTGCCCTACTACAAGTTCAACCGCGGCATGGTCGGCGGCGTGCACCAGCTCGTCAGCACGGCCATCCGGCTCGGCGACAAATAGCGATCTACCAGGAGACAACGATGTCGGCCACCAGTGAAAAACCAGACAGCCAGCAACTGAACTTCCGCCGCTACAAGGAGGGCGACAGCAAGCTCGGGCCCCTGAACAAGTACATCTTCCAGGCCAGCCACTCCTACAAGTGCCCGACCTATATCCAGTCGACGCCGCCCTGCCAGGGCAGCTGCCCCTCCGGCGAGGACATCCGCGGCTACCTGAACATCGTGCGCGGCATCGAGAAGCCGCCGGTCGGCGCCGACGGCAAGCCGACGATGCCGTGGCAGGAATATGCCTGGCGCCGCCTCACCGAGGCCAACCCCTTCCCTTCGGTGATGGGCCGCGTCTGCCCGGCGCCGTGCGAGACCGGCTGCAACCGCAACGCGCTGGAAGACCACGTCGGCATCAACTCCGTCGAGCATTTCCTCGGCGAATACGCCATCGCCAACAAGCTGAAGTTCGCTGCGCCCGCGGCGAAGACCGGCAAGAAAGTCGCCGTCATCGGCGGCGGCCCGGCCGGCCTCTCCGTCGCCTATCAGCTGGCGCGCATGGGCCACGCCGTGACGATCTTCGACGAGCACGAATTCCTCGGCGGCATGATGCGCTACGGCATCCCCGGCTTCCGCACGCCGCGCGACGTCCTCGACGCCGAAATCCAGCGCATCCTCGACCTGGGGGTCACGGCGCGCCTGAAGACGCGCATCGGCAGCGACATCACCATGGACGAGATCCGCAAGCAGTTCGACGCGGTGTTCCTCGGCCTCGGCGCCCAGGGCGGCCGCGCGCTGCCCTGCGAGGGCAACGACGCACCCAATGTGGTGACGGCGACCTCCTTCCTGCGCGCCTTCAACGACGGCCGCATGAAATACGTCGGCAAGCGCGTGGTGGTGGTCGGCGGCGGCGACACCTCGATCGACGTCGCCACGGTGGCGCGCCGCCTCGGCGCCATCGACAACCCGAAGCCCACCGACTATGCCGAGAACGTCATCGGCGGCCGCGCCGCCCACGACGTCGCCGAGATCTCCGCCCGCCAGGGCGCGGAAGTGACGCTGACTTCGGTGTTCGGCGTCGACAAGATGCAGGCCAACAAGCACGAGATCGAGCAGGCCCGGGCGGAAGGCATCGACATCCGCGGCGGCTGGGCGCCGGTCGGTGTGGTGCGCGGCGCCGACGGCCGCGCCACGGCGCTGCGCGTGGCGCAGTGCGAGGCCAAGTTCGTCGGCCCGAAGCTGGAGATCAAGATGCTCCCCGGCACCGAGCAGGACATCCCCGCCGACCTCATCGTCTCGGCCATCGGCCAGGCGGTGGATTTCAGCGGCCTCGAGGAATTCGACTCCGGCAAGGGCGCCATCGCCGCCGACAAGAACTACCAGGTGCAGGGCAAGCCGGGCGTGTTCACCGGCGGCGACGTCATCCGCCCGCACCTGCTCACCACCGCCATCGGCCACGGCTGGATCGCCGCCGAGGGCATCGACCGCTTCCTGCGCGGGGAAGAGCAGGAGAAGCGCCCGAAGATCGACGTGCACTACTGGGACATGCAGCGCAAGCTGCAAGAAAAGGGCAAGGCGCCGCAGCCGGCCACCGAGCCGCTGCGCGGCACCGACAGCTCCAACGTCGCCGTGCACAACTTCGACAACCGCTCCGACCGCTACGTCATCACGCACAAGGAACTGTTCCTCGGCCACTTCAGCTACACGCCGCGCCTCATCCGCAACGTCATCACGCTGTCGAAGGAGTCGGCCCTCGGCAACTTCCAGGAGCGCCTCGATCCGCTCGACGAGAAGCAGGCCATCGCCGAAGCCAAGCGCTGCATGAGCTGCGGCCAGTGCTTCGAGTGCGACAACTGCGTGGTGTACTGCCCGCAGACGGCGGTGTCCCGCGTCAAGAAGACCGAAGCCACCACCGGCCGCTACGTGACAACCGACTACAGCAAGTGCATCGGCTGCCACATCTGCGCGGACGTCTGCCCGACCGGCTACATCCAGATGGGCCTCGGAGAGTGAGCGTGAAAGCGATCGCCGTCGCCGTGCTGTGGGGACTGACTCTAGTGCCAGCCCCTGCATTCATGGCATTTGCCGCGGCGCACGCGGCGGAGCCCGGCCGTACCCCGCTGCCGGCGATCGCCATCGAGAAGCCCGGCCAGTGCGTCGAGCCGACCGACCACATGCGGCGCGACCACATGAAGCTGCTCAAGCACCAGCGCGACAAGACCCTGCACGAGGGCATCCGCACGAAGAAGCACAGCCTCAACGAGTGCATTGCCTGCCACGCCAGCCGGAAGACCGGCAGCGTCGCCGGCGACGGCGGCTTCTGCCAGAGCTGCCACGACTACGCGGCGGTGAAGCTCGACTGCTGGGATTGCCACCAGCCCAAGGCCAAACCCGCCATGCAAAGCCAGTCCGGCCCGTCCACCGGCGACCTGCTCAACGCCATGCAGCGCGGTCGCGGCGGCCAGGAACCCGCCAAGGAGGCGAAGCCATGAGCGACAACAACGGCGTCAGCCGCCGCGGCTTCCTCGCCACTTCCGCCGCCGCCCTGGCGGGACTGACTTTGGCCCCCGGCATCCGCCTCGTCGAGATCGCCGCCGCCAAGCCGGACAGCGAAGGCGTCACTTCGAAGGTGCGCTGGGGCATGCTCATCGACACCACGCGCTGCCAGAGCGGCTGCACCGACTGCGTCAGCGCCTGCGGCAAGGAGAACGGCCTCGGCGAGGTGAAGAAGCCGCGCACCGACGCGCAGTGGATCCGCAAGATCGACCTGAAGGAACTCAAGACTGGCCGCGCCCTGTCGCTGCCGATGATGTGCCAGCACTGCGCCAATCCGCCCTGCGTGGACGTCTGCCCGACCGGCGCCTCGTTCAAGCGCGCCGACGGCATCGTGCTGGTCGACCGCCACATCTGCATCGGCTGCCGCTACTGCATGATGGCCTGCCCCTACAAGGCGCGTTCCTTCGTGCACGAGCCGCACACCGACCAGAACCGGGAAGTGCCGCGCGGCCAGGGCTGCGTCGAGGGCTGCACCCTGTGCGTGCACCGCATCGACCGCGACCAGAAACCGGCCTGCGTCGAAGCCTGCGCCGCGGCCGGCCACAACGCCATGCTGTTCGGCGACCTGAACGACCCCGAGAGCGAGATCTCGAAGCGCATCCGCGAGGTGAAGACCACCCAGGTGCGCGCCGACCTCAAGCTCGACCTCGGCGTCCGCTACGAAGGAATATAAGATGGCCAGCGCTGCCTCCTACGTCGAAACGCAAAGCCGCCCCGCCGCCTTCTGGGGCCTGCTGGCTCTGGGCGGCCTCTTCATGCTGGCGGCCTTCGCCGCCTTCCTGTACTTCGAGCACAGCGGCCACCACGTCACCGGCATGGACAACCAGATCGTCTGGGGCATGCCGCACGTCTTCGCCGTGTTCCTCATCGTCGCCGCCTCCGGCGTGCTCAACGTCGCCTCGATCGGCTCGGTCTTCGGCAAGCCGGTCTACAAGGCGCGCGCGCCGCTCTCCGGCCTGCTGGCGCTGGCCATGATGGCCGGCGGCCTCGCCGTGCTGGCGGCCGACCTCGGCCGCCCCGACCGCCTCATCGTGGCGATGACGCACTTCAACTTCAAGTCGATCTTCGCCCTGAACATGATGTTCTACTCGGGCTTCTTCGCCATCGTCGCCGCCTACCTGGTGACGCTGATGGACCGCAGCCTGAACGGCTACACGAAGGTGCTCGGCTTCCTCGCCTTCTTCTGGCGCCTGGCGCTGACCACCGCCACCGGTTCGATCTTCGGCTTCCTCGTCGCCCGCAGCGCCTACGGCTCGGCGCTGATGGCGCCGATGTTCATCATCTACTCCTTCGCCTACGGCCTGGCGGCGTTCCTCATCGTGCAGGGCTCGATGTACGCCTGGAACGGGCTGGCGCTCGACGCGCGCATCCTCGCGCGCATGAAGAACCTGCTCGCCGTCTTCGTCGGCGCGGCGCTCTACTTCACCGCCGTGATGCATCTGACCAACCTGTATTTCGCCAAGCAGGACGCCTACGAGCGCTTCCTCCTCCTCGACGGCGGCGTCTACACCGCGGCGTTCTGGCTCGGCCAGGTGCTGGTCGGCGGCATCCTGCCGCTGCTGCTGATCTTCACCGCCGGCAACTCGCAGACGCGGGTGATCGCCGCCTCCGTGCTGGTGGTGCTCGGCGGCCTCGCCCAGATGTTCGTCACCATCGTCGGCGGCCAGGCCTTCCCGCTCGAGATGTTCCCCGGCTTCGCCGTCTCCAGCAGCTTCCAGGACGGCATCGTCAACGCCTATTCGCCGGTGCCCGGCGAGTTCGCCCTCGGCTTCGGCGGCATCGCCCTGGCCTTCCTCATCACCGTCATCGCGGTCCGCGTCCTGCGCTTCCTGCCGCAGGACGACTTCGCCGCGCTGAACGCCGAAGACTGAGCGCGCTCCGCCGCCTGTCGCGATACACTTGAGCGGCATGCACCGCTTCCTCATTTCCGCCGCGCACAAGTCCTCCGGCAAGACCACGCTCAGCCTCGGGCTCGCCGCCGCCCTGCGCGGGCGCGGCCTCGCCGTGCAGACCTTCAAGAAGGGCCCCGACTACATCGACCCGATCTGGCTGGGACTCGCCGCCGGCCGCCCCTGCCGCAACCTGGATTTCTACCTGCAGCCCTACGACGAGATCCTCGACAGCTTCGCCCGCCACGGCGCGCATGCCGACGTCGCCCTCGTCGAGGGCAACAAGGGTCTCTACGACGGACTGGATCTCGCCGGCAGTAACAGCAACGCCGCGCTGGCCGAGCTGCTCGGCCTGCCGGTGGTGCTGGTGCTCGACGCGCGCGGCATGACGCGCGGCATCGCCCCGCTGATCCTCGGCTACCAGGCCTTCGACCGCAACATCCGCATCGCCGGCGTCATCCTCAACCGCCTCGGCGGCACGCGCCACGAGGCCAAGCTGCGCGCCGTCATCGAGCACTACACCGACGTGCCGGTGCTCGGCGCCGTACTGGAGAACCCGGAACTGGCCATCGTCGAGCGCCACCTCGGCCTGATGCCCGCCAACGAGGCCGCGGCGGCAGAGGCGCGCATCGCCGCCATCGCGAAAACAGTGTCGGCGCAGGTGGACATCGAGCGCCTGCTGCAGATGACGGAGACGGACAAACCGCTGCGGCCCGCCATGGTGGCGGCCGCGCCGGCGGAACAGCCGACATTGCGAATCGGCGTCGCCCGCGATCCGGCCTTCGGCTTCTACTACGCCGACGACCTCGACGCCCTGAAGCAGGCCGGCGCCGAACTGGTGTTCTTCAGCCCCATCGCCGACGCACGCATGCCCGAGGTGGACGCCCTCTTCCTCGGCGGCGGCTTCCCCGAATGCTTCATGCGCGAGCTGGAGGGGAACCGGGGCATGCGCGAATCGATGCGCAATGCCATCGAGGCCGGACTGCCGGCCTACGCCGAGTGCGGCGGCCTGATGGTTCTTGCCCGCAGCCTGACCTGGCGCGGCGAGAAGCGCGAGATGGCCGGCGTGATCGCCGCCGACGTGCTCATGCACGAGAAACCGGTCGGGCGCGGCTATGTCCGTCTGGCGCCCACCGCCGCCCATCCCTGGCTGCCGGAAGACAGCCACCCGGACGAGATTCCGGCGCACGAGTTCCACTACTCCAGCCTGGAGAACCTCGACCCGGCGACGCGCTTCGCCTACGAGGTAAAGCGCGGCCACGGCGCCGACGGCCGCCACGACGGCATCGTGTACAAAAATCTGCTGGCCTCCTATACCCACCTGCGCAGCGCCGGCAACTGCAACTGGGCCGCCCGCTTCGTCGGCTTCGCCCGGCAGTGCAGATATCGTCATTCCCGCGAACGCGGGAATCCACAAGCATTCGAAACGCACCCTGGATCCCCGCTTTCGCGGGGATGACGGGGCTCTATCCCCAAGGAGTATCCATGTTCACCCTGACCCCTGCCGCCGCCACCCGCATCCTCGACTCCGCCCTGCAGAGCGACGCCGTCGGCATGGCCCTGCGCGTCGCCGCCAAGATCGAGGAGGACGGCCAGCTCACCTTCGGCCTCGGCTTCGACGAGGAACGCGAGCACGACCTTTCCTACGAATGCGAGGGCCTCACCGTCCTCATCGCGCCGCCCAGCCGGGAACTGCTGGAGGGCATGCTGCTGGATTTCGTCGAAGTGGCAGCCGATGACTGGCAATTCGTCTTCCTGCAGACCGAGGCGCCGGGCAGCTGCCCGCCCTCCAGCTGCGGCGGCTGCGGCAGCCGCGGCGGCTGCGGTTCGGCGAACTGAGCTACCCCGGCAGGTATAATGCGGCCCATCATGCAATGAACGCAGCCGCGCGCTGATGCGGCTGCCGCCCGCCGACGCCATGGATTTCCTGCCGATCTTCCTCAACCTCACAGGCGCGCGCTGCCTCGTTGTCGGCGGCGGCGCGGTTGCCGCGCGCAAGTCCGGCCTGCTGCTCGGCTGCGGCGCACAGGTCACGGTGGTCGCCCCGACGCTGGGCGAGACGCTGGCTGCGGAAAAGGCCGCCGGACGGATCGAGCACCTCTCGACGCGCTTCGACGAATCTCATCTCGGCGGCGCCGCGCTGGTGATCGCCGCCACCGACGACCCTGCCGTGAATGTCGCCGTCTCGCGCGCCGCGAAGGCGCGCGCGCTGCCGGTCAATGTCGTCGACGCACCCGAGCTGTGCAGCTTCATCTTCCCGTCCATCGTCGACCGCTCGCCAATGATCATCGCGGTATCGACCGGCGGTGCCTCGCCGGTGCTCTCGCGCCTGATGCGCGCCCGGCTGGAAAGCCTGATTCCCGCCGCCTGCGGCCGTCTGGCACAGATGGCACGCCAGTTGCGGGACCGCGTCAAGGATCGCTTCGCCAATTCCGCGCAACGCCGCATCTTCTGGGAGAAGATGCTCGGCGGCAGCTTCGCCGACCTGGTGCTGGCCGGCAAGGCCGCGGAAGCCGAGCGGTATTTCGAGCAGCAACTCGCCGCCACGCAGGACGAGCCGCCGCGCGGCGAGGTGTACCTCGTCGGCGCCGGTCCCGGCAACCCCGACCTGCTCACCTTCCGCGCGCTGAAGCTGATGCAGCAGGCCGACGTGGTGGTGCACGACAACCTCGTCTCGCCTGCCATCGTCGAGCTGTGCCGACGCGACGCGCAGCGCATCTATGTCGGCAAGCAGCGCAACGACCACACGCTGCGCCAGGAGGAGATCAACGCCCTGCTGGTGAAGCTGGCCCGGGAAGGCAAGCGCGTGCTGCGCCTGAAGGGCGGCGATCCCTTCATCTTCGGCCGCGGCGGCGAGGAAATCGAAACGCTGTCCGCCAACGGCATTTCCTTCGAGGTGGTGCCCGGCATCACCGCGGCGGCGGGCGTCGCTTCCTACGCCGGCATCCCGCTCACCCACCGCGACCACGCCCAGGCCTGCGTCTTCGTCACCGGCCACCTCAAGGACGGCACGATGAACCTCGACTGGTCCGGCCTCGCGCGGCCGCACCAGACCATCGTCTTCTACATGGGCCTGCACGGCCTGCCGGTGCTGTGCCGCGAACTCGTCGTTCACGGCCTGCCGGCCGCCACCCCCGCCGCCATCGTGCAGCAGGGCACGACGAACCGGCAGCGCGTTCTCATCGGCACGCTCGAAAGCCTGCCGGCGCTGGCGCAGGACGCCCGGCTCACGCCGCCGACGCTCATCATCGTCGGCGAAGTGGTGAAGCTGCACGAGCAGCTGAGATGGTTCGACCCGGCTGGTGCTGCCGACGTCGGCAGCTGGAAGCCGCGCGCCGCCGACGGCTCCTGAGAGCTTTGTGAAATAATCAGCATCCACCGCAAAGGCGCGGAGGCAACGCCGAGGAGACGTCGTTGTCTGCCTGGAAGTTCTCTGCGCACCCTCTGTGCCCCTGTGCCTCTGCGTCTCGGCGGTGGGTTTCCCGGAATATCTTCACAGCCTCCGAGCCGCTCCCGCCGACCCCTCAATCACCGCGCCCAAGGCGCAGCGCCTCGGCGAGCACCGCCGGCGCGGCAATCACGTTGTTGTGGTCGCCCTCGTCGATCAGCGTCAGGGTCGCGGCGATGCCGCGCAGCCGGAGGTCGGCGACATAGCGCTCGGACAATGAAGGGGCCGTCACGTCGTCCTTCCTGCCAACGATGACCGCGATCCGGCTTTGCAGCGGAATGCGATCGACGTAATGGCTCGCCGATTCGCTCAGCCACAGGTCGCGCCGGCCGCGCCCCGCCCGCCAGGCCGGTACGTCGCACGGACAGCCGACCAGCACGGCGGCATCGGCCAGGCCGGGGTGGCGGCCGAGCGCGACGCCGGCCATGGCCGCGCCGCCGGAGTGGCCGACCAGCACCAGCCGGTCGGCCCGATGGAAGGCCTTGAGGGTCGCCAGCGCCGCGGCGACGATGTCGATGTTGAGCGCGGTGAAATTGTCGCCGCGCCCGGCGCTGTTGCCGCTGGAATAGTTGCCATCGGCGTCGTTGTAGCCCGGCCGGATCAGGGCGACGGCGACCGCGTTCGCGCCGCCCTGCGCAGCCAGCGCCGCTGCCAGGACGAACTGCGAGGTGGCCGGTGAACCCGAACTGTGGTTGCCGTGCAGCAGCACGAACAGGGTACGCGGCGACGCCGCGCCGCTGCCCCGCCAGGTGCGGATGATCAGGCATTCGTCGCCGCCGCTGACCCGCGTCAGCGTGTCCGGCGCGGCGCAGGGCGCGGCCAGGACGGCCGTGGCCGACAGCGCGCAAGCACACGCGGCGGCCAGGCACAGCGTGCAGACACGCGCGCCGTGCTTCATTTCCGCTTTCCGGCGATCGCCGATGCATTTCATGATGGCCGCCCCTCCGGCTGTCGCCGCACCACCCGCGATCGGGCTGAAACCCAGGCGGGGCGCGGCTTTCCGGGCATCGTCCGCTCCAAGCCGGCGATCGCGCCGAATCCGGCCTGCGCTATTTCTGCCGCGGCGCCATCTTCTGCTCGACGGCGAAGACGGCTGCCTCGACGCGCGAGGTGAGGTTGAGTTTCGAGAGGATGTGGCGGACGTGCAGCTTGACGGTGTCGTGCGAGATGTCGAGCGCGCGCGCGATGGCCTTGTTGGACTGGCCCTGCGCCAGGTGATCGAGGATTTCGCGCTCGCGCGCGGTCAGGTTGGCCAACAGATTTTCGCGCGCCGCGCTCTTGCTGCCGCCGCCTTGCAGCAGGTTGACCAGCTTGAGGGTCATGGCCGGCGCAACGACGGTTTCGCCTCGCATGGCGCGCTGGATGGCATCGACCAGGTCGTCGGGCTCCATGTCCTTCAGCAGGTAGCCGCGGGCGCCGGCGCGCATGGCGTTGGCGAGGTCGTCCTCGGCATCGCTGACAGTGAGGATCAGGGTCGGCTTGCTCCAGCCTTCCCCCTGCAGGGCGCGCAGCAAGGCGAGGCCGCCATGCGGCGGCAGGTTCAGGTCGAGTACCAGCAGGTCGGGCTGCGCCTCGGCGAGCAGGCGCGCCGCCTCGGCCGGCGTGCCGGTGGCGGCGACGACGCGAATGGTGTCGCGGCCGTCGAGGAGTTCGGCCAGGCCCTTGCGGAACAGGGTGTGGTCGTCGACCAGCATGATCCTAATGCCCGCGTCGCTCATGCCGCTGCTTCCGGATGGGTCGGCACCAGCAGGCGCAGGCGTGCGCCGCCCTGCGGCCGGTTGGCGATCTCGATGTTGCCGCCGAGGCGCTGGGCGCGCTCGCTCATGATGCTGATGCCGAAGTGGTGGCGCAGGTCGGGCTGCGCGCCCATGACGAAGACGCCGCGGCCGTCGTCCTCGACGGTGAAGGCGTACTGGCCGTCGACCACCTCGAGCGTCAGCCAGGCCTGGGTGGCGCGGGAATGGCGGGCAACGTTGGAGAGCGCCTCCTGCAGGATGTGGAACACCTGCACTTCCTGGTCGACCGACAGGTTGAGGTCGGGAATGCGGTTCTCGAACTCAAGCCGCACGCCGGTGCGGTCGAAGTAGCCGGCGGCGAGCTCGCGCAGGGCGTGCTCGATGCCGAGCGGATCCATGCGGTTGCGGAACTGCGTGAGCAGTTCGCGCAGGCTGGCATAGGCCTCGTCGAGCGCCTGCTGGATGTCGCCGGAATACTTGAGCGCCTTGCCGCTCTCGTATTGCAGCAGCGCCTCGCGCAGCAGCTCGACGCGCATCTTCATGTAGGCCATGGTCTGCGCCAGCGAGTCGTGCACCTCGTTGGCCATCATCTGCCGCTCGCTCATCAGCGACATGCGCAGGTTCTCGCGCATCAGGCGGGTGTTCTCGACCGCCATGGCGAGGTGCTCGCTGATCGAGCAGAAAAGCAGCGAGACCTCTTCCGGGATCGGCCGCTCCTCCGTCATGTACAGGTTGTAGGCGCCGAGCAGGCGGCCGTTGTGTTCGAGCGGCACGACAACCATCGAACTGCACTGGCCGAAATAGGGCTGCCCGGTGCGCGCGACGCAAGGCTTCAGGTCGCGCGTCTGCCTGATCTCGTCGCTGCGCAGGGCGGCCCCGCAGATGCCGCAGTCGATGTCCACCAGGCGCTCGTTCTCCACCACCTCGGGCGGCAGGCCAAGCGAGGCGGCGAGACGCAGGTGCTTGCCGTCGCCGGTGAGCACGCGCACGGCGCCGGCGGAGGCGCCGGAGAGGCGCACCATCATGCCGAGGAAGCGGTTGAGCAGCGCCTCGAGGTCGTATTCGGAGGCAAGCGTGGTGGTGACTTCGGAAAGCACGCGCAGGGCCTGCATCCTGCCGCCCTCTTTGGCGCCCTCGTCCTTGCGCGGCTCGCCTTGCGCCTGCTGCAGCGTCGGGCTGCATTGGGTCATGCTTGGGGTCTCCAGCGTATCCGTTCGCCGGCCAGCGGCGAACCTGGAGGGTGATTCTACACGCTATAAGTATCGGCTAATACTGTTCATTTCCGCGCCGGCGGCAGCGCCCAGCGGCCGTCCAGCACGCGCTCGGCCCAGAGCAGCGCGGCGAGGGTCTTGCCGTCGGTCAGGCGGCCATCGCGCACCGCCTCGAAGGCTTCGCCGATCTGCATTTCATGCACTTCGAGGAACTCGCCATCGTCGAGCGCACGTCCGACCTGCGACAGCCCGCGCGCGAAAAATATCTCGATGCGCTCGTCGGAGTAGCCGATGCAGGGATGGATGACGCCAAGGTAGTGCCAATCGGCGGCGACGTAGCCGGTCTCTTCCTGCAGCTCGCGCCGGGCCGTCAGCAGGATGTCTTCGCCGGGGTGGATCTTGCCGGCCGGCAACTCAAGAAAGACGCGATCGAGCGGATAGCGGAATTGCCGCTCGAAAAGCAGCCGGCCGTCGGGCAGTTCGGCGATCATGACAACGGCGCCGGGATGGCTGACGAACTCGCGGGTCGCCTGCTTGCCGTCCGGCAGGGCCACGGTGTCACGGCGCACGCACAGCAGCTTGCCGTCGAAGACGGTTTCGCGCGCCACGCCGGTTTCGCGCAGGTGCGGGTCGCTCACGCCGGATCAGCGATCAGTCGGGGCGCTTCAGCGACCGACGAGGAAGGCGTAGGTGCCGTACACGCAGTA
This sequence comes from uncultured Rhodocyclaceae bacterium, assembly GCA_964487715.1. Taxonomy (GTDB): domain Bacteria; phylum Pseudomonadota; class Gammaproteobacteria; order Burkholderiales; family Rhodocyclaceae; genus Desulfobacillus. The sequence continues at coordinate 5,145 of CAZASE010000043.1, read as the reverse complement.
CTCGAGCACGCCCTCCGGCATGATGCCGAGCAGCGCGACGGCGATGCCGTTGACCGAGAGCAGGACGCGCATGTCGGCCGGCGCCTCGATGGGCGAATCATCGGTCGGCGCCTCGAAGTACATCAGCTTGACCACACGCAGGTAGTAGAAGGCACCGACCAGCGAGAACAGCACGGCATACACCGCCAGCCAGAGCATGTCGGCCGCCACCACCGACTGCAGCACGGCGAACTTGGCAAAGAAGCCGACGAAGAAGGGCACGCCTGCCATCGAGAACATGAGGACCATCATGATGGCGGCGAACCACGGGCTGCGCTTGTTCAGGCCCTTGAAGTCCTCCAGTTCCTCCGCCTCGAAGCCGGCACGGGACAGCAGCAGGATCATGCCGAAGGAGCCGAGGCTCATCAGCACGTAGGCGATGGCGTAGAACATCGCCGAGCTGTAGGCATTCAGCACATTGTGCAGGTCGTCGCCGAGGATGCCCGAGAGCAGGCCGAGCAGCATGAAGCCCATGTGCGAAATCGCCGAGTAGGCGAGCATGCGCTTCAGGTTGGTCTGCGCGATGGCGGCGAGGTTGCCGAGTCCGATCGACAGCGCGGCGAGGAGCACCAGCATCGCCTGCCAGTGCTGGGCCAGTTCGCCCATGCCGCTCACCAGGAGCCGCATGGCGATGGCGAAGGCGGCCAGTTTCGGCGCCGACCCGAGGAACAGGGTCACCGCCGTCGGCGCGCCGTGGTAAACGTCGGGAACCCACATGTGGAACGGCACGACGCCGAGCTTGAAGGCCAGCCCGGCAACGAGGAACACCAGGCCGAACAGCAGCACGGCCTTGTTGCCGCCGCCGAGGGCGATGCGCTGCCCGACCTCGCCGATTTCCAGGCTGCCGACGGCGCCATACACCATCGACATGCCGTACAGCAGGAGGCCGGAGGCCATCGCGCCGAGAACGAAATATTTCATTGCCGCCTCGGTGGCGCGCGCCGAATCGCGGTCCATCGCCACCAGTGCGTAGAGCGACAGCGCCAGCAGCTCGATGCCGAGGTAGAGGGTGAGGAAATGCGCGGCCGAAATCATCACCATCATGCCGAGCGTGGCGAACAGCACCAGCAGGTAGAACTCGCCGCGATCGAGGTTGCGCACGGCCAGGTAGGCGCGCGTGTAGATGAGCATCACCGCCACCGCAATGTACAGCGCCAGCTTGAGCATGTCGGCGAACGAGTCGTCGATGAACATGTTGCTGAAGGCGAGGACGGCCTGGTCGTCGCGCGTCAGCACGGTGATGGCAAAGCAGCCGGCCAGCGTCAGCTGCGCCAGCAGGTAGGCCAGCCAGCGGCGTTTCGGGCCGACCGCCAGATCGACCAGCAGCACCACGCAGGCCATGATCAGCAGGAATATCTCCGCCGAGGCGGGATAGAGGTCGGGCATCACGAAGTTGATCATGGGGGCGGGCTCAGAGCTTGGAGACGGCGACATGCTTCAGCAGGTTGTCCACCGAGGCATGCATGACCTCGGTAAACGGGAAGGGATAGAGCCCCATCGCCAGCACGCACAGGGCCAGCAGCCCGAGGACGGCAACTTCCCGTGCGCCGATATCGGTGAGTTCGCCGACATGCGGGTTGGCCACCGCGCCGAATACCACGCGCTTGACCATCCACAGCGTGTAGGCGGCGCCGAGCACCAGCGTGGTCGCCGCGGCGAAGCCGATCCAGAAGTTGTATTTGACGGCGCCGAGGATGACCATGAACTCGCCGACGAAGCCGCTGGTCGCCGGCAGGCCGGCGTTGGCCATGGCGAAGAACACGAACAGCGCGGCGAATTTCGGCATGGTGTTCACCACGCCGCCATAGTCGGCGATCTGCCGGCTGTGCATGCGATCGTAGAGCACGCCGACGCACAGGAACATGGCGCCCGAAACGAAACCGTGCGAGATCATCTGCACCAGCGCGCCCTCGACGCCGATCTGGTTGAAAATGAAGAAGCCGAGGGTGACGAAACCCATGTGCGAGATCGACGAATAGGCGATCAGCTTCTTCATGTCGGCCTGCACCAGGGCGACGAAGCCGATGTACACCACGGCGATGAGCGAGAGCGCGATCATCAGCCAGGCAAGCTCGCGCGAGGCATCCGGCGCGATCGGCAGGGAAAACCGCAGGAAGCCATAGGCGCCGAGCTTGAGCATGATCGCGGCCAGCACCACCGAGCCGCCGGTCGGCGCCTCCACGTGCGCGTCGGGCAGCCAGGTGTGCACCGGCCACATCGGCACCTTGACGGCGAACGCGACGAGGAAAGCGAGGAACAGATAGATCTGTGCCGTCAGCGGCAGGCGCACCGCGTGCCAGTCGAGCAGGTTGAAGCTGTAGCCGGACTGGAAAAACAGGTAGATCAGCGCGACCAGCATCAGCAGCGAGCCGAGCAGCGTGTAGAGGAAGAACTTGAAGGCGGCGTAGACGCGATTCGCGCCGCCCCAGACGCCGATGATGATGTACATCGGAATCAGCGAGGCCTCGAAGAAGACGTAGAACAGCACGGCGTCAAGGGCCGCGAAGATGCCGTTCATGAGGCCGGACATGATGAGGAATGCCGCCATGTACTGGGCGACCTTCTCCTCGATGACCTTCCAGCCGGCCAGTACCACCAGCGGCGTGATGAAGCTGTTGAGCAGGATGAACAGCACCGAGATGCCGTCCACGCCGAGCTGGTAGTTGATGTTGAAGCGCGGGATCCACGGCAGCGTTTCGCGGAACTGCATGGCGCTGCTCTGGCTTTCGAAGCCGCCATAGAGCGGCAGCGTGACCAGGAAGCCGGCGACGGCGCTCGCCAGCGCCAGCAGCCGCGCCAGGCCGGCCTTGCGGTCGGAGCCGGTGGCGAGCACCAGCAGGCCGCCGGCGATGGGCAGCCAGATGGCGAGGCTGAGCAGAGGAAGACCCGTCATTTTCTTTTCCTAGGCGCGATTGAACCAGAGCGTCAGCAGCACGAAGACGCCGAAGATCATCGCAAACGCGTACTGGTAGATGTAACCGGACTGGATCAGCCGCGCACGCGAGGCGACCCAGCCGACCAGCCGGGCCGAACCGTTTACCGCCAGGCCGTCGATCAGCGCCCGGTCGCCGCCCTTCCACAGGCCGCGTCCGAGCAGGCGCGCGCCGCCGGCGAAGAACCAGTCGTTGAACTCGTCGAAGCCGTATTTTCTTTCGAGGATGCGCGCCAGGATGCCGGCCTTTGCCTTGATCACCGCCGGCAGCTCCGGTCGCGCGATGTACAGGTACCAGGCGGTGGCCGCGCCGGCCAGCGCGAGCCAGAACGGCGGCGTCTGCATGCCGTGGACGATCATGCCGAGCACGCCATGGAAGTCGGCGGCCATGCGGGCGATTGCCGGATGCTCGGGCGCGATGAAAATCGAGTTGCCGAAATAGCCGCCGAACAGCACCGGCCCGACCAGCCAGCCGGCGCCGATTGCCGGAATCGCCAGGAGGATCAGCGGCAGGGTCACGACCCAGGGCGATTCCTTCGGTTCGACCGCGCCGTGGTGGCCATGGTCGTCATGCCCATGCCCGCCATGGGCATCATGCGCGGGCGCTGCGCGGAAACGCTCCTTGCCGTGGAAGGCGAAGAAGATCAGGCGGAACGAGTAAAGCCCGCCGACGAAGACGCCGGCAAGGATCAGCAGGTAGGCGAAGCCGGCGCCCGGCGTGGTCGACAGATGCACCGCCTCGATGATCGAGTCCTTGGAGAAAAAGCCGGCGAAGGGCGGCAGGCCGGCATTGGCCAGGGCGCCGATCAGCACCGTCAGGTAGGTGATCGGCATGTAACGGCGCAGGCCGCCCATCTTGCGCATGTCCTGCTCATGATGGAGGGCGATGATGACCGAGCCGGCGCCGAGGAACAGCACCGCCTTGAAGAAGGCATGGGTGGCAAGGTGGAACATCGCCGCCGAATAGGCCGAGGCGCCCAGAGCGGTGGTCATGTAGCCGAGCTGCGACAGCGTCGAGTAGGCGACGACACGCTTGATGTCGGTCTGCACGATGGCGATCAGCGCCATGAAGAAGGCGGTGATGGCGCCGATGACGATGACGAAGGAGAGCGCCGCCTGGGACAGTTCGAACAGCGGCGACATGCGCGAAACCATGAAGATGCCGGCCGTCACCATGGTGGCGGCGTGGATCAGCGCGGAGATCGGCGTCGGGCCTTCCATCGAGTCGGGCAGCCAGACATGCAGCGGGAACTGCGCCGACTTGCCCATGGCGCCGATGAACAGGCAGATGCACACCACGGAGACGAGCAGCCAGGGCGTGCCGGGGATCAGCTCGATGGTGGTGCCGGCGAGCTTCGGCGCCAGGGCGAACACGTCGGCGTAGTTCAGCGTGCCGCAGTAGGCGGCGATCAGGCCGATGCCGAGCAGGAAGCCGAAATCGCCGACGCGGTTCACCAGAAACGCCTTCAGGTTGGCGTAGATGGCAGTCTGGCGCGTGGACCAGAAACCGATCAGCAGATAGGAGACGAGGCCGACCGCTTCCCAGCCGAAGAACAGCTGGAGGAAGTTGTTGCTCATCACCAGCATCAGCATGGAAAACGTGAACAGCGAGATGTAGGCGAAGAAGCGCTGGTAGCTGTTGCGCCCGGCCAGGCTGTCGGACGGCCAGTTTTCCTCGTCGTGCGCCATGTAGCCGATGGTGTAGATATGCACCATGAGCGAGACGAAGCTGACCACCAGCATCATCGTGACGGTCAGCTTGTCGATGAGGAAACCAACGGAAAGCGTCAGGTCGCCGCTGGCAAGCCAGGTGTAGACCGGGCCGTTGTAGGTATTGCCGTGTTCGACGTCCCGGAAGATCAGCCAGGAGGCGATCAGCGAGGCGGCCACGCCGAGGATCGTTACCCCGTGTGCGCCGGCGCGGCCGACCCACTTGCCGAACAGGCCGGCGACGATCGCGCCGGCGAGGGGCGCCAGCGGTACCAGCAGGTAGAGCGAATTCATGTCCATGCCTTATCCCTGCAGGCTGTCGAGGTCATCGACGTGGATGGTGTGCAGGTTGCGGAACAGCACCACCAGGATGGCCAGTCCGATCGCCGCTTCGGCAGCGGCCACCGTCAGGATGAAGAAGACGAACACCTGCCCGGCCAGGTCGCCGAGGAAATGCGAGAAGG
>CAZASE010000042.1:0-21025 GCA_964487715.1 uncultured Rhodocyclaceae bacterium | reverse complement strand
GAGCAGGGCGTCAACGGCCAGGTGGAAATGGCCGCCGCCTTCGACCGCGCCGGCTTCGCCGCGGTCGATGTGCACATGAGCGACCTGCAATCCCGCCGTGTTGCGCTGACTGACTTTTCCGGGCTGGTCGCCTGCGGCGGCTTCTCCTACGGCGACGTGCTCGGCGCCGGGCAGGGCTGGGCGAAGTCGATCCTCTTCAACGAAGCGCTGCGCGCCGAGTTCGAGGCCTTCTTCGCGCGCAGCGGCACCTTTGCCCTGGGCGTCTGCAATGGCTGCCAGATGATGAGCCACCTCGCCGAAATCATCCCCGGCGCCGATCACTGGCCGCGCTTCGCGCGCAACCGCAGCGAGCAGTTCGAGGCGCGCTTCGTCATGGTCGAGGTGCCGCAGAGCCCCTCGCTGTTCCTCGACGGCATGGCCGGCGGCCGCCTGCCCATCGTCGTCTCGCATGGAGAGGGACGCGCCGACTTCACCGCGCACGGCAAGCAGGACAGCGCGGTCGTCGCGCTGCGCTACATTGACAACCACGGCCGTGTCGCGCAGACCTATCCCTTCAACCCGAACGGCTCGCCAGACGGCATCGCCGGCCTCACCACCGCCGACGGCCGCTTCACCATCATGATGCCGCACCCCGAGCGCACCTTCCGCACGGTGCAGATGTCGTGGCATCCCGACGGCTGGGGCGAGGACGGACCGTGGCTGCGCATGTTCCGCAACGCCAGGAGCTGGCTGGGCTGATATCATCGGGCGGACACCTCGACAGGAGAACCGCCGTGAAGAAGAACCTCCCCCTGCTGCTTGTCGCCGCATTTTCGGCGGGCGCGCTGGCGCAGGAAGCGCCGCCGCAGAAGAATCCGGATTTCATCAAGCTCGACAAGAACCGCGACGGCTACCTCGGCCGCGAGGAAGCGGCGGCCGACCGGCGCGTCGCCAGGTTTTTCGACCAGGCCGACATGAACCGCGATGGCCGTCTCAACGAGGACGAATGGCTCAAGGCGCGCTCGATGGCGGACCGGCAGAAGGCCGGCGAATACCTCGACGACAGCGCGCTCACCGCCCGCGTCAAGTCGGCGCTGCTGGCGACGAAAGGCGTGCGCTCGGCGGAGATTTCGGTCGAGACCTATCTTGGCGTGGTGCAGCTTTCCGGTTTCGTCGAAACCGCCGCGCAGGTGGCGAGCGCCGGGCAGGCGGCGGCGGGCGTCAGGGGCGTGAAGGAAGTGAAGAACAACCTGAACCTCAAGCCGCGGCAGTGATCCGGCGGGTCAATGAAAAACGGCGCCCCGCGGGGCGCCGTTTTTCATTCGAAAGCGCCTCTTCAGTTCACCTTGGCCTTGGCGCGCAGTTCGAGGACGTGCTTCTCGACCATCTGCTGCTGCAGGCGCTGGGTGATCTGCGGCTTCACCTCGTCGAGCGAGGGATGTTTCATGGCGCGCGTGTCTTCCAGCATGATGACGTGGTAGCCGAAGTCGGTCTTCACCGGCTCGGCCGAGAACTTGCCCTTCTCCAGCTTGACCAGCGCGTCGCCGAACGGCTTGACGTAACTCGAGGGCGATGCCCAGCCGAGATCGCCGCCGCGGTCCTTCGAGCCCGGGTCCTTGGAATCCTTGGCCAGATCGGCGAATTTCTCGCCCTTCTGCAGGCGCGCGATCAATGCCTTGGCGGCGGCTTCCGTCTCCACCAGGATATGCCGCGTGTTGTATTCCTTGTCGCCGAGCGACTTGACGATGCCGTCGTATTCGGACTGCACGGCGGCGTCGGCGACCGGATGGGTCTTGATGTAATCCTGCACGTAGGCACGGATCAGCAGGGCCTGGCGGGCGAGTTCGATCTGGCTGACCACCTCGGGCTTCTTGGCATTGCCCTTCTTGATCGATTCCTGCGTCAGCACTTCGCGGCGGACCAGTTCCTCGGTGATCATCTTGCGCATTTCTTCGTTGTCCTGACCGCCCTGCGCCTTCTGTTCGTTGAGCAGCGCGATGGCGCGGGATTCCGGAATCGGGGTGCCGTTGACGGTGGCAACCGGCTTGGCGGCGGGCTTGGGGTCCGCCGCGTGGAGCGGCGCCTGCACGAGAAATCCGGCCAGCAGCAGGGCAGTGATGCGGGGAAGCGTGTGGTTCATGTGTTTTCCTTCTACGTGGTTAATCGGTTTCATCCGGCGCGAGCGCATCGATGCTCAGGGCATGAATTTCCTGGCGCATCATGGGCCCAAGTGCCGCATAAATCAAGCGATGGCGGGCGAGCGTGGCGGTGCCGGCAAACTGCGGCGAAACGATGGTCAGGCGGAAATGTCCGCCGCCGCCGCGCGCGCCGGCATGGCCGGCGTGGCGCGCGCTGTCGTCGAGGATTTCCAGGCGCGTCGGCCGCAGCGCGGCGAGGCGTTCCCGCATGCTTTCGGCGACGCTCACGGCAGCACCTGGCGGAACGGGCGCACCACCGTGCGGGCGAAGACGCCGGTGGTGACGTAGGGGTCGGCGCGCAGCCATGCCTCGGCCTCGGCCAGGGCGGCGAACTCGGCGACGATCAGGCTGCCGGAAAAGCCGGCCGGACCGGGATCGGCTGCATCGATGGCCGGGCAGGGACCGGCCAGCAGCAGGCGTCCCTCGGCCTGCAGCTGCTGCAGGCGGGCGAGGTGCGCCGGACGCGCGGCCAGGCGTTTGTCGAGGCTGTGCGGCGCGTCGTCGCCGATCAGGACATACAGCATCACTTCTTCTCCTCGATGTATTTCGCCAGCAGCAGGCTTTGCCCGACGATGAAGGCCAGCATCAGCCCCATGCCGCCGAAGAGCTTGAAATTCACCCAGGTGTCGGTGGAGAAGCGGTAGGCGACATACAGGTTCACCACGCCCATGACGGCGAAAAAGGCGATCCAGCTGAGGTTGAGCTGCCGCCAGACGCGGTCGGGCAGGGAGATCTGCTCCTCCATCAGCTTGCGAATGAGGTTCTTGCGGAAGAACAGCGTGGCGCCGGCGAGGGCGGCGCCGAACAGCCAGTAGAGCACCGTCGGCTTCCACTTGATGAAGGTCTCGTCCTGCAGCCACAGGGTGGCGCCGCCGAAGACGACGATGATGGCGAGGGTCACCCACAGCATCGCGTCGACCTTGCGGCCGCGCAGCACGAGCCAGCCGATCTGCGCGAAGGTGGCGGCAATCGCCACCCCGGTGGCGACGTAAATGTCGGAAACCTTGAAGGCGATGAAAAAGAGGATGACCGGAAAAAGGTCGAAGAGGAACTTCATGCCCGGGAATTATACCTCGTCCGCCTGCCGCTGGTCGCCCGCGCGCTCCAGCGTGAGCGAGGCCGAATTGATGCAGTAGCGCAGGCCGCTCGGCTGCGGTCCGTCCGGAAAGACGTGGCCGAGGTGGGCGCCGCAGCGGCGGCACAAGGCCTCGGTGCGGCGCATGAAGTGGCTCCGGTCGTCTGCCGTGGCGAGGTTTGCCGGTTCGGCCGCCCGCCAGAAGCTGGGCCAGCCGCTGCCGGAGTCGAACTTGTGTTCCGAGCGGAACAGCCCGGCGCCGCAGCAGACGCAGCGGTAGAGGCCGGCCTCGTGGCAATCCCAGTATTCGCCGCTGAAGGCAGGCTCGGTGCCCTTCTCGCGGGCAACGCGGTATTGCTCGGCGGTGAGCCGTGCGCGCCACTGCGCATCCTGGTCATCATTGCCCATTGCATGTCCTTTCAACGTGTCGGGTCATTCCGGCGTCCGGCGGCGGCCGAAGCAGCCGGCCAGCGGCGCGCAGGCGCAGCCGATGCCGAGGCTGGCGAAGGCCAGGCCCCAGGCGAGGCGGCCGCCGCCACCGGCGAGGTCGAACACCAGGCCGAAGGCCAGCGGACCGAGGAAGGCCGCGCCGAATCCGAAAAACGAATAGACCGCCAAAGTCGCGCCGCGTTGCATCGGCGGCGTTGCCGCCACCAGTCCGGCGGTGAGCGCGGCCGAATCGGCCATGACGGCGATGAAGTGCACGGCCGCCAGCAGCAACGCCAGCCACCAGGCGAGCGGGCCGGCGAAGCCGGTCAGGCAGCCGAGCAGCGCCGAGGCGGCCATGATCGCGACGATATAGCGGGCGCGGCCGACGCGGCCGGCGATTTCGTTGCCGAAAATGCTGGCGGGAATACCGAGCAGGTTGATCGCCGCGGCCGCCGCCGCCGGCGCCCAGGGAATCGCGGCGTCGGGCGACAGTGCGTAGGCAAAGGCGATGAATGCGACCATCCATGCGCGCAGGCCGAACAGCTCCCAGGAATGCGCGGCGTAGCCCAGCGCGTAGCCGAGCGTCGCACGTTCGGCCAGCAGCGGCCGCAAGGAGAGCAGCGCGCGGCGCGGCTGCGGCAACGGCGCCACCGCCACCGGCGCCAGCGTGCGCAGCACCAGCACGGCGGCCAGCAGCGGTCCGCCGGCGCAGAGCAGGAACGCCGCTTGCCAGCCGAGGCGCGCCTCGATCCCGCCGGCGAGCATCAGCGAGACGCTGGCGCCGATGCCGAAACTCGAGGTGTAGAAAGCGATGAAGCGGCTCTGCAGCGGACCGTCGACGCGATCCGTCAGCGCCTTCAGGCCCGGCATGTAGGTGCCGGCGAGTCCGGCACCGGCGATTGCCTGGCAGAGGCAGGCGCTCCATATGCCCTCGGCGGCCAGGCCGAAGCCCAGCGTGCCGCCGGCGGAGAGCAGCGTCGAGGCGGCCACCACCCGCCGCGCGTCGATGCGGTCGGTCAGGCCCGAAAGCAGCGGCACGGCCGCCATGTAGCCGGCGAAGAAGACGCCGCCGATCAGGCCCGCCGCGGTGCCGCTCAAGTGCCACGCCTCGCGCAGTTGCGCCAACAGGGCCGGATAGGTGGAAAAGCCGGTCATGCCGAGGACCTCGGCCGCGCACAGCAGGGCGACGATGCGCAGGCCGGAGCCGTTCGATGGGGCGCTCATGGCGGGCAACCCCCGCCCCCGCAGGCGGGAGAGGGCTGGGGAAAGGGTGGCATCGCGAAAGTATAATCCCCGGAACTTATGCCCAGCCCGCCCGCCGACTCCGCATGGCCGTTCGCGGCCAGCCTCATCGCCTCGCTTGCCGTCGCCGCAACGATCGGCCTGGCGAACGTCCTCTATCTGCTCTCCGTCGCCGGCGGCAGCAGCATCGGCGGGCGTCTGCTGGCGGTGCTGCCGATCGTCTTCATCGCCACCTTCGTCGTCGCCGGCGCGCTGTTCTGGCTGCTGCGCTGGGCCGTCGGCCGGATCGCCGCCGCGGCTGGTGCCGGCGGCCTCGGCACGCGCGGGCATGGCAGCGTGGTGCTGCTGACCTTTCTTGTCGCCGGGCTGCTGCACTATGCCGAGAGCGCCGGCATGCACCGCGCACTGCTGCAACGGGCGGGCACGCCGGAGCTGCCGGGCGGCAGCTGTCCCGCCGCAATGAGCTGCACGCCGCTGCCGAGCGCCGCCGAACTGCAGGCCGGCACGGCCGAGGCGCGTCGCGCGGCGGCCGAAAGCGGCCTGCTGACGGCCGAGCTATTTGCCCTGCTGATGCGCGATGCCGATGCCGCCGTCCGCGCCGCGCTGGCGCGCCGCGCCGACCTGCCGGCGGAACTGCTGGAGCGACTGGTCGGCGACCGCCGTGCGGAAGTGCGCGCCGCCACCGCCGCTTCGTTGCGGCTCAGCGACGAAGACTACAGCCGCCTCGCCTTCGACCGCGACGAGCGCGTGCGCGCGGTCGTGGCCGGCAACCGCAACGCGCCGCCGAGCGCGCTGGAGATTCTCGCCTCCGGCAGCTCGGCCGAGATCCGCCTGCTCGTCGCCGGGCATCGGCGCGCCGACGAAGCGGTGCTGCAGCGGCTGCTCGACCAAAGCGGCGATCGCGCCGAAAAGCTGGCGCAGGAGCGCCTGCGCGGCGGCCGCTTGCGCTAGGGCCTGTTCTCAATCATTCTGTCGGATGCGTTGCGGCCAGAAGCGTCGACTGCTAGGCGCGCGACGCAGTCAATGGCCATTCCCTAGACAAGGAGCGCAACGACGCAGCCGGCGCTTCTGGCCACAACCCGAAGGGAACGGGTCTTTCCGGGCGCATGGCCGCGTTGCGTCGGCTCGCCGTAGAATAGCTACTGTCTTCGCCGCCGCGCCTTGCCCTGCGTCCGGAAAGACCCGTTCGCACCGACAGAATGATTGAGAACAGACCCTAGGGAAATCTCCGGAAAGCCGCGTCCCGCCTGCCTTTGCGGCCGTTTAGCCGCGTCGGCCGGGCAGCAGCCCGGCGAGCCAGTCGATGGCCAGGTCGATCTCCGCGGCCGTCACCGTCAGCGCCGGCATCAGGCGCAGGAGGTTCGGGCGCGGGGCATTCAGCAACAAGCCCTGCGGCGCGCGCAGGCGCGCCCGCTCGACCAGTGCCGGTGCCGTGCCGTCCGGCAGGACCAGCGCGCGCAACAGTCCGAGCCCGCGTTCGCCGCCAAGCCGGTGCTCAGCCGACAGGGCGTTCAGGCGCGCGGACAGGTGTTCGCCCTTTTGCGCCACCTCGGCGAGGAATCCCGGCGCGAGTACGGTTTCCAGCACCGCCACGCCGACCGCGGTCATCAGCGGATTGCCGTTGAAGGTGCCGCCCTGGTCGCCGGCCTCGAAGCAGCAGACCGACTCGGTGGCGAGCAGGGCCGCCAGCGGCACGCCGCCGCCGAGCCCCTTGCCCAGCGTCATGATGTCCGGCGCGATGCCGGCATGCTGGTAGGCGAACAGTTTTCCCGTGCGGCCGATGCCGGTTTGCACCTCGTCGACGATCAGCAGCAGTCCGTGCCGCTGCGTCAGCTCGCGCAGGCTGCGCAGGAACGCCGGCGTTGCCGCGATCACGCCGGCTTCGCCCTGCACCGGCTCCAGCATGATCGCCACGGTATCGCCGCCGATGAGCGCCTCGACCGAGGCGAGATCGTTCAGCCGCGCCTTGGGAAAGCCCGCCACCTGCGGCGCGAAGCGGGTATCCCAGCCCGCCTTGCCCGAGGCCGACATGGTGGCGAGGGTGCGGCCGTGGAAGGCATCGGCAAAGGTGATGATCTCGAAGGCGCCACGCTTGTGGCGCTGCCCCCACTTGCGCGCCAGCTTGATGGCGCCTTCGTTGGCTTCGGCGCCGGTGTTGGCGAAGAACACGCGGTCGAAGGCGGAATGCCGCGTCAGCAGCGTGGCGAGCGCGAGCGAAGGCTGGTTGTAGTAGGCCGGGCTCGGATTGGCGAGCAAGGCCGCCTGCCGCGTCAGCGCGCCGACGATGGCCGGATGGCCGTGGCCCAGCGCGTTGACCGCCCAGCCCTGGACGAAGTCGAGATAGCGCTTGCCCGTGTCGTCGACCAGCCAGGAGCCCTCGCCGCGCTCGAACACGAGTTCGGGGCGGTCTGCCGTCCACATCAACGGCCGGGTGCGAATCGTTGTGTCTTGCATGCCTTGCCTCCATAAAAAAAGCCACGGATTGCCGTGGCCTTCGGGAATTGCAGCGCCGGGTCGGTATCAGGGACGCGGGCGCAGGGCGAGCGGCGGCGGAAGCGGGATCCGGCGGCGTCGCGAAATCAAGTCGGCGGTGATCGGGTCAATGCGCGTGTGCATGAGTCGAATCTACCACAGCTTCGAGTTGCGGTTGGCGGCGCCCGCGGGAGCCGGGGCTCCGGCAACCCTCAGGCAGCCCGCAGCGGCCCGGATGGCGCCGGGCATCCGAAAGCCGAAATATCGCTGGCGGAATGGCTGGAATGCCGCGCCCCGCTTGGCTTCCAACTCGATTGCCTGGGTAGCTCTTGATTCCCAACGAAACCCAGCATGACATCCCGTCGGCTCCAGACGCGTCATGCCGGCGAACGAACGTCACCCCGGAAAGCCTGAATCCGGGGCCGGTATCCAGGATACGGCTTGCGTTTCCGGAACGGCCATTGTGGATTCCGGCGTTCGCCGGAATGACGATCCGGTTGCCATGCCATGGCATCGAGTAGCAAGCGCAAGCATGGTTGAGTCTCATGGGTAATCAGGAGGCAGGTTCGGTGGTGCCGGGGTCGCCGCAAGCCGCGCAGGCCCGCTGCAGCACGGTCGCCATGCGGTCGTCGAAGGCCATCAGGGTGACGCCTGCCAGCGCGACGTTGTCGGCGAGGGCGCGGCGGCACTCGGCGACGGCGATCGCCGCGGCGGCTTCGTGCGGGTAGCCATAGACGCCGCAGCTGATGGCGGGAAAGGCGATGCTGGCGATGGCGTGTTGGGCGGCCAGGCGGAAGGTGTTGTGGTAGCAGGCGGCGAGCAGGGCCGGCTCGCCGTGTGTGCCGCCCTGCCAGACGGGGCCGACGGTGTGGATGATGAATTTCGCCGGCAGGCGGAAGCCGGGGGTGATCTTCGCCTGGCCGGTAGGGCAGCCGCCGAGCGTGCGGCAGTGGGCGAGCAGTTCGGGACCGGCGGCGCGGTGGATGGCGCCATCCACGCCGCCGCCGCCGAGCAGGGATGCGTTGGCGGCATTGACGATGGCGTCAATGCGCAGGCGGGTGATGTCGCCGACGCGTACTTGCAGCCGGTCGCCCATCGATGCCGGCGATCAGTCGTCGCTGCGGCGGTCCTGGCGTTCGTCGATGCGCACGCGGATTGCCTTGCGTGCCGGGCAATCCTCGTCCCGCAGCGCCGCCATGCAGGCGACCAGAAGCAGGCCGAGATAGACGAACATGGCCAGGGCGAACGCTTCGTCGTTGGCGAGGACCATGAAGGCCGGCAGGACGTTGCTGCCGGTGAAGAAGAAAGTTGCCCAGTCTTGCATTGCCGTATCTCCTGCGGTGGTTCCCCCCGATTCGCCGGTGAGCCTTGTTCCCGCGCTGCGTGCGGCGGGACGGCTCTTGGGCGTTTCTACGGCCGCGGAAGGCGGAACTTTAGCCCACGCGCTGCAATTCCAGCCGGTAGCGGCGCGCCCGCTCGGTGTATTGCCGGCAGCCGAGGCGGATGAAGGCGGCTTCCTCGTCGCTGAGCTGGCGGATGACCTTGCCGGGCGATCCCATCACCAGCGCGCGGTCGGGGATGACCTTGCCTTCGGGAATCAGGGCGCCGGCGCCGATCAGGCATTCGCGGCCGATCACGGCGTGGTTGAGCAGGACGGCCTGGATGCCGATGAGCGAGCCTTCGCCGATGCTGCAGCCGTGCAGCATGGCCTGGTGGCCGACCAGCACGCTCGGCCCAAGCGTCAGCCTGATGCCGGCGTCGGTGTGCAGCACCGCGCCGTCCTGCACGTTGCTGCCGGCGCCGATCGTGATGAGGTCGTTGTCGCCGCGGATGACGGTGTTGAACCAGACGCTGGCGCCGTCCTCGATCACGACGGAACCGATCACGCTGGCGTTCTCCGCCACCCATGCTTCACCGCGCAGTTCGGGCCGGCGCTCGCCCAGGGCGTACAGTGCCATGCGGCCTCCTTAAATGGTTTCGTCCAGCGTGATGTCCACCATCAGGTCGTCGGAAAGCCGCTCCAGTTCGGCCTTCAGCGCGCGCGCGTCGAGCCCCGCGCCGGCGGCCAGTTCGGCCTCGCAGTGGAAGAGGATCTCCGCCGACATCGGCGCGCTGGCGGTGTGCGTCTCCAGCTTCTCGACATTGACGGCATGCCTGGCCAGCACCTGCGAGACTTCGCGCACGATGCCGATGCGGTCATGGCCGACCAAGGCCAGCTTCAGGCGCCGTCCGGCGGCGACGGCCTTGCCGCCGGCGGTTTCCGCTGTCACCTTGAGGGCCGCCAACCCGCCCAATGCCGCTTTCAGAGGCTCGGCCTGCGCGGCGGGCAGCGCCACCCGGACGATGCCGGCGAACTTGCCGGCGAGATGCGACATCGAGGACTCCAGCCAGTTGCCGCGGTGGGCGGCGATGGCGGCGGAGAGCTCGCCGACCAGGCCGGGGCGGTCGTCGCCGATGACGGTGAGGACCAGGAAATTATCAGCCATGGGCGTACTCCTCAAGCGGGGGGCAGGCGCAGAACAGGTTGCGGTCGCCGTACACGTCGTCGATGCGGTTCACCACGGGCCAGAACTTGTTCTCCGCCACCCAGGGCAGCGGGAAAACGGCTTCTTGCCGGCTGTAGGGGCGCGTCCATTCGGCGTCGGCGATGTCGGCCTGGGTGTGCGGCGCCCGCTTCAGCGGGTTGTCGTCGGCCGGCCATTCGCCGCGCTCGACCTTGCGGATCTCGGCGCGGATGGCGGCCATTGCGGCGATGAAGCGGTCGAGTTCGGCCTGCGATTCCGATTCGGTCGGCTCGACCATGATGGTGCCGGCGACCGGAAAGCTCACCGTCGGCGCGTGGAAGCCGTAGTCCATCAGCCGCTTGGCGATGTCGATCTCGGCGATGCCGGTTGCCGCCTTGATGGCGCGGATGTCGAGGATGCACTCGTGGGCGACGCGGCCGTCCTTGCCGGTGTAGAGCACCGGGTAGTGGTCCTTCAGCCGCGCCGCGACGTAGTTCGCGTTGAGGATGGCAAACTGCGTGGCGCGCGTCAGGCCCTCGCCGCCGAGCATGGCGATATACATCCAGGAGATCGGCAGGATCGAGGCGGAACCCCAGGGCGCGGCGGATACGGCGCCCTGTCCGCCATGCGGCCCGTCGATGGCCTGCACCGCGTGGTTGGCCATGAACGGCGCCAGATGGGCCTTGAGGCCGATCGGCCCCATGCCCGGACCGCCGCCGCCGTGCGGGATGGCGAAGGTCTTGTGTAGGTTCATGTGGCTGACGTCGGCGCCGATGCTGGCCGGCGAGGTGAGGCCGACCTGGGCGTTGAGGTTGGCGCCGTCCATGTAGACCTGGCCGCCGTGCCGGTGCACGATCGCGCAGATATCCTTCACTGCCTCCTCGAAGACGCCGTGGGTGGACGGGTAGGTGATCATCAGGCAGGCCAGGCCGGCGGCATGCTGTTCTGCCTTCGCTTGCAGATCGGCGACGTCGACGTTGCCGCTTTCGTCGCAGTCGACCGTCACCACCCGGAGGCCGCACATCTGCGCCGTCGCCGGATTGGTGCCGTGGGCGGATTTCGGGATGAGGCAGACGTCGCGCTGCGTGTCGCCGCGCGCATCGTGGTAGCGGCGGATGGCGACGAGGCCGGCATATTCGCCCTGCGCACCCGAGTTCGGCTGCATGCAGATGGCGTCGAACCCGGTGACGGCCTTTAGCCAGGTTTCCAGTCCGCCGATCATCTCCAGGTAGCCGGCGGCCTGGTCGAGCGGGGCGAAGGGATGCATGTCGCCGAATTCCGGCCAGGTGACCGGGATCATCTCGGCAACGGCATTGAGCTTCATGGTGCAGGAGCCGAGCGAGATCATCGAGTGGTCGAGCGCGAGGTCCTTGTTCTGCAGGCGCTTCAGGTAGCGCAGCATCTCGTGCTCGGTGTGATGGGTGTTGAACACCGGGTGGGCGAGGATGGCGTCGGTGCGCAGCAGGCCGGCGAGCGGATCGGCTGCCGCCGCCTGCGCATCGAGGGCGTCGATGTCGGCGTCCTTGCCCGCGATGGCCTTCAGCAGGGCGGCAACGTCCTCGCGCGTGGTTTTTTCGTTGAGCGAGATGCCGCGCACGCCGGAGGAGACGCGGCGCAGGTTGTAGCCCGGCACCTCGGCCGTGGTTTCGACGTGGAGCGTGTCGAACCAGCACTGCGTCAGCACCTTTGTCCCGGCCGCGCGCAGGCCGGCGGCGAGAATGCCGGTCAGTCGATGGATGCGCCCGGCGATGGTCTTCAGGCCCTGCGGACCGTGGTAGACGGCGTACATCCCGGCAATGTTGGCGAGCAGCACCTGTGAGGTGCAGATGTTGGAGTTGGCCTTCTCGCGGCGGATGTGCTGCTCGCGCGTCTGCAGCGCCATGCGCAGCGCGCGGCGGCCGCGCGCGTCGATCGAGACGCCGATGATGCGGCCGGCGACCGAGCGCTTGTGCGCGTCGCGCGTGGCGAAGAAGGCAGCGTGCGGGCCGCCGAAGCCCATCGGCACGCCAAAGCGCTGCGAGGAACCGAGCGCGATGTCGGCGCCCATGGCGCCGGGGGACTTCAGCATCACCAAAGCCATCAGGTCGCTGGCGACGGCCACCACGCCGTCGCGCGCCCTGATGGCGGCAATCGGCCCGCTCAGGTCGCGGCATTCGCCGGCGTCGTCCGGGTACTGCAGCAGGGCGCCGAAGACGTCCTGCGCGGCGGCTTCGGCCGGCGTGCCGGATTTCAGTTCGAAGCCGAAAAAGGCGGCGCGTGTCTTCAGCACGTCGCGCGTTTGCGGGAAGCAGGCGGCATCGACGAAGAAGACGTTGGATTTCGACCTGGAGACGCGCCGCGCCATGGTCATTGCCTCGGCGGCGGCGGTGGCTTCGTCGAGCAGCGAGGCGTTGGCGAGTTCCAGGCCGGTGAGGTCGATCACCATCTGCTGGTAGTTGAGCAGCGCTTCGAGCCGGCCTTGCGCGATCTCCGCCTGGTAGGGGGTGTAGGCGGTGTACCAGCCGGGGTTTTCCAGCAGGTTGCGCAGGATCACGTTCGGCGTCAGCGTGTCGTGGTAGCCCATGCCGATGAGCGATTTCTTCACGACGTTCTTGGCGGCGATGGCCTTGAGCGCCGCCAGCGCCTCGTGTTCGCGCCGCGGCCCCGCCAGCGCGAGAGGCTGCGCCAGGCGAATGGCGGCGGGCACAGTCTGGCCGATCAGCTGGTCGAGGCTGGCGGCGCCGACGGCGGCGAGCATGGCGTCGGTTTCGGCCGCCGAGGGGCCGATGTGGCGGGCGATGAATTCGTCGCGCTGCTCGAGCGCGGAAAGCGGTTGGGTGTTTTGCATGAGCGTATTCCGTTTACTCGTCGCTCCCGCGGAAGCGGGAGCCCAGTGGATTCCCGCTTCCGCGGGAATGACGATGTTTTTCAACCTTCCTCCGCGACCTTGGCGTAGGCGGCGGCGTCGAGCAGCCCGTCGAGGTCGGCGGCGTTGTCCGGCTTGAGCCTGAACAGCCAGGCGGCGTGGGCGTCCTGGTTAACCGATTCCGGCGCATCGGCGGCGGCCTGGTTGACGGCGACCACTTCGCCGCCGATTGGCGCGTAGATGTCCGAGGCGGCCTTCACCGATTCGACCACGGCGCATTCCTCGCCGGCCGTCACCTTGCGGCCGATTTCCGGCAGTTCGAGGAAAACGATGTCGCCGAGTGCCTCCTGGGCGTGGTCGGTGATGCCGACGGTGACGAGGCCGTCGGCTTCGAGCCGGGCCCACTCGTGGGACTTGGCGTACTTGAGGTTGGCGGGGATGTTCATGCTTTTCTCCTGTCAGATGCCTTCGATCAAAACCTTGCCGTTGCGCACGAAGGGCGGCTTGACCACCGTGGCCTTCAGGCGCTTGTCGCGAATCTCCACTTCGACGGCGTCGCCGACGGCGATGCCCGCCGGCAGGCGCGCCAGGGCGATCGAGCGGTTCATGCTCGGCGAGAAGCTGCCGCTGGTGATTTCGCCCTCGCCCTGCGCGGTGAAAACTTTCTGGTGGGCACGCAGCACGCCCTTGTCGAGCAGCAGCAGGCCGCAGCAATTCCTTCGCGGCGGATGGGCGGCGAGGGCGCCCTTGCCGATGAAGTCGCGCGGGGCGGCGAGGTCAACCGTCCAGGCGAGTCCGGCTTCGAGCGGCGAGACCTGTTCGTCCATGTCCTGGCCGTAAAGCGCCATGCCGGCTTCGAGGCGCAGGGTGTCGCGTGCGCCGAGGCCGGCCGGCTGGACGCCGGCGGCGAGCAGGGCGTTCCAGGTCGCTTCGGCGCGTTCGGCGGGGAGCATCAGTTCGAAGCCGTCCTCGCCGGTGTAGCCGGTGCGGGCTATCAGCACATCATCGAACCATGCGGCGTTGAAGGGCTTCAGTCCGCTGCTGGCGGCTTCCGATCCAGGCAGGGCAGCCCAGGTCTTGGCGCGGGCGTTCGGTCCCTGCACGGCGATGATGGCGAGGTCGCGGCGCGCCGTAACGGTGACAGCGAGGCCATCGGCGTGCCGCGAAATCCAGGCGAGATCCTTGTCCGCGGTGCCGGCGTTGACGACGATGCGGTAGGAATCCGGCCGGAAGAAGTAAACGATGAGGTCGTCGATGACGCCGCCCTGCGGGGTGAGCATGCAGGAGTAGAGCGCGCGGCCGGGTGTGGCGAGCTTGTCGACGTTGTTGGCGATCAGCTTGTGCAGCAGGTCGTGGGCGCCGGCGCCTGCCAGGTCGACCGCGAGCATGTGCGAGACATCGAACATGCCGGCGTCGCGGCGCACGAGGTGGTGCTCATCGAGCTGCGAGCCGTAATGCAGCGGCATGTCCCAGCCGGCGAAGTCGACCAGCTTGCCGCCGAGGCGGACGTGGGTGGGGTGAAGCGGAGTCCGTTTGGCCATGTTGGGTACTCGGGTTGCGTTGTCGGAATTCATTCGCGCAATCAAAAAGGGGCGAAGCGGCCGGAGTCTGGCTCCAGGCTTCACCCCTCTGTCCCTTGTACCTGAGAGATTGCCGGCCGGTTTCGCAACCGCGTCGGCGTGCCCCTTCGGTGGATGGCGTCGGGCGCCATCGCTCTCCAGAGTGTTCGTGCTCTCGCGCGGCCCTTTTGCCTGAGCGGTTCCGGGTGTTGCGCCTTCGGCGGTGGCCTTGTTGCATGCGCCACGCTCTCCCGCGCGAGCGGAGCGAATATAACCTGCTGCGCGCCGGACTGGCAAGGCGAGATCATCGGTTATGATTCGCGACTTATGAAATCAAGCACTTCCGAATTTCTGACGATCCGCGGCTTGAAAAGCCATGTGCGCCTGTGGGGCCCGCCGGAGGCGCCGAAGCTGTTTCTCCTGCATGGCTGGATGGATTGCTCGGCCTCGTTCCAGTTTTTCGTCGATGCGCTTTCGCGCGAGTGGCGCGTCATCGCGCCGGACTGGCGCGGCTACGGCCAGTCGGCGTGGCTCAACCGCTCCTACTGGTTTCCCGACTATCTGGCCGACCTCGATGCCTTGCTCGACCACTTTGCGCCGGAGGAAGCGGTGCGGCTGGTCGGTCACAGCATGGGCGGCAATGTTGTCAGCCTCTACGCCGGTGTGCGCCCGGCGCGCGTCGCCCGGCTGGCGAACCTGGAGGGCTTCGGACTGTATCCGACCGAGCCGGCGCAGGCACCGGGGCGTTACCTGAAGTGGCTGGAGCAGGACCGCAGCGGGGCGACATTGCGCGACTACGCCGATCTGGCGGAGTTCGCCCGGCGCCTGATGCGCGACAATCCGCGCCTGACGCAGGCCAAGGCGGATTTTCTGGCGGCGAATTTCTCGCAGCCTCGCGCGGATGGCCGCATCGTCTATGCGGCGGATCCCTGGCACCGCGTGGTGAACCCGGTGCTCTATCGGATCGAGGAGGCAAAAGCCTGCTGGCGCGCCGTGACGGCGCCGGTGCTGTGGGTGGTCGCGCGCGATTCGCATCTGCTGAAGGAGTTCGCCGGCCAGGCCGAGGCGTACCAGGCACGCCTGGCCTGCTTTCGCGACCTGCGCGAGGCGGTGCTGGAGGATTGCGGCCACATGCTGCACCACGACCAGCCGGCGCGGCTGGCGGCGCTGCTGGAAGAGTTCCTCGGTTAAGATCGGTGCATGAAAGTCGACCTGCATTGCCATTCCAATGTTTCCGACGGCCTGCTGCCGCCGGCGGAACTGGCGCGCCGCGCGGCGGACCGCGGCGTCGAACTGCTGGCACTGACCGACCACGACGATATCGCCGGGCTGGCCGAGGCGCGCGCCGCGGCTGACGAGCGCGGCATGCGTTTTCTCGACGGCACC
Organism: uncultured Rhodocyclaceae bacterium; assembly: GCA_964487715.1. Lineage (GTDB taxonomy): Bacteria > Pseudomonadota > Gammaproteobacteria > Burkholderiales > Rhodocyclaceae > Desulfobacillus. The sequence continues at coordinate 5,336 of CAZASE010000042.1, read as the reverse complement.
GAGGTGTCGGTGTCCTGGCGCGACGACGCCAGCTTCCACATCGTCGGCCTCGGCATCGATCCGGCCCATTCTGCGCTGGCGGCCGGGCTGCAATCGATTCGCGCGGGCCGCGATGGGCGCGCCCGCCGCATTGCCGAGGCACTCGACCAGGCCGGCATCCATGGCGCCTATGAAGGCGCGGCGCGCCTTGCCGAGAAGGCATCGATCATCAGCCGCGCGCATTTCGCCCGCTTCCTGGTCGAGCGGAAGGTCGCGCGTGACGTGAAGAGCGTGTTCGACCATTATCTCGCCAAGGGAAAGCCGGGCTACGTGCCGCACGAATGGGCATCCATTGCGGACGCGCTGGCGTGGATCGGCGGCGCCGGCGGCGTGGCGGTGCTGGCGCATCCGCTTCGCTACCGCGTCAGTCGTGACGAATTGCGTGTTTTCCTCGGCGAGTTCAAGGAGCGCGGCGGTCAGGGCATCGAGGTCGCCTGCGGCGCGCACACGCGCGAAGAGGTACTCGAATGCGCGCGCCTGGCGCGGTACTTCGGCCTGAAGGCCTCGGTCGCCTCGGATTTCCATGGCCCCGGCGAAAGTTACGCCGACCTCGGCATGACGCCGCCGCTGCCCGAGGACCTCGATCCGGTCTGGCGCGATCTCCTCTGAGAGCTTGTGAAAAAATCAACATCCACCGCAAAGGCGCAAAGGCGCAGAGGCAACGCAGAGGAGATGTCGTTGTTGGCATGGAAATTCTCTGCGAACTCTCTGCGCCTCTGCGTCTCTGCGGTGGGCGTCCCGGAATATTTTCACAGCGTCTGACCCGCCATGGCCCAGTTTTTTTCCGTCCATCCCGAGCAGCCGCAGCCGCGGCTGATCCGCCAGGCCGCCGAGATTCTCCGCGCCGGCGGCGTCGTGGCGTTTCCGACCGACGCCGCCTATTCGCTCGGCTGCCGCATCGGCGATGGCGATGCCGTGGCGCGAATCCGCGCCTTGCGCGAGGTGGATGAGCGGCACCATTTCACCCTGATGTGCCGCGACCTGTCGGAGATCGCCGCCTACGCGCGGGTGGACAACGCGCAGTTCCGCCTGCTCAAGGCGACGACGCCGGGCAGCTACACCTTCATCCTGGAAGGCACCAAGGAACTGCCGCGGCGCATCCTGCATCCGAAGCGCAAGACCATCGGCCTGCGCGTGCCGGCCCACCCGCTGCCGCTCGCGCTGCTGCAGGAACTGAACGAGCCGATGCTGAGCTCGACCCTGTTGCTGCCCGGCGATGCGCTGCCGCTGAACGACGCCGAGGCGATCCGCGACCGGCTGGAGCGCCGCATCGAGCTGGTGATCGAGGCGGGCGCCTGCGGACAGGAAATGACCACGGTGGTCGACCTGACCGGGCCGGCGCCGGAACTGGTGCGCGAAGGGCGCGGCTCGCTGGAACCCTTGGGGTTGGCATAGACCGGTCTGGTAGAATTGCCGGTCGTCCCAACACCTAAAACATGGAAAGCCTGATCCAGACCCTGGCGATCTACGCCGTTCCGGTCCTCCTCGCCATCACCCTGCACGAAGCGGCCCACGGCTACGTCGCGCGCCACTTCGGCGATCCGACGGCCTACCTGGCCGGGCGCATCAGCCTGAATCCGCTGCGCCATGTCGATCCGGTCGGCACGATCCTGGTGCCCGGGGCGATCCTGGTGGCGAGCAAGCTGATCGGCGGCAGCGCGATGCTGTTCGGCTGGGCCAAGCCGGTGCCGGTGGATTTCTCGCGCCTGCGCAATCCGAAGAAGGACATGCTGTGGGTGGCCGCCGCGGGCCCGTTCACCAATCTGCTGATGGCGGTCGGCTGGGCCGCGCTGCTGAAGTTCGTCAGCATGACGCCGGAAAACCTGTACACCGTGCCGATGCTCAAGATGTCCCTCGCCGGCATCGAGATCAATACGGTGCTGATGCTGCTCAACCTGCTGCCGATTCCGCCGCTGGACGGCGGCCGCATCGCCGTCAGCCTGTTGCCGCACCGCATGGCCTGGCGTTTCGCCCGGCTCGAACCGTACGGCCTGGCAATCCTGCTGGTGCTGTTGTTCACCGACCTGCTCGGGCGCATCCTTTGGCCGCTGATGGTGGCTTTCCGCCACCTGCTCGGCGCACTTTTCAACCTCTAAGAAACGACCATGTACGCAGAACGAGTCCTCTCCGGCATGCGCCCCACCGGGCGCCTCCACCTCGGCCACTACCACGGCGTCCTGAAGAACTGGGTAACGCTGCAGAGCGAGTACCCATGCCTGTTTTTCGTCGCCGACTGGCATGCGCTGACGACGGCCTACGACGAGCCGGGCACCATCGGCGAGAACGCCGCCGACATGGTGATCGACTGGCTGGCCGCCGGCGTCGACCCCTCGCAGGCGACGCTGTTCATCCAGTCGCGCGTGCCGGAGCATGCCGAGCTGCATCTGCTGCTGTCAATGATGACGCCGCTCGGCTGGCTCGAACGCGTGCCGACCTACAAGGACCAGCAGGAGAAACTGGAGCACAAGGACCTGTCGACCTACGGCTTTCTCGGCTATCCGCTGCTCCAGGCGGCCGACATCCTGATCTATCGCGCGAATCGCGTGCCGGTCGGCGAGGATCAGGTCCCGCACATCGAGTTCTCGCGCGAGATCGCGCGCCGCTTCAACCACCTCTACGGGCGCGAAGCCGACTTCGAGGAGAAGGCGCGCGAGGCGGTGAAGAAGCTTGGCGTCAAGCGCGCGCGGCTCTACGACGAGTTGCGCACGCGCTTCCAGCAGGACGGCGACCACCAGGCGCTGGAGCGCGCCCATGCGCTGCTCGACGAGGCGCAGAACCTGTCGCTCGGCGACCGCGAGCGGCTGTTCGGCTTCGTCGAAGGCTCGGGCAAGATGATCCTGGTCGAGCCGGATGCGCTGCTCACCGCGGCGGCGAAGATGCCCGGACTGGACGGACAGAAGATGTCCAAGTCCTACAACAACACCATCGCCTTGCGCGAGAGCGCCGATTCGGTGACAAAGAAGATTCGCACCATGCAGACCGATCCGGCGCGCGTGCGGCGCACCGATGCCGGCACGCCGGAGAAGTGCCCGGTGTGGGAGTTTCACCTGGTGTATTCGGACGATGCCACCAAGCAATGGGTGCAGCAGGGCTGCCGCAGTGCCGGCATCGGCTGCATCGAATGCAAGCATCCGGTGATCGATGCGGTGCTGAAGGAGCAGGAGCCGATGCACGAGCGGGCGCAGACCTACCTGGACGATCCGGCGCTGGTGCGCAACATCGTCGCCGACGGCTGCGAGAAGGCGCGCAAGCTGGCCCAGGAGACGATGCGCGATGTCCGCGAGGCCATGGGCCTCGACCACACCTGAGGCCGATGATGAGCCCTCGCCGCGCCCGCTGCGCGTGTCGTCCCCCGGACGGGCACTGAGATGCCGCACAACAAGGAGCTGGAAGCGAAGCTGCTGGCCTCGATCCACGAGATCTTTGCCGAGAAGATTCCCTTCAACAAGGTGCTCGGCCTCGACGTCGTGTCGCTGGCGGGCGAGAGCCCGGTGCTGCGCTTCGCCATGCGCGGCGAACTGGTTGGCAACTTCGTCCGCGGCAACCTGCACGGCGGCGTCATCTCGTCGGTGATCGATGTCTGCGGGGGGCTGACGGCGTTTCTCGGTCTGCAAAAGAAGCTGCGCGACGAGCCGATCGACGAGCGCCTGCAGCGTTTTGCGCGCATCGGCACCATCGACATGCGCGTCGACTACCTGCGGCCCGGCCTCGGCGCGTGGTTCGAGGCGAAGGGCTACCTGCTGCGCACCGGCAACAAGGTGGCGGTGACGCGGATGGAACTGCACAACGACGCGGCCGAGCTGATCGCCATCGGCACCGGCGCCTACACGGTGGCCTGAGGAGGGGCGATGACGGGCGAGACTCCGATCGAAACGGCTGCCGCGGCGCCGCACGTGGCGAAGCTCTACGGCGAACCGCTGCCGGAGCTGCCCAAGGACCTCTACATTCCGCCGGATGCGCTGGAGATATACCTCGAATCCTTCGAAGGTCCGCTCGACCTGCTGCTCTACCTGATCCGCAGGGTCAATATCGATATCCTCGACATACCGATGGCGCCGCTGACGGCGCAATACCTGGTGTATGTCGAGGCGATGCGAACGCGCAACCTGGAACTGGCGGCCGAGTACCTGCTGATGGCGGCGATGCTGCTGGAGATCAAGTCGCGCATGCTGCTGCCGCGGCCGGGCAAGGTGGCGGAAGAGGAAGCGGACCCGCGCGCCGAACTGGTGCGCCGCCTGCTCGAGTATGAGCAGATCAAGGCAGCGGCGGCCAAGGTCGATGCGCTGCCCCAGGCGAACCGCGACTACGAGTGGGTCAACGTGTGGATCTGCGACGAGGTGACGGAGCGTCTGCCGGACGTCAATCTGCATGACCTGCAACTGGCCTGGCTGGCGTTGATGAAGCACGCCAAGGTGATGCAGCACCACAAGGTGCGGCGCGAGGAACTGTCGGTGCGCGAGCACATGAGCATCATCCTGCGCAAGCTGCAGGGCGGCGCCTTTGCGGAGTTCGCCGACGTGTTCGACCGCGAGCAGGGCGTCGCCGGCCTGCTGGTGAATTTTCTGGCGGTGCTTGAACTCGTGCGCGAGCGCCTCGTCGAGGTGACGCAGCGCGAGGTCTTCGCGCCGATTTATGTGAGACTAGCCCAAGCTACAGGTTTGAACGATGTCGATCCCACACCCGAGCACGCCTGAGGAATACAAGCGCATCCTGGAGACGGCGCTGCTGGCGGCGGCGGAGCCGCTGCAGCTGGCCGACCTGAAACAGCTCTTCGACGAGCCTTTCGACGACGATACCTGGCGCATTCTGCTGGCCGATCTGCGCGCCGACTGGTCCGGGCGCGGCGTCGAGCTGGTGCAGCTGGCCAGCGGCTGGCGCTTCCAGACGCGGCCGGAGTACCAGCACTACCTCGACCGGCTGAAGAACGAGAAGCCGCCGCGCTACTCGCGCGCCGTGCTGGAGACGCTGGCGATCATCGCCTACCGCCAGCCGGTGACGCGCGGCGACATCGAGGATATCCGCGGCGTTGCCGTCTCGCCGAACATCCTCAAGGTGCTCGAAGGGCGCGGCTGGATCGACGCTGTCGGCCACCGCGACACGCCGGGCCGGCCGGCCCTGTACGCGACCACCAAGCGCTTCCTCGACGACTTGCGCCTGCGCAGCCTGGCCGAGCTGCCGCCGCTGGCCGAAATCGAGCGCGTGATGGATCTGGCCGATGCCGCCGAAGCGTAGCCCGTTCAGGCCACCGGCGCGGCCGGCGGGCGGCGCGACGGGCGAGGCGACGCCGGCGCGAGCCC
>CAZASE010000041.1:0-21328 GCA_964487715.1 uncultured Rhodocyclaceae bacterium | reverse complement strand
CGGCCGGTTGGGCCCGCGGGCCGGCAGGCCGTCCCGGCGCGGCCAGGCAAGGCGAGCGAGACAGCCCGCCTGCGTCAAGCGGCGGAGCAGCTCGGTCGGCACCTGCTCTACCCGCCGGAAGCGGTTGCGCGCGGACTCGAAGGCGAGGCGACGGTCCTGTTGTTTCTCGACGAATCCGGCTACGCGGTGGCGGCGCGGCTGGAACGCAGCAGCGGCCACGCGATTCTCGACGAGGCGGCCGTCCGCGCCGCGCGGGAGGTGCGCGCCGGGCCCGGCGGTGCGGCGTCCGAGTTTCTGCTGCCGGTGCGTTTTCGCCTGCGCTGAACGGCCTTAGCTGCGGCCGAGGCGCTGCCAGATCGTCGAACTCAGGCCGGCCTGGTTGAGCGTGTAGAAGTGCAGCCCCGGCGCGCCGCCGGCGAGCAGTCGATCACAGAGGTCCGTCACCACGTCGAGACCGAAGGCGCGCACCGAAGCGGTGTCGTCGCCGAAACTCTCGAATTTCTTGCGGATCCAGCGCGGGATTTCCGCGCCACAGGCGTCGGAAAAGCGCGCCAGCTTGGAAAAACTGGCGATCGGCATGATGCCCGGCACGATCGGCAGGGTGAGGCCGAGTGCTTGGCATTCCTCGACAAAGTGGTCGTAGGCGTCGACATTGAAGAAGAACTGGGTGATGGCCGAGTCGGCCCCGGCGTCGACCTTGCGCTTGAAGTTGAGCAGGTCTTCGCGCGGGCTCTTCGCCTGCGGGTGGTACTCGGGGTAGGCCGCCACGTCGATGTGGAACCAGTCGCCGGTTTCCTTGCGGATGAACGCCACCAGTTCGTTGGCATAGCGGAACTCGCCCGCGTCGGCCATGCCCGAAGGCAGGTCGCCGCGCAGCGCGACAATGCGGCGGATGGCCGCCGCCTGGTAGCGTTCGAGCACGGCGCGGATGTTGTCGCGGGTCGAGCCGACGCAGGAAAGGTGCGGTGCCGCCGGGTAGCCTTCCGCCTGGATTTCCAGCACGGTTTCCAGCGTGCGGTCGCGCGTCGAACCGCCGGCGCCGAAAGTGCAGGAGAAGAAGGCCGGTTTGAGCTGCGCCAGCTGGCGCCGCGCGGCGCGCAGTTTTTCCGCGCCCTCGGCCGTCTGCGGCGGGAAGAATTCGAAGGAGATTTCGGGCTTCATGTTCATTCAAGCGCCTGCAGGTGGCGCTGCGCCGCTTCGCCCAGGCGCCGGTCCAGTGTGGCGAGCGGCGCCTTGAGTTCGGCGGCGAGCCACAGGTAGGCCGCGTCGTAAGTGGAAAGGCCGTAGCGCAAGGCCAGCGCGACCTGCGCCGCGAGATCGACCGGCCCCTGCTTCAGCGACAGCGCGGCGTAATCGGCGAGCGCGCAGGTGGCTACCTCGGCCAGGCCCTGGCGCGATTTCTTCAGGGCCACGCTGGCGATCTCGAAGTCGAGCAGATGCGGGGCGAACAGATCGCAGCCGGCCATGCGGTCGAGCGCCTCGTCGCGTTCGGGTTCGTCGAACAGCACCGCCGCCAGCAGGCTGCAATCGATCACCAGCGGCTGGCGCAGGCGATAGGCCGCGCGCGGCTCGGCGACAAAGACCGCCTGCTTCATCGCGCATCCCGCTCGGCGCGGATGATGTCGACCGCGCGCGGGCCGTTCTTGAAGGGTTTCGGCCAGCGCGCGCGATGCTCCGCGGCGATTTGCTCGATGGTCTTGCCGGCCGTCGCGCCGGCGGGAGAAGCCGCGCCGGCCTGTTCCTCGTTTGCCGCCTGCGTGATGAGCGCCATCAGTTCGCCCTGCAGCGAGCGGTGATTGCGCGCCGCCCGCTGGCGGATGGCGGCGAGCAGGGATTCGGGCACGTCCTTGATGGAGAGGCTGGGCATGATTGACTCCATAATGGAACCGGATGGTTCCATTATGGTTCCATGGCAGAATCGCGTCAATACCGGTAGTGCTCCGGCTTGTAGGGGCCGTCCTTGGCCAGGCCGAGGTAGGTCGACTGTTCGTCAGAGAGTTCGGTCAGGTGCGCGCCGATCTTCTTCAGGTGCAGGCGCGCCACCTTCTCGTCGAGGTGCTTCGGCAGCACATACACCTGCCGGCCATACTGGTCGCCGCGGGTGAAAAGCTCGATCTGCGCCAGCACCTGATTGGTGAAGGAGTTGCTCATGACGAAGGAGGGGTGGCCGGTGGCGCAGCCGAGGTTCACCAGCCGTCCTTCGGCCAGCACGATGATGCGCTTGCCGTCGGGGAAGATGACGTGGTCGACCTGCGGCTTGATGTTGTCCCACTGGTACTGGCGCAGCGAGGCGATGTCGATCTCGGAATCGAAGTGGCCGATGTTGCAGACGATGGCATTGTTGCGCATCGCCTTCATGTGCGCGTGGCCGATCACGCGCAGGTTGCCGGTGGCGGTGACGAAGATGTCGGCGTGGCCGGCCGCCTCGTCCATGGTGACGACGCGGTAGCCTTCCATCGCCGCCTGCAGGGCGCAGATCGGGTCGATTTCGGTGACCCAGACGGTGGCGCCGAGGCCGCGCAGCGACTGCGCGCAGCCCTTGCCGACGTCGCCGTAGCCGGCCACCACGGCGACCTTGCCGGCGACCATCACGTCGGTGGCGCGCTTGATGCCATCGACCAGCGACTCGCGGCAACCGTAGAGGTTGTCGAACTTCGACTTCGTCACCGAGTCGTTGACGTTGATGGCGGGGAAGGGCAGGCGGCCTTCGGCGGCCATCTGGTAGAGGCGCTTGACGCCGGTGGTGGTCTCTTCCGTCACGCCCCGGATGCCGGCGAGCATCTTCGCGTACCAGCCGGGCTGGGCGGCGATGCGTTTCTTGATCGCGGCGAACAGCGCAGTCTCTTCCTCGTTGGTCGGGTGGGCGATCACCGAGGGGTTCTCCTCGGCCTTGGTGCCGAGGATGAGCAGCAGTGTGGCGTCGCCGCCGTCATCGAGGATCATGTTCGGGCCCTTGCCGTCGGCCCATTCGAAGACGCGGTGGGTGTAGTCCCAGTACTCCTCCAGCGTCTCGCCCTTGTAGGCGAACACCGGCGTGCCGCCGGCGGCGATGGCGGCGGCGGCGTGGTCCTGCGTCGAAAAGATGTTGCAGGAGGCCCAGCGCACGTCGGCGCCGAGCGCCTTCAGGCTCTCGATCAGCACGGCAGTCTGGATGGTCATGTGCAGGCTGCCGGCGATGCGCGCGCCGCGCAGCGGCTGGGTGGCGGCGAATTCCTCGCGCACGGCCATCAGGCCGGGCATCTCGGTTTCGGCAATGGCGATTTCCTTGCGGCCCCAGCCGGCAAGGGAGATGTCGGCGACCTTGTAGTCGGCAAAGCCGGCGGGTTGCATTACGGCGTTCATGTGTGGCTCCTTGTCAAAGCAGCCGGCGAGATGGGGGAGGGGGCTTGCTCTCACCTGCCATCCCGTGCCCGGCACGGGTTGAGGTGAGCGCCGTTGAAACGTTACCGAGCCTGGGGGCCGACTGATGCGGCGCCTCGCAGCGCTCCTCGGAAGCCGCGCATTATACGCCGGCTGCCTGTTGCGTTCCAGCCCGGGGGGGCTGGATTGCCCCGCCCCCTTGGCGGCAAGGTGCGCCGTCCTGCCGGGACTGACTTTACAGCAGCGGCTTCTGGAGCAGCCCGAGCGCTTCGCGCATCTCGCGCACGACGGCCGGATCGACATGCGGCGTTTGCTCGATGCCGCGCTCGACTTGCAGCAGCAGCCCCTCGACCAGTTCGCGGCCGTCGCGGCTTCTAACGGCTTGCCTCGGTGTCTTGTTGCCCAGCAGCGGAATCTTCATGTCCAGCCATTCGCGGTAATGACGTTTCATTTCCTCCGCGAGCAGGGCCTGCACCTCGGGCTGGGCATTGAACGCATCCCGCTCCTTTTCCGCCTGGCGCTCGGCCGCGTTCGGCGCGCGGTTCGTTTTCTCCGACAGCATGGACTCGACCGACTGGACCGACATGGTCCGGTAGCGCGCGCCGGGCAGGCGCTCTTTCATGAGCTTGCGGAACAGCAGGGCGCGGTTTTCCGAATTCACCTCGACCGTCAGGCGCCCGCCGTCGATGTCGATGTTGCCCATGACAGTGTTGCTCCAGCTTTTGTGTTTCTCGTTGCCGGCCTTCTGCCAGTCGAAGGCAATCGCGGTCAGGTTGCCGGCGCCGTCCCTCGTCCCGTCTTCGAGCAGCTCGTCGCGGCCGGCGACGATGCACAGATCGGCCAGCGTATCGAAGGCTTCCTGGGGCGAGTCGATGTCGAAAACCAGCGTGTGCGGCATGAGCGGGTCGCCGTCGGTGTTCTGCAGCTCCGGCATGCGCGGATTCAGGATCGGCTCGACGATCTCGTGGTAGGTGTCGAGCAGGTCGAATCGCCATTCCGCCTTGAGGCGTTCCTGTGTGATCGGCTTCTTGCTCTTCCGCATTCGCTTGCGCAGGCTGAGAACCGGCTCGCGCCGGTCGGGCGGGATGCACACCGGTGACAATCCTTCCAGCATGGCCAGTTCCTTCATTCGCGCGATTTTCGCGAAGAGGATGTCGCCGATCCGCATCTGCGCGGAGGCCGAGCGCTCGCTGACGTCGATTTCCGTGCCGTCGAAAATATCGCGCGCGACGAAGCCGTTGCCCGGGCGCACCGAAACCACGTCGTAAAAGCTGAACGGCGCGTCGCAGCAAGCGCGCAGATAGGCCGCCATGGGCGGGTCGATGCGGTCGCCGCGGTCGCGCAGGTAGGCCTGTGCCAGCGTCAGCCCGTCCTGCGCTTCTGCCCTGACCTCAGTGGCGCGCGAATCGGGTAGCCAGTCGAAGAACAGCCAGGGCATGAACACCGGCATCTGCGGCGTGTCCTCCGGCAGGCCATCGGCTTCGTCGTCGAGGCAGAAATCCTCCCAGGCCTCGACGAGCAGCGCCGGGCCATAGCGTTCCTGCCCGTAGCGCAGCAGGGTCGCCGCCATGTTGTCGATGGCCCGCCGCACGCGCCGCCATTGCAGGTCCTCCGCCGAGGGCGCTTCCTGCGCGTTCATGCAGCACTGCTTGTGCTTCTTTCCGCTACCGCAGGGGCAGGGGTCGTTGCGTCCCGTCTTGCTCATGTCTCAACGCTTGATCCCGTGAAATGGTCCGAATCCCGGCCGCCATTGTAGTGCGGCCATCGAGCCGGCGGGCGCGCGAATCGGCTACACTCCTGCGCCATGCCGACCGAATGCGTATGCCCGCGATGAGCGCCGATCCGGCCGCCGTCGAGCGCTTCATTTCCCGCTGGCAGGCCGCTGGCGGATCGGAACGCGCCAACTACCAGCTTTTCGTCGGCGAACTGTGCCGCCTCCTCGATCTGCCCTCGCCCGACCCGGCGCGCGACGACACGCGCGACAACGCCTACGTCTTCGAGCGCCGCGTGCGCTTCCGCCACGGCGACGGCGCCGAATCCCACGGCTTCATCGACTGCTACCGCCGGGGCGCCTTCGTGCTGGAGGCGAAGAAGATCAAGGCGAGGGTGGCCAACGGCAGCGGCAAGGGCTTCGACGACGCCCTGCAGCGCGCCCGCGGCCAGGCCGAGGCCTATGCCCGCGCCCTGCCGGCCGAAGAGGGCCGCCCGCCCTTCCTCGTCGTGGTGGATGTCGGCAACGTCATCGAGCTCTACGCCGAGTTCTCCCGCTCCGGCGCCACCTACACGCCCTTTCCCGATCCGCGCTCGCACCGTGTCAGGCTGACTGACTTTCGCGACGAGGCCGTGCGCGAGCGCCTGCGCGCGCTCTGGCTCGACCCGCTCTCGCTCGATCCGACGCGCGCCACCGCCCGCGTCACGCGCGAGGTGGCCGAGCGTCTGGCCGAGGTCGCCAAGGCCCTCGAAGCAGGTGACGGAAAATCGGGCCATTCGCCCGAGCTGGTCGCCGGCTTCCTCAGCCGCTGTCTGTTCACCATGTTCGCCGAGGATGTCGGCCTGCTGCCGCGGCAGGACGGCAAGGGCGCCTTCACCGTCCTGCTGGAGAGCCTGCGCGACAACCCGGCGCAGTTCGTGCCGCTGGTCGGCGAGCTGTGGCGGGCGATGGATACCGGCGAGTTCTCCGTCGCCATCCGCGCCGCGCTGCCGCGCTTCAACGGCAAGCTGTTCAAGACGCCGCTGGTATTGCCGCTGACGCGCGACCAGATCGGGCTGCTCATCAAGGCGTCGCAGGCCGACTGGACGCAGGTCGAACCCGCCATCTTCGGCACGCTGCTGGAGCGCGCCCTTGTTCCTTCCGAGCGCCATGCCCTGGGCGCCCACTACACGCCGCGCGCCTACGTCGAGCGGCTGGTGCTGCCCACCGTCATCGAGCCGCTGCGGGCGAGCTGGAGCCATGTCCAGGCGGCCGCGCTGCTGCTGGCGAACGAGGGCAGGGAGAAGGAGGCCATCGCCGAGCTGCGCGCCTTCCACCATCGCCTGTGCGAGCTGAAGGTGCTCGATCCGGCTTGCGGCAGCGGCAACTTCCTCTACGTCACGCTGGAGCACATGAAGCGCCTGGAGGGCGAGGTGCTCAACCAGCTCGACGAGATCGGCCACACGCAGGCGATGCTGGAGGCGGAGGGCTTGAGCGTCGATCCGCACCAGTTCCTCGGCCTGGAGATCAATCCGCGGGCGGCGGCGGTGGCCGAGATGGTGCTGTGGATCGGCTATCTGCAGTGGCATTTCCGCACGCGCGGGGCGGGGCTGCCGCCGCAACCGGTGCTGAAGGATTTCCGCAACATCGAGTGCCGCGACGCGGTGCTGGCCTACGATGCCGTCGAGTTCGTCACCGATGCGCGCGGCGTGCCGGTGTCGCGCTGGGATGGCAAGACGACGAAGAAGCATCCTGTCACCGGCGAGGACGTGCCGGACGAGGCGGCTCAGGTGCCGCTGGAGCGCTACGTCAATCCGCGCCGCGCCGAATGGCCGCAAGCCGACGTGGTGGTGGGCAATCCGCCGTTCATCGGCAATAAGCGCATGCGTGCGGCGCTGGGCGATGGCTATGTCGAGGCGTTGCGCGGGGTGTGGTCGGAAATGCCGGAGTCGGCGGATTTCGTCATGTACTGGTGGCACAAGGCGGCTGCTTTGGTTTGTTCCGGTTTGCTGTCGCGCTTCGGCTTCATCACCACGAACAGCGTGACCCAGGCGTTCAACCGGCGCGTGCTGCAGGCGCATCTCGCGGCGGGGGACGGGGCTGCCCCGCCCTCCTTAGCGGCAGAGAACGCCGAATGCGTCGGTCGGGGCAGCCCCGTCCCCCTCCATCTGGCGTTCGCGGTGCCGGACCACCCTTGGGTGGACAGCGCGGATGGGGCGGCGGTGCGGATTGCCATGACCGTGGGGGTGATGGGGACGGGCGAGGGGCGGTTGGTGACCGTGACCGAAGAGCGGGAAAGCGGCGGCGACGGGTTGGAAGTGAAAACCGTTGAGCGTGTGGGCGTGATCAATGCCGACCTGTCCATTGGTGCCAATGTTGCGGCGGCGAAGCCTTTGCTGGCGAATGGCGGTTTGAGCTACCGCGGCATGATTCCTCACGGCGAAGGGTTCCTTGTCACGCCCGAGAATGGCGCTGCGCTTGACGGGTGCTCCTTGCTTCGTCCTTACCGCAACGGCAAGGATCTCACTGACCGACCGAGAGGCGTGATGGTTATCGACACCTTCGGCTTGTCGGAAGCGGAGCTGCGCTCCCGCTACCCTGCGAGTTGGCAATGGCTGCATGACCGCGTGAAGCCGGAGCGCGATCACAATCCGCGCAAGAACCGCAGAGAAAATTGGTGGCTTTTCGGTGAGAACCAGCCTCGCATGCGCGCCAGCGTGGAAGGCTTGTCCCGCTACATCGCCACCGGCCAGACCGCCAAGCACCGCATCTTCCAGTTCCTCGATGCCAGCATCCTGCCCGACGACAAGCTCATCGCCATCGCACTTGGCGATTCTTACGCGCTGGGCGTGCTTTCAAGTCGCATGCATGTATGTTGGGCGTTGGCCGCAGGCGCAACACTTGAGGATCGACCCGTCTATAACAAGACGAGCTGCTTCGATGCCTTCCCCTTCCCCGCCGCCACGCCCGAGCAGCAGGCGCGCATCCGTGATCTGGCCGAGCAGATCGACGCGCATCGCAAGCGGCAGCAGGGGCTGCATGCCGAGTTGACGCTGACGGGGATGTACAACGTCTTGGAGAAACTGAAAGTCAGTCTCCCCATGACGGCGAAGGAGAAGGCGATTCACGAGAGGGGGCTGGTGTCGGTGCTGAAGAGTTTGCACGACGAGCTGGATGCGGCGGTGCTGGCGGCCTATGGCTGGGACGATGCGCCATCCGACGAAACCCTCCTCGAACGCCTCGTCGCGCTCAACGCCGAGCGCGCCGCCGAGGAAGCGAACGGGCAGGTGCGCTGGCTGCGTCCGGCCTTCCAGCATCCCGAAGCGGTCCAGGCGGAGATGGGCTTGTCGCGCCCGACGCATTCGGTGCCCTCTGCCGCCAAGGAGGGAGGGACAAGCCCGTCTCCGCCCCCGCTCACCGAAAAACAACGCCAGCCCTGGCCCGCCACCCTCCCCGAGCAGGTCGCCGCCGTCGCGCGCGTGCTGGCCGAGGCGCGCGCGCCGCTCGCCGAAGCCGACCTCGCCGCCCGCTTCACCGGCAAGGGCCCCTGGAAGAAGCGCCTGCCGCAGCTCCTCGACACCCTCGTCGCCCTCGGCCGCGCGCGCGTGCTGGAAGACGGCCGCTGGATGGGGTAAGTTACGCGAAGGCGGTTATGGAGCATGGCCATGAAAACCAGTGATCTGATCGACGAGGCGGTTTCGCTGCCGCTGGAAGAGCGGGCGAGGATGGTGGACACCCTGCTTCAAAGCCTCAATCCGCCGGATGAGGCGGCTGCCGCCGCCTGGTTGGACGTGGCCCGGCGGCGCCTGGCCGAGTTGCGCGCCGGAACGGTTGCACCGGTGGATGGCGAACAGGTCTTTGCCCGCATCCGCGACCGATATCGCGCATGATGTTCTCGTTTCATCCGGAGGCCGAGGAGGAATTCGAGGCCGCCGTGGCATGGTACGAGGAGAGAGAGTCCGGCCTTGGTTTGGATTTCGCCGCCGAGGTTCGAGAGGCGATCCGGCTGGCGTAATCGATGCCGCTGGCCTGGCCCAGGATGGAAGAGAACATCCGACGCGTTCTGGTCCATCGCTTTCCTTATGGTGTCCTGTATTCCAACGAAGGCGACCCGCTCCACGTCCTGGCAGTCATGCACCTGAGGCGTCAGCCCGGCTACTGGCGGGAGCGTCTCCCGGACTCGATGTAGCAAGCCGTCTGGCTCATCCCGCGCCGCCTTGGCTGGACTGACTATCTTGGTACGGGCGCCCGGAATAAGCGACAATCACATTTTTCCTACCGGAGCCCAGTCATGGAGCTGACCGCGGTACTCACTCCCGCAGAAGAAGGCGGGTACGTCGCGCTGAATCCCGAAACGGGAACCACCACGCAAGGCGAAACGGTCGAGGAAGCCCTTTCCAATCTGCAGGAGGCTACGGCGCTGTATTTGACCGAGTTTCCTTTGCCTGCGTCGGGACATCCGCTGATTACGATGTTCAGCGTTCCCGCGCATGCCTAAACTGCCCCGCGTTTCCGGGGCTACTGTTGTGCGTGTTCTGGAACGTCTTGGTTTCGAGAAGCTCCGCCAATCGGGAAGCCACGTCATCATGCGTCGTGGCGCAAGGGGTTGTGTCGTTCCCATGCACAGCGAGGTCAAGGTCGGCACTCTGGCGGGAATCCTCAGACAAGCCGACGTATCGCCGGAAGAGTTCATTGCCGCCATGTAGTCGGCAGCTGCGTTTTTGTGCAGGAACTGCGTGATCGCTATGGAGCGGAACTTGAGGACTGGTGAGAAAGACAATTCGGCTTCCGATTTGATGTCCTCACTGAATCGGAGGCGCGCTACCTCGCACGCGCCGACGATGTTGACGCCATCAGAAATCGAATTGCTCAGGCGCGACTTGGCGCAGACGCTGGATGAAGCCGAGGCCTTGAAGCTCGGGGAAGCCGCCTGACCCGCATACCGGGCAGGTTCCCGGCGCGGCGGTGGCTACGGAGATTGCCGTGGCCTGGGCACGTGAGGCCGAGGATCGACTCGCGGCGTATCGTCGCGGTGAAATCCAGGCGGTGGGCGAGGACGACGTCTTCGGCGATCCCGGCAACCGATGAGAATCCGCTATCTGGCGCTGGCCCAGGCGAAAATCCAGGAGGCGGCCGGAATTCGATGCGTTGACCCGGGAACCGCGCCAGGCTTCAATTTCCGCCGGGTAGTGGCAGGTCGAGGATCACGAATTCCAGCCGCCTCCAGGGCGCGGCGTCCGGGTTCAGGCAGTTGATGCGGCAGCAAAGCTGCTCGCCCGCGTCGATCCGGCGGGCGATCTCGGCGTTGTCGGCACGCGGCACATAGCCGAGCTTCTCCCCCCGCCAGTCAATGCGAACGGCGAGGCCGTCGTGGGGGTTGTCCGCCTCACGCACCAGGGACAGCGGCTCGCCGGCAGCGAGGTGTTCCTCAACCATGGCGCCGCGGTGGTATTCGTAGCCGGCGACAAAGGCGCGCATTCGCTCTCCCGGCAAGGGCCGGAATTCCGGCAACGCGCCGCGATGGGCGAGCACGGCTGCCAGTTCCTTTTCGCTTGCGGGGTCGAGCGCGGCCGGCGGGTGACGGTGTGTCCGCACTCCGCACTGCCGGCCGGCCAGCGAGGCCATAAGTTGCGCACGGGCAGACTTCCTTTCCGGCGCGTTCAACATCGTTTCGACGACTTTGGCGAAAGCCCGCATGGGCGCGTTTGTCTCGGCATTGCACGGACCGCGAAGCTGTTCGAGCCGGAATTCGAGGTCGCCATGGATGGCGTAGCAGCGGTATTCGGCGGTGGCGCGCTCGCCGTTTGCATGGTGCAAACTGAAGATGCGCGCGCCGTCCTCGACGCAGTCCGCCCAATATTGGGCGACGCAATGATGCATTTCGGCGCCCTCCCGGGCGAGTGCGCCGAAGTGAGTGATTTCGCGCGCCGTGCCGAGCGGGTCGCGATGCCAATCGCCGAGAATCGCGCGTGGCCTTTCCTCGTCGCCGGCCGACATGTGGCGCTGACGCAGGGCGAACGCGTGCCAGCGCGCCGACGCCTTGAGCAGGGATGGAAGCCCCCGCGCTTCCAGCCAGGCAAAGGTCAATGTGCTTTCTCGCCGCGGCCGCTGCGCCCCGCCGGTTCGTGCCGCGCATGCGAGCGCCGCCCGCAAAAAATCCCGCGTGTCGGCGAGCGCGTGTCGCAGGGGGGAATACCTTTCCTCGCATGCCTCCCATACCTCGCTCCAGCCTGCCTTGAACGTGGTTTGTCCGATGCGGAAGAGGTCCATGCGCTCATCCAGTTCGTGATTGAGCCAGACGAGATAGGGCGCGAACCGCTCGATTTCCCGCGGATGGCGCGGCCGCCGGTGTGCAGGGATGCCGTCGATGAGATGCAATAGCCGCGGGAGCGGAATCGACGTCGAGCCCCACATCGCCCCGCACAAGGGCGAGCGCACAAGCGCCCTGGAAATGCCATACCGGATCGCCAGTGCGCCGCTAAGGTCGAGGCCTTGGTCGATGGCGGCGATCACCATGCTGTCGGGGTTTCGCCAGGCATGTCGCTTGCCGCCGAAGTACTCCAGGCTATGGTGTGCGGTGAGTAGCGTGGGCGCCACCAGCGGCGGAAAGCGGCCGATGGCCTGCATGCGCCGTTCGCGCAGTTCCGTCTTGAGGGTGGCCAGGCGGTTGTAATTGCGCGCCGAGCTGAAGGCACGCCACCGCTCCAGATTCGCCAGGAGCCGCAGCACTTGCTGATCCAGGCCCTGGGCGAAAGAACGTGCCGCCTCGTGCCCGGGGTGGCCCCAGGGAAGGTTCGGCATCGGCGCCGGGGCGGCGGCGTAGAGGGGAATGGCATAGCCGAAAGCCGGATCGGGGATTTCCAGCAGCGTACCGCGCGCGTCGTCGGCCACGGCGGCGGCGAGCGGCGCAATTACGCTGTCGTTGCCGAAATGGGTGGACGGCAGCCGAAATGCAAGCACCCTGCCGTCGTGAAGGTGCAGCCACAGCCGCGCCTCGGGATCGCTCAACCCAAGCTCGGCCGGTGCCAGCCACAGCCGGGCGCGCACGGAGTGGGCGAGAGGCGACGAAGAAGAAGGCGGTGCGGATGCGGCGAACATGGGCGACCCCCGATTGCAATGCAGGTCAGCGTACGCCGCGCCCGGCTCAGCACGTGAGCCTGTCGGCAGATTCCGGCAAGGGTGCTGGTGGAACGTGGACACCCTTCCGCACGGCCTGAACCGGCTTCGGGAAACCGAACCAAGGGCGGTAGCGTCTCCTTGCCTAGAAATGGCCGCCCGCCTCTGGCTCATTATTGCGATTCCATGCCGCAGCCTTTGCCTGCCAACTTCCTTTGCATGGCACATTCGAAAGGCCGTAGGGGGAGCGGAGGGAGTTTCAGGCACCGGCCCGGGAGCCGCGCCGGACGGCGATCTCCGAGGCATCCGGCCGGGAAGCCAACACCGGCGCGGCTTCCCGGCCTGCCTAGCCTGCGGGAGCTATTCCGCGCGTCCCGCTCGCCGAAGCCGACCTCGCCGCCCGCTTCACCGGCAAAGGGCCGTGGAAAAAACGCCTGCCCCAGCTCCTCGACACCCTCGTCGCCCTCGGCCGCGCCCGCGTGCTGGAAGACGGCCGCTGGTTGGGCTAGGGAAATTTGCGCCGCTGATGGAGCATGCGCGCGATCTGGATTTTCGTCGGGCGCGGGCAGTAGGTCACGGTGGGGGAAGTCCGCGCCACCGCCCACTCGCGTGTCCCCGGCAGGCGCCCCGGGGTTCCCATTGCCGGATTGCGTTCGATCAGATCGAGCGTTCGCTCGACTCGCGAGAAAACCAGGCCGGCGGCCTGAGGGTCATCGGCGGCGATGTATTCCAGCTCGGCGTGGTATTCGCGGGCGGCGCGCGGAGAAAGCTCAAGCGGCTTTCTTGTGCGCGGCATGCTTGGCGACGATGCGGCGGGCCTGTTCGCTGACGACGGCGCGGGGGACGCCCTTCCCGGCATCCAGCTCGGCCAGCCCTTCCTTGACCTTGCGCACGAATTCCTCGGTGTAGTCGAAGCCGTTGCGCAGGACATGCTTCAACATGGCCTTGGGCGTGCGCCCGGCCTCCTCGGCCAGCTTTTCAAGGCGGCGCTGCTCGGCTTGCGAGAGTGCGAGGGAGGGGCGTGTCATGGTGCGTGTCCTGTCCGGTACATGAGTGAGTGAAATGGTAATCCGGGGGCGGACGCGCCGCTCACCCTGGAACAGCGGCTCGGGCTTTACGATCCGGCCCGCCACGGCGGCGAGGCGATGGCGAGCGGGCGCGTCGGGGCGGAACGGTGGTGAGCCGGCCCTCGCGCGGCGCACGCGCGATGTGGACGCCCGACCGCCAGGAGATCGTCTGGATCGACTGCAATCCGAATGCCGGGCGGGAGATGCGCGATGTCCATCCCTTCCTGGTGCTGTCCCCCCGCGTTTTCAATGCGCGCACGTCGCTGGTGATCGGCCTGCCCATGACCAGCGCCGAATACAATGCGGACAATCCGTTCGCCGTCGCTGTCGGGCCGGCGGCGGGCAAAAAGAAGGCCGGCAGCACCAGCTACGTGCTGGGCCACCAGCCCAAGTCCTTCGACTGGCGCGTGCGCGGCGCCTCGCGCCATCCGCTCAAGCGCCTGGGCGACGCGCATTTCGCCGAGGTGCTCGCGCGGCTCAACCAGATCATCCAATTGGTTTGACGCCGGCCCGTGGGGACTGCTTATGCCAGAAACAAAACGGGCGCCCAAGGGCGCCCGTTTCAGTTTATTGCGGCGGATTACAACCCGGCGTCCGCCTTCAGCGCCGCGACTTTGTCCAGCGCTTCCCAGGTGAACTCCGGCTCGTCGCGGCCGAAGTGGCCGTAGGCGGCGGTCTTCAGGTAGATCGGCCGCAGCAGGTCGAGCGACTGGATGATGCCCTTCGGCCGCAGATCGAAGTGCTTGCCGATCAGTTCCTCGATCTTCTCGTCGGCGATCTTGCCGGTGCCGTAGGTGTGCACCATCAGCGACACCGGCCGGGCGACGCCGATGGCGTAGGCGACCTGGACTTCGCAGCGGTCGGCAAGGCCGGCGGCGACGATGTTCTTGGCGACGTGGCGGCAGGCGTAGGCGGCCGAGCGGTCGACTTTCGACGGATCCTTGCCGGAGAACGCGCCGCCGCCGTGGTGGGCGGCGCCGCCGTAGGTGTCGACGATGATCTTGCGGCCGGTGAGGCCGCAGTCGCCGTGCGGGCCGCCGACGACGAAGCGGCCGGTCGGGTTGACCAGGTAGCGCACGTTGCCCTTCAGCATGTCCTTCGGCAGTACCGGCTTGATGATCTCCTCGATGACCGATTCGGCGAGCTGGGCGTGCGAGACGTCGGGGTCGTGCTGGGTCGACACCACCACGGTGTCGATGGACACCGGCTTGTCGTCGACGTACTTCACCGTCAGCTGGCTCTTGGCGTCGGGGCGCAGCCAGGGCAGGCGGCCGTCGCGGCGCACCTCGGCCTGGCGCTGCATGATGCGGTGGGCGTAGTAGATCGGCATCGGCATCAGTTGCGGCGTCTCGTTGCAGGCGTAGCCGAACATCAGGCCCTGGTCGCCGGCGCCCTGTTCGAGGTCGAGGCCCTGGCCTTCGTTGACGCCCTGGGCGATGTCGGGCGACTGGCGGTTGATGGCGGCGAGCACGGCGCAGGACTTGTAGTCGAAGCCGATGTCGGAGTTGTCGTAGCCGATGCGCTTGATGGTTTCCTGGGCGATCTCGCGGTAGTTGATGTGCGCCGTGGTGGTGATTTCGCCGGAAATCACGACGAGGCCGGTCGACACCAGCGTTTCGCAGGCGACGCGGCTGTGCTTGTCGACGGCCAGGATGGCGTCGAGGACGGAATCGGAAATCTGGTCGGCGACCTTGTCGGGATGGCCTTCGGAAACCGATTCGGACGAAAAAAGAAATTCTCTGGACATCTGTCCTGCTCCTTGTGTATTCCCGTTGAACTGACGTTACCGACCCCGGGAAAACGAGCAGGTGACGCTTTAGCAGTAGTTTCTGCCCCGGGCTCGCCGCCCGGATTCCGCCCTGCAAGTTGTCTTATTTAACTCGGCGGAACGATAATTATAGTTTTTTGCCCGTCGCCGGGTCAAACTCGGACTTTTCCATTCCATGTCGGTACTCTTCCATCTGCTCGGCTGGCTGCCGCTGCGTCTGCTGCACGGCATCGGCGCATGCCTGGGCTGGATTGCCTACCTGGCATCGCCCGCCTACCGGCGTCATCTGCGCGAAAACCTCGGCTTTGCCTATGGTGTGGCCGAAGCCCGGCGCATCCTGCCGCGCGCCATCGTCCATTTCGGCCAGGGCATCGTGGAAACGCCGAGGGTGTGGATGCGCAGCCAGGCAGACGTCGTGGCGCAGGTATGCGAAGTGAGCGGCTGGGAGCTGGCCGAAGCGGCCTGGCAGCGCGGCCAGGGCGTGATCTTTCTGACGCCGCACCTGGGTTCATTCGAAATGATCGTGCAATATCTCGGCGCCCGCCTGCCGACGACGGTGCTTTACCGGGAGGCGAAGCAGCCCTGGCTGCGCGCCCTGATCCAGGAAGGCCGCGGCGGCGGCAAGGTCGATCTGGCGCCGTCCGACCTCGGCGGGGTGCGCCGCCTGCTGCGGGCGCTGAAACGGCGCCAGGCGGTGCTGATCCTGCCGGACCAGGTGCCCGGCTCGGGCGAAGGGGAGTGGATCGACTTCTTCGGCCGCCCGGCCCTCACCATGACGCTGGCCGCGCGGCTGACGGAAACCTCGCCGGCGGCGCTGCTGCTGATCTATGCCCAGCGCCTGCCGGGCGGCGCCGGCTTCCGCGTGCATGTGCGCGCGCCGCAGGCGCCCATCGATGGCACGCCGCCGCAGCGCGCGCGCGCCATCAACCGGGAAATCGAAGCCCTGATCCGCCTGGCGCCGGAGCAGTACCTGTGGGGCTACAACCGCTACAAGGTGCCGGCCGGCGTGCGCCCGCCGCAGGAGCGTCACTGACATGCTGACGCGACTCGGCCTTGGCCTGATCTGGCTGCTGCACTTCCTGCCGCTGGCACGCCTTGCCGCCCTCGGCGAGGCCTTTGGCGACCTGCTCTACCGCCTTGCGCGCGAGCGCCGCACGATCGCGCTGACCAACCTGCACCTGTGCCAGCCGCAACTCGGCGTGGCGCAGCGGGAATCGCTGGCGCGGGCGCACTTTCGCAGCTTCGGCCGCAGCTTCCTCGAACGCGGGCTGCTGTGGTGGTCGCCGCCGGAGCGCATCCGCGCGCTGGTGCGCATCGAGGGGCTGGAACACCTGCGGCCGCTCGATGGCCGGCCGACGATCCTGTTCGTGCCGCATTTCGTCGGGCTGGACATGGGCTGGACGCGCCTGACGCTGGAGCGCGACATGGTCAGCATCTACGCGCAGCAGAAGAACTTCTGGTTCAACGCCGCGCTGCACAAGGGGCGCACGCGTTTCGGCGCCTCGCTGCTGCTGTCGCGCCAGGAAGGCGTGCGCCAGGCCATCAGGGCGATGAAGGCGGGACGCCCCTTCTATTACCTGCCGGACATGGACTACGGCCAGCGCGACACCATCTTCGTGCCTTTTTTCGGCGTACCGGCGGCGACCATCACCGGCCTGTCGCGCCTGGCGCGCATGACCGGTGCGGCGGTGGTGCCCTGCCTGACGCGCATGCTGCCGGGCGACGCCGGCTACGTCGTCGAACTGCGCGCGCCATGGGCCGACTTTCCCGGCGAGAGCATCGAGGCCGACACCCGCCGCATGAACGCCTTCATCGAGGCCTGCGTGGGCGAAATGCCGGAGCAGTACTTCTGGGTGCACAAGCGCTTCAAGACGCGGCCGCCGGGCGAGGCGGGGCCGTACTGAGAGCTTGTGAAAAAATCAACATCCACCGCAAAGGCGCGGAGGCGCAGAGGCAACGCAGAGGAGATGTCGTTGTTTGCATGGAAGTTCTCTGCGAACCCTCTGCGCCTCTGCGTCTCTGCGGCGGGTTTCCCGGAATATTTTCACAGCCTCTGAGGTAAGATTGGCCGATGTTTCGCAATCCCGATCCGGAGCAGATCTGCGCCCTGCTGCGCGAGGTGAAGACCATCGCCGTGGTCGGGCTCTCCCCCAATCCGGCGCGCCCGGCCTACCGCATCGCGCGGGCCCTGCACGATCTCGGTTACCGCATCATCCCGGTACGGCCGAAAGTGGCCGAGGTGCTCGGGCAGAAAGCCTATGCGTCGCTCGCGGAGGTGCCGGAGAAGATCGACCTGGTGAACGTCTTTCGCGCTGCCGAACATGTCGGGCCGATCGTCGATGCCTGCCTGCAGCTCGGCCTGCAGCGGATCTGGCTGCAGGACGGCGTCATCGATGCGGCGGCGGCCGAACGCGCCCGCTCGGCCGGCATGACCGTGGTGATGGATCGGTGCATCTGGAGGGATCTGTCGAACCTGTGCACGGAGGCGGCTGGTGCGGATTAGGTTCACCAAGATGCACGGCCTCGGCAACGACTTCGTCGTGCTCGACGCCGTCAATCAGGCGATCGACCTGACGCCGCAACAGGCGCGCCGCCTTGCCGACCGCCATTTCGGCGTCGGCTGCGACCAGGTTCTGGTGGTGGCGAGGAGCACGCGGGCCGACGCGGATTTCGCCTATCGCATCTTCAACGCCGATGGCGGCGAGGTCGAACAATGCGGCAACGGTGCGCGCTGTTTCGCCCGTTTCGTGCGCGACAAGGGCCTCAGCGCCCGGCGCGAGATCCGCGTCGAGACGTGCTGCGGCATCATTGCGCCGCGGCTGGAGGCGGACGGCAGCATCACCGTGGACATGGGCGTGCCGCGCTTCGAGCCGTCGCACGTGCCGTTTGTCAGCGACAGCGACGCGCTGGTGCAGCCGTTGCAGATCGGCGACGCGGCGGTCGACATCACCGCGCTGTCGATGGGCAACCCGCATGCCGTGCAGCTCGTCGACGACGTGCGGCTGGCGCCGGTGGCGGCGCTGGGCCCGCTGATCGAGAACCACCCGCGCTTTCCGCAGCGCGTGAACGCCGGCTTCATGCAAGTCGAGGAGCGCCATGCCATTCGGCTGAGGGTGTACGAACGCGGCGCCGGCGAGACGCTGGCCTGCGGCACCGGCGCCTGTGCCGCCGTCGTCGCCGGCATCGCCCGCGGCCTGCTCGATTCGCCGGTGCGGGTGGCGACGCGCGGCGGCGACCTGCGCATCGCCTGGGCGGGCTACGGGCAGCCGGTGCTGATGAGCGGCCCGGCCGAGACCGTCTTCGACGGCGAGATCGATATCTGAAAGGGAGCGCAACGTGAAAGCCGATGAAATCGCCCGTTACCTGCAGGACAATCCGAAGTTCTTCGAGGAATACGCCGATCTGCTGGCGCAGCTGTGCATTCCGCACCCGCACGGCGGACGCGCCATCTCGATCACCGAGCGGCAGATCCTTACGCTGCGCGAGAAGGCGCGGCAACTCGAAACCAAGCTGGGCGAGTTGATCCGCTTCGGCGAGGAGAACGACGCCATCGGCGAAAAGGCCCATCGCCTCGCCGTGGCGCTGGCGCGCGCGGCGGATCTGGCGGCGGTGCTGCGCGCGCTGTATTTCCATCTGGGCGAGGACTTCGCCGTGCCACACGTCGCGCTGCGCCTGTGGGGCGCCGCGCCGCGGCCGGCGCTGGCCGAGTTCGGCGAGGTGGGCGAGCAGACACGCATCTTCGCGGCCGGCCTGGCCCAGCCGTTTTCCGGCGCCAACGCCGGCTTCGAGGCGGCCGGCTGGTTTGGCGAGGCGGGCAGCCACGTCCGCTCGGTCGCGCTGATCGCGCTGCGGCGCGAGGCGGAAACCGTTGGACTGCTGGCCCTCGGTTCGGAGGACGTGCAGCGTTTTTACCCGGAGATGGGCACGCTCTACCTCGGCCACATCGGCGACCTGGCCAGCGCGGCGCTGCTGCGCTGCCTGGAATGACCGCGGCGGGGGAACTGTCCGGAACGGCGGCACGCCAGGCGTGCGCCGCCTACCTCGACGAGCTGACGCACCAGCGGCGCGCCAGCGCCTGCACCGTCGAAGCCTATGCCCACGACATCGATGCCCTGCTGGGCCTGTCCGGCGCCGCCTCGCTCGACCGGCTCAAGGCGCACGACATCCGCCGTTTCGTCGCCCAGCTGCACGGGCGCGGCCTGTCGGGCCGCTCGCTCGCCCGCGTGCTTTCCGCCTGGCGCGGTTTCTTCAGGTGGCTGGCGCGCCATCGCGACGTGGCGCAGAACCCCTGCCTCGGCGTGCGCGCGCCGAAGTCGAAGAAAGCCCTTCCCGCGGTGCTCTCGCCCGACCAGGCGCACGCGCTGCTGGAGGCGGACGCCGACGGCCTGCTGGAACTGCGCGACCGCGCGATTTTCGAGCTGTGCTATTCCTCCGGCCTGCGGCTGGCGGAGGTCGCCGGGCTGGACCGCGGTGTCGCGCCGGACCTGGCGGCCGGCGAGGTCACCGTCACCGGCAAGCGGGCCAAGACACGCAACCTGCCGGTCGGCGCCAAGGCACGCGCCGCGCTTGCCGCCTGGCTGGCGGTGCGCCCGCAGTTGGCGCAGCCGGGCGAGGCGGCGCTGTTCGTCAGCCGCCGCGGGACGCGCCTGTCGATGCGCATGATCCAGCTGCGGCTGGCGCGCTGGGCGAAGAAGCGCGGCCTCGGTCAGCACGTCCATCCGCACATGCTGCGCCACTCCTTTGCATCGCACGTGCTGCAATCCTCCGGCGATCTGCGCGCCGTGCAGGAGATGCTCGGGCACGCCAGCATCGGCACGACGCAGGTGTATACGCACCTCGACTTCCAGCACCTGGCCAAGGTGTATGACGCGGCCCATCCGCGGGCGAAACGCAAGTGAGCCGCTTGATCCTCAAGCCCGGCAAGGAGAAATCCCTGCTGCGCCGCCACCCGTGGATATTTTCCGGTGCGGTTGCGCGCGTCGAGGGCGATCCGCAATCCGGCGAAACGGTGGCCGTTCACGCCGCACAGGGCGGTTTCCTCGCCCATGCCGCCTTCAGCCCGCAGTCGCAGATTCGTGCCCGTGCCTGGAGCTTCGTCGAGGGCGAACGCATCGATGCGGCGTTCTTCCGCCGCCGCGTTGCGGACGCCCTGGCGTGGCGGCGCGCGTCTCCCGGCCTGCGCGACGCGTCCGCGCTGCGCCTGCTGCACGGCGAGTCGGACGGACTGCCGGGGCTCGTCGTCGACCGCTACGGCGACACGCTGGTGGCACAGTTCCTCGCCGCCGGCACGGAAGCCTGGCGCGCGGCGATTGCCGACGCGCTGCTGGCCGAGTCGGGTTGCGCGCGACTGTACGAGCGCTCCGATGCCGACGTGCGCGCGCTGGAGGGCCTGGCGCCGCGCAGCGGCCCGCTGCACGGCGATTTCGCCGCCACCGAGCTGGAGATCGAAGAGCACGGCCTGCGCTACGTGGTGGACTTCGTTCGCGGCCACAAGACCGGCTTCTACCTCGACCAGCGCGACAACCGGCGGCTGTGCCGCGAATGGGCGAGCGGGCGCGACGTGCTCAACTGCTTCTGCTATACGGGCGGTTTTTCGCTCGCCGCCCTCGCCGGCGGTGCGCGCGGCGTACTCTCGATCGACAGTTCGGCCGATGCGCTGGCACTGGCCCGGCGCAATGCCGGGTTGAACCGCCTCGGCGGCGCCGACTGGCTGGAGGCGGACGTCTTCGCCGCCCTGCGCAAGCTGCGCGACCAGGGCCGGCAGTTCGACCTGATCGTGCTCGACCCGCCGAAGTTCGCGCCGACGGCGGCGCATGCGGAAAAGGCCGCGCGCGCCTACAAGGACATCAACCTGCTCGGCTTCAAGCTGCTGCGCCCCGGTGGACTGCTCATGAGCTATTCCTGCTCGGGCGGCGTGAGCGCCGAGCTGTTCCAGAAGATCGTCGCCGGCGCGGCCCGCGACGCCGGGGTCGCGGCGCGCATCCTGCATCGGCTGTCCGCCGCCGCCGACCATCCGGTCGCGCTGGCGTTTCCGGAAGGCGAGTACCTGAAGGGCCTGCTGCTGCAGGTGCTATGATCCGGCCGTGAAACTTCGCCGCGCCCTGTTCTCGCTGTTTGCCGCGCTGTGCCTTCTCGGCGCACAGCAGGCGGCGTTCGCGCATTGGGCCGCGCACCTCGGCGCGCCGGCCCACGCCACGCTGGAATCGCCGGATGGCGAGCATGCCCTCGCTGCCGCGCTCGGCCAATCCTGTGCCGGCTGTAGCGCGTTCGCCGCACTCGACGCGGCGCCGTCGCCGGCCGGCGCCATGCCGGCCGCTGCGGCCGCCG
>CAZASE010000040.1:0-21435 GCA_964487715.1 uncultured Rhodocyclaceae bacterium | reverse complement strand
CGCCGTCCTCGCCTTCGCCGAGTTCCTTCTGGATCGCCTTGACCTGCTCGTTGAGATAGTACTCGCGCTGGCTCTTCTCCATCTGGCGCTTGACGCGGCCTCGAATGCGCTTCTCGACCTGAAGGATGTCCAGTTCGGCTTCAAGCTGCCCGAGCAGCTTTTCCAGCCGCTCGGAAACGCCGAAGACCTCCAGCACTTCCTGCTTCTGCTCCAGCTTCAAGGGCAGGTGGGCGGCTATGGTATCGGCCAGGCGTCCGGCCTCCTCGATGCCGGCCAGCGAGGTCAGGACTTCAGGCGGGATCTTCTTGTTGAGCTTGACGTACTGGTCGAACTGCGCCAGTACCGTGCGCCGCATCGCCTCGATCTCGTTGTCCGGGCGTTCTTCGACGGGGATCAGGCTGACGTCGGCGACGAACAGCGCTCGCTGGTCTTCGATGCGCAGCACGCGGGCGCGCTGCACGCCCTCGACCAGCACCTTCACCGTGCCGTCCGGGAGCTTGAGCATCTGCAGGATGTTGGCCAGGCAGCCGATCTCGTACATGTCCTCGGGCACTGGCTCGTCCTTGGCCGCCGACTTCTGCGCCACCAGCAGGATGTTCTTGCCCGACTCCATGGCCGTCTCCAGCGCCTTGATCGACTTCGGGCGGCCGACGAACAGCGGAATCACCATGTGCGGGAATACCACCACGTCGCGCAGGGGCAACAGGGGCAGGGATTGGGTCTCCAGGGGGGTAGCGGGCAGGCCAGACATCATCGTGTCCTTCGGTTATGGGTCACGCCGTCCATGTGGGGACGGCGGACGGGAATTCAAGGCGCGGCCTGAGGCCGGATCAGTTGGAACCGGAAACCTTGGCCTGGTCGGCGTAGATCATCAGCGGCTGTCCGCCGCTTTCGATCGTATTCTCGTCGATCACCACCTTGCTGACGCTCTCCAGGGTGGGCAGCTCGTACATCGTGTCGAGCAGCACGCCCTCCAGGATCGATCGCAGGCCGCGCGCGCCGGTCTTGCGCTTAAGAGCCTTGCGCGCGATCGCCTGCAGCGCCGAGGGGCGGACTTCCAGTTCCACGCCTTCCATGGCAAAGAGCTTGTGGTACTGCTTGATCAGGGCGTTTTTCGGTTCGACCAGGATTTCGACCAGCGCCGCCTCGTCCAGTTCCTGCAAGGTGGCTATCACCGGCAGGCGCCCGATCAATTCCGGAATCAGGCCGAACTTGATTAGGTCCTCGGGCTCGACCTGCTTCAGCATCTCGCCGACGTTGCTCGCGTCGCGGCTCTTGACCTCGGCGCCGAAGCCGATGCCGCCGCGCTCCGACCGGTTGCGGATCACCTTGTCCAGCCCGTCGAACGCCCCGCCGCAGATGAACAGGATGTTGGTGGTGTCGATCTGGATGAAATCCTGATTCGGATGCTTGCGCCCGCCCTGCGGCGGAATGCTGGCAACGGTTCCCTCGATCAACTTGAGCAGCGCCTGCTGCACGCCCTCGCCGGAGACGTCGCGTGTGATCGACGGATTGTCGGACTTGCGCGAGATCTTGTCGATCTCGTCGATATAGACGATGCCCTGCTGCGCCTTGTCGACCTCGTGGTCGCATTTCTGCAGCAGCTTCTGGATGATGTTCTCGACGTCCTCGCCGACGTAGCCGGCCTCGGTAAGGGTCGTCGCATCGGCCATCACGAAAGGCACGTTGAGCATGCGCGCCAGCGTCTGCGCCAGCAGCGTCTTGCCCGAACCCGTCGGTCCGATCAGCAGAATGTTGCTCTTCGCCAGCTCGACGCCGTCGCTGCCCTTTTCCTGGTGGCGGATGCGCTTGTAGTGGTTGTACACGGCCACGGCGAGGATCTTCTTCGCCGCGTCCTGCCCGATCACGTACTGGTCGAGCATCTCGCGGATCTGGCGCGGCGCCGGCAGGTCGCGCTTGGGCGTGCCGTCGGGTTCGGCGGCGATCTCGTCGCGGATGATGTCGTTGCACAGCTCGATGCATTCGTCGCAGATGAACACCGAGGGGCCGGCGATCAGCTTCTTCACCTCATGCTGGCTCTTGCCGCAGAAGGAGCAGTACAGCAGCTTTTCTCCGCTACTCGTTTTCTTGTCCGCCATCGTCGTCTCCGTGCCCGCGGGGGATCAGGCCGCCGCGGCTTCTTCGCGGCTGGTCAGCACCTTGTCCACCAGGCCGTACTCGACCGCCGCCTCGGCCGAAAGGAAGTTGTCGCGATCCGTGTCACGCTCGATGCGCTCGATCGACTGGCCGGTATGCTGCGCCAGCATGTTGTTGAGCTTCTGCTTGAGGAACAGGATCTCCTTGGCGTGTATCTCGATGTCCGAGGCCTGGCCCTGGAAACCGCCCATCGGCTGGTGGATCATGACGCGAGAATTGGGCAGGCAGTAGCGCTTGCCCTTGGTTCCCGCCGCGAGCAGGAAGGCGCCCATGCTGGCCGCCTGGCCGATGCACAGCGTCGACACGTTGGGCTTGATGAACTGCATCGTGTCGTAGATCGCCATGCCTGCCGTCACCGAACCGCCCGGTGAGTTGATGTAGAAGAAAATGTCCTTGTCCGGATTCTCGGATTCGAGGAACAGGAGTTGCGCGACGACCAGGTTGGCAGTCGCGTCGTTGACCGGCCCGACCATGAAAATGACCCGTTCGCGCAGCAGGCGCGAATAGATGTCGTAGGCACGTTCGC
The DNA here is from genome assembly GCA_964487715.1 of uncultured Rhodocyclaceae bacterium. GTDB lineage: Bacteria > Pseudomonadota > Gammaproteobacteria > Burkholderiales > Rhodocyclaceae > Desulfobacillus. The sequence continues at coordinate 18,752 of CAZASE010000040.1, read as the reverse complement.
CGCGGCCGCTGGTCTCGATCACCATCGGGACCAGTCCCAGCGCCTGCGTGTCGGGTGCCGGCGCATCGAAGGCGCCTCTGCTTTGTCGCGAACCGTACATGGACATCTCCGGCAGGATCATGCTGCGTTACCCATCAAGTCGTCGAAGGCGATGGGTGCTTCGCTGACCTTGGCGTTGGCAAGCACCCAATCGACCACGTTGTTTTCCAGCGCCAGCGCTTCGGCCTCGGCCAGCCTCTGCGGCTGGGAATAGTACCAGCGCACCACTTCCTTGGGGTCTTCGAAGGTCTCCGCGAACTCGTCGACGATGGTGCGGACCTGGTCGGGCTTGACGTGCAGGTCCTTGGCTTTGACCAGCTCGGCCAGGAGCAGTCCGAGCTTGACGCGGCGGGTTGCCTGCTCGGTGAACCACGACGCCTCGACCGGAATGTTCTTCATCCCCATGCCGCGGGACTCCATGTCGCGCCGCGCCGTCTCGGCCATTTGCTCGGATTCCATCGCCACCAGCGCCTTCGGCACTTCGATCGGATGCACCTTGAGCAGCGCCTCCATGACCTGTTCCTTGACCTTGCCCTGCAGGCGCTTCTTCACCTCGCGTTCCAGGTTTGCGCGCACTTCGACACGCATCTTCGCCACGTCGCCGTCAGCGACGCCGAGTTGCTTGGCGAATTCGGCATCGACCTCCGGCAGGCGCGCCGCCTCGACCTTCTTCACGGTCATCTCGAACTGCACGGTGTTACCCGCCAGATCGGCGGCCTGGTAGTCGGCCGGAAAGCTCACGTCGAAGGTCTTCCGGTCGCCGGCCTTGACGCCTTCGAGCTGGGCTTCGAAATCGGGCAGCATCATGCCGCCGCCGACCATCACGGTGTAATCGCTGGCCTTGCCGCCGGGGAACTCATCGCCGTTCTTGCGCCCGAGGAAATCGATCACCAGCCGGTCGCCCTTGGCCGACGCGGCATCGGTCGCGACATACGTCGTGCGCTGCTTGCGCAAAACTTCCAGCGTCTTGTCCACCTCGGCCTCGGTGACCGTCAGGGTCGGCTTCTCGATCGCCTGGCCGGTCACGTCACCCGGGACGATCTCGGGATAGACCTCGAATACGGCGGTGAACCCCAGCATCCCCGGGCTGGCATCCGCCTTCGGCTCGATGCGCGGGTACCCGGCGACGCGAAGGTTTTGTTCGCGCACCTTTTCCCCGTAGGCCTTTTCCACGGCGGCGCCGATCGCTTCGGAGCGCGCCTGGGGACCGTACTGCTGGGCGACCATCTTCATCGGTACCTTGCCCGGACGGAAACCCGCCATTTTCACGGTGCGCGACATCTGCTTGAGGCGCTGCTCGACATCCTTGTCGACCTCGGCCAGCGCCACCGTCATGTCGAAGCGCCGCTCCAGTGCGCTTGCCGCCTCGATCGCCGCTTCCGTCGTTGCCTTGTCCGTCATTTCTCGTATCCGTCACTGAAAAAATTCATTAAAAAAACCGCACCGGCGCCGGGCCCGCGGGCGACGCCAAGTTGGTGGTGCCCAAGAAGGGACTCGAACCCCCACGCCTCGCGGCGCCAGAACCTAAATCTGGTGCGTCTACCAATTCCGCCACTTGGGCCCATGCCGCATCCGCCCATGGAAGCCGGTTCGACACGATGTGAATGGCGAATTTTACCCGCTTTCGGGATTGCGGGACAGCCGGTGGAAGGCCGAATACGGCGACAAATGCGGCCCATAGCCCCGGTAGAATCCAGCGTCCGAATCCCTGCCCCGCCCCGCCCGAATGGCCGTCGATCACTACGAGAATTTTCCCGTCGCCTCGATCCTGCTACCCGCCGCCCTGCGCGAGCCGGTCGCGGCCATTTACGCCTTCGCGCGCAGCGCGGACGATTTCGCCGACGAGGGAGACCTTCCGCCGCAGGAGCGGATCGCGCGCCTGGCGGCTTATCAAGCCGAACTCGACGCCATCGAACGCGGGATGCCGACCGGCCACCCGGTGTTCATTGCCCTGCGGCCGGTGATAGACCGCTTCGACCTGCCCCTGCAACTCTTCCGCGACCTGCTCGACGCCTTCCGGCAGGACGTCGACCAGGACCGCTACGCCGACTTTCCCGAACTGATGGACTACTGCCGCCGCTCCGCCGACCCGGTCGGCCGCCTGCTGCTGCATCTGTTCGGCCAGGCGACCGAGGCCAACCTCGTGCGGTCGGACGCGGTCTGTTCGGCGCTGCAACTGATCAACCACTGGCAGGACGTCGGCATCGACGCCGCCAAGGGCCGCCGCGGTCGGATCTACCTGCCGCAGGACGACCTGCAACGCTTCGGCGTGCGCGAGGCGAACATCGTCAGCGGCGTCGCCGACGACGATTTCCGCGCCCTGCTCAAGTTCCAGGTCGGACGGGCGCGCGCCCTGATGCTGAGCGGTGCCTCGCTGGGCTGGGACCTGCCCGGCCGCATCGGCCTCGAAATCCGCGCCATCGTCGGCGGCGGCTTGCGCATTCTGGATAAGATCGACGCCATCGATTACGATGTCTTCCATCGGCGCCCCGTGCTGCGGGCGCCCGACTGGCCCCACATCCTCTGGCGCGCGCTGGTCCGCCCCCTGGACACCCAACGGTAAATCCGCCTTGACTCCCGACCAATACTGCCAGGAACGCGCCGCCGCGAGCGGCTCCAGCTTCTACTACAGCTTCCTGTTCCTGGAACCGCGGCGGCGGCGGGCGATCACCGCGCTGTATGCTTTCTGCCGCGAAGTCGACGACGTGGTCGACGAATGTCCCGACGCCGCCCTGTCGCGCGCCAAGCTGGCCTGGTGGCGCGGCGAGGTCAACGCGCTCTACGAGGGTCGCGCCAGCCACCCCGTGACGCAGGCGCTGGCGGCGTCGCTGCCCGACTTTCCCTTGCCGCAGGAGCAGTTGCTGGAAATCATCGACGGCATGGAAATGGATCTCGACCAGGTCCGCTACGCGGACTTCAAGGCCCTGCACCTGTATTGCTACCGCGTCGCCAGCGTGGTCGGTCTGCTCGCGGCGGAGATCTTCGGCTACGGCGACCGCCGCACGCTCAAGTATGCACACGATCTCGGCCTCGCCTTCCAGCTCACCAACATCATCCGCGACGTCGGCGAAGACGCGCGGCGCGGACGCATCTACCTGCCGCAGGACGAGTTGGCGCGTTTCGGCGTCGGCGAAGCAGACCTGGTCGACGCCAGGTATTCGGACGCCTTCCGCAAGCTCATGGAATTCCAGGTCGAGCGCGCGCAAGCGCTCTACCGCCAGGCCTTCGCCCAGTTGCCCGCCGCCGACCGCAAGCCGCAGCGGGCGGGGCTGATCATGGCCGCGATCTACCGCGCAACGCTCGACGAGATCGTGCGCGACGACTACCGAGTGCTGCATCAGCGCATATCGCTGCCGCCGCTGCGCAAGCTCTGGCTGGCCGGCAAGACCTGGCTCAAGGCATGAAGGTCGCCGTCGTCGGCGCGGGCTACGCGGGGCTGGCCGCCGCCGTCGAACTGGCCGCTGCGGGCGCGCGGGTCGAGGTGTTCGAAGCCTCGCGCATCCCCGGCGGCCGCGCCCGCGCCGTGGAGATCGACGGCTTCACCGTCGACAACGGGCAGCACATCCTGGTCGGCGCCTACAGCGAAACCCTGCGCCTGATGCGCGCCGTCGGCGCCGATCCGGACACGCTGCTGCGGCGCACGCCCTTGCGTTTCGAGTTCCCCGGCGAATTCGTCATGAGCGCCCCGCGCCTGCCCGCGCCGCTGCATACCGCCTGCGCCCTGCTGCTGGCGCAGGGGCTCGACTGGCGCGAGAAGCTGGCGGCGATCCGCCTCATGCGCGGCTTGCAGGCTGACCGCTTCCGCGTCGATCCGGACCTGACGGTCGGCGCCTGGCTGGACCGGCACAAAATCCCCCTCCGCCAGCGCCGCTTCCTCTGGGAGCCGCTGTGCATCGCCGCCCTCAACACGCCGGCGGATCGCGCCTCGGCCCAGGTGATGGCCAACGTCCTGCGCGACAGCCTCGCCGGCACGCGTCCGGCCAGCGACATGCTGCTGCCGCAGGTCGACCTCTCGGCGCTGTTCCCGCAACCCGCCGCTCACTTCATCGCGCAGCAGGGCGGGGTCGTGCGGCTGGGGCAACGGATCGGCGCCGTGCGACGCGAAGGCACGGCCTGGATGGTCGACGTCGCCGGCCCCTTCGACCAGGTCGTGCTCGCCGTGGCGCCCTACCACCTGGCCGGCCTGGCGCCGGAGCTCGCGGCACGGGTCGCCGACTTCGACTGGGAACCGATCGTCACCAGCTATTTCCGCTACCCGCCGGCGGCGAGGCTGCCGCAGCCCATGCTGGGCGTCGATGGCGGCCTGGCGCAGTGGCTGTTCGACCGCGGCACACTGTGCGGACAGCACGGCCTGATCGCCGCCGTGATCAGCGCCCGCGGCCGGCACCTGGACCTGCCCACGGCCGAGCTCGAAGCGCGCATCCACGGCGAGATCGCCACCCTGGTACCGGCGTTGCCGCCCCCCCTGGCGGTGCAGACCATCACTGAAAGGCGGGCCACCTTCGCCTGTGTCCCCGGCCTGCAACGGCCCGGTGCCGACAGCGGATTGCCCGGCCTTTGGCTGGCCGGCGACTACGTCGCGGGAGACTACCCGGCGACCCTGGAAGGGGCCGTGCGCAGCGGCGTGGCCGCGGCACGGCACATCCTCGCCGCCTGATCCCGATCAGCCCTCCAGCCGCCCGCCCGCCAGCCGCAGGGTCCGCCCGCAGCGATGCGCCAGCGCCTCATCGTGGGTCACGAGGATCAGCGTAGTGCCGGCTTCGGCGTTCATGTCGAACATCAGGTCGATGACCTGCGCCCCGGTGGCGGCATCGAGGTTTCCGGTCGGCTCGTCGGCGAGAAGCAATTGCGGGCGCGTGGCGAAGGCGCGCGCCAGCGCCACGCGCTGCTGCTCGCCGCCGGACAGGTGCTTGGGGTAATGGCCGAGGCGCGCCGCCAGCCCGACGCGCGCCAGCATGGCCTCTGCCGTCGCCCTGGCGTCGGCGCGCCCGGCCAACTCCAGCGGCAGCATGGCGTTTTCCAGTGCCGTCAATGCCGGCAGCAGCTGGAAGGACTGGAAGACGAAACCGAGCAACCGGCCGCGCAGCGCCGCGCGGCCGTCCTCGTCGAGCGCGGCGAGGTCCTGCCCGCCGAGACGCACGCTGCCCGACGAGGGCAGGTCGAGGCCCGCCATCAGCCCCAGCAGCGTCGATTTGCCCGAGCCCGAGGCGCCGACGATGGCCACCGCCTCGCCGGAAGTCACGGCAAACGAAATCTCGTGCAGAATCGTGAGCGTGCCGTCTCCGCTGGGAACCACCTTGCCCAGCGCGCTGACGTCGATCACCGTGTCCGTCGCCCATCGTTCTTCGATCATGTTCAAGAAACTCGTCTCCTGCCTGTTGATTCTGCTGTGTTGCAGCTTACCCGCCGCCGCCGCGGAAAAGCGCGTCCTGGTTTTCGGCGACAGCCTGTCCGCCGGATTCGGCATTGCGGTCAGCCAGAGCTGGCCGGCGCTGCTCGAGCAGCGCCTGCAGGCCGCCGGCTCCGGATACGAGGTCGCCAACGCCAGCATCAGCGGCGAAACCACGGCCGGCGGCCGGGCCCGCTTCACCGCGGCGCTCGACCATTTCCGGCCCGCGGTCGTCATTCTCGCACTTGGCGCCAACGACGGCTTGCGCGGCCTGCCGGTCGGCTCGATGAAGGACAACCTCGCGGCCATGATCACGCAGGCGCGGCAGCACGGCGCGCGCACCCTGCTGGTAGGCATGCGCCTGCCGCCGAACTATGGCCAGAAGTACACCGACGAATTCGACGCCGCTTTCCGCGACCTCGCCAAGCGGGAGAAGGTCCGCCTGCTGCCCTTCCTGCTCGAGCCCGTGGCCCGCGATGCCAACGCGTTCCAGGCCGACGGCCTGCATCCGACCGCGGCGGCGCAGCCCAAAATCCTCGACCACGTCTGGCGGGCGCTGAAGCCGCTGTTGAACTGACATGATCGAAAAACTGCCGAGGGGGATGGCGACGGTCGCCCAGATCGCCGACTTCGACACCGTCATCGACGCCCGCGCGCCGGCCGAATTCGCCGAGGACCGCATCACCGGCGCGATCAGCATGCCGGTGCTGAACGACGAGGAGCGGGCGCGGGTCGGCACGCTGTACAAGCAAGTTTCCGCGTTCGAGGCAAAAAAGCTCGGCGCCGCGCTGGTGTCGCGCAACATCGCGCGGCACATCGAGGCGCACCTGCTCGATCGCCCGAAGAGCTGGCGGCCGCTGGTGTATTGCTGGCGCGGCGGCCAGCGCAGTGGCGCCTTCAGCCACGTCCTGCGCGAGATCGGCTGGGACGCGCACCGCCTCCAGGGCGGCTACAAGAGCTGGCGCCAGCACGTGATCGAACAACTGGCGACACTGCCGGCGCGATTCCGTTTCCGCGTCGTCACCGGCGCGACCGGCAGCGGCAAGAGCCGGCTGCTGGAAGCCCTCGCCACCCAGGGCGCGCAGGTGTTGCACCTGGAGGAAATCGCCGCCCACAAAGGGTCGGTGCTGGGCAACCTGCCGGGCCAGCCGCAACCCGCGCAGAAGGGTTTCGAAACCTCGCTGTTCGCCGCCCTGTCGGCGCTGGACCCGGCCCGGCCGGTGTTCGTCGAGGCGGAAAGCCGCAAGATCGGCCGCCTGCAAGTGCCGGACGCGCTGCTCGACGCGATCCGCCGCGCGCCCGGCCTGTGCATCGAGGCGCCGCTCGCGGCGCGCGTCGAGTTCCTGCTGCACGACTACGACTACGCGGTGGCCGATCCGGAGTGGCTGACCGAGCGCCTGGGCCACCTCAAGGGCCTGCAAAGCAACGAAACCCTGGCGCGTTGGCGCTCGCTGATCGCCGCCGGGGACTTCCCCTCGCTCGTCGAAGAACTCCTGACGCAGCACTACGATCCCTTGTACCAGCGCTCGCAGGCGCACAACTACGATTCGTATCCGGATGCCGTCCGGCATGGCACGCCACACCTGGACGCCGCCGCCATCGACCGCCTGGCGACCGAAATACTGGCTACATCTGCCTGAACAGGTGGGCGTGGCCGCGGCTGACGCCGAGAGTCTCGGGGCGGTCGCGCAGTTTCAGGCTGACGCGGCCGAGCGCATCGTGGCGGGCCGAAACGACCTGGCGCGCATTCACCAGCGTGCCGCGATGCACCTGCCAGAACTGGCCCGGATCGAGTTGCTCGGCCAATTCCTTGATCGAGGTACGGATCAGCAACTCCGCATCGCGGGTGAACACCGCCGTGTATTTGTCCGTGGCCTGGAAGTAGCACACCTCGTCGACCGGGACCAGGCGCACGTCGCTGCCGACCGACGCCCGTATCCAGCGCAGGTAGTCCGCCGCCTTGGGCAACAGCGACGTCAGCCGCTGCAGGAGATCGCCGGATTCGGGCGCGCCGGGTGCCGGCATGCGCTGCAACCGGTCGATCGCAGCAGCCAGCCGCTCGTCGCCTACCGGTTTGAGCAGATAGTCGACCGCCTCGCGCTCGAAGGCCTGCACCGCAAACTCGTCGTAGGCAGTGACGAACACCACGCGGCACCCCCGGCGCGCCTCGGCCGACAGCGCCTGCACCGCCTCCAGTCCGGACAGGCCGGGCATGCGGATGTCGAGGAAGGCCAGGTCGGGCCGCAGTTCCTCGATCATGTCGCGCGCCTCGATGCCGTTGGCGGCCACCCCTGCGATCTCCAGTTGCGGCCAAAGATCTTGCAGCCGCGCCTTGAGATGCGCCGCCAACAGCGGTTCGTCGTCGGCGATGACGACCCTCATCCGACGTCTCCCGCCGGTATGTCGATCGTCGCCTCGACGCCGGCGCCGGCTCCGGATCGGAGCTCGAGCCGGGCCGTTGGTCCGTAGATCGCGGCGAGACGGGCGCGGATGTTGGCCAGGCCGAGTCCTTCGCCGGGCGCCCCGGCGAAGCCGAGGCCGTCGTCGACCACGGAAATCCGCAGGCGACCGCCCTGTCGCCGCGCCGCCACGGCGACGCGGCCGCCCTCGACCTTGGGCTCCAGGCCGTGGCGGATGGCGTTTTCCACCAGCGGCTGCAGAAGCATCGGCGGAAAGGGGTGGTCCAGCAGTCCGGGAGCGATGTCGAAGGCATGGCCCAGGCGGTCACCCATGCGGATCTTGAGCACGTCGAGGTAGGCCGACAGCAGGTCCACCTCGTCGCCCAGGGTGCCGCCTTCGGCGCGCGTCCGCACCAAGCTCGCCCGCAGGTAGCGGATCAGGGCATCGAGCAGGCGGCCGGCCAGCTTGGGGTCGGCGTCGATCAGCGCCGCCACGTTGGCCAGCGAATTGAACAGGAAATGCGGTTCGATCTGGGCCTGCAGCATGCGCAGCTGCGCGGCAAGGCTTTGCTTCTCGGCTTCGAGGCGGCGGTTTTCGCGCAGCTGGACTTCCGCCAACAGGGCCTGGTTGCGCTCCCGCAGGTAGAAGAAACCGCTGCCCATCACCCCGAGCGCGACGCCGATCGTGACCGCCTGCCAGGCGGCCGTCGGCCAAACGCCCCAGGCGAAGCCGGTCAGGGCGGCGCCGAGCAGGAGGCCGAGGACGACACCGACCGGCACGGCAGCGATGATGGCCGCGGCATGCCACTGCCCGGCGGGCGCCAGCCAGCCGGCCAGGTTGCAAACGGAAAAGATCGACAGGCCGATGCACTGCGAAATGACGAGATTGATTTCCCATCCGCCGCCGACGCCGAGGACGGTCAGGAAGGCGGCGATCAGCGTGTTGCCGACGATGGTGAGGAGCAGGCGGCGGATCGGAATCATGGGCCGATTATTCCATGGCCCGCGGCCGGCGGCGGCAGTCCTGCGACGAACCGCCGGAAACGGGGAGCGAACGGTTGCCGGCGCCGATGAAGGCTTGCGCGACCGACGGGAATCCCGCGGCGGGCGCCGGCGTCAGGGCAGGCGCGGCTCGGGCCGGCGCGTCGCGCAAAGTCGCTGCACCACCGCGGGCCGCGGTTGCGAAATCTCGCCCTGCTCGAAGGCCACCACCGCGAGCCGCCGCCGCACCACGTCCAGCAGTTCGCCACAACGCAGCAGGAAAGCCGGGTTGGACGGCTTGCCGAAACGTTCATTGCCGACCATGAAGGTTTCGTAGATCAGCACCCCGTTCACGTCCAGCGCGTTGAGCAGAAGGGGCAGCAGGGGCCGAAACAGGTAGTTGGTCACCACGATGCCGTCGAAGGCCCTGCCGTGGTAAGGCCAGGGCCCGCCTTCGAGGTCCGCCACGCGCGCCGCGATCCCGGGCGCCGCCGAGGATATCCGGGCGATCGCCGCGGCATCCCGGTCTACGGCCTCCACCCGGAAGCTGCGCGCCGCCATCGCCAGCGCATGCCTGCCGTTGCCGCAGGCCAGATCCAGCACTGCCCCCCCCTCCTCGATCAGCGGCAGGAAGCGCTCGACCCAGGGCGATGGTTTTTCGGTCATATCTGTTGTCATGTCGGGTATCATTTTGACTCCAAACCAAGGCGTCCGCCACTTTCGGCCTCACACCGCATGCCCGAAACACCGAGCACTCCCGCCGGCAACGCGCACGACAATCCCGAAGCGCTGCGCGAACACCTGAGCGCGACGACGGATTCCTACGGCCGCTTCGTGCCGCGGGAGTTCCTCAATCTGCTCGGCATCGAGGACATCCGCAAAGTGGAACTCGGCCAGCAGGTCGAGCGCAAGATGACCATCCTCTTCGCCGACATCCGCGACTTCACGTCCCTGTCGGAATCGATGAGCCCGCAGGAGAACTTCAATTTCCTGAACTCCTACCTGGTGCACATGGAGCCGGTGATCGCCGCGCACGGCGGCTTCATCGACAAGTACATCGGCGACGCCATCATGGCGCTGTTTCCCGAGTCGCCGGATGCGGCGTTGCGCTGCGCCCTGGCCATGCAGCGGAAGCTGGAGGAGTACAACGAAGGGCGCCGGCGCGCCGGCTACCGCCCGATCAAGATCGGCATCGGCATCAACACCGGCATCGTGATCCTCGGCACCGTGGGCGGGGCCGCGCGCATGGACGGCACGGTGATCGGGGATGCGGTCAACCTGGCCGCGCGCCTGGAGCGCCTGACCAAGGAATACCGCGTGTCGATCCTGATCAGCGAATACACGCTGTATTGCCTGGACCAGCCCGGCCTGTGGTCGATCCGTTTCCTCGACCGCACGCACGTGCGCGGCAAGCAGGACTCGCAGTCGGTGTATGAAGTATTCAACGGCGACCCCCCGCCGCTGTGCGAAGCCAAGACCAACGGCCTGAAGACCTTCGAACAGGCGCTGGCCCACTTCCATCTGGAGGACATCGACGTCGCCCGCGAGCGGCTCGGCGCCTACCTCGCCACCGCGCCGGACGACGACGCCGCGCGCGTCTACCTCGAACGCTGCGACACCCCGACGCGTGAAGTCGGCCATCAGCGGACGGAACTGGCGTCGAGCTGGCGCAACGAATACTCGTTCGGCCAGTCGGCGGTGGATACCGCCCACCAGAACCTGCTGCTCGACATGAACGCGCTGGCGCGGGCGGTTAACGTCGGCGCCTGGGAACTGACCCCGCCGCTGCTGGCGCAGATCCAGTTCGCCGCCGCGCACGATTTCACGATCGAAGAGCAGTTGATGGAACAGGACGAGTATCCCTTCCTCGACCTGCACGTGCGCCAGCACCAGCGCTTTTTCGAATATTTCGGCGAACTGCGGCGCGAAATCGAGCGCGGCGAGGACAACCGGGTCTATTTGGCGTTTCGCGTCAAGCGCTTGCTGACGGACTGGCTGATCAATCACATCCTCAGCGCCGATCGCCACTACGGCCATTTCCTGCACAGCCGGCGCCAAAAGCCCGACCACGACCGACCGCTCTAGGCCGCACACTCTAGGCGGCGCACTCTAGGCAGCCGGCACCGGAAGGTGCTATGCTTTGCTGCACTGCACCAACCCCGTTGCACGCACAGTCGCACATACTTTTGCCCCCACGCCAGACCGCCGCCGCGGAGCGCTGCCATGCATAACGAACAACACTACCTGCACACGCTGTTCGAGCCCGAATCGATAGCCATCGTCGGCGCCTCGGAAACTCCCAATTCGATCGGCGTGACCCTGGTTCGCAACATGCTGGACTCAGGTTTCAAGGGCAAGCTGTTCTTCGTCAATCCGAAACACGAGACCGTGTTCGGCCAGAAGAGCTACCCGTCGGTAGACACCATTCCGCAGCGCCTCGACGTCGCCGTGATCTGCACCCGCGCCGAATCCGTGCCCGAAATCATCGACACCTGCGGTCGCGCCGGCTGCCGCAACGCAATCATCATCTCCGGCGGCTTCGCCGAAGCCGGCCCGCGTGGCGCAGCCCTCGAACGCGCGGCGCTGGCCAACGCCCGCCGCCACGGCATGCGCCTGATCGGCCCCAACTGCCTGGGCATCATGCGGCCCGGCAGCCAGCTGAACCTCACGTTCGCCCACGGCAGCGCCAACGGCGGGACCATCGGCCTGATCTCGCAGTCCGGCGCCCTGTGCACCGCCATCCTCGACTGGGCCCTGCCCAACAAGGTCGGTTTCTCCAACGTGGTATCGCTCGGCTCGGAAAGCGACATCGACTTCGGCGAAGTGCTCGACTACATGGTGTCCGACCCGCGCACCGAGAACATCTTCCTCTACATCGAAGGCATCAAGAACGCCCGCCGCTTCATGAGCGCCCTGCGCGCCGCGGCGCGCTGCAAGCCGGTTCTGCTGATCAAGGTCGGCAAGCATCCGGCCGGGCAGCAGGCGGCGCGCTCCCACTCGGGCGCCCTGATCGGCGCCGACGACGTGTTCGACGCCGCGCTGCGCCGCGCCGGCGTGGTGCGACTGGCCAACGTCGGCCAGATGTACGCCGCCGCCTCGGCGCTGTTCTCGCACTTCCGGCCGCGCGGCAAGCGGCTGGCGATCATCACCAACGGCGGCGGTCCCGGCGTCATGGCCGCGGATCATGCTGCCGACATCGACATCCCGCTGGCCCAGCTCGATCCGGCGACGCTGGCCCGGCTCAAGGAGATCCTGCCCGCCAACTGGTCGAAGGCCAACCCGATCGACATCCTCGGCGACGCCGATCCGGCGCGCTACGGCGCGGCCCTGCAAGCCTGCATCGACGACGACAACGTCGATGGCGTGCTGGCCATCCTGACACCGCAGGCGATGACCGACCCAACCCAGGCGGCGCGCACCGTGATCGAAATCGCGCGCCAGAGCGACAAGCCGCTGGTGACCTGCTGGATGGGCGAGGAACAGGTCGCCGAGGCGCGCAAGCTGTTCAAGGGCGCAGCGATCCCGACCTTCCGCACGCCGGAACCGGCGGTCGACCTGTTCTCCCACATCTCCAACTATTACCGCAACCGGCAGCTGCTGATGCAGACGCCGCCATCGATTTCCGAGCAGGCGCCGCCCCGGCTGGAATCCGCGCGCCTGGTGATCGAGACGGCCCTGATGGAAGGGCGTAAGGTCCTCAACGAGATGGAGTCGAAAGCGGTGCTCGCCGCCTTCAGGATCCCTATCGCGCAGACCGTGGTCGCGCGCTCGGCGTCGGAAGCCATGGTGCTCGCCGAGGAACTCGGCCTGCCTGTGGTGATGAAGATCGACTCGCCCAACATCCAGCACAAGTCCGATTCCGGCGGCGTGCGACTCAACCTGAACAGCCTGGCCGCCGTGCGCGACGCCTGGCTGGAGATCATGGACGAGGTGAAGAAGAACCGTCCCGACGCGCAGATCAACGGCATCGCCATCGAGCCGATGATCCAGAAGCCCAACGGCCGGGAACTGGTGGTCGGCATGACGCGCGACAAGATCTTCGGCCCGACCATCGTCTTCGGCCCGGGCGGCACCAGTGTCGAAGCCTACAACAGCGACCGCGCCGTGGCCCTGCCGCCGCTCAACCCCGTCCTGGTCGCCGACATGCTGGCCTCGGCCCGCACCACGGCGCGGCTGGGAGAATTCCGCAACATGCCTCCGGTCGACATGGCGGCCATCGAATCCGTGCTGCTGCGCGTTTCCGCCATGGTCTGCGAGCTGCCCTGGATCAGCTCGATGGACATCAACCCGCTGATCGTCGACGAAAACGGCGTGGTGGCGGTGGACGCCCGCATCTCGATCGAGAACATGCCGATCACGGCGGGACGCTACGACCACATGGCGATCCACCCCTACCCGTCGCACCTGAACACCTCGTTCCAGGCCAAGGACGGCAGCCAGGTCACGATCCGGCCGATCAAGCCCGAAGACATCCGCATGGAACAGGAGTTCGTCAAGGCGCTGTCGCCCGAATCGCGCTACATGCGCTTCATGAACACCATCCGCGAAGTCTCGCCGGCGCAGCTGATCCGCCTCACGCAGATCGACTACGACCGCGAGATGGCCTTCGTCGCCACCATCGACGACGCCGGTGCGGAAAAGGAAATCGGTGTCGTCCGTTACGCCACCAACCCCGACGGCGACTCCTGCGAGTTCGCCATCGTGGTCGCCGACGACTGGCAGGGCAAGGGCCTGGCCCGGCGCCTGATGGGCACGCTGATCGACACCGCGCGCGGCGCGGGCCTGCGCTACATGCACGGCGACTTCCTCGCCGAGAACACGCGCATGCTGGCCTTCGTCGCCAGCCTCGGCTTCGTCCTCTCGCCGCACCCGGAGGACCACGGGCTCAAGCGCGGCGTGCTGGTCCTCAACTGATGGCCAGGGGCGAGCGCTGCCCCTGGTGCGGCGACGACCCGCTTTACGTCGCCTACCACGACACCGAATGGGGTGTGCCCTGCCATGACGAGCGCACGCTGTTCGAATTCCTCATCCTCGAGGGCGCCCAGGCCGGGCTGTCGTGGATCACCATCCTGCGCAAGCGCGAGAACTACCGGCGCGCCTTCGACGGCTTCGACGCCGGGAAGATCGCGCGCTACGGCGAGCGCGATGTAGCGCGGCTGATGGGCGATGCCGGGATCGTGCGCAACCGGCTCAAGATCGCGGCGAGCATCGGCAATGCCCGGGCCGTGCTGGAACTCCACGAGAAGGGCGACACCCTGGACCGCCTGCTGTGGCAGTTCGTCGACGGCCGACCGCGCGTCAACCGCTGGCGCTCCTTGCGCGAGGTGCCGGCCGTGACGCCGGAAGCCGAGGCCTTGTCGAAGGAGCTCAAGCGCCGCGGCTTCCGCTTCATCGGCCCGACCATCATCTACGCCCACATGCAGGCCACAGGGATGGTCAACGACCACCTGGTCAGCTGCCCGCGCCACGCCGAACTCGCCGCCTGACGCCTGCCGCCGCGCATCGGCGGGGTCGGAGTTGTCCTACATCCGCGCTGCAAACGGCACGGGCAAAGCCAATTTGGATGGTTAGAATAGAAGCATCCATCGCAAATCGGGCTTCGGTTCCAGGCGAGCATGCAAATCGGCTTCGAAACCATTCGCGAAATCCTCGAGCACCGGCTGCATCAGGAGGATATCGAACGGCTGCTGCACGGACTCGACGAGTCGGGCAAGGCGCAGCTGTTCTATCGCATCACCGAACTCCTGCGGCGCACGACGGCCCTGGCGGACATCGCCAACCGGGTCAATGACAGCCTCTCGCTGGACGTGCTCTTCCCGCGCCTGATGGAGGTCGTCACCGAAGCCCTCAACGCGGACCGCAGCTCGCTGTTCCTCCACGACCCCGAGACCGACGAATTGTTCTCGCGCGTGGTCCAGGGCGACGCCATCGGGGAAATCCGCTTCCCCAGCCATCTCGGCGTGGGCGGCTCTGTATTCACCAGCGGCGAATCCGAGATCATCGCCGACGCGTACGCCGATCCGCGCTTCAATCAGGACGTCGACCGGCGCACCGGCTACCGCACGCGCAACATCCTCTGCGTCCCGATCCGCAACAAGAACCGCCAGGTGATCGGCATCACCCAGGCGCTGAACAAGCGCGTCGGCGACTTCGACGCGGAAGACCAGCGCATGCTCGAAGCCCTGTCGCTGCAGGCGTCAGCCGCCCTGGAGAACGCGCGCCTGTTCGAACGGGTCGAACGCCAGCAGCGCGAGGAGGCGATGCTGCTCGAGGTCAGCGTCTCAATCGTCTCCGAAATCCATCTCGACCCCCTGCTTTCGAGGATCATGACCGCGGCCACCACCCTGCTCGACGCCGACCGCGGCACGCTGTTCCTCTACGACGCGGAATCGGACCAGTTGTTCTCGCGCGTCGCCGGCGGCATCGGCAGCGCCGCGATCCGCTTCCCGTCGAACGCCGGCATCGCCGGCGAATGCTTCAGCAGCGGCCGCACCATTAATATCGCCGACGCCTACAACGACCCGCGCTTCAATCCGGAATTTGATCGCCTCACCGGCTACCGCACGCACAGCATGCTGTGCATGCCGATCGTGGCGCGCGCCGAGCGCAAGATCGGGGTGATGCAGATTCTCAACCGCAAGGGCGGCGTGTTCACCGCGGGCGACGAACGGCGCCTGCAGGCGTTCTCGGCCCAGGCCGCGGTCGCCATCGAGAACGCGCAGCTGTTCGAGGCGGTCAGCGCCGAACGCAACTACAACGAAGCCATGCTGCACAGCATGAACAGCGGCGTGCTGACGCTGGATGCCGAGGGCGTCCTGATCAAGGTCAATGAATCCGCGCAGCGCATCCTGCGCCGCGGCGCCGACGAACTGGTCGGCCGTCCCCTCGACCAGCACTTCACCGGACGCAACGCCTGGGTCGTGAGGAGCCTCGAAAAGGTGCGCGCCTCGGGCAACAGCGACATCACGGTGGACACCGACCTCTTCGTCGAAGGCGCCGAAGCCGTGTCGGTGAACCTCGCCACGGTGCCGCTGACCAGCCTGCGCGGCGAAGCCATCGGCTACATGCTGATGCTGGAGGACATCACGCGCGAGAAGCGCCTGCGCAACACCATGTCGCGCTACATGAGCAAGACCGTGATGGACCAGCTGCTGGAGGGCGGCGACGCGGTGCTCGGCGGCACCGGACGCGACGTCAGCGTGCTGTTCTCCGACATCCGCGGCTTCACCTCGATCTCCGAGCGCCTCGGCGCCAAGGAGACGGTGGCCCTGCTCAACGAATACTTCACCGAGATGGTGGATATCGTCTTCGCCCACAACGGCGTCCTCGACAAGTACATCGGCGACATGATCATGGCGGTATTCGGCTCGGTGCTGCAAAGCAAGGACGACGCGAGCAACGCCGTGCTGGTCGGCAACAAGATGATGACCGGCCTCTACGCCCTGAACGACCGCCGCGCGGCGCGCGGCCTGGAGCAGATCCGCATCGGCGTCGGGATCAGCACCGGCAACGTGGTCGCCGGCAACATCGGCTCGATGAAGCGCATGGAATACACCGTGATCGGCGACCGCGTCAACCTCGCCGAGCGCCTCGAAGGCGCCAACAAGTTCTACGGCACCTCGATCCTGATCTGCGACGCGACCTGGGCCGCCGTCAGGGACCACGAACCGACGCGCGAGATCGACCTGATTCGGCTGCGCGGCCGCGATAGGCCGGTGGCCATCTACGAGGCACTCGGCCACCACACGCAGCGGACTTTCCCCCACCTGGACGAGGTCGTCGCCGCGTTCCGCGACGGGCTCGCGCTGTACCGGCAGCGCGACTGGACGGCCGCCGAGCGCTGCTTCCGCGCCGCCGTCGCGGCGAACCCGGCGGACGGGCCTTCCCGCATCTATCTCGAGCGCTGCCGGAGCCATGCCGCGGAGCCGCCCCCGGCCAACTGGGACGGCGTCTCGGCCATGAAGGAAAAGCAGTAGGCGCGAGGTCCGCCGCTTGTCCAGGCGGAGGCAGACGCGCCATCGACGGAAAGGCACGGGGAACACGCTCATGGAACTTTCTTCCCTGCTGGCGCGCCAGGCGCGCTACCGCCCGCATGCCACGGCGGTGGTGTTCGACGGGCAACGGCTGGATTACCGCGGCTTCAACGCGCGCGCCAACCGCGCGGCCCACATGCTGTCGGGGCTCGGCGTGCGCAAGGGGGATCGCGTCGCCACCCTGCTGCCCAACACGCTGGAACTGCTGGAACTGTACTGGGCCTGCGCCCGGATCGGCGCCGTCACGGTGCCGCTCTCGCCACTGCTGACCGGCGCCGGGCTGTCCAGCCTGATCGCCGACGCGGGCGCCGTCTGCCTCGTCACCCAGCGCAGCCTGCTGCCGGTGGTGGCCACCGTGCTGCCGGAGCTGGCGACGCTGACCGCCGCCCGCGTGCTGCTGATCGACGCCGACGAACCGCCCTGGGGCAGCTACCGCGCGCTCGCCGCGGCGGCGCCGGAGACCGAGCCGCCCGAGGCCGGCGTCGGCCCCGACGACCTGTTCAACATCATGTACACCTCGGGCACCACGGGCCTGCCCAAGGGCATCATGCACAGCCACCGCGTGCGCGCGATGTACGCCCTGCTGCTCGGCGCCGCCTGGCGCATGACCCCCGAATCGGTGGCCCTCCACTCCGGCGCGATCGTCTTCAACGGCGCTTTCGTCACCCTGATGCCGGCCTTCCACCTCGGCGCCACCTACATCCTGCACCGGCAATTCGACGCCGCGGCGATGATCGAGGCCATCGCCGCCGAGCGCGTGACCCACATCATGGTGGTGCCCGCCCAGATCATCGCCCTGCTCGATTCGCCGGCCTTCGATCCCGCCAGGCTGGCCTCGCTGCAGATGATCCTCTCGCTCGGCGCGCCGCTGGCCCAGCCGCGCAAGGACCAGCTCAACCAACTGTTGCCCGGGCGCTTCCACGAGCTGTACGGTCTGACCGAGGGCTTCGTCACCATCCTCGACAAGACCGACGCGGTACGCAAGGCCGGCTCGGTCGGCTGCCCGCCGCCCTTCAGCGAAGTCCGCGTGGTGGACGAGGCCGGCCGCGACCTGCCCCCGGGACAAAGCGGCGAGATCATCGGCCGCGGCCCGATGGTCATGCAGGGCTACTGGAACAAGCCGCAGCTCACCGCCGAGACGCTGCGCGACGGCTGGATCCACAGTGGCGACATCGGCCATCTCGACGAAGAGGGCTACCTCTACCTGGTCGACCGCAAGAAGGACATGATCGACTCGGGCGGCGTCAAGGTCTATCCGCGCGACGTCGAGGAAGTCGCCGCCCGCCACCCGGCGGTGGCCGAGGTCGCGGTGTTCGGCGTGCCGCACGAGACCTGGGGCGAGACGCCGCTGGCCGCGGTGGTGCTGAAATCCGGTGCGACTCCGACGCCGGAGGAATTGCGCGACTGGATCAACGAGCGCGTCGCCGCCCGCTACCAGCGGGTGCGCGAGGTCGTGATCCTGGAGGCCTTCCCGCGCAACGCCGCCGGCAAGACCCTGAAGCGCGAAATGCGCGACCCCTACTGGGCCGGCCAGGTCAGGAAGATCTGACGGCGGCGGGGGCCACGCGCCGGCCCATGGCCAGCACGGTGAACACCGCGAGGACCTGCAGCAGCGCCACCCCCGGCAGCACGCCGTAGCGGCCACCGGCGTCGAGCAGCATGCCGAAGGCCAGCGGCCCCAAGGCGAGGCCGACGTCCAGCCCCGAATAGACGAAGCCATACACGCGACCGAAGGCCGGCGACGCATTGCCGCCCGCCAGCGATTCCGTCGCCACGCGGCGCACCAGGAGGTCCCGCGACGGACCGGCAAGGCCGACGCCGATGCCGATGCCCACCATCAGCGGCAGCACGCTCCAGGCCGGCGGCAGGCCGCTGGCCAGCATCGAGGCGAACAGCGCCGCGCCGGTGAGC
>CAZASE010000039.1:0-22198 GCA_964487715.1 uncultured Rhodocyclaceae bacterium | reverse complement strand
CCTCCAGCCGCAGCCTGCTGCTCTACGCCTACGTGTTCGGACTGAGCCTGATGAGCTGCGGCAAGTTCGATGCCGACATGGATGAGATGAAGCGCTGGATCGCCGACAGAATAGCTCGCTAACGCGAGCCGGTCATCTTCCTGTAAAGGGCCCCCAGCTCGCCGACGATGCCGCGGCGGAAGGCCAGCACGCAGACGACGAAGATCGCCCCCATGATGACGGTGACGAGCGAACCGACCTTGTCGGCCAGTTCGTTCTGCAGGGTAACGATGGTGGCGGCGCCGACCACTGGGCCGAATACCGTGCCCATGCCGCCGAGCAGCGTCATCAGCACCACCTCGCCCGAGGTGTGCCAGTGGGCGTCGGTCAGCGTGGCGAAGCGGAACACCAGCGTCTTGGTGGCGCCGGCCAGTCCCGCCAGCCCGGCGGAAAGCACGAAGGCCAGCAGCTTGTACTTCGCCACGTCGTAGCCGAGCGAGATGGCGCGCGGCTCGTTTTCGCGGATGGCCTTCAGCACCTGGCCGAAGGGCGAATGGATGGTGCGGTGGATCAGCCAGAAGGCGAAGACGAAGACCGCCAGGACGAAGTAGTAGAGGTTGTAGTCGTCAGCGAGATCGATGAAACCGAGCAGCTTGCCGCGCGGCACGTCCTGCAGCCCATCCTCGCCGCCTGTGAACGGCGCCTGCAAAAAGAAGAAGTACATCATCTGCGCCAGCGCCAGGGTGATCATGGCGAAGTAGATGCCGGAGCGGCGGATGGCCAGGCTGCCGATCACCCAGCCGAGGGCGGCGGCGGCCAGCGCGGCAGCAATGAGTCCCAGTTCCGGCGGAAACCCCCATACCTTGATGCTGTGCCCGGCAACGTAACCCGCCGCACCAAGGAAGACGGCATGGCCGAAGGAAAGCAGCCCGGTATAGCCGATCAGCAGATTGAAGGCGCAGGCGAACAGGGCGAAGCAGAGAATCTTCATCACCAGCACCGGGTAGACCACGGCCGGCGCCACCAGCATGAGCGCCAGCAGGAGGCCGTAGCCGACGAGTTGCCGGTTCATGGCGCCTCCGCCGGGCCGCCCGCGCTAGCGCGGGAAATTCTTAGGCACCCTCTCCCATCCTCCCCCGCCAAGCGGGGGAGGTGACTGGTCACCCCCGCCCATGGGGCGGGTGCAGGGGGCGGGGGGCAGGTCGTCATCTTTCTCTCCCGAACAGGCCGGCCGGCCGCACCAGCAGGACAATCGCCATGATGACGAAGACGACCGTGGAGGACGCTTCCGGGTAAAACACCTTGGTCAGTCCCTCGATCACGCCGAGCCCCAAACCGGTGACGATCGAGCCAAGGATGGAACCCATGCCGCCGATCACGACGACGGCAAACACGACGATGATCAGGTTCGAGCCCATCAGCGGGCTCACCTGCATGGCCGGCGCCGCCAGCACGCCGGCGAAGCCGGCCAGCGCCACGCCGAAGCCGTAGGTCAGCATCACCATCAGCGGCACGTTGATGCCGAAGGCCTGGGTGAGCTGGGGATTCTCCGTCGCCGCGCGCAGGTAGGCGCCAAGCGGTGTCTTTTCGATGACGAACCAGGTGGCGAAGCATACCAGCAGCGAGGCGAGGATGACCCAGGCGCGGTACTTCGGCAGGAACATGAAGCCGAGGTTGTAGGCGCCGGCAAATTCCTCGGGAATCGAATACGGCAGGCCCGAGACGCCATAGAGGTCGCGGAAAATCCCTTCGAGGATCAGCGCCAGCCCGAAGGTGAGCAGCAGGCCGTAGAGGTGGTCGAGCCGGTACAGCCACTGCAGCATGCTGCGCTCGATGAGAACGCCGACGATCCCGACGGCCAGCGGCGCCAGCAGCAGCGCCCCCCAGTAATTGACGCCGAAGTAGTTGAGGCCCATCCAGGCAAACATGGCGCCCATCATATAGAGGGCGCCATGGGCAAAATTGATGATGTTGAGCATGCCGAAGATAACGGCCAGCCCGAGGCTCAGCATGGCGTAGAACGAACCGCTCACCAGGCCCAGCATGAGCTGCCCCATGAGTGCCTGGACGGGAACGCCGAAAATCTCGGTCATTCTGCGATCAACCCGTCATTCCCGCGAAAGCGGGAATCCACGAAGGACGCCGGGTCCCCGCTTTCGCGGGGACGACGGCAAAGGCGTCAGCGTCACTTCTTCACCAGCGGGCAGCGCGACAGCGACAGCGGCTGGAAGGCTTCGTTGCCCGGAATCACGGCACGCACGTGGTAGTAGTCCCACGGCTCCGTCGACTCGGCCTGCTTCTTCACCTCGACCAGGAACATGTCGTGCACCATGCGGCCGTCCTCGCGGATCTTGCCGTTCTTGGCGAACATGTCGTTGATGGTCATCGACTTGAGCTGCTTCATCACCGCATCGGCCTCGTCCGTGCCGGCCGCCTGCACTGCCTTGAGGTAAGTGAGCACGGCGGAGTAGACGCCCGCCTGCAGCATGCTCGGCATCTTCTTCATCTTGCCGAAGTAGCGACGGCTCCACTCGCGCGTCTCGTTGTTGAGGTTCCAGTAGTAGCCCTCGGTGAACATCATGCCCTGCGTGGTCGGCAGGCCGAGCGCGTGGATGTCGGTGATCTGGGTGAGCAGGCCGACCAGCTTCTGGCTCTTGGTCAGGCCGAATTCGTTGGCCGCCTTGATCGAGTTGATGGTATCGCCGCCGGCATTGGCGAGGCCGACGATCTTCGCCTTGGAGGCCTGCGCCTGCAACAGGAAGGAGGAGAAGTCGGAAGCGTTGAGGGGGTGGCGCACGGCGCCGAGCACCTTGCCGCCGTTGGCCTTGACGACGTCGGCCGTGTCCTTCTCCAGCGAGTGACCGAAGGCATAGTCGGCGGTGAGGAAAAACCAGGAATCGCCACCCTGCTTCACCACCGCCTTGCCGCCGCCGTTGGCCAGTGCGTAGGTATCATAGACGTAGTGCACCGTGTAGGGGGTGCAGTCCTCGTTGGTGAGCCGCGTGGTCGCCGCGCCGGCGTCGATCAGCACGCGCTTCTTCTCCAGCGTGACCTTCGATACGGCCAGCGCCACGGCGGAATTCAGCACGTCGGTCATCATGTCGACGCCCTGCGTGTCATACCACTCGCGCGCCTTGTTGGAGCCGACGTCCGCCTTGTTCTGGTGGTCGGCATACACCAGGTCGATCTTCCACGCCGGCCTGGCCTGCGCCCTGAAGTCGTCGATGGCCATCTGCGCCGCCGTCACCGAACCCTGCCCGCCGAGATCCGAATACACGCCTGACATGTCGGTGAGCACCCCGATTTTCACCATGTCGCCCGATAGCTTCGGCGCGGCCGTCTTCTGCGCAAGAGCCTGGCCAGCCACCAGCGACACCAGCGCAGCACCAACCAGCGTACCCATCCGTATGCGTTTCATTTCCCTCTCCTCCAGTGAGTTAGACCCCGAGATACTCATGCAACAGCGCCTGCTTCTGCTCAATCTCGTCCCTGGCGATTTCCGCCACGATGCGCCCGTGCTCGACGATGTACATGCGGTCGGCCAGCGGTGCGGCAAATCTGAAGTTCTGCTCGACCAGGACGATGGTAAAGCCTTTTTCCTTCAGGCCGCGGATCAGGCCGCCGAGCTTCTGCACGATGACCGGCGCCAGCCCTTCTGAAATCTCGTCGAGCAACAGCAGGCGCGCGCCGGTGCGCAGGATGCGCGCCAGGGCAAGCATCTGCTGCTCGCCGCCGGACAGCCGCGATCCCTGGCTCCTGCGCCGCTCCTCCAGGTTGGGGAAGATGCGGTAGATCTCCCCCACCGTCATGCCGCCGCTGGCGACCTGCGGCGGCAGCATGAGGTTCTCCTCCGCCGACAAGCTGGCGTAGATGCCGCGCTCCTCCGGGCAGTAGCCGACGCCAAGGTGGGCGATGCGGTGCGCCGGCCAGTCGATGACTTCGCGGCCGTTGAGCATGACCGAGCCGGTGCGCTTGCCGGTCAGGCCGAGAATGGCCTTCAGCGTGGTCGTGCGCCCGGCGCCGTTGCGGCCGAGCAGCGTCACGCACTCACCGCGATTCACTCGCAGATCCATGCCGTGCAGGATGTGCGATTCGCCATAAAAGGCGTGCAGGTCGGTGACGCGCAGATACTCTGTAGCCGTCATCACTGCGCGCTGCCCATGTAAGCCTCGATCACCGCCGGGTTCTTCGACACCTCCGCATACGGCCCCTCGGCCAGCACGGCGCCGCGCGCCAGGACGGTGATGGTGTCGGAGATGCCGGCGACGACGTTCATGTTGTGTTCGACCATCAACACGGTGCGGCTGGTCGACACTTTCTTGATCAGGTCGCGCACCAGATCGACGTCCTCATGACCCATGCCCTGAGTCGGCTCGTCGAGCAGCATGAGCTCGGGTTCGAGCGCCAGGGTGGTGGCGATTTCGAGGGCGCGCTTGCGGCCATAGGGGAGTTCCACCGCCACGCTGTCGGAAAAAGACCCGAGGCCAACCTGTGCCAGCAATTCCATTGCCCGCGCGTCAAGCGTGCCGAGCGTCCTTTCGGAACGCCAGAAATGAAATGATGTGCCGAGCTTGCGCTGCAGGGCGATGCGCACGTTTTCCAGCACCGTGAGGTGAGGAAAGACCGCGGAGATCTGGAAGGATCGCACAATGCCGCGACGGGCAATCTGTGCCGACGCTTCCGGGGTGATGTCCTGGCCGTTGAAATGAATGCTGCCGCGAGTGGGCGGCAGAAACTTGGTCAGCAGGTTGAACACCGTCGTCTTGCCCGCCCCGTTCGGGCCGATGAGGGCATGGATGTGCCCGCGCCTGACTTTCAGGCTGACGTCGTTGACGGCGACGAAACCCTTGAACTCCTTGACGAGGTTTCTGGTTTCGAGAATGTAGTCCTCTGCCACTCCACCCTCTGCCGTGCGGCATTGTTTTAAGTATGCATGCCCGTCGAATGGTATCCGGTATTCCGCCGGCCCGCTACCGGCCCTTCCACTGCGGCATCGGCCGCTTGGCGATGAAGGCGTCGATGCCGTCCTGCGCGTCATCGGCCATCATGTTGCAGGCCATCGTCTCGGCCGCCAGCTGGTAGGCGGCCTCCAGTCCCATTTCGCCCTGCCTGTAGAAGGCCTGTTTGCCCATTGCCACCGCCGCCGGCGACTTGGCGCAGATCGAGTCCGTCAGTTTCTTCACCTCCGCATCCAGTTCGCCGGCCGGCACCACGCGATTGACCAGCCCGCGCGCACAGGCCGTGGCGGCATCCATGAAGTCGCCCGTCACCAGCATCTCGAAGGCTTGCTTGCGCGGCAGGTTGCGCGACAGGGGCACAGCGGGCGTGCTGCAGAACAGGCCGAGATTCACCCCGGAGACGGCGAACTTCACCGAGTCCGCCGCCACCGCCAGGTCGCACATGGCGACCAGCTGGCAGCCGGCGGCGACGGCCATGCCGTGCACCCGCGCAATCACCGGCTGGGGCAGCGCGACCAGTTTCATCATCATCCTGCCGCACTTCCTGAACAGCGCCTGCTGGCAGGCCTTGTCGGGATTGGCGCGCATCTCCTTCAGGTCGTGGCCGGCGCAGAAGGCCTTGCCGGCGCCGGCCAGCACGACGACGCGCACCGACGTGTCCTCGGCGACGGCATCCAGCGCCGCCTGCAATTCGTCGATCAGCGCGTCGGAAAGGGAATTGAACTGGCCGGCGCGGTTCAGCGTGAGGGTGGCCACGCCGTTGTCGTCGCTGCGCAGCAGAAGCGGTTCGGGGGACTGCGGGGCTGCACTCATCTTCTTCTCCTTAATCGATGGCCTGCGTCGATTTCGCCTTCTCGCGCAGCACGAATTTCTGGATCTTGCCGGTGGATGTCTTCGGCAGCGGGCCGAACACCACCTTCTTCGGCACCTTGAAACGCGCCATGCGCTCCCTGCAGAACGCGATGAACTCGTCTTCCGTCGCCTGCGCCCCCTCCTTCAGCTCGATGAAGGCACAGGGCACTTCACCCCATTTCGGGTCGGGGCTGGCGACCACCGCCGCCGCCAGCACCGCCGCGTGCCGGTAGAGCACGTCCTCGACTTCCACCGAGGAGATGTTCTCACCGCCGGAGATGATGACGTCCTTGGAGCGGTCCTTGATCTTGACGTAGCCGTCCGGCTGCATCACCGCCAGGTCGCCGGAGTGGTACCAGCCTCCCTGGAAGGCCTCCTCGGTGGCCTTCGGGTTCTTCAGGTAACCCTTCATGGTGATGTTGCCGCGGAACATGATCTCGCCCATGGTCTCGCCGTCACGCGGCACCGGCTGCATCGTCTCCGGATCCATCACCGTGACGCCTTCCTGCATGTGATAGCGCACGCCCTGGCGGCCGTTCAGGCGCACCTGCTCCTCCAGCGGCAATTCGCTCCACTCGGGGTGCCTGGCGCACACCGCGGCCGGTCCGTAGGTCTCGGTCAGGCCATAGACGTGGGTGATGTCGAAGCCGATCCTGTTCATGCCCTCGATCATGGAGGCCGGCGGCGGCGCCGCCGCCACCAGGGCACTGACTTTGTGCGAGATGCCCTCGCGCCATTCGGGCGGCGCGTTGATCAGCATGGAATGCACGATCGGCGCGCCGCAGTAGTGCGTGACCTTGTGCTCGCGGATGGCATCGAGAACGGCCTTCGCCTCGACGCGGCGCAGGCAGACGTTGGTGCCGGCATTCGCCGCCATGGTCCACGGAAAGCACCAGCCGTTGCAGTGGAACATCGGCAAGGTCCACAGGTACACCGCATGCGGCGGCATGCCCCAGGAGACGATGTTCGAGACGGCGTTCAGGTAGGCGCCGCGGTGGTGGTAGACCACGCCCTTCGGGTTGCCGGTGGTACCCGAGGTGTAGTTGAGCGAGATGGCATCCCACTCGTCGGCCGGCCCCTGCCAGGCGAAAGCCGGATCGCCGCCGGCGATGAGCGCCTCGTACTCGACGCTGCCCAGGCGCTCGCCCGGCCCGGCGTATTCGGGGTCGTCGACGTCGATCACCAGCAAGTCCCGCGCGGCCAGCGCCAATGCCCGGGATACGGTCGGCGAAAACTCGCGGTCTGTGATGAGCACTTTCGCCTCGCCGTGGTTCAGCATGAAGGCGATGGCCTCGGCGTCGAGGCGGGTATTCAGGGTATTCAGCACGGCGCCGGTCATCGGCACGCCGAAATGGCATTCCGCCATTTCTGGCGTGTTCGACAGCATCACCGCGACGGTATCGCCCTGGCCGATGCCGCGCGCCCGCAGGGCTGAGGCCAGCCGGCGGCAACGGTCGTAACTCTCGCTCCACGTGAAGCGGCGCGCGCCGTGGATGATCGAAGCGCGTTGCGGGTAAATGGCGGCGGTGCGCTCGATAAAGGTCAGCGGCGAGAGAGGCGCATGGTTGGCGGCGTTCTTGCCGAGGCCAACCAGGTAGGGATTCTCCGCCATGAGTCTATCTCCTGCACGCAAAGGCGCCGCGCAACCGCGCCGCGTCAGGCGCTGCAACGCGCGGCAATACCGGGGCCTGGTGCCGGTGATCGCTCCAGCCCGGCCAGCCATTCGCCGATCAGAACGGCAAGGCGTTCCGTCGCGGCCGCCAGGGCCTGCACGCCGCCGGCCGCGTCCGCGCCCGCTGCCAGCCGCTCGACGATGAACGCCTGCCGCGCGAGCAATTCCGCCGCACCCGGCGAAACCAGCTGCACCCGGGCCTCGATCAGGGCGCGGCTCGAAGCCGTCGCATCGAAGACCTGCACGAACTCGTCCAGATCGACGCGCAGCTTGCACCCGCCGCGCGCTGCGCCGGCAAGCAGCGTCCTGCGCAGCGCTTGCGCCACCAGTTCGGCCGGCGGCGCGACCCAGCGGCTTTCGGCAAAATTCTGCCGGCGCTGGCTGTTGAGCTGGGTCTGCCGATATTGCAGGGCGGCGGAATCCAGCCATGACGGGGCAAACACCTCGACGCTGCGCAAGCCGGCGAAAGACCCGTGCTCCGGCGCCTTCGCGTGCGGCCCGAGGTCGTAGTAGCGTACGTCGGGCGTCGCCCGCGGGCCGGGGGCGCAAGCCGCCAGTGCCATGCCAAGAACGACGAGAACGGTGACTCTCATCAAGCGGTTCCTCACGGTGCGGCAAAGCCCGCTTCGCCGGGCCCGGGTCGTGGTGCGGCGCGGCCGAAGATGAGCATGTTGGGCGATTCCTCGATCTGATCGAGGATGCGCGACATCTGGCGCGAATTGACGGACAGTTCCTGCAACAGCACGTTGACGCGCGGCAGGGTCGAATGCACCACCTCCCCGCCGGCTTCGGTGGACAGCGCATCGAGCTTCTTGCCGAGTCCCTGCAGGGTCGCCACCAGCACGCGCAGATCGGCGGCCAGCGGCGCCACTTCGCCGCTGGTGGCCTCCAGGCGGGCAAGCACGACGCCGAGGCGTTTCAGGTTCTCGTCGTTGAGTGCCCGCCGCAGCGCCGCCATGACGTGCGGCGCCTCGGCCAGCGACCTGTTCAGGCCGGCCGAGGCGGCCTCGACGTTGGCCAGGGTGCGGCCGGCGCGCTCGATGTTCTGGTCGGACAGCAGCGTATTGGTGCGCGCGGCGAGGCGCTGCATCTGTTTCAGGACGTCGGTGGCGGCTTCACCCAGGTTGTCCATGGACGACGGCGCCAGCGCGATGCGCGGCGGTTCGTCGCCATCGCCCGCGAGCGGTTCGAGGTTATCGCCGGAATCCTTCAGGTGCACATAGGCGAGGCCGGTGACGCCCTGGTAATTCAGTTCCGCCGTGGTGCCGCGCGTGATCGGGATATCGGAACCGACGCCGATGACAACGAGGATGTTGCGCGGATCCTCCGGATCGAGTTCGATGTCCAGCACCTTGCCGGCGCGGATGCCGCGATAGCGCACCTGCGCCTGCGGATTGAGGCCGGAAACGGTCGTTTGCGTGACCAGGACGTATTCGCGCATCGTCTCGCGCTTGCCCGACAGCCACCAGGCGCCGAATGCGGTTGCCAGCCCGAGCAGCACGGTGAAGATGCCGGCGGCGAGCGCGTGAGCCCGGCTTTCCATGTTCGACTAAATCTCCCCGCCGTCGGCGTGCTGCAGCGCGCGCTGCGCCCGCTCGCAGCAGAAAAAGTTACGGATGAAGGGATGGTCGACCTTCATGATGTCGTCAAGACTGCCGAGCGCGAGTATACGCTGTTCCGCCAGCACCGCAACGCGGCTCGCCAGAGCCGCGAGCGTATCCAGGTCGTGCGTCACCAGCACCACCGTCAGGCCGAGCTGCGCGCTCAGGCTGCGGATCAGCCGGACGAAGGATTCGCTGCGGTCCGGGTCGAGGCCGGCGGTCGGCTCGTCGAGAAGCAGCAGTTCGGGCTCCAGCGCCAGCGAGCGCGCCAGCGCCACCCGCTTGACCATGCCGCCGGACAGCTCGGACGGCATCAGCCAGGCGTGCCGCGGCAGCAGTTCGACCATCGCCAGTTTGAGCATCACCAGGTCGTGGATCAGGTCTTCCGGCAGCAGCCGCAATTCGCGCAGCGGAAAGGCGACGTTCTGGAAAACGTTGAACGCGGAAAACAGCGCGCCCTGCTGGAACAGCATGCCGAAGCGGCGGCGCAGGCCCCGCTCGCGCCCGACGTCGCCGTCGAAGAGCGGCTCGCCGAACAGGCGAATCTCGCCCTGGCTCGGAAGCAGGAGGCCAACCATCTGCCGCAACAGGGTCGTCTTGCCGCTGCCGGAGCCGCCGACCAGCGCCATCACGTCGCCCTTGGCGACGCTCAGGCTGAGGTCGCGGTGCACCCAGTGGTCGCCGAAACGCGTGGACAAGCGACTGACTTCGACTGTCGGCGTGCTCATTGGATGCCGATGTTGCGCGTGGCGACGGCAAAGACAGCGTCGACCAGCATGACGATGGTGATGCCTGCCACGACCGAGGCGGTGGTATTGGAAGACAGGCTTTCGGTATTCGGCCGCACGCGCAGGCCGAAGTGGCAGGCGACCAGCGCCACCAGCACGCCGAAGGTGACGCCCTTGGCCAGGGCAATCCACAGGTTCGCCACCGGCACGACCTTGGGCAGCGTGTCGATGAAAAAGCCGTAGCCGATGTCCAGCTGCCATTGCGCCGCGGCCATGCCGCCGAGGATCGCCGTGGCGCTGGTCCACAGCACCAGCAGGGGCATCACCACCGCCAGCGCCGCCACCTTGGGCAGCACCAGGCGGAGGCTGCGCGACACGCCCATCGTCGCCAGCGCATCGATCTCCTCCGTCACGCGCATCACGCCGAGCTGCGCCGTCATGGCCGAGCCGGAACGGCCCGCCACCAGCACCGCCACCAGGACCGGGCCGAGCTCGCGAATGATGCCGATGCCGAGGATGTTGATGATGAAGATCCCGGCTCCGAAGGTTTTCAGCTGCAGCGCGGACAGGTAGGAGAGGACAACGCCGATGAGAAAGCCCACCAGTGCCGTCACCGGCATGGCGCGCACACCGCTCTTGAACAGGTTGGCCGAGGTCTCGCGCCAGGGGATGTCGCGCGGATGGCGCGCCAGGTGGGCCGCGTCCAGCACCAGCTGCCCGATCAGGGCGATGAGGTCGGCCAGATGGCTAAAGAAATGCAGCACCGGCCGGCCGATCGCGACCAGCCATTCCAGGCGCGACGGCAATGAAGGTTTCGCCGCATCGTTGACGCACGCGGCCTCGACGCGATCGAGGATCGGGCCCTGGTCCGGGCGCAGCGCCAGCGACGCAATGCGCCGGCGGCCCCAGGCATGCCAGAGGATCGTCGCCCCGGCGGAATCCAGCGCCGCGATGCCGCGCAGGTCCCAGGCCAGCGCCGGCAGGCGCGCCAGCCGCGCCAGTTCGAGCGCCAAGGCGGGCTGGCGCTCGGCCAGCGCGCGCAGCGTCCACTCGCCGGACAGCCGCAGCCAGCGCCGGCCTTCGCTGTCCGTCTCAAGTGCGAACCGTGCTTGCTCCACCCTCGTCCCCCACCCCGTTGTGTCCGCCGTGCCGCCAGGCAGGCGGCACGCTCATGCGTCGCTCAGGCCGCCGCCCTCGGTCGGCCGCGGCCGCCGCGCAGGCGCCATTCCATGCCCAGTCCGGCCCATTGCCGGCCCTCTTCCTCCAGCGCCGCCGCCGTCAGCGGCGCGGTATCCAGCCAGTCGGCGTCAACGCCGATAAGGAAACCGCGTTCGTTGCGCTTCACCGTGATGCCCGGCAGCGGCGCGTCGTCGCGCGCCCGATGCAGGATGGCCGCCATGCGCAGGCTCAGCACCAGCAGCCAGTCCGGATCGTCACGTGTCATGTCCTGCACGCGCTCGAGCTTGCCGCGATGGGCCAGCACGATGCGCGACAGGCGCAGCTGGTCCTTGCGCGAGAAACCCGGCATGTCGGCATTCGCCAGGATGTAGGCGCTGTGCTTGTGGTAGCTCGAATGCGCCACCGAGATGCCGATCTCATGCAGCCGCGCCGCCCAGTCGAGCACCTGCGCCTGCCCATCGTTGGCATCGGCCCGAAGCTGCAGCAGCAGGGCGCGCGCCACCGCCGCGACCCGCGCCGCCTGCCGCTCGTCAACCTGATAGCGGCGCATGAACTGGCTTACCGTGGCGTCCCGCAGGTCCTGGTGGTGGTAGCGCCCGAGCAGGTCGTAGAGCACGCCAAGCCTCAGCGCACCATCCGAGAAGGTCATGTGGCTCAGGTCGAATTCCTTGAATACCGCCAGCATGATGGCCAGCCCCCCCGGCAGGACGGGTATGCGATCCGGCCGCAGGCCCGGCAGATCGAGGCGGGCGATGTCGCCCGCCCGCAGCAGGATCGCGCGCAGCTGTTCCAGCCCGTCGCGGGTGATGCCCTGCGCCGAGAGCCCGTTCATCTCCAGGATGTCGGCGAGGGCCTTGGCCGTGCCGGATGAGCCGACCGCCTCCTCCCAGCCGACGCGGTTGAAGTGCCCGACGATGGCCTGCAGCTCCTTGCGCGCGGCGAGTTCTGCCGCCTTCATGCCCTGCTTGTCCACCTGGCCGCGCGGAAAATACCTCAGCGTGAAGCCGACGCAGCCCATGTAGAGGGATTCGAGCTCGATCGGCTGGATATCGCGGCCGATGATGAATTCCGTCGAGCCGCCGCCGATGTCCACCACCAGCTGCTGCGTCTGCGGGTTCGGCAGCGTGTGCGCCACGCCGAGATAGATCAGCCGCGCCTCTTCGCGGCCGGCAATGATCTCGATGGGAAAACCGAGGGCCGCCTCGGCCTGCAGGAGGAACTGCGGCGCGTTCTTGGCAACGCGCAGCGCGTTGGTCGCCACCGACCGCACCGCACCGGCATCGAAACCGCGCAG
Source organism: uncultured Rhodocyclaceae bacterium (assembly GCA_964487715.1). Taxonomy (GTDB): domain Bacteria; phylum Pseudomonadota; class Gammaproteobacteria; order Burkholderiales; family Rhodocyclaceae; genus Desulfobacillus. The sequence goes on along the minus strand of CAZASE010000039.1, from coordinate 9,935 downwards.
CCGCTCGCCGAAGCGCCGCAGGGCTTCCAGCGCACGCAGCTGCGAAGGCCCGTCGAGGGTCTTCTGGGCGGTCAGGCCGGCCGCCAGTCGCACCGGCTCCTTGAGCGAGTCGAGCGGGTAGATCTGGTCCTCCACCACCCGACCCACCTGCAAGCGGAAGCTGTTGGAACCCAGGTCGACGGCGGCAACGAGTTCGTAATCCATGGGCGGATTCTACCTTGCACCCTGCGCCGCGCGTTCCGTCACAGGGCCGTCACATCCCTGTCATAGACTGCTGCTTGAACATATTAGCGATTCCTGATTCAATTGACGGCGATGAACAAGGCTGCAACTGCCCGGCGCCCGGCGTCCGAGCGCTATCTCAACCGCGAGCTCTCCCTGCTTGCCTTCAACCGGCGCGTGCTCGCGCAGGCGGCAGACGCCGGCGTGCCGCTGCTCGAACGGCTGCGCTTCCTCTGCATCGTATCGAGCAACCTCGACGAGTTCTTCGAGATCCGCGTCGCCGGCCTGAAGGAGCAAATCAAGCTCGGCGCCACGACACCCGGCCACGACGGCCTCGCCCCGCACGAAGTCTTCCGCCTGGTCAGCGCGCAGGCGCACGACCTGGTGGCCGATCAATACAAGCTGCTCAACGACGGCGTCCTGCCAGCGCTCGACAAGCAGGGCATCCGCTTCCTGCGGCGCAGCGCCTGGAACGAGGCGCAGGCGGCCTGGATCAAGGATTTCTTCTTCCGCGAGGTGATGCCGGTACTCACGCCGATCGGCCTGGACCCGGCGCATCCCTTCCCGCGCGTGCTCAACAAGAGCCTCAACTTCGCCGTCGAGCTGGAGGGCAAGGATGCCTTCGGCCGCAGTTCCGGCGCCGCCATCGTGCAGGCGCCGCGCGTGCTGCCGCGCATCATCCGCCTGCCGAAGGCGATTGCCGGTGCGCCGCACGGCTTCGTCTTCCTCTCCTCGATCCTGCACGCCCACGTCGGCGAGCTTTTTTCCGGCATGAGCGTGCTCGGCTGCTACCAGTTCCGCGCCACGCGCAACAGCGATCTGTGGGTAGACGAAGAGGAGATCAAGAACCTGCGCCTGGCGCTGCAGGGCGAGCTGCCGCAGCGCCATTTCGGCGACGCCGTGCGCCTCGAGGTGGCCGACAACTGCTCGGAGCTCATGACCGACTTCCTGCTGCAGCAGTTCGCCCTCGGCCACGACGACCTGTACCGCGTACCCGGAATCGTCAACCTGGTCCGCCTGATGCAGGTGCCCGAACTGGTCGAACGCGCCGACCTGAAGTACCCGTCCTTCCAGCCCGGCCTGCCCAAGGTGCTGACCAAGAACTACGACGTCTTCGCCAGCATCCGCAAGCAGGACGTATTGCTGCACCACCCCTACCAGTCGTTCAGCCCGGTGGTCGAGTTCCTCGAACAGGCGGTGGACGACCCGGCGGTCGTTGCCATCAAGATGACCGTGTACCGCACCGGCACCGATTCCATCCTGATGGAACTGCTGCTGCGCGCGGCACGCCAGGGCAAGGAAGTCACGGTGGTGGTCGAGCTGATGGCGCGTTTCGACGAGGAGGCCAACATCAACTGGGCCTCGCGCCTCGAGGAGGTCGGCGCCCACGTCGTATACGGCGTATTCGGTTACAAGACCCACGCCAAGATGCTCATGATCGTCCGCCGCGAGGAAGGCGAGGGAGAGAAGAGCGCCAGCGCGCTGCGGCGCTATGTCCATCTCGGCACCGGCAACTACCATCCGCGCACCGCCAGGCTGTACACCGACTTTGGCCTGCTGACCTGCAACGAGGCGCTGTGCGCCGACGTCAACGAGGTCTTCAAGCAGCTCACCGGGCTGGGCAAGGCGAGCAAGCTGAACCATCTGCTGCTGGCGCCCTTCACTCTGCACGACGCCATGCTCGCCGCCATTCGCGGCGAGGCCGCCAACGCCCGCGCCGGCAAGCGCGCCCGGATCATCGCCAAGATGAACGCCCTGCTCGATCCGCAGGTCATCGATGCGCTCTACGAGGCCTCGCAGGCAGGCGTCACCATCGACCTGATCGTGCGCGGCGTCTGCGCACTGCGCCCGGGCATCGACGGACTGTCGGAAAACATCAACGTGCGATCGCTGGTCGGCCGTTTCCTCGAACACACGCGCATCTTCTACTTCTACGCCGACGGCGTGCAAAGCCTGTACCTCTCCAGCGCGGACTGGATGGAGCGCAACTTCTTCCGCCGCATCGAACTGTGCTTTCCGGTGCTGGAAGCCAAGCTCAAGCGGCGCATCCTCAAGGAAGGGCTGATGCCCTGCCTGGCCGACAACACCCAGGCCTGGGAAATGGACGGGGACGGCGACTACCGCCGCAAGCGCTCGCGCAAGAAGGGCTTCTCGGCGCAGAGCGCCCTGCTCGCCGAACTCTCCCTCGCCGCGCCGCCGGTGTAATTCCCGCGGCGTCGCGGATGCGGCCGTTTTCCTTCGGACCGGTTGCGGAACTCGATTTCAGTACGGCGCTGGCAGCTGCGCAATCAGCGCCGACATAGGTGCCCGTGATAATTTGGGCCTGACCGGCACGGCCTTGCCGTTAGCATCACTACCATGCGCGACGAAGACGTTCTTGGCCAGATCGATCGCTCCGGCGATAATGCCCATGGACTCCCCCTTTCGGTGTCTTGATGAGGTCAGGAAACCCATCACGGCGGTCGTCGCCGTTCGCGGCTTCGGCCGCAGCCTCGGGACGGGGAAGCCTCTTTCATTCGTTGGACCACGCTATGGCGCCTCTCCTCCCGGAATGCATTGAGACTTCGAGACTGATCTTGCGCCCGCCGGTGCCGCAAGATGCCGACACCATCTTCGCTGCTTATTGCCAGGATCCAGAGGTCTGCCGCTATATGGTGTGGGTTCCACATACATCCGTCGAGACCACCCGCCGATTCATCGGCGGGTGCATTGAAGGGTGGGAAAACGATTCCGTACGTGCCTACGTGCTTACGCGCAAGGACGATACTCAAGTCCTGGGCATGCTCGAATCCCGTCCAATCGAACATCGAATGAACATCGGGTACGTCCTTGCCCGAAAGCACTGGGGTCAGGGCTATATGCCCGAGGCAATTCGCGCGCTTGCTGAAATCGCAGTCTCACATCCCGCCTTGTTCCGCATCGAAGCGACGTGTGATGTTGAAAACGATGCGTCAGCCCGCGCGCTCGAGAAGAGCGGCTTCACCAGAGAGGGGCGTCTTGCCCGGTACACAGTTCATCCCAACCTGTCACCTGAACCGAGAGACTGTTGGATGTATGCAAAGTCACGGTAACGTGTGGTCTTGCCTCCTGATCGTAATTCAAACGCTTCCTTGATGACCAACGAAACCCAGCATGACATCCCGTCGGCTCCAAACTCGTCATACCGGCGAACGCCGGTATCCAGGATGCGGCATGCGCAGGTAGCGGTCGCCGCGTATCGAGATGCGGCCGAGCACCTGGCGGCTGCCGGAACTGAACTCCCCGGCGTCAGCCCGAACCCGCCTGCAAGATGCCGGGCATCCCTGAAGTGCGACACCTGCCCGCCGCTGTCGAGCGGCGCGCAGGCATCGGTCTTGTGCGCTTCACGGAGGCACGTACGCAGGCGGCAGGCAGAAGCCTGACCTCAATGCCCAACCCGTTGATCCAGCGCGCCCAGTAGTGAGCGGAGCCACATGCGTCCATGATGACCAGCGTGACCTCGCGATTCCGAAACCAGCGCTCAAACTGGGTGCGGGTCAGACGATGTGACTCGATGACCTTCCAGGTCGCATCGGCAACGGCCTGCTGGAAGACGCTTTTTGCCAGATCGACCGCAACAGTAGTAGTATGCATTTCGGATTCCCTCTCGGAGCTGTTTGGTGTTGATCCCCACGTCCAACGAGTCTCAGCTGCACAAAACCTGCGCCATCAAAGAGGGGGAATCCAAGGCCTTACCTGATCAGTGACAAACCTCAGCTTCGTCATTCCGGGCAAGCGAAGCGCGACCCGGAATCCAGAGCGGCCGCAAAAAAACCCTGGATTCCGGGTTCCGCCCCCGGATCAAGTCCGGGGCAAGCTCTGGCGGGCGGCCCCGGAATGACGGCGAAAATGGGAAGTACGCGAGTGTGCTGAACATTGTCACTAATCCGGAGGCCTTATGAAACGTCACCGGTCACAAATCCGTTGTCTAGCCAATAGTCAATAGCAATATTGCAAGGAAGCCTGTCATGCCAATTCTTGCCGCTGCGGTGATTCTGATTCAGTTTTGCTTTGCTTTCCACGTTTTCAAGACCGGGCGCCCGTATTGGTGGATATTTGTCATCATGTCATTTCCAGTCATGGGTTGTGTGATTTACTACTTTGTTGAAGTATTTCCCGGGTCACGCGAACATCGCGATGTGCACAAGACAGCACGCAAGCTTATCAAAGCGCTTCAGCCGGACGCGGATCTTAAGCGCCGCTCGGAAGAACTGGAAATCTGCGGCAGCACTGATAATAGGATCGCGATGGCAGAGGAATGCATGAATCACCAGATGTATGCCGAAGCAATCAAGCTTTATGAAAGTTGTTTGACCGGAGCATTTCAGACCGATGGAGCAATTCTGTTTGGTCTCGCAAGAGCAACTGTTGAGCATCGCGATTGGAACAAGGCATCCGATGTGATTACCAGAATCAAGACAAGTGCTCCGAAGACTCGCCCCCTGGAGGTTCGTCTATTGGATGCAAGAGTTCTTGAAGGGCGTGAAGAAAACGATGCAGCACTTGCCGCATATCGCGAGCTCATTCCTGTATATGTGGGTCTTGAGGCACGTTACCGATATGGCGAATTCCTTATGAGGCTTGGACAACACGAAGCCGCGAGTCTCATGTTTGATGAAGTAGTCAAGCACGCAAAGAGATTCGCGTTATCTTCGGATGATGAGCAGCAATGGGCCGCCGCTGTAAAACAAGCGATCAAGGGGTAATATGCCGTGGGCGTTTCCAGTGGTGACGGCTAACAGGCTGTTGATATTCCCAAATTTGTGACTCCGAATTGGCGTGGGGATCAATTATGCGAAATGCGAGTCATGAAAAGTTTGGTTGTTGCATCTATCCGCTTGATTGCCTTCATCATAGCCAGGCCCTAATGGAGCGAATTTCAACATCCTGTTAGGCATCCACATGGCTTCGTTCGTCCGTCGCGCGACACTCACCGATCTTGCAGCAATCGCAGCCATTCATCGAGAGGCGTTTCCCCGCCAGCAAGATTCCGAAACGTGGGTGAGTGCAACGCTGTCTGCTTCGCCACGGCTCTTGGCCTTTGTTCTCGCCGTCGAAGAACGGGTCGTCGGCTACATCTTCTGGGCGCAGAAGTCGGGCATCCGCCCGTCCGCTACTCTGGAGCTTGACCAAATTGCCGTTCTTGAGCAGTGGCGACGTCAAGGCTGCGGAGAGCACCTGATCAGAGAATCTCTGTCACTTGTCAGCGCAGAGCTCAAAGGAAATCAACAGTCACTGAAATCCGTGCTGGTGTCCACACGCGCCGACAACGATGCAAAAAGTCTCTATGCCAAAGTCCTTGGTGCGCGAGTCGTGGCGGAGATTGATGGTCTCCACTCTGCAACAGAAGTGCTTATGCTCTCGGAGCGTGCCGATGCCTAACCTTACGTATATGGACTCCCCCCGAAGTTAAGAGAATGGATGCGGGCTCGGGACACGAAAAGTCAGTCTCCGCACGACGGCGATACGTTTTTGGAATTGGAGCTATCGGCCAGTTGCCGTCATTCCGGGGCCGCGCGGCGAAACCCGGAATCCAGCGTGTTTGTTCATGCGCAACTGGATTCCCGCTTCCGCGGGAATGACGGCAATGGGTCGACAGTACTCCTTCGCCATACCCCAAAGACTGGCTTTTCCTGCGGGTTCAGCTGCGGCTGGCGCGCTCGACGCCGCCGATGTCGCCGATCAGCTTCAGGGCGCGCTGCAATTGCGCGACGCCGATGACTTCGATGGTGAAACCCATGCGGGCATTGCCCTGCTTCGACTGGGTATGGACCGCCGTGACGTTGATCTTCTCGCGCGAGAGCACTTCGGAGATGTCGCGCAGCAGGCCCTGGCGGTCCTGCGCCTCGACGACGATGTCGACTGGGTAGAGCGCCTCGGCGCCACCGCCCCACTCCGCGCTGATGACGCGCTCGGGGTTGCGCGCACTCATGTTGCGGAAGTTGGTGCAGTCGACGCGGTGGATCGAGACCCCCTTGCCGCGCGTGACGAAGCCGGCAATGGCGTCCGGCGGCGCCGGCTTGCAGCAGCGGCCAAGCTGGGTCAGCAGCTTGTCGACGCCGACGATCAGCACGCGGCTGCCGGATCCGCCTGCCTTGCTGCGCCGCGTCTGCAGCTCGGGCACTTCCGGCGCGGCGTCCGCAGCGCCGCGCAGCGCGGTCTGCAGCTGACGCGTGCCGAGCTCGCCGCGCCCCGCCGCCAGGTAAAGGGCATCGGCGCCGACAAAACCGAGCTTGTGCGCGAGTTCCTCGATGTTGGCACCCGACTGGCCTTCGCGCTGCATCTCGCGCGTGACGCCGGCGCGCCCCTGCGCCAGCGTTTCCGCCTCTTCCAGGCTGGTGAACCACTGGCGCGCCTTGGCGCGCGCGCGCGAGGTTGCCAGGTAGCCCAGCTCCGCATTCAGCCAGTCGCGCGAGGGTCCGCCCTGCTTGGCGGCAGTGATCTCAACGGTCTGACCGTTCTCCAGCGCCGTGTTGAGGGGGACAAGCGCACCGTTGACCTTGGCACCGCGGCAGCGATGGCCGAGATCGGTATGCAGGCGATAAGCGAAATCCACCGGCGTCGCCCCGCGCGCAAGGTCGATGACGCGGCCCTGCGGCGTCAGCACGTAGATGGTGTCGTCGAGCGCGGCGCGCTTGAACTGGCGTACCCATTCGGAAGAGTCGCTGATTTCGTCGCGCCATGAAAGCAGCTGGCGCAGCCAGGCGATCTTGTCGTCGTAGCGCGCGTCCTGCGCCGCCGCCTCCTTGTAGCGCCAGTGGGCGGCGACGCCGAGTTCGGCATGGCGGTGCATCTCGTGGGTGCGAACCTGTACTTCCAGCGTTCGCCCGCCGGGGCCGATCACCGCAGTGTGCAGCGAGCGGTAATCGTTGCCCTTGGGATGCGCGATGTAGTCGTCGAACTCCTGCGGGATCGGCTGCCAGATGTGGTGCACAATGCCAAGCACCGTGTAGCAGTCCTTCACGTCGTCCACCAGCACGCGCAGCGCGCGCACGTCGTAGACTTCCGAGAAATCGATGCGCTTCGAACGCATCTTGTTGAAGATGCTGTAGATGTGCTTGGGGCGCCCGACCACCTCCGCCTTGAGGCCGGCTGCCGCGGTTTCCGCCTGCAGCCTTTCGATGGCTTCGTCGATGAATTGCTCGCGCTCGGCGCGGCGCTCGTCAAGCATGCCGGCAATGCGCTTGTAGGTTTCCGGCTCGATGAAACGGAAGGCAAGATCCTCCATCTCCCACTTGAGGTGCCAGACGCCCAGCCGGTTTGCCAGCGGCGCATAGATGTCCAGGCTCTCGCGCGCGATCTCGGCGCGCGCCGCCTGCGGATGGCCGGCGAGGTAGCGCAGGGTCTGCGTGCGGCTGGCGAGGCGCAGCAACACGACGCGGATGTCCTCCGACATCGCCAGCAGCATCTTGCGCAGCACTTCGGCCTGCGCCTTGACGCTTTGCGCGCGCTCGTCCTTGCCGGTCACCAGCTGCAGGCCCTTCAGCCGGCGCAGGCCGTCGACCAGCTCCGCCACCGGTGCGCCGAATTCGGCGGTCAGTTTTTCAGTGGCGTCGTCGAGGTAATCCGAGGCGGCGAAGAGCAGCGCCGCCAGCCGCGTGTCGATGTCCAGGCGGAGCGAGGCCGCCACCAGCGCCATGCCGACGGCGTGCTGCCAGGCGTCCTCGCCCGTGCCAAGGCTGCGCTCCGCGTAGAGCGCCTTGGCAAAGTCGGCAGCACGCGTGAGCTGTTCGCGCGCCTCGGCCGGCAGGCCTTCGGCAAGCAGGTCGAGTTGCGCGCCTTCGGCGCCGGTCTGGGCGATGGAATGGGTGACGGAAACCACTTGGTGGATGCGGGAAGGCCCAGCGATCGGGCCAATGGCGCAATTATCGCCGAAAAGCGGAATGTCGCCGTGTTGGGGAGACCGACTTTTCGGGCGGCGCCGATTCCGTCATTCGCGCGCAAGCGGGAATCCATGAACGACTGGATCCCCGCTTTTGACCGAAGGAAATCCCTGTGGGACGCGGGGATGACGCTCAGCGCCGCGCGGCCTTGCGCGCCGGTTTGGCCGCGGCCTTGCCGGGCAGTTCGCCGCCGGCCTTCTCCACCAGTCCATCGAGCGAATCGCCCAGGGTGGCGCGCTCCTCGCGGTAGTAGAGGCCGAGGGACGGCAGCGCATCGTCCATCGCTTCGCGCATCGCCGCCAGCCGGTCGCTCGGGTCGTGGTCGGCCGGCAGGTCGCGCACCTGCATGCCGAGGTTGCCGTAGGTGCGGTGCGTCTTGTCGAAGGTGACGCAGGGCGAAAGGATGTGCAGGTAGGAAAAGCCGCGGTGCGCCATCGCCTGGGTGATCATCCTGTGCAGGTGGTCGGGCCGGCCGGCGTAGGCCTGACCGACCCAGCTGGCGCCGTAGGAGAGCACCATCAGCAGCGGATTCAGCGGCCGGTCGGGGTTTTCGTAGGGGCTGGTCGGCGTGCGGAAGCCGGTCGCCGAAGTCGGCGAGGTCTGCCCCTTGGTGAGGCCATAGATGCCGTTGTCGAAGAGCAGGTAGGTGATGTCGACGTTGCGCCGCGCCGCGTGCGGCACATGGCCGCCGCCGATGGCGAAGCCGTCGCCGTCGCCGCCCACCGCCACCACCGTCAGCGCATCGTTGGCCGTCTTGACGCCGGTGGCCACCGGCAGCGCGCGGCCGTGCAGGGTGTGCATGCCGTAGGTGTTCACGAAGAAAGGAAAGCGCGAGGAGCAACCGATGCCGGAGACCACGACGGCGTTCTCGTTCGGAACGTTCAGCTCGCACAGCGAGGCCGCCACCGCCTCGACGATGGAGAAGTAGCCGCAGCCCGGGCACCAGGTCGGCAGGGTCTTCGAGCGGTAATCGAGCCGCCCGCTGTCTTCGATCTGCTTGAGCTTCTCCTCCAGGTAGACCGGCTTGATGTCACCCATCACATATCTCCTCACGCGGCCTTCTGGGCCGATCTGGAACGCGCCGCCAGGCGGCGGATCTCGTCGAGGATGTCCTCGACTTTCATCGGTTCGCCGGGCACGCGATTGAGCCGCGTTACCGGCTGCGCCACGTGCGCCTGCAGGATGTTGGCGAACTGGCCCTCGTAGTTGAGCTCGGGCACCAGGACCCCCTGGCAGTCCGCCATGAAGGCCGCCACGGCTTCGGTCGGAAAGGGCGAGATCATCACCACCTTCATCGCCGCGCAGCGGATGCCCTCGCCGCGTGCCTTGAGCATCGCTTCGAGGCACTCGCCGAAGTTGGAGCCCCACGAAATCACCCCGACCTCCACCGGTCCCTCGTCGCCAAAGCGCTTGAACTGGGTGAAATCGGGATGCTTCAGCGCCTGCTTCAGCTTTTCGTGGCGCTTGCGGCTCATCGCCTCGTGCATCTCGGCCGAGTCATTCGGCCGGCCCAGTTCGTTGTGCTCCAGGCCGGTGACGACGTGCATGCCGCCCTTGTCGCCGGGGATCGCCCGCGGGCTGATAGGGTCGGCCGACAGGGCGAAGCGCTTGTACTGGGCGCCGGCAGCCTGCTTGCCCGGCTTGCGGCTCATGTCCGCCTCGAAGGGCGGCCTTGCCGGGAACACCACCGTCTCGTAGCGGTTCGACAGGTACAGGTCGATCAGCACGATCACCGGCGTCTGGTAGGCCTCGGCCATCTCGAAGGCCTTGCCGCCGCAGCGGTAGCAGCCGTCGACGTTGGTCGGCGCGATG
>CAZASE010000038.1:0-24549 GCA_964487715.1 uncultured Rhodocyclaceae bacterium | reverse complement strand
GCGGCGCTGCGCGGCTTGCGCGGGCGCCGCGGCGGCGACGGCGACGGCGACGGCTGCAGGTCGCGGTTGATCTGCGCCCACTCCTGCTCCAGGCTCTGTTCGACCACCGCCGGGTCGCGTACCTCGTCCCACGGCTCCAGCATCAGCGCGAACAGCAGCTTCTCGAATTCCTTGCGGAAACGCCCGGCGATGCTCGCCGGATCGGGCACGAAATGCCGGTCGGTGATCAGGCCGAACTGCACGTTGTTGGCGTAGGAGAGGATCGAGACGCCGATGCCGATGTCGCCCGATTGCGGTACCCAGAACATCGGCTGGGCCATGCGCGCGCCGGCCAGGTAGAGCGGTTGCTGCGGGCCCGGCACGTTGGTCATCACGGCGCTGGCCTTGGCCGAGAGGATGTCGAGGAACTGCTCCTGCACCACCTTCGGCGCCATGCCCACCGCGGCGAGGATCGCCAGCGACAGCGGCGCCTGAAAGGAGCCCTTGAGTTCGTTCATGCGCCGCTTCACCTCGTACAGGCGGGCGAGCGGGTTGCCCTCATAGACCGGCAGCAGCAGGGTGACTAGGCCGAAGCGGTTGCCCAGCTTGCCCTGGTCCGACTCGGTGCGCAGATTGACCGGTACCAGGCCGCGCACCTCGATGCCGTCGACGGCATCGCCCTTTTCGATAAGATAGCCGCGCAGGGCCCCGGCCACGGAGGCGAGCAGGATGTCGTTGACCGAGCAGCCGAGCGGCCGGCCGACCGCCTTGACCTCCGCCAGCGGCAGCGGTTCCGACCAGGCCACCGCCTTGCTGCCGCCCGGCTTGCCCTTGAAGCGGCTGGGCGAATCCTTCGGCAGAGCCAGCAGCTTGGCCAGTTCGGCGGCGTAGCCCATGCCTTGGCGCCCGTAGTCCACCATCTGGCCGGGCTCCGCCAGCAACTGGAAATACTTGACCCAGGCCTGCGTGCCGAGATGGATCGCCGAGACCGCCGTCTGCGTCAGCGGGTCGAGCAGCTGGCGCCACGGGTTGTCGTCGCCGGCGCGCGGCAGGCGCGCTTCCGGCATCTCCGGCTCGGGCGCGTCCGGCCGGTCGTCGGTGAGGGAGAGCATCACGCCGACCAGCGCGATGCCGTCGGCGATACAGTGGTGGATGCGCATGATCAGCGCGGCGCCGCCGTCGTACTTCTCCACCAGGTGGAATTCCCACAGTGCCTTGGCCGGGCTGAGCGGCGTCGAGGCGAGTTCGGCGACCAGCGTCTGCAGTTCTTCCTGATTCTGGCGGCCGGGCAGGGCAACGCGGTGGAGGTGCGCGTCCAGGTCGAAATCCGGGTCATCTTCCCACCAGGCGCCGGCGGTCTCCACCAGCGCCTTCTGCCGAAAGCGTGAATACGGCGCCACCAGGCGTGCCGCCACGGTACGTCGCAGCCGCGCAAAATCCAGCGGGCCGTCAAACATCAGGACGCCGACGATCATCATCAGGTTTGTCGGGCGATCCATCCGCAGCCAGGCGGTGTCTACACTCGAAATCCGTTCGCGCTTTGACATGGCGGGGTCTCATTTAGCTGCGGGACAGGCGCGTATAATAGCCGAACTGCCGCGGCGCCGAATGCCCGTGGCACACACGGGAGGTGGGCTCATGAGCGATCTGAAGGCGGATTTCGAAGCGGCGGCAGCCGCGTCCAAGGGCCTGAGCGAGCGTCCGGACAATGCCACGCTGCTGCAGCTCTACGCGCTGTACAAGCAGGGCAGCGCCGGCGACGTCGAGGGCAAGCGCCCCGGCTTCACCGACATGGTCGGGCGCGCCAAATACGATGCCTGGGCCACCCTCAAGGGAACCAGCGAAAAGGATGCGATGCAGCGCTACATCGCGCTGATCGATTCGCTGCGCGGCCGGTAATCAGACTTCCGGGCCGGCGCCAGGCCCGAAGTTCTCGTCGAAGTAGCGGTGGATCTCCGCCTCGATTCGAGGTTTGAGCGCCAGCAGCAGGAAACCCAGGCGCACGCGGATATGCACCTCCATTTTTTCCACGACGAGCTCGCCGCTGACGCCGGAGCGCTTGAAATGCAGCGCGTTGTCGTCCCACTCATAGGCCAGGTCGAATTCCTCGTCGAGCTGCGTCGCGATTTTTTCCGCGGCGGCGCGGGCTTTTTTTGCGGTCAGGGTGTGTTTGCGGCGTACAACGATGTCGGACATGGCGCGGGCGGCTCCGGAAGGGCGTGGCGATGATTGTAAGCGAGCGCGGCGGCGCCGTCACGATGCGCCTGCCGGCGGCCGCGTGAGGCCGGGGTCCTGATGTTTTCGATTCCCGTCCATGTCGCGATCGCCGGCTCCATCGCCGGCAACCTCGTCCTCGCCGCCGTGTTTTACTACCTGTGGCGGACCGAGCGGCGGGAATTCGCGCTGGCCTGCTGGTCGGGCGCCTATCTGGCGAGCGCCGGCCGGGTGGCCTTCAAGCTGCTCGGGCTGGATGGTGTCGCGGCGGCCATCTATGGCGAGGCAGTGTGCGGTTCCGCCATGGTCGTCCTGTTGTGGATCGGCGCTCGCGCCTTTCTCGCCACCCCGGTGCGCTCGCCGTGGCGCGACGGCGCCCTGGCGCTGCTGGCCATGGCGACCGTGGCGCTGCTGGCGGCGGCGGGCTTTCTGCCGGTCATCGTTCCCTACCTGGTGGCCGGCGGCGTGTTCTTTGTCGCCGGACTGGCGCTGCTGCGTCGTGGCCGGCGCGAGCCGGGCGTCGGCTACGGCCTGGTCGGCGTCCTCATGGCGATGTACGGCGGCCACGCCTTCGTCCTTGCCGACCTGAGCTCCGGCGCCGACGACCCGCGCGCCTATGTCTTCGCGCCGATCGTCAATCTTGCCCTCGGCATGCTGCTGCTGGTCACCGTCCAGCGCAAGCAGCAGTTCGCCACCCTGCGCCTGAATGAGGCGCTGCAGCGCGAGGCGGCCGGCCGCCGCGCCGCCGAGGCCGTCGGCGGGCAGAGCGAGAGCCGCTACCGCGCCATCCTCGACAGCACGCGCAGCCTGATCGGCCTGCTGGCGCCCGACGGCACCCTGCTCGACATCAACCGTGCGGCGCTCGACGCGCTCGGCCTGGCGCGCGCCGACGTCGTCGACAGGCCATTCTGGGAAACCCCCTGGTGGACCCACGATGCCGCCCAGCAGATGCGCCTGCGCCAGGCCATCCGCCGCGTCGCCGCCGGCGGCGTCGAGCGCTTCGAGGCGACGCATATCCAGGCCGACGGCACACCGGGCGATTTCGACTTTTTCCTCAGCCCGATCCGCGACGCTGCCGGCCGGGTGCGTTACCTGGTTCCTGAGGCGCACGACATCACCGCGCGCAAGCGCACTGAACGGGCGCTGCACGACAGCGAACTGCAGCTTTCGCGCGTGTTCTACCTGCTGCCCGACCTCGTCACCATCAGCACCATCGAGGACGGCCGCTTCATCGACGTCAATCACCACTGGCGCGAACTGCTCGGTTTCACGCGGGAGGAGGCGATCGGACGCACCACCGTCGAACTGGATATCTGGGTCTACCCCGACCAGCGCCGCCAGCTGGTCGAGGACGTGCGCCGCCATGGCATGGTGCGCGGCCGCGAGGTCACCATTCGCGCCAAGGATGGCCACCCGGTCATCTGCGAAATATCCGGCAGCACCTTCGAGTGGCAGGGCCAGCGCCTGCTGCTGCTGGTCACCCGCGACGTCACCGCGCAGCGCGCGCTGGAACGGGCACGCGCGGCGGCGGAGCGGGCGCTGCGCGAGCGCGAGGCGCAGTTCTCGACGTTTTTTGCCGTCAGTCCGGAACCGCTGGCGGTGGTGCGCTTCGACGATGCCATCTACGTCGATGTCAACCCGGCCTGGTTGTCGACCTTTGGCTACGAGCGCGACGAAGTGATCGGCCGCACGCCCTACGAAATCGATCTGTGGATCGACCGCGAAGAGCGCCGCCGCCTGATCGGCGAACTCGAACTGCGGGGCGTCGTCTCCGGCGACGAGGTGTGGTACCGGCGCAAGGACGGCAGCCGCCTGCTGGCGGAGATCTCGGCGCGCATCTTCGAGCTCGGCGGCGTGCGCCACGTACTGTGGGACGTGCACGACGTGACGGAGAAGCGGCGCGCCGCCGATGCGCTGCGCGTCTCGCGCGAGATGTTCGCCACCGCCTTCTTCAACGGGCCCGACTACCTCACGCTGAGTCACCTGTCCGACGGCCGCCTCATCGAGGTCAATGAAGCCTTCGAGCGCTTCACCGGCTATGGCCGCGACGAGGCAATCGGCCACACCGCCGGCGAGCTTGGCATCTGGGTCAACGCCGACGCGCGCGAGCAGTGGGTCGAGACGCTGCGGCGGCAGGGCTTCGTGCGCGAGCACGAGGCGATCCTCGCCCATCGAGACGGCCGCTGGCGCATCGCCCTGGTGAATGCCGCGATCCTCGAGATCGAAGGCGAGGAATGCGTCATCGCCGTCGTGCGCGAGATCACCGAGCAGCGGCGCATTGAACTGGCGCTGCGCGAGAGCGAGGAAAAGTTCTCCACCGTGTTTCACCAGCTGCCGGTGGCAATCGCCGTCACCACGCGCGACGACGGAACCTACATCGACGTGAACGAGGCCTGGCTGCGGCAGTTCGACTACACGCGGGAAGAGGTCATCGGCAAGAGCGGCCGCGAACTGAACTTCTGGGTCGATCCGGCGGTGCGCGGCAAGCTGGCCGAACACCTCGCCGGGCGGCCGGATTTCCTTCAGTGGGAGATCGACTTTCGCGCCAGGGACGGCCGCATCGTGCCGACGGAATGTTCCGGGCGCGTCTTCGAGCTGGGCGGCGAGGAAGTCGTCATCTGGAGCGCGCCGGACATGACCGAGCGGCGCAACATGGAGCAGGCCGTGCGGCAGAGCGAAGAGAAGTTCTCGGCGATCTTCCACCGCTCGCCGATTGCACTCGGCGTGACGACCGTTCCCACCGGACGCTACCTCGACATCAACGCCGCCTGGGAGCGGCAATTCGGCTACCGGCGCGATGACATGCTCGGCAACACCAGCCTCGACGTCGGCCTGTGGCTCGACGTGAACGAGCGGACACGGCTGTTTGCCGACGCCGATCGCGGCGAACGCATCCAGAATCGCCTGGTGCACTTCCGCTGCGGCGACGGACGCGAAGTGCTTTGCGAACTGGCCGGCGAGGTGTTCGACCTGGGTGGCGAAAGGGTCTTCCTCTGGGGCGCCCACGACGTCACCGAGCACCGGCGCGTGCAGAGCGAGATCGAGGAGCTCAACCTGCGCCTCGAAGCCCGCGTGCAGGAACGCACGGCAAGCCTCAAGCAGGCCAACGCCGAGCTCGAGGGCGCGCTGGAGACGCTCAAGCTGGCGCAGACCGAGCTGGTACGGGCGGAGAAACTGGCGGCGCTCGGTTCGCTGGTCGCCGGCGTGGCGCACGAACTGAACACGCCGCTGGGAAACAGCGTCACCGTCGCCAGCACGCTGCTCGAACGCACGCGCGAGTTTGCCGAGGAGAGCGGCCAGGGCAAGCTGCGCCGCTCCATTCTTGACGACTACGTCGGCGAGGCGCGTGCCGCCACCGAGCTGCTGATGCGCAACCTCACCCAGGCCAATGAGCTGGTCAGCAGCTTCAAGCAGGTTGCCGTCGACCAGACCAGCGCGCAACGGCGCCGTTTCGACCTGCGCCTGGTGCTGGAAGAGGTGCTGGCGACGCTGGCGCCGATGGTCAAACGCACGCCATTCAAGCTGGAGGCGGAATTGGCCGATAATGTCGTCATGGACAGCTTCCCGGGACCGTTGGGGCAGATTCTGACCAACCTGGTGGCGAATTCCCTCATCCATGGCTTCGAGGGGCGTGACAAAGGGGAGATGCGCGTTGTTGCAATGCAACTGGAACCGCGGTTCGTCGAAATCGGCTTCAGCGACGACGGGGTCGGCATCTCGCTGTCCGACATGACGCGGATTTTCGATCCCTTCTTCACCTCCAAGCTCGGCCGCGGCGGCAGCGGGCTGGGCCTGAACATCGTCTACAACCTGGTGACGCGCGTCCTCGGCGGGCGCATCGCCGTCGCCAGCACGCCGGGTGGCGGCACGCGCTTCCAGATCACCTTGCCGCTCACCGCGCCGCATGCCGACGAAAGGCGCGACGGCATATGAGCGCCACAACCGAACGGCCGCGCACGGAAGATCTCGTCGAGATTGTCGATGACGGCGTTCCGCCCGGTGCGGCAGTCGCCGGCAGCGCCGTCTGGCGCATCCTCGTGGTCGACGACGACGATGACGTGCATGCCGCCACCGGCCTGGCGCTGCGCAACATCTCGATCGCCGGCCGGCCGCTGGACCTGTTGCGCGCCGATTCGGCGGCGGAGGCGCGCGGCATCATCGCCGCGACGGAAGACATCGCCGTCGTGCTGCTCGACGTCGTCATGGAAACCGGCGACGCCGGCCTGCGCCTGGTGCGCGTGATCCGCGAGGAGCTCGGCCGCGCCGACATGCGCATCATCCTGCGCACCGGCCAACCCGGCTATGCGCCCGAACTCGAGGTGATCCGCGACTACGACATCAACGATTACAAGACCAAGTCCGAACTGACGCGCACGCGCCTGGTCACCTCGCTCACCACCGCCATCCGCTCCTACGACCAGATCCGCACCATCGGCGAAGCCAGGCGCCGCCTTGACCAGATCGTCCTCTTCGCTGGCGAGCTGTTCCGCCTGCGCGACGCCGGCGGTTTTGCCGCCGAGGCGCTGCGCCAGGCCGGACTGCTGCTTGGTAGCGAGGCGCACGGCGTGTTCTGCGCCACGGTGACGCCGCCCGGCGGCGGCGAGACGCGGCGCGAAGTGATCGGCGCCGCCGGGCGCCACGCCGCCGAACTGGGACGGCCGGTCGAACGGATCGGCGACCGCCGGCTGGCGGCGCTGTTCGAGCGCTGCTGCGCGGCGCGCGGCAACCTCTACGCCGACGGCATGGTGGTGCTGTTCTTCGGCACCACCACCGGCTGCAGCGCCGCCCTGCTGCTGGAGACCGTCCGCGAGGTGGGCGAGCTGGAGCGGAATCTGCTGCAGGTGTTCGGCGCCAACGTTGCCGTCGCGCTGGAAAACGTGAACCTGCTGCAACAGCTGAACTTCTTCGCCTACTTCGATCCGCTCTGCCGTCTGCCTAACCGCGCGCACTTCGTTTCGCTCATCGACCGGCATCTTGGCCAGCGGGAAGTCGACTGGACCGTCGCCCTCGTCGACATCGACCATTTCTCCGACATCAACGCCGTGCTCGGCCACCAGACCGGCGATGCACTGCTGGTCGCGGTGGCGGCGCGCCTGCGCGGCGGCCTGCCGGCGGAAGTGACCGTCGCCCGCGTCTCCGGCGGCAACTTCGGCCTGCTCGGCCCCGACAGCGAACTGCGGCCGGAACGCCTGCTGGCGCTGTTCGAACAGCCCATCGTCACTGACGGCCAATCGCTGATGATCCGGCCCTTCGTCGGGCTGGAACGCCTGGCCGAGGCGGATGGCAGCGGCGCGGACGTGTTCAAGAACGCCAACCTGGCGGTTGGCCGCGCCAAGAGCGGGCGGCGCGAACGCTGGCAGTATTTCACCCACGACATGCAAACGGCGACGCGCCAGCGCCTCGGCCTGCTGCACGACCTGCGCCACGCCGCCGATGCCAAGAAAGGCCTCAGCCTGCACTACCAGCCGCAGATTGACGTTGTTACCGGCAAGGTGGTCGGTGCCGAGGCGCTGATGCGCTGGCGCAACGAGCGCGGCGAAGACATTCCGCCGCACCGCTTCATTCCGCTGGCGGAGTATTCCCACCTCATCATCGAGCTGGGAGAGTGGGCGTTGCGCACCGCCTGCGAGCAGCTGCTGGCATGGCAGCGCGAGGGCCACAGCGGGTTGCGCATGGCGGTAAACGTCTCGGTGGCGCAGTTCCGCGACCCCAACTTCATCGCCATGGCGCGCCGCTGCATCGGCGAGGCCGGCGTTGACCCGCGCCAGATCGAAATCGAGATCACCGAGACGATGGCGCTGAGCGAGACCGAGCAGCTGCTCGAAGCCCTCTACGACCTGAAGGAATTCGGCGTCGGCATTGCCATCGACGACTTCGGCAGCGGCTTTTCCTCGCTCAACCACCTGCACCGCTTGCCGATCAACCGCCTGAAGATCGATCGCGCCTTCGTCAGCGACCTCTACGCCGGTGGCACTGGCGCCAACATCGCCGAGATGATCGTCAAGCTTGGCAAGATGCTCGGGCTCTCGGTGATCGCCGAGGGCGTCGAAACGCAGGAGCAGTACCGGGCCCTCGCCAGCATGGGCTGCAACGAAGTGCAGGGCTATCTGTTCTCCCGGCCGGTGCCGGCAGCCGACTTCGCCGTGCTCCTGCGCCAGGCACCGGCGATGGGCTAGACCGCCGCCAGCGCCTGCTGCAGGTCGGCGACGATGTCGTCGATGTGCTCGATGCCGATCGACAGGCGCACCATGTCTTCCGACACGCCGGCCTTCGCCAGTTCCGCCGGTGCCAACTGGCGATGCGTCGTGCTCGCCGGGTGGCAGGCGAGCGACTTGCAGTCGCCGATGTTCACCAGCCGCACCACCAGCTGCAGCGCATCCTGGAAACGCGCGCCGCCGTCGCGCCCGCCCTTCACGCCGAAGGTGAGGATGCCCGAGGCGCGGCCGCCCATGTATTTCCGCACCAGGCCGTGGTCCTTGTGCTCCGGCAGTCCGGCGTAGTTCACCCATTCCACCTTGTCGTGGCCCTTGAGGAATTGCGCCACGCCCAGCGTGTTGTCGCAGATGCGGTCCATGCGCAGTGCCAGCGTCTCCACCCCCTGCAGGATGAGAAAGGCGTTGAAGGGAGAAATTGCCGCGCCCATGTTGCGCAGCGGCACCACGCGCGCGCGGCCGATGAAGGCGGCCGGCCCGAGCGCCTCGGTGTACACCACGCCATGGTAGGAAACATCCGGCTCGTTCAGGCGGCGGAACTTCGTCTTGTGCTCGGCCCACGGAAACTTGCCGGAATCGACAATCATGCCGCCGATCGAGTTGCCATGGCCGCCGAGGTATTTCGTCAGCGAATGCACGACGATATCCGCCCCATGTTCGAAGGGGCGGCACAGGTACGGCGTCGACACCGTGTTGTCCACGATCAGCGGGATGCCGTGCCGGTG
The DNA here is from genome assembly GCA_964487715.1 of uncultured Rhodocyclaceae bacterium. Classification (GTDB taxonomy): domain Bacteria; phylum Pseudomonadota; class Gammaproteobacteria; order Burkholderiales; family Rhodocyclaceae; genus Desulfobacillus. Next base: position 15,419 of record CAZASE010000038.1, on the reverse strand, counting down.
CGCCACTTGCGCCAGCGCGCCGATGTCGGTGATGTTGCCGAGCGGATTGCCGACCGATTCGCAATACAGCGCCTTGGTGCGGCCGTCGATCAGCTTCTCGAAGGCGCCCGGCTCGCGGTAGTCGGCAAAGCGCACCTCGATGCCGTACTGCGGCAACGTGTGGGCGAACAGATTGTAGGTGCCGCCATAGAGCGTGCTCGCCGAGACGATGTTGTCGCCGGCCTCCGTGATGGTCTGGATGGCGTAGGTGATCGCCGCCTGGCCCGACGCCAGCGCCAGCCCGGCGATGCCGCCCTCCAGTGCCGCCACGCGCCTCTCCAGCACATCCTGCGTCGGATTCATGATGCGCGTGTAGATGTTTCCCGCCACCTTCAGATCGAACAGGTCGGCGCCGTGCTGCGTGTTGTCGAAAGCGTAGGAGGTGGTCTGGTAGATCGGCACCGCCACTGCCTTGGTGGTCGGTTCGGGCGCGTAGCCGCCGTGCACGGCAATTGTTTCGAGCTTCATGGCTGGGCATTACTCCGGGGTTGAACGGGAGCGGCGAGTATAGCCGAAGCCGCGCGCCGCCAGCGGCCATGCCGGGGCCTCCAGGAACGCTCAAGGCGGGCGAATTGAAAGGAAGGCCGCGGGTTGTCGGGTCCGCTGGGAAAGGCAGCGCCGGGTCGGTGGCGGCGACCCGCGGGCAGACAACTAGTGTCCTGAATCAGTAATTCGCTGACGTAAAGATGGCGAGAATCGTCGCCATGCTGCGTTGCGAATCCTCGCCAGGTGTCCAACCTGGCTCCGGTTCGCGCCTTGCCTGACAACGATTTCGCCACTTTCCAGAACCCGCATCACCTGCTCTCACTCAGATCAACGAATTACTGATTCAGGACACTAGCGCGCCGTATAGCCGCCGTCGATCACCAGTTCGCTGCCGGTGATGAACTTCGCCTCGTCGGAGGCGAGGTAAAGAATGCCGAAGGCGACGTCGTCCGGTTCGCCCAGCGTGCCCAGCGGGTGCAGCTTGGCCATGGCGCTGTGTACCGCTTCCGGGGCGACGCCCGGCACCTGCGCGCCGGCTTCGAGCATCGGCGTCCAGATGAAGCCGGGGTGTACCGAGTTCACGCGGATGCGATCCTCGGCGAAGGCCAGCGCGTCGGTCTTGCTCATGATGCGGATGGCGCCTTTCGAGGCGTGGTAGGCGGCGACGTTGTGCGAGCCGACGATGCCGTACACCGAGGACAGATTGATGATGCTGCCGCCGCCGGCGCGGCGCAGCAGCGGCACGGCGTGCTTGGTGCACAGGAACACGCTCTTGGCGTTGGTGTTCATCACGGCCTCCCACTCGGCCTCGGAGATTTCCTCGACGGTGCCGTTGGCGCCGGAGATGCCGGCGTTGTTGACCAGGATGTCCAGGCGGCCGAATTCCTTGCCGACTTCGGCGATGACCGCCGCGACCTCGGCTTCCTTGGAGACGTCGAGCTTCCAGGCGCGCGCCTTGCCGCCCGCGCCGCGGATCAGTTCGGCGACGGCCGCGGCGTCGTCCGCCCTGAGGTCGGTGACTGCCACCGCGGCGCCCTCGCGCGCCAGCAGCAGCGCGGCGGCACGGCCGATGCCCTGCGCGGCGCCGGTGATCATCGCGACCTTGTCCTGCACCCGCCCCGGTCCTGCTCCCATGTCGTTCCCCTCGTTGGATGGCCTCAGCCATTCTATGCCCGGCGAAAATCCGGCGGGCTTGATCGCGCGCAAGAAATCCCGCTACGGAAAAGTATCCGCCAGCCGCGCCGCGGCGCGGCGCAGCGCCGGCACGTGGCGCAGCGCCTGCGCCAGGGTCATGCGCGTGGTCGGCGCATGCACCGCGAGCGCGGCGGGAATGCGGCGCGAACGGCTTTCCACCGGCACGGCAACGCAGACGGTGCCGGCGAGATACTCCTCATTGTCGGTGGCAAGGCGTTCCCTGCGGATGCGCTTCAACGCCTCATCGAGCGCCGGCGCATCGGTGAGCGTGGCGGCGGTATGGCGGGGCAGCGGCAGGGCGGCGAGGATGCGCTTGCGCTCGCGCGCCGGCAGCAGGGCGAGCAGCAGCTTGCCGCTGGCGCTGCAATGCGCCGGCACGCGAGAGCCGGTCTGGAAATGTAGGCGCAACGGCCAGGCAGCCTCGACGCGATCCAGATAAACCACCTCGGTGCCGTCGAGCAGCGTGAGGTTGCAGGTCTCGCCGATGTCGCCCACCAGTGCTTGCAGGATGGCATGGCGCGGCGTGCGCCAGGCGGCATGCGTCAGGGCGGCGAGCGCCAGCGCCGACAGGCGCGGACCGGCCGCGTAGCGCTTGCCCTCGGCCTCGCGCACGATCAGGCCGGCGCTTTCGAGCGTGCCGAGAATCCGGTGCGCCGTGGGTTTGGGCAGCGCCGTCGCCGCCATGATCTCGGCCAGGCCGAGTGGCCCGTCGGCGCCGGCAATGGCTTCAAGGACGGCGATGGCGCGCAGCGTGGCTGATTGTGGCTCTGTGAGAATATGCGACATAAACGACAAAAAATGGAACCAACAGTCTCATTATTGCCACAAAAAAGAAGTTATGCAATGATTCCCCGCGACAAGCTGAAGGAGGGGGCATGGCAGACAGTGGCGCGCAAGCGGCGTCCTCGCCGCGGCGCATGACGCCGAGCGAGGCGCTGGTGGAAACCCTGGCGGCGCAGGGTGTCAGGGACATTTTCGGCATCGTCGGTTCGGCCTACATGGATGCGCTCGACCTCTTCCCGGCGGCCGGCATCCGCTTCATTCCCACGGTGCACGAGCAGGGCGCGGCGCACATGGCCGACGGCTACGCGCGCGTTTCCGGCCGCCACGGCGTCTGCATCGCGCAGAACGGGCCGGGCGTCACCAATTTCGTCACGGCGGTGGCCGCCGCCTACTGGGCGCACAGCCCGGTGGTGGTGATCACGCCGGAGACCGGCAGCCTGTCGATGGGGCTGGGCGGTTTCCAGGAGACGGACCAGTTGCCGATCTTCTCGAAGATCACCCGATTCCAGGCCCATGTGAGCGGGCCGCAGCGCATGGCCGAGCTGGCCGCGCGCTGCTTCGACCGGGCGATGCTGGAGATGGGGCCGGCCCAGCTCAACATTCCGCGCGACCATTTCTACGGCGAGGCCGACTACGACATCGCCGCGCCGATCCGCATCGAGCGCGGCGCCGGCGGCGAACGGAGCCTCGACGCGGCGGCCGACTTGCTCGCCGCGGCGAAATTCCCGGTGATCGTCGCCGGCGGCGGCGTGGTGCTGGCCGACGGCATCGACGCCTGCGTGCGCCTGGCCGAGCGGCTCGATGCCCCGGTGGTGACGAGCTACCTCCACAACGACGCCTTCCCGGCGGCGCACCCCCTATGCTGCGGTCCGCTCGGCTACCAAGGCTCGAAGGCCGCCATGAAGCTGATCGCCAAAGCCGACGTGGTGCTGGCGCTGGGTACGCGTCTCGGCCCCTTCGGCACGCTGCCGCAGGACGGCCTCGACTACTGGCCGAAGAACGCGAAGATCATCCAGGTTGATGCCGACGCGAAGATGCTCGGGCTGGTGAAGAAGATTACCGTCGGGCTGTGCGCCGACGCGAAGGCCGCCGCCGGGGCGCTGCTGGCGCGGCTGCAGTCGCGCGAACTGGCGTGTGATGCGCTTCGCGCGCCGCGCCGCGCCACGATCGCACAGGAAAAAGCGGCATGGGAGGCCGAGCTCGACGCCTGGCCGCAGGAGCGCGACCCGTGGAGCCTGGCGGTGGCGGAAGGCAGTCCGGCCATGCATCCGCGCCAGATGCTGCGGGAGCTCGAAAAGGCGATGCCGGCCGACGCCATGGTGTCCACCGACATCGGCAACATCTGCTCGGTGGCCAACAGCTACCTGCGCTTCGAAAAACCGCGCAGCTTCTTCGCCGCCATGAGCTTCGGCAACTGCGGCTATGCTTTCCCTGCCATCATCGGCGCCAAGCTGGCCGCACCCGAAAGGCCGGCGGTGGCCTACGTCGGCGACGGTGCCTGGGGCATGAGCTTCGGCGAGACCCTCACCTGCGTGCGCGAGAAGATCCCGGTCACGGCGGTGGTGTTCCACAACCGGCAGTGGGGCGCGGAGAAGAAGAACCAGGTCGATTTCTACGGCAACCGCTTCGTCGGCTCCAACCTGGAGAACCCGAGCTTCGCGGCGATCGCCCGCGCCATGGGCGCGGAAGGCATCGTCGTGGACCAGTTGGCCGACGTCGGCCCGGCGCTGGCCGCCGCCTGCGCGGCACAGAAGGAAGGCCGGACCACCGTGCTGGAAATGATGGTGACGCGCGAGCTGGGCGACCCGTTCCGCCGCGACGCGCTGCAGAAGCCGGTGCGGCTGCTCGACAAATACAAGAACTGCATGTGAGGAGACGGTAATGGCGGAAATCAGCGGCGGCGAGGTGATCGCCCGCATGTTGCAGAAGGAAGGCGTCGAGAAAGTCTTCGGCATCATCGACGGCACCTATTTCGGTTTCTACTCGGCGCTGCACCGGCTCGGCATCGAGATCGTCACGCCGCGCCACGAGACCTGCGCCGCGCACATGGCCGGCACCTATGCGCGGCTGACGGGCAAGCTCGGCGTCTGCATGGCCAGCAACGGCCCCGGCGTGGCCAACCTTCTGCCCGGGCTGGTGGTCGAGCAGGCCGACGGCAACCGCGTGCTGGCGATCACCAGCGCGCGCCGGCCGAGCATCATGTATCCGGACCGCGGCGGCAGCTACCAATGCTTCGACCAGAGCGGCGTCATCGGCAGGATCGCCAAGTGGAGTTCGGCGGTGTCGTCCTTCGATCGCGTGCCGGAGCTGGTGCGGAAGGCACTGCGCAAGAGCTACGAGGGGCGGCCCGGGGTGGTGCACGTCGATGTGCCGGAAAACATCATGAATGGCAAGGTGAAGGCCGATGTTTCCTTCTGGGCACCGCACCAGTACCGTCATACGGACCCCGTGACGCCGACGGCGGAGCAGGTGGCGCGTGCGGCGCAGATGCTGATCGAGGCCGGCGCACCGATGATCCACGCCGGCAGCGGCATCATCCACGCCGGCGCCTATGACGCGCTGCGCCGCGTCGCCGAGCTGCTGCATGCGCCGGTGACGACGAGCTGGGCGGCGCGCGGTCTGGTCGATGAGACCTCGCCGCTGGCCATTACCATGCCGCACGTCAAGCTCAATCACAAGGTGCGCAACGACGCCGACGTGGTGCTGATCATCGGCACGCGCGTCGGCGAGACCGACTGGTGGGGCAAACCGCCGTACTGGCGCCATCCGTCGGAACAGAAAACCATCCAGGTCGACCTCGACGGCGACATGCTGGGCCTGAACAAGCCGGCGGATCTCGCCATCCTCGCCGACGCGAAGCGCTTCCTCGAACTGCTCGGCGACGAACTGGAGCGGCGCAAGGCGGAGATCCCGCTGGACGGCCGCCGCACCCGCGTCGCCGGCTACGGCAAGACCATGCAGGAAGAGCGCGCGGGCTGGGACAAGGCGCTTGCCGACATGGCGGTGCCGATGCATCCGGCCCACATCGGCGCGGCGTGCCGAGAGGTATTCCCCGAGGATTCGGTGCTGGTGGCCGACGGCGGCAACGCCACCATCTGGGCCATGTTCTACCACCAGGTGACGGTGCCGAACACGGTGATTTCGACCTTCAAGTTCGGCATGCTCGGCGCCGGCACCTCACAGGCGGTGGCGGCGGCGCTGGCGCGGCCGGGCAAGCCGGTGTGCTGCATCATCGGCGACGGCGCCATGGGCTTCCATTCGCAGGAAGTCGAGACGGCGGTGCGCAACAAGGCGCAGGTGATCTACATCGTGCTTGCTGACCGCCAGTGGGGCATGGTCAAGATGAACCAGCAGTTCATGCTGCGGCCGTTCAAGACGATGCTCTTCAAGCACCTCGATCCGGACGAGACGATCAAGGCCGACCTCGGCGAGATCGAGTTCGACAAGCTGGGGCAAAGCATGGGCGCCCACGGCGAGCGCGTTTCCGATCCGCGCGACCTGAAGCCGGCGCTGCAGCGCGCACTGGCCTCCGGCAGGTGCGCGGTGATCCACGTCGACGTGGATCCGGTCAAGCACATGTGGGCGCCGGGGCTGATCCATTTCAAGAAGATGCACGAAGAGCCGAAAGGCTGAGCCGCCGGGGCCGCGCCGTGACCGACATCGATCTCGTCCGTCTCAACTTCAATCCGCAGACGCTGTTCCTCCTGAACTGCGTGCTGGGCTTCGTCATGTTCGGCGTTTCGCTGGAACTGAAGGCGGAGGACTTCAAGGAAGCCTTGCGCACGCCGCGCGCCCTGGTCATCGGCCTGCTCGGCCACCACGTCGTGTTCCCCGCGTTCACCTTCCTGCTGGTACTGGCGATCCAGCCGCGTCCCAGCATCGCTCTCGGCATGATCCTCGTTTCATCCTGCCCGGCGGGAAACATCTCCAACTTCCTCACCCATTTCGCCAAGGGCAACACGGCGCTCTCGGTCTCGATCAGCACCTTGTCGACGCTGACGGCGATTTTCATGACGCCGCTGAATATCGCCTTCTGGGGCGCGCAATACGAGCCGGCGCAGCCCATCCTGCGGCAGGTGGCGGTGAATCCGCTGGAGATGTTCCTGCACGTGTTCCTGCTGCTCGGCCTGCCGCTGGCGGCGGGCCTGTTCGTCTCGCGCCGCTGGCCGCGCTTCACCGAGCGGGCCAGGAAGCCGATGAAGATGTTCTCGCTCGGCTTCTTCCTGCTCTTCGTGCTGGCCGCGCTGGGCGCCAACTGGCAATACTTCGTGCTTTACGTCGGCATGGTGGTGGGCGTGGTGTTCGTGCATAACGCCTCGGCGCTGCTCACCGGCTACGGCCTGGCCTACGTCGCGCGGCTGCCGGAGCGGGACCGGCGTGCCGTATCGATCGAGTGCGGCATCCAGAATTCCGGCCTCGGCCTCATCCTCATCTTCAACTTCTTCGACGGCCTCGGCGGCATGGCGGTGGTCGCCGCCTGGTGGGGCATCTGGCACATCGTCGCCGGATTGTCCGTCGCCGCCTTCTGGTCGCGCCGCCCCCCCCTTGCGGTGGCGCCATGAACGCGCCGAGCGTCCTTGTCACCGGCGCGGGCGGCTACCTCGGCTCGCAGCTCGTCGCGGCGCTGGCAGCCGGCAGGATAATAGTCAGCCGCGTCGTGGCGGCGGACGTGCGCGAGGTGCCCTCAGAGCGGCGTCAGGCGGGCATCGAGTACGTGCAGGCCGACGTGCGCTCACCGGCGTTGATGCAACTGTTCGACCAGCACAAGGTGGACGTGGTCGTGCACCTTGCTTCCATCGTCACGCCGGGCAGGGAGAGCAGCCGCGAGTTCGAGTATTCCGTCGACGTCCAGGGGACGGAGAACGTGCTCGTCGCCTGCACGACGACCGGTGTGAGGAAGATCATCGTCAGCTCCAGTGGGGCGGCCTACGGCTACCATCCCGACAACCCGGCCTGGATCACCGAGGACTGGCCGGTGCGCGGAAACGAGGCATTCGCCTATGCCTACCACAAGCGGCTGGTGGAGGAGATGCTGGCGCGCTGGCGCGTCGCGCATCCCGAACTCCAGCAGGTGGTCTTCCGCATCGGCACCATCCTCGGCGCGACGGTGCGGAACCAGATCACCGATCTTTTCGAGAAGCCGCGCCCGATCGCCATCCGCGGCTCGGACAGTCCCTTCGTCTTCATCTGGGACGAGGACGTCGTCGGCTGCCTGCTGCGGGCCATCGCCAGCGACAGGACCGGCATCTACAACGTCGCCGGCGATGGGGCGCTGACGATTCACGAGATCGCCGCCCGCCTGGGCAAGCGCTGCCGCGTGCTGCCGGCCTCGCTGCTGCGCCTGGCGCTGCTGCTGCTGAAGGCGCTCGGCCTGACGCAATACGGTCCGGAACAGGTGAAATTCCTGCGCTATCGGCCGGTGCTCGACAACCGGCGGCTGAAGGAGGATTTCGGCTACATTCCACGCAAGACCTCGGCGGAGGTGTTCGAATTCTGGCGCGATGCGCGAGCGGCAAGGAGGCAGGCATGAGCGAAGCAAAGGTGTACATCGTCACCGGCTCGGCCAGCGGTGTCGGTGCGGCAACGGCACTGCGGCTTGCCGGTCGCGGCGACCGCGTCGTCGTGAATTGCAGCAAGAGCGTGGCGGAAGCCGAGTCCGTCGCCGCGCAGTGCGTCGAAGCCGGCGGTGACGCCATCGCTGTCCGCGCCGACGTGGCGCAGGATGACGCCTGTCGCCGGCTCGCCGCGGCGGCGCTGGACCGGTGGGGGCGCATCGACGGCCTGGTCAACAACGCCGGCACGACGAAATTTGCCGCGATGCGCGACCTGTCGCTGCTCTCCGCCGAGGACTTCCACAACATCTATGCCGTGAATACCATCGGCGCCTACCAGATGGTGCGCGCCTGTGAGGCGCCGCTGCGCGCGGCCGGCGGCGCCGTGGTGAACGTCTCGTCGATTGCGTCCTATCAGGGGCTTGCCTCGTCGATTGCCTATGCCGCCTCCAAGGGTGCCCTCAACGCCATGACGATCTGCCTGGCGCGCGCGCTTGGGCCGGCGGTTCGCGTCAATGCCGTGCTGCCCGGCTTCATCGAGTCGCGCTGGCTGCGCGAGGGATTCGGCGCGCAGGTCTATGAACAGGTGCGCGCCGCCTATCGCGCCCAGGCGGCGCTGGATGCCGTGCTGACGACCGACGATGTCGCAGCGGCCATCGTGTTCCTGCTCGACGCCGAGAAGCTCACCGGCCAGCTCCTGACCGTCGATGCCGGCAAGGGCATCGGTCGCGCCTGATGCAAACCGGAGGCGGCCGGTTTGCGTGATTTCCGCGGCAGCACGGTCGTCGTTACCGGCGCCGGCGGTGGGCTCGGGCGCGCGCTGTGCCAGTGTTTCGCCCGTGCCGGCGCGCGCATCGTCGCGCTGGACCGCGATGCTGCGGCGGCACAGGACACCGCGGCGGCGCTGTGCGCGGGCGGTGCCGAAGCCCTCGCGTTACGCTGTGACGTGTCGCGCGAAGACGACTGCGCCGCCGCCATGGCCGCCGCGCGGCGCGCCTTCGGCGGCATCGACGTGCTGGTCAACAACGCCGGCATCACCCATCGCAGCGCCTTCACGCGCACCGAGCCGGCGGTGATCCGCCGCGTCATGGAAGTGAACTTTTTCGGTGCGCTGCACTGCACGCACGCCGCGCTGGAGGATCTGGTGGCGCGCCGCGGCATGGTCATCGCCGTCTCCAGCGTGGCCGGCTTCGCGCCGCTGATCGCCCGCACCGGTTACGCCGCCAGCAAGCACGCGCTGCATGGCTTCTTCGACAGCCTGCGCAGCGAGGTCGAACCGCTAGGCGTGAAGGTGCTGCTGGTCTGCCCGTCCTTCATCCAGACCGGCATCGAGAAGAACGCCTTGGCCGGCGACGGCGGGCCGGCGCGGCATCCGCAGGCCATTGTCGGCCGGCGAAGCACGGCCGAGGCGATGGCGGAGCGGGTCTGCGCGGCGGCGCGGCGCGGGCAGCGGCTGCTGCTGCCGGACCGCGTGGCGCGCCTGTCCTGGTGGGTGTCGCGGCTGGCGCCGCGTGTCTATGCGCGGCTGATGGCGCGGAAGCTTGGCGGGGAAATGCAGGGAGGGGAGTAAGCCCGCCATTACTGCCGAAGCGGGAATTCAGCGGGAATGGGTCCCCGCGTTCGCGGGGACGACAAATATTCCGGAAAACCCGCCGCAGAGGCGCAGAGGGTGCGCCGAGGACGTCCAGGCAAACAACGACATCTCCTTTGCGTTGCCTCTGCGCCTTCGTGCCTCTGCGGTGGATGTTGATTCTTTCACAAGCCCTCAATGCAGATGCGCCGGTGCCTGCGGTCCGTCCTGCGGCAGTTCGGCGTGGCTGGTCTCGCCTTCCGCCGTCGGAAACATCGGCATGCCGCAATCGTCGCAGAATTCCAGCGGAAACAACTGGTCGAGCAGCAGCACGTCGCCGACGCCGGCTTCATGCAGCTGCGTCTCGACTTGCACGGGCGTGTCGGGGGAATCCTCGTCGGCGCCAAGCAGCGGCCAGATCACGCCATGCACCACGTCGCCGCCGCTCGGCAGGGTGAAGCCGATGCGGTATTCCTCGATGCGCTCCTCGCCGAACGGTGCCACCACGGCGCGGATGTCCGTCGTGGCGACGCCCAGTGAGGTTTGCAGGAAGGCGACGGCGGCGCGCAGCGAGTAGGTGCGCAGGGCGCGGTCGGCATTGCGGCAGGCGGCGTGGAAGGCTTCCGGCAGGAGCAGCTCGAAGGCGCAGCCGGTGAAGTGGGCGGCCAGCGCCGCACTGCCCTGGGCCTGCCACTGCCGGGTCGCTTGCTCGCGCGAGCCGTCTTCCTCCTGCCAGCGGAACAGCGCCTGGCCGCGCGGCGCGGCGACGGCGCCGATGAGATAGCGGGTATCCGAAACGAAGTGCGCGGTGTCCGGCAGCTGCCGCGGATCGATGCGCAGATTGCGGTCGTCGATGGCGGATTTCGACAGCTGGTTGGCGAGGCGCCAGGTGTCGACGAAACCGCGCGGCAGCTGGTCCGGGCTGTACAGGAACTCCGCCAGCGCCAGTCGCGTGTTTGCCGCCAGCGTGTGCGCCTGCAGCTGGACGCGGGCGGCGCCCAGCGCGCCTTCCGGCAGCGGGCCGGCCGGGATGGTGAAGCGCGACCAGGCGAGCAGCGGCGCGGCGAACATCACTACGTCGTAGTCGCCTTCCGCGGCACCGAGCACGCCGCCTTCGGCACGCGATTCGATCAGGTCGGCCAGTTCATCGTAGGCGCGGCTGTCGGCGCCATGCAGGTGGTCGAGCGCGACGCCGAGGGTCTCCTCGTTGCCGGTGCGCAGCAGGCGGTCGATCGCCGCGGCCAGGCGGGTTTCCCAGAAGCCGTCTTCGATGCGGCTGGCGGAGGCGGCGAGGCCGAGCGCCAGGCGTGCCAGCTGCTCGGCTTCGCGGTTCATGCCGCTGCGGCGGGCGAAACGGGATCTTTTCATGGGCGGGTGCGGGTGTCGCGGAAAGGACGAATTCTACCAAGCGCAGCGGGCGGCAGGACAGCACCCGCTCAGGGGCTGCAGACTGGCTCCGGCGGGCGCTTGACGAGGACGAAGCGGGTGGTCGAGCCATTCACCTCGACCAGCGTGAAGCCGAGTTCGGTGGTGTCGCGGATCGGATTGATGTCGGGCGGCCAGGTGCGCCGGCCGTCATAGAGCCATACCATCCGGTCGCCGACGACGCCCCAGGCGCCGGTGAGGGGGGTGCCGCCGCCCGCCGCGCCGCTGTCCAGCGCCGGATTGGCGGTGAAGCTGCTGTCATCGCGCAAAGTGATCTCGTAGAGCGTGCCGGGGCGGAAGGCTGCCCAGGTGCCGACGTAGCGGCAGGGGGTCGAAGGCAAGGCGCGAATGACGTCGCGTGCCGCGCGGTCCAGCACGCGCTCGGCGCCGCTGTTGCGCTCCATGCACAGCAGCGCCTGCCGTGCGGCGGCGAGCGCCAGCGGCCGGCCCCATTCCGGCCGCGCCGGCATTTCCACGCAGCGCTCGGCGGTTTGCGAGGCGCGAAAGCCGCCGTAGCTGTACAGCAGTGCCGCGATGATGATGGCGCCGACGGTCCAGCCGATCACCCGGGCCAGCCGGCGGCCGATGCGGGCGGCGAGCGGGTCACGCCAGTCCGCCATCGGCTAGTGGCCCGCCAGGTAAATTGAGGAACATGATGAAAACGATGGATTCCGTTTCGTGGCGAGGCGCGAGCCGCAGCAATAGCCGCAGCTATTGCAAGGATGGGCAACGACGCCACGGAACGGAATCCGCTTCTTCATGTTCGGATATCGGCGGGGCAGGCCATCAGACGCCCTGCTTCAGGCTGGCCTCGATGAATTGATCGAGGTCGCCATCAAGCACCGACTGGGTATTGCCGACTTCGACGTTGGTGCGCAGGTCCTTGATGCGCGACTGGTCGAGCACGTAGGAGCGGATCTGGTGGCCCCAGCCGATGTCGGTCTTGGAATCCTCAAGCTGTTGTGCGGCGGCCTGGCGCTTGCGCAGCTCCGCCTCGTACAGGCGCGACCTGAGCATGGCCCAGGCTTCGGCGCGGTTGCGGTGCTGCGAGCGGTCGTTCTGGCATTGCACGACGATGCCGCTGGGCTGGTGCGTCAGGCGCACCGCGGAATCGGTCTTGTTGATGTGCTGGCCGCCGGCGCCGGAGGCGCGGAAGGTGTCGACGCGCACGTCGGCCGGGTTGACGTCGATCTCGATCGAGTCGTCGACTTCGGGATAGGCGAAGACGCTGGCAAACGAGGTGTGCCGGCGCGCATTGGAATCGTAGGGCGACTTGCGCACCAGACGGTGGATGCCGGTTTCCGTGCGCAGGTGTCCGTAGGCATGGTCGCCGGAAATCTTCAGCGTCGCCGTCTTGAGGCCGGCCACTTCGCCGGCGGACTCTTCCAGCACCTCGACCTCGAAGCCCTTGCGCTCGCAGTACTTCAGGTACATGCGCAGCAGCATTGACGCCCAGTCCTGCGCCTCGGTGCCGCCGGCGCCGGCCTGGATGTCCATGAAGCAGTTGTTCGGGTCCGCCGGGTTGTTGAACATGCGGCGGAATTCGAGGGCGGCGACCTGCCGGTCGAGCGACTCCGCATCGGCCTCGACGGCCAGCAGCGTGTCGTCGTCGTTCTCGCCGCGCGCCATCTCGAACAGTTCGCGCGAGTCGCGCAGTCCCTGGTCGATGGTGCCGAGCGTGAGCACGACGCCTTCGAGGGCCTTTTTTTCGCGACCGAGCTCCTGCGCGCGCGCTGCGTCGTTCCAGACGGCCGGGTCTTCGAGGGCCCGGCTGACTTCGTTCAGCTTCGACTGCTTGGCATCGAAGTCAAAGATACCTCCGCAGATCCTGCTCGCGCGCGGCAAGACCCGAGAGGCGGTTGGCAAGGCTGTTCAGGCGTTCGGCTTCCATGATGCTAGACTTTCGGAAAGGCCGGATTATACAGGCAGCCCGCCCCGACCCGCGCCGGAATTTCCCGCCGACCCCGTGACCGCAGAACGATCCCACCTCTCGCCCTTCGGCCTGTTGCTGCTCGCCTTGCTCGCCATCGGCTGGGGCCTCAACTGGCCGATCATGAAAATCGTCCTGCGCGACGTGCCGCCGCTCAGCTTCCGCGGCGGCTGCCTGCTGTTCGGCGGCCTCGGCGTGCTGCTGCTCGGGCGGCTCGACGGCCAGTCGATGGCGGTGCCGCGCCAGGCCTTCGGCAAACTGGCGATGCTGACCCTGACGAACATCATCGGCTGGAATGCACTGATGATCTACGGCGTCGGGCTGATGCCCTCCGGCCGCGCGGCGCTGCTCGGTTACACGATGCCGCTGTGGAGCGCCGCCTTCGCCGTGTGGCTGCTGCACGATTCGCTCAGCCCGCGCCGCCTGCTCGGCCTTGGCCTCGGCCTGGCGGGCGTCGTCGCGCTGATGGGCGCCGACCGCCGCCTGCTCGGCGGCGCGCCGCTCGGCGCGCTGTGCATGCTCGGTGCGGCGATGTCCTGGGGGCTCGGCGTCGTCCTGCTGAAACGCTACGCGCTGGCCATGGCGACGACCAGCCTGACCGGCTGGACCATGCTGCTTGGTGCGCTGCCGATGATCGCCGGCGCGCTGCTGCTGGAAACCGGCGAATGGCGCGCGATCGGGGTCTGGCCGGCATTCGGCCTCGGCTACAACATCGTCGTCGCGTTCATGTTCTGCTACTGGGCCTGGAACCGCATCGTGCTGATGGTGCCGGTGGCCGTGTCCTCGCTGAGCTCGCTGGTGACGCCGGTGATCGGCGTGCTCGGCGGCATGTGGCTGCTCGGCGAGCAGCCGGGCTGGAACGAACTGCTCGGCGCGGGGCTGGTCCTCGGGGCATTGGCGACCGTATTGTTGCCGCAGCCGAGGCGCTGAGCGGCCATCGGGCGCCCGGCTTTCGTGTGTGGTGGTGCGTGTGCCGGCGCGGCCGGCCCGGCTTCAGGGGGCCGGCTGCCGCGCCAGGAAGGCACGCTGCTTGTTGACGGAGCCGAGGATGTGGCCGGTCCACCACAGGGACAGGAAGCGCTGCAGCTCGTCGCGGTCGAAATTCTCGGTGGTGATGATCTCGGCTGCGAGGTAGTCGAACTCCTCGCGTTCGTTCCGTTGCGCTTCGAGATCGGGATAGCCGCCGCGTTCGAGCAGCGCCTCTTCGGCCGCGAAGTGCTCGCGCGAGAGCGCCATCAGTTCCTCGAAGACCTGGCGGAACTTGCGTTCTGCTTCCGCGCCGGTTCCGGCGACGCAATCGGCCAGGGCGGCGCAGTGCGCAAGAAGGGCGCGGTGCTGGGCGTCGAGGGCTTCATTCCCGACGCTGTGCTGCGGCTCCCATTGCATCCGCGATGTCATGGATGGCTCAAAAGCCGAGCGATTCGACGACGACGACGAGGTCGGCGAAGCGGGCGTCATCGAGCTTCGCCGCCAGCGCCGCCTTGTCGAGACCCGCGCACTCGAAGGCCGTCATGCGCACCTCGAAGGGCAACTCGCGGATTTCCAGCGGCGACATGAAGCCGATATTGCAAATGTGCGCAATGCACTTCTGCTCCGGCTCGGAGAGTTCCAGCCCGTGGTGCTTCTGGATCTCGAGGTAGCGCTCGGCCGTGCGATTGAGCTTGCCGCTGATCTCCATGGTGTTCTTCTGGCCGTCGGTGAGGATGGCCAGCGGCGGCCCGAAGAAGACCGGCGTCTTGCCGACGTTGCGCGTCTGCTCGTCGCGCGTCAGCGCCGGGGCGACCCAGGTGGGGTCGCCCCTGACCGGTTTTTCAGGGGTGCCGGACATCAACGCAACCTCAGTGCGGGATCGGATGCAGCTTCTCGTGCTTCGCGTCCTTCATGCCCCTGGGCAGCTGGGGCGAGGGCTCGGGCTGCAGCTGCACGAAACCGCGGTTGCGCGCGCCGTCCTGCACGTTGTGCGGGTTGTGGCACTCGGTGCAGGTGAACCAGCGCTTCTTGCCGGTGCTGACGAATTCGCCGATGCGCTTGCCGTGGATGCCGTCGCGCCAGTCGCGCAGCTTGTCGCCGTGGCACTTGCCGCAGAGGAGCTGCGGCTGGTCGAAGCTGACCGGATCGCCGAAGTGGTCGACCAGCATGTTGCGCTTGGTCGTGTGGTGGCAGTCCATGCACCAGATGCGGCCGCGACCGTGCTGGAGATTGGCGAGGTCGGGCACCATCGCCTCCATGGTCGGGTTCGGCTTGGGCCTCTTGTCCTTCGGCAAGGTCGGCGGATTGAACTGCGGGCCGACCCCGTTGTGGCAGGCCGTGCCGCACATCGGCATCAGCGCCAGCTTCTCGGAGCGCGGCTTGACGACCGCCTTGTCCGCCGGGATGTCCATCTGCGGCATCTTGCCCATCGGCACGGTGCCGTCGTAGGGGTCGCCGTACCAGAGCGCGG
>CAZASE010000037.1:0-25049 GCA_964487715.1 uncultured Rhodocyclaceae bacterium | reverse complement strand
AGAATCGGGGCCGCGCTTCGCTCTTCCCTCGCGCGCCATGATCGCCCTCGGCATGGGCGCGGAGGTGAGTGTCCTCGACACCTCGCTGCCGCGCCTGCGGCAGCTCGACGAGCTGTTCGGGCCGCGCCTGCGCACGCTGCACGCCACACGCCTGGCGATCGAAGAAGCCGCGCTGTCGGCGGACCTGCTGGTTGGCGCCGCACTGGTGCCCGGCGCCGCCGCGCCGCGTCTGCTGCAGCGCGAACAGCTGGCCGCCATGCGGCCGGGCGCGGTGCTGGTCGACATCTCCATCGACCAGGGCGGCTGCTTCGAGACTTCCCGTCCGACCACGCATCGGCAACCGACCTACGCCGTCGACGGCATCGTGCATTACTGCGTCGCCAACATGCCGGGCGCGGTGCCGCGCACCTCCGCCTTCGCACTGAACAACGCCACCCTGCCGCGCGTGCTGGCGCTGGCCGACCAGGGCTGGCAACGCGCCTGCGCCGGCGATCCGCACCTGCGCGCCGGCATCAACGTCCACGCCGGCGAGATCGCGCACGAAGCGGTCGCCGCAGCGCTTCAGGCCGAATGGAGGCCACCGCGGGAATTGCCGGCGGCGTGAGCCGGCGGCGGCTCAGCCGCCGCCGATCAGGCTGAACGCACCCCAGAAGAACGGGTGGGCGGTTGCCGCCGCGTCCATCATTTTCAGCTTGCTCTGGCGCAGCGCTTCCGGCCAGGCGAGGCCCTTGGCGGCGGCGCGCACCGTGGCGGTCGTCAGTTCGACGGTCGGCGCCGAGGCGACCGGCCAGTGCGTCGCCAGCACGCTGCGCGCGCCGGCGAAGAAGAAGGCACGCACCAGCCCGGACAGGCTCTCGCCGCCGAACTGCCCGTCCGCCCCCGCGGTATTGCAGGCGGAAAGGATGACCAGGCTGGCATTGAGGCGCAGCGTGGCGATCTCGCTGGCGCGCAGCAGGCCGTCATCGTCGGCGTCCGCCACGGCGCCGGGTGCGAGCGCCAACGCCGGCTCGGTCTCGCAGAACAGCTCGTTCGGCAGCAGGCCGTGGGTGGCGAAGGCGATGATGCCGCGGTCTTCCAGCGCCGCCTGGCGCAACGCCGACTTGGTTGCCTGTTCCCCCAGCAGCAGCTTGCCGTCGCGGCCGCCGAGCGCCTTCGCCATGGCGCGCACCTCGGCTGCCGAATCCGGCAGCGCGGGAAGTGCCGCCACCTGCGCGCGCACATCGCGATTCTCGGCGCAGACATCCGCGCCAGCGACGACGTGCGGCCGGCCGCGGCTCGCCCCGGCCGCGCCGGCAAGAAAGCGCGGATCGCCGATGCCGAGGAAATTCGCCGTGGCGGCGGACGGTTGTGTCGCCGTACGCAACTCGACGAAGGAACGCACGCTCGGCGCCACCGCCACGGTGAAGCGGCGCGCCAGCCAGGCCGGCGCGCCGGTGCCGGCCGTCGCTTCGGTGATCAGCACATCGGGCGGCAGGCTGAGCAGCGGGCCGGAGGGAACGACGATGAGCCGGCGCAGGTCGCCCTGGCCATCCAGCAGCGGGCCGACCAGGCTGCGGTAAAGCGCGTGGGCGAGCGCATGATCGAAGCGCGGCAACCGGCGGCCGTCCATCACCAGGCCGCGGCGCAACGCCATCACCTGCTCGCGCAGCGTCGCCGCCGGCAGGGGCATCGCATGCAGCCGAATCCGGCCGCCCTGCAGCAGGAAAGCATAGCCCGCCTCGCCGACGAAGGTCAGGTAGAGGAGGCCCTCTTCCGGCCGCAACAGCGCGGCGGCGCGCGCGGCGTCGACCGGCGTGCGCGACACCAGCTGCGCATAGCGGGGAAAGCGGTCCTGCAGGGCAAGCTCGCGCTCGGCGAGTTGCGTGGTGAGCTGCCGCAGCTCCGCCGCCGTCGCCGCCTCTTGCTTCGCGGCACGCTGGTCCTCCGGCTTGCGCATTTCCGCCTGCAGCTGGCTGCGCAGGCGGCGGGCGCGCTCGTCCAGGTCCTGCTGCTCGCGCGCAAACGCCGCCACGGCGCCGTCCGCCGCACCGACACGCGCCGCCAGCTGGCTGATGGCGGCACTCACCACCGGCCATTCGGCCAGCTGCACCGCGGCAAACGCTTCGCGCAGCGCCGGCTCGGCGGCTTCCGCGTCCGCCGTCGCCGGCGCCAGCAGCAGTTCAAGGTACGGGCCCAAGCAAGGCCCGTAGTAGCAGGAGAACTCCTGGCGTTGCGCCACGGCCGCGAAAGCACGGTAGGCATCGAGCGCCGCCGCCGGCTTGCCGCCGGCACGCAGCAACTCGCCCTCGACGACCTTCGCGTTGGCCCACCAGATGCCGCGGCCGTACATCAGTTCGGCCGACTGCAGCGCGTCGTCGAGCAGCCCGCGTGCTTCGGCGAGCTTGCCCTGCGCCACCAGCGTGCGCGCCAGCAGGATGCGGTCACGATTGGTCCACACGCCGTGGGCGCCCTGCGCCTGGTACTGCAGCCGGTAGCTTTGCCGCACCGCGCGCTCCGCCGCCGCCGGATCGCGAGCGTAGCGGGCGCGCGCCAGCACATGGTAGGCCTCGGAAAGGGTGCCGCGCTGGCCGGCCACGTCGCTCAGGCCGCCCACGGCTTTCTCGGCGAAGGACGCGGCGGCCTCGGGATTGCGGCGTGAAAACGCATCGAACGCGCGGTGAATCGCGTCCTGGGCGACGACCAGCGGGTTGCCCGAGCGGGCGACCAGCGGCGCGGCGCGCTCGATCAGCGCCTGGGCGTCGTCGTAGCGGCGCTGGTTGCGCACCGGATGCGCCATCGCATGCAGCGTGACGATCAGCGCCGGGCTGGCGCGCCCGAACAGCCGCTCCTGCACCTCGAGCACGCGCTGCCAAGCCAGTTCGGACTTGCGATACTGGCGCGCCTCCTGCAGGCTCCACGCCAGTGCCTGCAGTTCGGCATAGCTGCCGAGTTCGCGGATCGAAGGCAGATGGTCGTCCTTGCCGTAGAGCTCCTCCATGGCGGCGAGCGAGGCGAGCCGCCGCCCCTGCGGCGACGGCGCGTCGAGTTCGACGCGCCCCAGCGCCGCCAGCAGCGCGCGCTCGGCCAGCGGCGCATTGTTCGGCAGGAAATCCGCGACGACGATCGAGTCGCCGCTGCGGGCGGCGAGCAACAGGCGGCGCCAGCCGAGGCGATGTTCGCAGCGCCGGGTCGCCGCATCGATGCCCTCGAAACGCGCCTCGATCCGGGCCGGCAGGCAATCGCCGGATTCGGCGATGCCCTGCGCCCACTGGCTATCGCCGGTCCACCAGGCCACCGTGCGTTCGCCGGCCGCCAGGCGCGTCAACGCGCCGCTCGGCTGCGCCCAGCCGTCGCAGTAGATCTGGTAGCGTTCCGCGGCGCGGCCCCAGGCACCCGGCGCGACGCGGCGCAACCGGCATTCGTCGCCGGTCAGGTTGCGCCCCATCGCCACCTCTCCGCCGACCTCGCCGGGCAGACCCGCCGCTGCCGCACCCAGCGCGACGGCGAACAGCGCACTGCCCGCCAGCCGGCTGCCCCACGTCCACCTTCGCATCGTCACCCTCCCGTGATGCTCGGCCGGTTGCCGGTGCTATTCGATATTCTGCACCTGCTCGCGCATCTGTTCGATGAGCAGCTTCATGTCGACGGCGATGCCGGTGATTTCGGCGGACACCGACTTGGAGGCGAGCGTGTTCGCCTCGCGGTTGAGTTCCTGCATGAGGAAATCGAGGCGCTTGCCGGCGGCGCCGCCCTTGCCGACGACGCGCGCCACCTCATCCAGGTGGGCGACCAGCCGGTTCAGCTCCTCCGCCACGTCGACGCGGGTGGCGAACAGGCCCATTTCCTGGCGGATGCGTTCCTCGTCGAGGCTGGCGGCGGCCTCGCGCAGGCGCGTCGCCATGCGCTCCTGGTAATCCGCCAGCGCCTTCGGCAGGCGCGGCGCCGCATCGGCAACGAGGGCGCGCATTTGCTCGACGCGATCGAGGATCATGGCGGCGAGCTTCTCGCCTTCGCGCCGGCGCGTCGCCACCAGTTCGTCGAGCGCAGCGCGCCCGAGCGCCGCGCATTGCGCCTGCAGCGCCGCGACGTCGAGCGTATCGTCGCCCAGCATGCCCGGCCAGCGCAGGATTTCGGCGACATTGAGCGGCCCGGCATCCGGGATCTGTTCGCGTACCGCCAGCTGCAGGCGCGCCAGCTGCTGCAGCAAGGCGCGGTTGGGCGCCATCTCGCGCGGCACCGCGCTGGCCGGCAGCAGGTAGAAGCGGCAGTCCACCTTGCCGCGATTGAGGCGCGCCGAGATCATTTCGCGCAGCACCGGCTCGGCCACGCGCAACTCCTCGCCGATGCGGAAGCTCATGTCGAGGTAGCGCGAATTGACCGTGCGCAACTCGAGATGCAGGGTGCCGCGGCCGCTGTCATGCATCTGCACGGCATATCCGGTCATGCTGGAAATCATGGGTCACCTTGAACCGCGCCTTGCGGCACGGCGAAAAAATGAGACAATCACGGCGTATATTAGCCCCTCGCCTCATGCCGCCACAAGCGAACGTTCCGCTGCCGCCGGGGTACCGGCTCGAAGAGTACCGCATCGAACGCCAGCTCTCGCTCGGCGGATTTTCGATCGTCTACCTGGCCTTCGACAAGGACGAGACGCCAGTCGCGATCAAGGAATACCTGCCGAATTCGCTCGCCCTGCGCAGCGAAGGCGACGCACTGCCGTCGATCGCCGAGGACAACGTCGCGGCGTTCCGCTACGGCATGAAATGCTTTTTCGAGGAAGGCCGCGCGCTGGCCAAGCTGTCCCATCCCAACGTCGTGCGCGTGCTGAACTTCTTCCGCGCCAACGAAACCGTGTACATGGTCATGCAGTACGAGC
Source organism: uncultured Rhodocyclaceae bacterium (assembly GCA_964487715.1). Classification (GTDB taxonomy): domain Bacteria; phylum Pseudomonadota; class Gammaproteobacteria; order Burkholderiales; family Rhodocyclaceae; genus Desulfobacillus. The sequence continues at coordinate 20,194 of CAZASE010000037.1, read as the reverse complement.
GCGGCCGCACGCTGCAGGAGCACATCCAGCGGCACAAGGGCACCATTCGCGAGAGCTTCATCCGCGCGGTGTTCACCCGCCTGCTCAACGGCCTGCGCGAGGTGCACACGCACAAGCTGCTGCACCTGGACATCAAGCCATCCAACATCTACCTGCGCAATGACGGCGCGCCGGTCCTGCTGGATTTCGGCGCGGCGCGGCAGACGCTGGCCACCGACACGCCGATGCTCAAGCCGATGTACACGCCGGGCTTCGCCGCGCCGGAGCAGTACTTCAACATCCAGCGCGACCAGCTCGGCCCGTGGACCGACATCTATTCCATCGGCGCCAGCATGTACGCCTGCCTCGCCGCGGCGGCGCCACAGGCCGCCGATGCCCGGGCGGTGAAGGATATCCTGGTGCCGGCGGTGCGGCGCTGGTCGGGCAGCTACTCGCCGCAGCTGCTGCAGACCATCGACTGGTGCATGCACCTGGACCACCTCGGGCGGCCGCAGAGCGTGTTCGCGCTGCAGAAGGCGCTCTCCGACCGCCAGCGGCTGGTGCCGCGGCAGACAACCTGGCTGGGCAACCTGCGCCAGCGCATGCGTGAGCTGATGGCACGATGAGATTCGCCGACCTCTTTCTTCCGCAGGACGCCTGCGCGGCCGGGACACGGGCATGAAGTTCACCATCTTTCAGGAAAGCCGGCCGGGCAAACGGCCGACCAACGAGGACCGCATCGCCTACTGCTACTCGCGCGACACGCTGCTGATGGTCGTCGCCGACGGCATGGGCGGCCACCTGCACGGCGAGGTGGCGGCGCAGATTGCCGTGCAGTACATCACCGAGCGCTTCCAGCGCGAAGCGCATCCGAAGCTGCCGGATCCGTTCCTCTTCCTCTCCGGCGCGCTGTCCAACTCGCACCATGCGATTCTCGACTACGCTGCCGACCGCTTCCTGCCGGAGGCGCCGCGCACCACCTGCGTCGCCTGCATCGTGCAGGACTCGATCGCCTACTGGGCGCACGCCGGCGATTCGCGCCTGTACGCCCTGCGCTCGGGCCGCGTCATCGGCGAGACGCGCGACCATTCGCGCGTCCAGCGCATGGTCGATGACGGCCTGCTGGCGGCCGAAGAGGCGGCCCACCACCCGGCGCGCAACCGGATTTTCAGCTGCCTCGGCGGCGCCCATGCGCCGCAGATCGACTACTCGAAGAAAACGCCGCTGATGACCGGCGACGTACTGCTGCTGTGTACCGATGGCGTCTGGGGGCCGCTCACGCGCGACCTGATCGGCCGCACGCTGGCCAGCGGCAACGTCATCCAGGCGGTGCCGGCGCTGATGAACCAGGCCGAGGCGAAGGGCGGGGCCGATGCCGACAACCTTTCCGCCATCGCCATCCGCTGGGAGGAGAACTACGCCGAGGACACACTCGGCGGCGTTTCCACCAAGACCATGCCGATCGACAGTTTCACAACGCAGATGGATGCCTTCGCCAAGGCGCGCAAGGGCAACCAGCCGGTGCCCAACCTGTCCGACGAGGACATCGAGCGCGCCATCCAGGAAATCAACGCCGCCATACGGAAATACTCGAAATGAACCCAGCCAACCGCGTCGGCGGACGCGCCGCCGACGCACTGCGCCCGATCAGCCTCACCCGCCATTTCACCCGCCATGCCGAGGGCTCGGTGCTGGTGGCGTTCGGCGACACACGGGTGCTGTGTACCGCCAGCATCGAGGACGGCGTGCCGGGATTCCTGCGCGGCAAGGGCCAGGGCTGGCTGACCGCCGAGTACGGCATGCTGCCGCGCTCGACCCACACGCGCACCGCGCGCGAGGCGGCCAAGGGCAAGCAGAGCGGGCGCACGCTGGAGATCCAGCGCCTGATCGGCCGCGCGCTGCGCGCCGTCACCGACCTCGAGGCGCTCGGCGAGCGCACCGTGCAGATCGACTGCGACGTGCTGCAGGCCGACGGCGGCACGCGCACCGCCTCCATCACCGGCGCCTGCGTCGCGGCGCACGATGCCTTCTCGCGCCTGATCGCCACCGGTGCGCTGGCGCGCAACCCGCTGCGGGAGTTCGTCGCCGCCGTTTCGGTCGGCGTCTGCGGCGGTGTGCCGCTGCTCGACCTCGACTATCCGGAAGATTCCACCTGCGACACCGACATGAACGTGGTGATGACCGGCGCCGGCGGCTTCGTCGAGGTGCAGGGCACGGCGGAAGGCGCGCCGTTCAGCCGCGCCGAGCTGGACACCCTGCTCGGCCTGGCCGAGCGCGGCATCGCGCAGCTCATCGCGGAACAAAAGTCAGTCCTGGCGGAACGGCGATAAACGACAACCAGGCATGTTCGAGCAGGCCTTCAGGAACATCGACGACGTCCTCCGGAAAGAAGCCGGCTGCACCACCGAACTGGATTACACCGAGCAGACCTCCTGGCTGCTGTTCCTCAAGTACCTCGACGGGCTGGAGCAGGACAAGGCCGCCGAGGCCGCGCTGGAAGGCAAGAAATACAGCTACATCCTCGCCGCGCCCTACCGCTGGGAAAGCTGGGCCGCGCCGAAGGACGCGAACGGAAAGCTCGACCACAACAAGGCATTGACCGGCGACGACCTGCGCGATTTCGTCGATCGCACGCTCTTTCCCTATCTCCACGCTTTCAAACAAAAGGCCGCCGGGCCGAACACCATTGAATACAAGATCGGCGAGATCTTCGGCGAGATCAAGAACAAGATCCACAGCGGCTACAACCTGCGCGAGATCATCGACCATATCGACGAGCTGCAATTCCGCTCGCAGGCCGAGAAGCACGAACTCTCGGCGCTCTACGAAGAGAAGATCAAGCGCATGGGCAACGCCGGGCGCAACGGCGGCGAGTACTACACGCCGCGCCCGCTGATCCGCGCCATGGTGCAGGTGGTCAGGCCGAAGATCGGCGAGCGCATCTACGACGGCGCCTGCGGCTCGGCCGGCTTTCTCTGCGAAGCCTTCGACTACCTCAAGGCTGGCAAGCTGACCACGGCCGACCTCAAGACCCTGCAGGAGCGCACCTTCTACGGCATCGAGAAGAAGTCGCTCGCCTACGTCATCGCGATCATGAACATGATCCTGCATGGCGTCGAGACGCCTAACATCGTCCATGCCAACACGCTGGCGCTGAACCTCGCCGACGTGCAGGACAGCCAGCGCTTCGACGTCATCCTCGCCAACCCGCCCTTCGGCGGCAAGGAGCGCAAGGAAGTGCAGCAGAACTTCCCGATCCGCACGGGAGAGACGGCTTTCCTGTTCCTGCAACACTTCATCAAGCTGCTCAAGGCCGGCGGCCGCGCGGCGGTGGTCATCAAGAACACTTTCCTATCGAATACCGACAACGCCTCGGTGAGCCTGCGCAAGCTGCTGCTGGAGAGCTGCAACCTGCACACCATCCTCGACTGCCCCGGCGGCACCTTCCAGGGCGCCGGCGTCAAGACCATCGTGCTGTTCTTCGAGAAAGGCGCGCCGACGCGCAGCATCTGGTACTACCAGCTCGACCCCGGCCGCAACCTCGGCAAGACCAACCCGCTCAACGACGCCGACCTCGCCGAGTTCGTCGAGCTGCAAAAGACCTTCGCCGACTCGCCGAAAAGCTGGAGCGTAAAAGTCAGTGCCGGTGATACGGCGGCTTGCGACCTCTCGGTGAAGAATCCCAACGACAACGAGGCCATCGCCCACCGCAGCCCGCAGGACATTCTCGACGAAATTGCCGCGCTGGATGCAGAGGGTGCGGAAGTGCTGGCGAAGATCAGGGCGTTGCTGTGAAGGTAGGGTGGCAACAAACAACGCTAGGTTCTGTCGCCCAAGTTGGGGCAGGTAATTCGGCCCCACAAGGCGACACCTTTTTTGTTGATGGAATTCACCCGTTCTTTCGTACGTCTGACGCGGGACGCATCCGTTTTGGTGACATGCTCGAGTCAACGGATTACCTGAACGATGAAGGAATCAAGGGGCTTCGTCGATTCCCAGCAGGGACGATTCTTTTCCCAAAGAGTGGAGCTTCAACATTCTTAAATCACCGTGTGATGATGGGCGTGGATGGTTACGTTTCCAGCCATCTTGCGACCATCGTCGGTGACGAGGCGAAGGTCGATCGGCGTTATCTGCTCTATTTCTTGCGCACTGTGTCAGCACAAAACCTTGTGCAAGATCACGCCTACCCTTCTCTGAACCTCCCGCTGATTGCCGGAATTCCCATTGCACTTCCTCCTCTACCCGAACAACACCACATCGTCGCCATCCTCGACGAAGCTTTCGACGCCATCGCTACCGCCAAGACCAACGCCGAACAGAACCTCCAGAACGCCCGCGCCTTGTTCGAGAGCCATTTGCAGCAGGTTTTCACAGAGCGGGGGGAGGGGTGGGACGAAAAGCCACTCTCCGAACTCTGTGACATCAAGCATGGCTATGCTTTTGAGGGGACATTTTTCAATAATGATGGCGACTATGTCCTGCTCACGCCGGGTAATTTTTTTGAATCTGGCGGCTACCGTGACCGGGGCGATAAACAGAAATACTACACAGGCGAAATTCCACGCGATTACATACTCAATGAAGGCGACTTGCTCGTGGCAATGACCGAACAAGCTGCTGGTTTGCTTGGCAGCCCGATTCTCGTACCTGAGTCCGACAGATTTCTGCACAACCAGCGGCTGGGCCTCGTCATCCCAAAATCATGTGTAGCATGGACGAATGAATTCTTCTTCCATGTGTTCAATACCCGGCACGTTCGGGAGGCAATTCACGGCAGTGCTTCCGGCGTAAAAGTTCGGCACACGTCACCAACCAAGATTGGCCATGTTGTCGTCACATTCCCTATATCGATCACCGAGCAAAAGCGTATCGTCGCAGAACTTGCGTCCTTGGCCGAAGAAACACAACACCTCGAATCCCTCTACCAGCAAAAACTCGCGGCGCTGGACGAGTTGAAGAAGTCGCTGCTGCATGAGGCATTTTCCGGGGCGTTGTAATATTCGCCTGCCATGATCTCGCTCGACACCCTCAACCGCTGGCTTTCCGCTCCCGCCGAATCCGAGCATCTGGAATTCAAGGAAGCGAAGCTGCAGTTCGATACCGCGAAGCTGCTGCGCTACTGCGTGGCGCTGGCCAACGAGGGCGGCGGGCATCTGGTGCTGGGCGTCTCCGACGGCCGCCGCGCCGGGTGGTGGGGACGCAGGCTTTCGCCGCGGCGACCGCCCTCAACGACATCAAGGCGCGCATCGTGGACAAGCTGCATATCCGCGTGAATGCCCATGAACTCGCCCATGCCGACGGCCGGGTGCTGGTATTCGAGATACCCCCGCGCCCGCAGGGGCAGCCGCTGGAAATCGACGGTGCCTACCTGATGCGGGCCGGTGACGATCTGGTGCCGATGACGCCAGATCACCTGCGCCGCATCTTCGCCGAAGGGCAGCCGGACTGGTTTGCCCAAGCCGCGAAAGCGAATGCCAGCGCCGACGAGGTAATCGCGCTGCTGGACACGCAGACCTACTTCGATCTTTCCAACCTGCCCTATCCGACCACGCGCGACGGCGTGCTGGCGCGGCTGTCCGGCGAGGGCCTGATCGCATTGACGCCGGAAGGCTGGTCGATCGGCAATCTGGCCGCGATACTGCTGGCGAAGCGGCTGGATGCCTTTTCCCCGACGCTGGCGCGCAAGGCGCCGCGCGTGGTGATCTACGAGGGCATCGACAAGACGCAAACCCGCGAGGACAAGCCGGGCAACCGGGGCTATGCAGTGGGCTTCGAGAGCCTGGTGGATTTCGTCCACTCCGCCGCGCCGCTCAACCGCAGCGTCGAGCAGGTGGTGCGCGAAGAGGTCAAGATGTTCCCCAAGCAGGCGCTGCGCGAGCTGATCGCCAATGCGCTGGTGCATCAGGACTTTCTGGCGACGGGGGCCTCGGTGATGATCGAGATGTACGCCGACCGGGTAGAAATATCGAACCCCGGCACGCCGCCGATCAGCGTGGAACGCTTCATCGACGAGTATCGCTCGCGCAATGAAAAGCTGGCCGACCTGATGCGCCGGCTTGGCATCTGCGAGGAAAAGGGCAGTGGGGTGGACAAGGTGGTGAAGGCGGTTGAAGCCCATCAGTTGCCTGCGCCGGATTTCCGCGTCGGCGAGGTACGGACGACCGCCGTGCTGTTCAGCCACAAGGATTTCGAGACGATGGATCGCAACGAGCGTATCCGGGCAGCTTATCAGCACTGCTGCCTCTGCTACGTTTGCAATCAGCGGATGACGAACCAGACATTGCGCGAGCGGTTTGGCTTGCCGGCAAGCAAGGCAGAGTCAGCTTCTCGCACGATTCGCGATGCAGTTGCTGCAGACAAGATCAAGATTGCCGACCCGGAGCAGGCTTCCCTGCGCTACCGGAGCTATATCCCCTACTGGGCGTGATTTTCATTTAGACGCTAAACGCCATGTACAGCACAGAAATCAAAATATCATTAACTATCATATGGTTGCCAATTTAGACGCCCCACCGTCCCGCCAGCGCCGACTTTTCAAACTGGCTTGTCCCATTACTTGACTGATACTTGACTCATCGCCGCGCACTGAAGAACGCATGAACGAAGCCGAAACCCGCGCCGAGCATATCGACCCGTCCCTCGCCACCGCCGGCTGGGGCAAGGTGGAAGGCAGCCGCATCCGGCGCGAGTACCCGATCACGCTCGGCCGGCTGGAGGGCGCGGGCCGGCGCGGCAAGGCGCTGAGCGCCGACTACGTGCTCGAATACCGCAACACCCGGCTGGCGGTGGTGGAAGCGAAGGCCTGGGACAAGGAACTCACCGAAGGCGTCGGCCAGGCCAAGGACTACGCCGGCAAGCTGGCGATCCGCTTCGGCTACGCCAGCAACGGCCGGGGCGTCTACGGCATCGACATGCAGACCGGGCAGGAAGGCGAACGGGCGGGCTTTCCGACGCCCGACGAACTCTGGGCCCTCACCTTCGCCGCGCCGGATGCCTGGCGCGACCGTTTCGCCGCCGTGCCGTTCGAGGACCGGGGCGGCTTCTTCCAGGGGCGCTACTACCAGGACATCGCCGTCGCGCGCGTGCTGGCCGCGCTGGCCGGGGGGCGCAAGCGCGTCCTGCTGACGCTGGCGACGGGCACGGGCAAGACCTTCATCGCCTTCCAGGTCGCCTGGAAGCTGTTCCACAGCCGCTGGAACCTGAGCGGAGAGCCCACGCGCCGGCCGCGCATCCTGTTCCTCGCCGACCGCAACATCCTCGCCGATCAGGCCTACAACGCATTTTCGGCCTTTCCCGACGATGCGCTGGTGCGCATCGCGCCGGACGACATTCGCAAGAAGGGCAAGGTGCCGAAGAACGGCAGCCTGTTCTTCACCATTTTCCAGACCTTCACGAGCGGCACGGGGGACACTGCGTATTTCGGAGAATATCCGCCCGACTTCTTCGACTTCATCGTCATCGACGAATGCCATCGCGGCGGCGCCAACGACGAGAGCAACTGGCGCAGCATCCTCGACTATTTCGCGCCGGCGGTGCAGCTGGGCCTGACGGCCACGCCGAAGCGCAAGGACAATATCGACACCTATGCCTATTTCGGCGAGCCGGTGTTCGTCTATTCGCTCAGGGACGGCATCAACGACGGCTTCCTGACGCCCTTCCGCGTCAGGCAGATCGCCACGACGCTGGACGACTACGTGTTCACGCCCGACGACACCGTGGTCGAGGGAGAGATCGAGGCCGGCCGGCGCTACGAGGAAAAGGATTTCAACCGCATCATCGAGATTCGCGAGCGCGAGAAGAAGCGCGTCGAGATCTTCATGGGCCAGATCGACCAGCGCGAAAAGACGCTGGTGTTCTGCGCCAACCAGACCCATGCGCTGGCGATCCGCGACCTGATCAACCAGGTCAAGACCAGCGCCGATCCCAATTACTGCCAGCGCGTCACCGCCGACGACGGGGCGCTCGGCGAGCAGTGGCTGCGCGACTTCCAGGACAACGAGAAAACCATCCCGACGATCCTGACCACCTCGCAGAAGCTGTCGACCGGCGTGGATGCGCGCAACGTGCGCAACATCGTGCTGCTGCGGCCGATCAATTCGATGATCGAGTTCAAGCAGATCATCGGCCGCGGCACGCGGCTCTATGAGGGCAAGGACTACTTCACCCTCTACGACTTTGTCCGGGCGCACCACCATTTCAACGACCCGGAGTGGGACGGCGAACCCATTGCACCCGATGAGCCGGAGGTCGCCTATCCTTCGCCGGCGTCCCGCCCGCCGCTGGAGGTGCGCGAAGCGGACCCCGACGATCGCCCGCCGCCACGCCGCAGGGTCAAGGTGAAGCTCGCCGACGGCAAGGCGCGCCACATCCAGCACATGACGGCGACGAGCTTCTGGCATCCCGACGGGACGCCGATGTCGGCCGCGCAGTTCATGGAGGCGCTGTTCGGCAGGCTGCCGGAATTCTTCAGGGACGAGGAGGAACTGCGCCGGTTGTGGAGCACGCCCGACACGCGCCGGAAGCTGCTCGAAGGGCTGGCGGAAAAGGGCTTCGGCCACGAGCAGCTGGCCGAAATGCAGAAGCTCATCGACGCCGAGCAAAGCGACCTGTTCGACGTGCTGGCGCATGTCGCCTATGCCCTGGAGCCACTGACCCGCAAGGAGCGGGCCGGCCGCGCCCAGGCGCAGATCGGCCCGCATTTCAGCGACCGGCAACGCGCGTTCCTCGACTTCGTGCTGGCGCACTATGTCAGCATCGGCGTGGAAGAACTCGACCAGGCCAAACTGACGCCGCTGCTGAAATTGAAGTACCACGACTCCATCGCCGACGCCGTGGCCGACCTCGGCAAGCCCGAAGATATCGGCCGCGTGTTCGCCGGCTTCCAGAAATACCTCTATCTCGCGGATGCCAACGCATGAAGCAACTCGTCCTCGCCTCCAACAACCCCGGCAAGCTGCGCGAGTTCGCCGCGCTGTTCGCACCCTTCAACATTGAAGTCCTGCCGCAGTCGGCCTTCGCCATCCCCGAGGCGGAGGAGCCGCACTGTACCTTCCTCGAGAACGCGCTGGCGAAGGCGCGCCACGCCGCGAAGCTCTCCGGCCTGCCGGCGCTCGCCGACGACTCCGGCCTGTGCGTGCCGGCCCTCGGCGGCGAACCGGGCGTGCATTCCGCCTATTACGGAGGCCGCGACGGCGACCGCGAGACGCGCGACGCGCGCAACAACGCCAGGCTGCTGGCCGAACTCGCCAAACGGAATGACCGCCGCGCCCGCTACGTCTGCGTGCTGGTGCTGCTGCGCTCGGCCTCCGACCCGCAGCCGGTCATCGCCGAGGGCGAATGGCACGGCGAGATCCTGACGGCGGCGCGCGGCACGGGCGGCTTCGGCTACGACCCGCTGTTCCTCGTGCCGGCGACGGGCCGCTCCTCGGCGGAACTGACGGCGGAAGCGAAGAACGCCATCAGCCACCGCGCCATTGCCTTCGCCAGGCTCGCCGAGCGCCTGCGCGCGGGGCTCTGATTCCTTTCGTGACGCGCCGCGTCATTCCGATCGCTCAGGAGGGTCGCCGCGTCGCGCCGACCGGGCTGACTTCCCTGCCGCCGCTTTCCCTCTACGTCCACTTCCCCTGGTGCGTGCGCAAGTGCCCCTACTGCGACTTCAACTCGCACGAGGCGCGCGAGGGCATCCCGGAGGCGCGCTACCTCGCCGCGCTGGTCGCCGACCTCGAGCAGTCGCTGCCGCGGGTGTGGGGCCGGCCGGTGGTCAGCGTCTTCATCGGCGGCGGCACGCCGAGCCTGCTCGCGCCCGAATCGGTCGACGCCCTGCTCGGCGCCGTGCGCGCCAGACTGACTTTGCTGCCCGAGGCGGAAATCACCCTGGAGGCCAATCCCGGCACGGCCGAGGCCGGCCGCTTTGCCGGCTACCGCGCCGCCGGCGTCAATCGCCTGTCGGTCGGCGTGCAGAGCTTCAATCCGCGCCACCTCGCCGCGCTCGGCCGCATCCACGATGCGCAGGAAGCGCGCCGCGCCGCGGAGCTGGCGCTCAAGCATTTCGACCGGGTCAACCTCGACCTGATGTACGCCCTGCCCGGCCAGACGCTGGAAGAAGCGCGCGCCGACATCGCCGCGGCGGCCGCCTTCGGCACGCCGCACCTGTCCGCCTACCACCTGACGCTGGAACCGAACACCGCCTTCCACCGCGCGCCGCCGCCGCTGCCCGATGCCGACCTCGCGGCGCAGATGCAGGACACCGTCGAGGAGGCGCTCGCCGCGCGCGGCTACGACCACTACGAGACCTCGGCCTTCGCGCGCACCGGCAGCGAATGCCGCCACAACCTCAACTACTGGCGCTTCGGCGACTACCTCGGCATCGGCGCCGGCGCGCACGGCAAGCTATCCTCCCCCGCCGGCATTCGCCGGGAGATGCGCCAGCGCCAACCGCAGGCCTATATCGGCGCCGCCGCCAGCGGAGATGCCGTGCAGGAGGCGCACGCCGTGGCTGCGGCGGCGCTGCCCTTCGAATTCATGATGAACGCACTGCGCCTGAACGCCGGCGTGCCGGCGCGGCTGTTCGCGGAAAGAACCGGACTGGCGCTGGATGTCGTACAGGCGGAATGCAACGCGGCGGTCGCGCGCGGCCTGCTGCAGCCGGTCGGCGAGCGCATCGCGCCGACCGCGCTCGGCCGGCGTTTCCTCAACGACCTCCTGCAGATGTTCCTGCCGGCCTGAGCCGGGCCGGGCCGTCCGCCAGGGCCGCGTGGTCGCGGTGCGGCGGATCGAAGTAGCGTCCCTGCATCAGGTAGACGCCAAGCGCCGGCAGCAACTCTGCCGTCTCGGCCGATTCGACGAATTCCGCCACCGCTTCGGCGCCCATGCCGCGCGCCACTTCGGCGATGGCGCGCACGAATACCTGGTTTTCCCGATCCTCCGGCAGGTTGCGGATGAACTGCCCGTCGATCTTCACCATGTCGGCGTGCAGGTGCTTGAGGTAGACGAAGGACGAATAGCCGGCGCCGAAATCGTCCAGGGCGATGCGGCAGCCCATGCCGCGCAGGCGCTCGATGAAGGTGCGCGCCTCGACAAAGTCGCCGACCGCCGCGGTCTCCGTGATCTCGACGATCAGCCGCGCCGGCGCCACCGATGCGGCACGCAGGGCAGCGGCGACGTGGTCGATGTAGGATGGCTCGCAGACGGTGCGGCCGGAGACGTTGACGGCGATATTGACTTCGGGTGCCGCCGCCATGCGGGCGATCGCCGCGTCAGCCACCCAGCGATCGATCTCGACGATGCGGCCGCTGCGCTCGGCCAGCGGAATGAACTGGGCCGGCGCCACCAGGCTGCCATCGTCGCCACTCAGCCGCAGCAGCGCCTCGAGGTGCGACAGGCTCCCGTCGACACGCCAGACGCCTTGCCAGTGCAGTTCGAAATGGCCATGCTCGATCGCCGCGGCAAGCCGGTCCTTCATCGCCAGTCGCTCGATGCCTTCGCGGCCGTCGTCGCCGCGATACAGGCGCACGGCGTTGCGCCCCGCCTGTTTGGCCTGGTACATGGCGGCGTCAGCCATCGCCAGCAGCTCGGCCTCGGTCCCGCCGTCGGCCGGATAGCGGCTGACGCCGATGCTTGCCGACAACCGCAATGTCTTTCCCTCGAAGGCGAACGGCGTTTGCGCCACCACCTGCAACAGGCGCTCGCCGATGCTCTGGATCTCCTCGCCGTCCGCGCAAGTGGCGATCAACGCGAACTCGTCGCCGCCGAGGCGGGCGAGCGTCTCGTTCTGGCGGATCGACGCCAGCAGCGCGCCGGTCAGCCGCACCAGCAGGGCATCGCCGGCGGCATGCCCGAGCGAGTCGTTGATCTCCTTGAACTCGTCCAGATCGAGCAGAAACACCGCCAGGCAGCCGTTGGCACGCGCCGCCTCGGCAATGCCCCGCTCCAGTTCGCGCGAAAACGAGCGGCGGTTGTAGAGATGGGTCAGCGCGTCGCGGTCGGCCAGGAACGCCAGCTGGCGCATCTGTTCGCGTTCACGCGTGACGTCCTCGAACACCCACAGATGGCCGATGTGGCCGGCTTCGTCGCGCACCGGCAGCGACGTCTGCACGACCTCGCGGCCATCGGCCAGCGCCAGCTCGCGCCGCGTCGTTTCGTCATAGGGCACGAGGACGTGCGGCAGGCTGCCGCGCAGGCGCACCGGCGAGGGCGCCAGCGCCAGCGCCGCCGGCCGGCCGACGATCTCCGGCGCGACGGCCAGCACGTCGAGGCGCCACAGGCGGAAAAACGAAGGATTGACGCAGCGCACGCGGCCGTCCTCGTCGGCGAACAACAGGCCCTCGTCCAGCGTCGCGAACAGCGACATCAGCCGGCCGTGCTCGCGTCGTTCGGCGTCGGCCAGCTCGCGGCTGCGGGCTTCCGCCAGCGTCACCGCGGCCAGGTGTTCACCGACCGTCTGCGCCATGCGATTGAAGGCGTCGGCCAGTTCGCCCAGTTCGCCGCGCCCTTCCACCTGCGCACGCGCCGACCAGTCGCCGGCGGCAATCGCGCGGGTCGCCCGCGCCAGCGCTTCCATGTCGCGGCTGAGCAATTGCGCCACGCCGCGAAACACCAGTGCCGCCAGGACACCGGCAATGGCGATGGCGAAGACCACGGCGAACACGGCGTTGCGCAACGCCTTGGCGATGGCACCGGTCGCCGTTTGCACTTCGACCCAGCCGAAAACCAGGCCCTCCTCCGCGATGGCGGTGCGCCGCGTCGCCGTGGGCAGCCAGCCGGCCGCTTCCGGCGCGCCGGCGCGGGCGATTTCCCGCCCGTCGGTCGCCTCCAGGCGGATGAAGGCGATGTCGTCCACCGCCTCCGCCAGCTTCACCACCTCGGCCGCGACGGCATAGTTGCGCTCGATCATCGGCGCCATCAGCGCCACCGTCAGCAGGTCGGTGGCCGAGTCGGCGCGCTGGCGCGCCAGTTCCTCCGACGAACGAATGAACTGGAACGACAGCATCAGGGACAACGCCAGCAGCGCGACGGTGGTGACGGCGCTGGCGAGCAGCGCCAGTGCGGTACGGAATGGCAGGTCGCGAAACCTCATCGCTCCTCGCGCAGGGCCAGCTGGTGGTAGAACTCCACCACCAGCGGATCGGCCGCCGCCAGTTCGCCGCCGACCGGCAGCAAGCCGACGTGGCCGAGTTCGCCAATGAAGGCGCGGCCCTCGGGCGAGCGCTCGGCGAACTCGAGCATCGCCTCGGACAGGCGCCCCGCCTCGCCGGCCAGGCGGGGGGCGGCGTGGTACACCACCGCCGACAGCGCGCTCGGCAGTTCGGCCATGATGGCGGTGCGCTCGACCAGCGCCGGCTCCAGCTGCCGGATCGCCGTGCGCGACACGACGGCGGCGTCGGCCTCGCCGGCGAGCAGGCGATTGAAGGCATTGGCATGGGTGCCGGCCGAGACGACTCGCACATCCTGTCCCGGCGCCAGACCGTGGTCGCGAAGGTAGCGCAGGCCGATCAGCGTCAGGGCCGCCAGCCGGTCGCTCACCACGACGGTGCCGCCGCGCAGGGCGGTAACGTCGGCGAGCGGCCGGTCGGCTGCCCGTACCAGCACCGGCAGCAGCGCCACGCGCGTGCGCGCCAGGGCGACGTGGCCGAGTTCGCGCGTGGCGATGCGGGCGATCGGCAGGGAATCCGCCGTCACGTCGTATTCGCCGGCGCGCAGGCGCTCCAGGTGGCTGGCATAGCTCGGCGCCGAGGAAATCACTACCGGCCGCTCCAGCGTCCGCTCCAGCAGGGCATTGAGCGGCCGGTAGAGCGTGACCAGCCGGCGCGGCGTCAGGTAGGGCACGATGCCGAGGCGCAGCGGCGCGTCGGCCGCCGCGGCGAGCGCCGGCAGCATGGGCAGGAGGGCAAGAAAGTCGCGGCGGGACAGCGTCATGTGCACAGCGGAAATCGCTAACTAAAGTTAGTTTAATGGATTCACGCCGGCCGCCGGGGAAAAACCTGCATGTCACGCCGCCGCCGCGCGGGCGCCGGCGGATTTCAGGGCAGCCGGCCAGGCGCGCAGGCGCCATCGGGTCCGGCGCGGCGGACGGGCCGGCCCTGCCGGCGGCCGCTCAGGTCCGGCGAAAAACGACGTCCCAGACGCCGTGGCCGAGCTTCAGGCCGCGCGTCTCGAACTTGGTTTGCGGGCGCCAGACCGGCCGCGGCGCGAAACCGGCAGCCGTGTTGGCCAATTGCGGTTCGGCGCTGAGGACCGCCAGCATCTGCTCGGCGTATTCCTGCCAGTCGGTGGCCAGGTGCAGATAACCGCCCGGCTTCAGGCGGCTGGCCAGCAGCGCGACGAATTCGGCCTGGATCAGGCGCCGCTTGTGGTGGCGCTTTTTCGGCCAGGGGTCGGGAAAGAAGACGTGCGCACCGTCGAAGGTGGCCGGTGCGACCATGTGCCGCAGCACCTCGACGGCATCGTGCTGGACGATGCGCAGGTTGCCCAGCCCGGCCTCGGCGATCAGCTTGAGCAGGCCGCCGACGCCCGGCGTATGCACCTCGATGCCCAGGTAGTCATTTTCCGGGTGCGCCGCAGCAATCGCCGCCGTGGTCTCGCCCATGCCGAAACCGATTTCCACGATCTTCGCCGATTCACGGCCGAAAACCGCATTCCAATCAGCAACCTGGCCGGAAAAAGCCAGGCCGTAGCGCGGCAGCAAGTGCTCATGGGCACGCGCCTGGGCGGCCGAAACGCGGCCCTGCCGCAGGACGTAGCTACGAATCGGTCTGCTCATGCCGGGCGCGGGAAAGCGGAGCACCGTCGCGCGGTCCACCGCGCTCAAGGTCCGCGATTTTCTTCCGATAAATCAGGGAGACGAAGTTTACACCATGGACACCGGCGCCCATTTCGCACAACCCAGGCTCGCCCGGCGCACGGCCCTTGCCTGCGCCGGGCTGCTGCTTGCTCTCGCGCTCACGGTGCTCGCCGGCTGGACGACGGCAAGCGACACCCTGACACGGGCGGCGCTGGAAGGCGTGGCAATGATGCCGGACACGGCGCTGGGCTTTCTCCTCGCCGGCATCGCCGTCGCCGCCCGCGCTGCCGGACCGGCCGGCTGGGCGCGCCAGGTTTCCCTCGTCGCCGCGGGATGCCTTGCCGCGCTGGCGGCCGCCGAGGTCGCGGAAGTTGCGGCGGCGCTGCTGCTGCCGGGCAGCGCCGCATTCCACCTGAACCTGCTGCCGGAGCCATCCTACCAGCTGCCGGTCGCGCCGCAATCCGCCTTTACCCTGCTGTTTGCTGCCTTGGCATTGCTGCTGGCCGGCGGGCGCTGGGGTTACGTCGGCCACACTTCGGAATGGCTGGCCTTTGCCGTGTTCCTCGCCAACCTGATCGGCCTGGCCAGCTATGCCTTCGGTGGCGTCGAGCTGCTGCATGTGCGCGGCTTCGCCGCCGTGCCGGTTGCCGCCCTGGTCGCCGGGCTGGCGCTGGGCACCGCCATTCCGCTGGCGATCTGGAACCGCGCCGGCCTGGTCGGCCTGCTGGCCGGCGGCACCGGCGGCGGCATCCTGCTGCGCCGCATGCTGCCGGCGGCGCTCGCCATGCTCCTGCTGGTGGGCGGGCTGCTGGCGCGCGGCCTGCAGCAGGAATGGTTCAGCGCGCCGGCCGGCGGCGCGATCATCGGCGGCGTCTCCTTCGCCGTGCTTTTCATGCTCATGCTGCGCGCGGCGATCGGCATCAACCGGCTCGAAGCCGAGCGGGAGCGGATCGCCAGCGCCGCCGTGCAGCGCGAGAAGGAGGTGCGGCAGGTCAATCGCGCGCTGCGGCTGCTTTCCGCAGCCAACCAGGCGATGCGCGACGCCGCCAGCCAGATGGAACTGCTCGACGAGATCTGCCGCATCATCATCCAGGTCGGCGGCTACCGTTTTGCCTGGATCGGCTATGCCGAGCACGACGCGGACAAGACCGTCACGCCGGTGGCCTTCGACGGCTTCGAGGACGGCTTCCTGCAGGACGCCAACATTTCGTGGGACGAGACCGCCCCGAATGGCCAGGGCAACGCCGGCACCACCATCCGTACCGGCCGCCCCTGCATCTTCCGCGACACGGCGCGCGAACCGCGTGCCGCACCGTGGCGCATCGCGCTGCTGCAGCGCGGCTACGCCTCGGTGGCGTCGTTCCCGCTGCAAATCGGCGATACGGCCGGCGCACTGGTCATCTACGCCGCCACGACCGATGCCTTCGGCACGGAGGAATGCGCCCTGCTGGAGAACCTCGCGGCCGACATCAGCTATGCCATCAACGCCCTGCGCGGTGCCGAGCAGCGTGGCCTGGCGGAGGCGGCACTCAGGCGCAGCGAAGCCATCCTCGACCGCGCCCAGCAGATCGCCCACGTCGGCAGCTGGGACTGGGATCTGCTGACGCAGGAGGTGTATTGGTCCGACCAGATGTACCGGATCTTCGGCTACGAGCCGGGCGACGCCAAACCGAGCAAGGACGCGGTAATCGCGCGCACGCATGCGGACGACCGCGCCCGCGTCGCCGAAAACATCCGTTCGCTCATGGAGGGCGACACCTCATCGGTGGAAATCGAGCACCGCGTCGTTTGGGAAGACGGCGTGGTGCGCCACGTGCACATGCAGTGCGAGGCGGAGTTCCGCGACGGCCGGCCGGCCCGCATCATCGGTTCCACCCAGGATGTGACGACCCAGGTGCGCCGCGAAATCGAACAGCAGCGCACCAACCGCGCCCTGCGCATGCTCTCCGCCGTCACGCAGGTGGCGCGCGAGGCAACCGATGAGAACGCGCTGCTGCAGCATGCCTGCGAAATCGTCGTCGCCACCGGCGGCTATTCGTTTGTCTGGATCGCCGGCAAGGAGCACGGGCCGGACAAGCGCGCCGTGCTGCGCGCCGGCGCCGGCGACCCGGCCATGCACGAGCGCCTCGGCAGCGGCATCGTCACCTGGGACGAACACCAGGTGCGGGGGCACGGCACCGTCGGCCGCGCCCTGCGCAGCGGCACGCCATGCATCGTGCGCGACGTCCTCACCGATCCGCTCTACCAGCCGTGGCTGGACTTCGCGCTGGAAATGAAATTCAACGCCTGCGCCTCGTTTCCGCTGATCGTCGGCGAGACGATCGAAGGCGCGCTGGTGATCTACGCCACCAACGACACCTTCGGCGAAGCGGAATGCGACCTGCTGCAGGACCTCGCCCGCGACATCGGCCATGCGCTCGCCACCCTGCGCGCCGCCGTCGCGCGCAACGAGGCGGAGGCCGCCCTGCGCCGCAATGAAGCCCTGCTCGGCCGCGCCGAGGCACTGGCGCACGTCGGCAGCTGGGAATGGGACATGCGCACGCAGGCGTTGCAGTGGTCGGAGGAAACCTACCGCATTCTCGGCTTCGATCCCTACGAAGCGGAACCGCACACCAGCCTGGCCATGGAGCGTACCCACCCGGACGACCGCGCGGCGCTGAAGAGCAAGCTCGACGATGTCATCAACGGCGAGGTATTGTCGTCGGAACTGGACTATCGCGTTCAGTTGCCCGATGGAAACATCCGCTGGGTGCACACCAAGGCCGAAATGGAATACCACGATACCGGTCCGCTGCGCATGACCGGCGTGCTGCAGGACATCTCCGAACGCCGCGCCTACGAGGCGCGCCTGGCGGAGATCGCCAGCCACGACAACCTGACCGGCCTGCCCAACCGCAACCTGCTCAACGACCGGCTCGGCCAGGCACTGGCGCACGCGAAGCGCAACAATGGCCTGGTCGCTGTCGGCTTCGTCGACCTGGATCGCTTCAAGATCATCAACGACACCCTCGGCCACGACGCCGGCGACGAGCTGCTGAAGGAAATCGCGCGCCGGCTGTCCGGCTGCCTGCGCGGCTGCGACACGGTGGCGCGCCAGGGCGGCGACGAGTTTGTCGTCGTCCTCACCGACATGGCAAGGCCGGAGGACGCCACCATCGTGGCGCAGAAGATCCTCGATGCCCTCGGCCCGACCGTCATTCTGAAAGGCCGCGAGATCGTGCCCGGCGCCAGCCTCGGCTTCGCCATCTTCCCGCAGGATGGCGACAACCTGCAGGCGCTGCTGATGGCGGCGGACAAGGCCATGTACAGCGCCAAGCATGCCGGCCGCGGCCAGTACCGTTTCTTCGACCCGGAAATGAACCGCGCCGCCGCCGACTGGCTGGAGATCGGCGCCGAACTGCACCACGCGCTGGAGCGCGACGAGTTCGAACTGCATTACCAGCCCAAGGTGGACTTGCGCAGCGGCGCGATCACCGGCGTGGAAGCCCTGTTGCGCTGGCGCAGTCCCGAACTGGGGCTGGTGCCGCCGAACAAGTTCATTCCCATCCTTGAGGAGAACGGCTTGATCCTCGAAGTCGGTGAATGGGTGATCGCCCGCGCCTGCCGCCAGTCGCGGCTGTGGCAGGAACAGGGCCTGCCGCCGCTGCGCATCGCCGTCAACCTGTCGCCGCGCCAGTTCCTGCAGCGCAATCTGGCGGAACGCATCCGCGTGCTCATCGACCAGCCGGATTTCCGGCCGGAATACCTGGAACTGGAAATCACCGAGAGCATGGTCATGCAGAACGTCGAGCGCGCCATCGCCACGCTGGAGGAATTGCGCGAAGTCGGCGTGCAGGTGGCCATCGACGACTTCGGCACCGGCTACTCTTCCCTCTCGGTACTGAAGCGCTTCCCGGTGGACTGCCTCAAGGTCGACCGCTCATTCGTGCGCGACATCCCGGACGATGCCGATGACATGGCCATCACGCGCGCCGTCATCCTGCTGGCGCACAGCATGGGCCTGTCGGTGGTGGCGGAAGGCGTCGAGACGGAAGCGCAGCGCGGCTTCCTGGTCGACTGCGGCTGCGACGAGATGCAGGGCTTCCTGTTTTCCAGGCCGCTGCCGCCGGCGGAGCTGGCCGAACGCGTGCTCGGCCACATGAAGACCGCGCTGGCGGCCTGACTTCGCCGGTGCCCTGCGGCGCGCAGGCATCGCCGGCCGCGCCGCGGCGCTCAGGCTTTGCTGATCAGGCCGCCGGTCGGCGAGCTGGGGATGGCGGCGTAGAGCTTCCTCGGCATGCGGCCGGCGCGGTACGCCTCGCGGCCAGCCTCGACGGCCTTCTTCATGGCGGAAGCCATCAGCAGCGGATCCTGCGCGCCGGCGATCGCCGTGTTCATGAGCACACCGTCGCAGCCAAGCTCCATGGCGATGGCCGCGTCGGATGCCGTGCCGACGCCGGCGTCGACCAGCACCGGCACCCTGGCGTTGTCGATGATGAGGCGCAGGTTCCAGGGATTGAGGATGCCCATGCCGGAGCCGATCAGCGAAGCCAGCGGCATCACCGCGACACAGCCGATCTCCTCCAGCCGCTTCGCCTGGATCGGATCGTCGGCGCAGTACACCATCACCTTGAAGCCGTCCTTCACCAGCGTCTCGGCCGCGCGCAGCGTTTGCGGCATGTCGGGAAACAGCGTCTGCGCGTCGCCCAGCACTTCCAGCTTGACCAGGTCGTGGCCGTCGAGCAGCTCGCGCGCCAGGCGCAGCGTACGCACGGCGTCCTCCGCCGTATAGCAGCCGGCGGTATTGGGCAGCAGGGTGTATTTCGAGGGCGGCAGCCAGTCGAGCAGGCTCGGCTGGCCGGGCTCCTGGCCGATGTTGGTGCGGCGGATCGCCACGGTGATGATTTCCGCGCCTGACGCCTCGATGGCGGCGCGCGTCTGGGCGAAATCCTGGTACTTGCCGGTGCCGACGAGCAGGCGCGAGGCGTAGGCCTTGCCGGCGATGATCAGAGGGTCTTGCATGCGAATATCGCTTGGTTCGTCACTCCCGCGCAGGCGGGAATCCATGAATTGGCTCAACCACCGCCGACGGCGATGACGATCTCGATGCGGTCGCCTTCGGCCAGCCGCGTCTCCGCATGCGCGCTCTTCGCCACGATCTCGCCATTGCGCTCGACCGCCAGCCGCTTGCCTTCCAGCCCCATTTCGCGCAACAGCCCGGCCACCGATGGCGCGGCGGCAAGGCGGCGCTTCTCGCCATTGACACTGATCTCCATGCGAGGGATTTTATCAGGTTGAGGCACGGCGCGAATCGGCAGTAAAATGCCGCCTGCCGCGGGCGTCGTATAATGGCATTACCTCAGCTTCCCAAGCTGATGACGAGGGTTCGATTCCCTTCGCCCGCTCCACTGCATCATTCTGCGGACTTCCGCAGAAGTCCAAGAGAGTCTGCAA
>CAZASE010000036.1:0-25551 GCA_964487715.1 uncultured Rhodocyclaceae bacterium | reverse complement strand
CAGCCTCGGCCTGCCTTCGTCATGCACCGTTACCCACTCGAAATTCAAGAGAGGCATTAAAGGGAGGTGCCATGAGCAAGCCGCGGAAATCCGAAGTGAATGTGAAAGGCACCGTTGTCGCCGTTCTGGCGCATCGGGAGCAGGACTATATTTCCCTGACCGACATTGCCCGCCACAAGGATTCCGAACGGACGGATTACCTGATCTCAAACTGGTTGCGGAACCGGAATACGATAGAGTTTCTCGGTATCTGGGAGTCCCTGAATAACCCCGGTTTTAATCCCATCGAATTCGATGGGATTAAAAAGGCGGCAGGGCTTAACAGCTTCATCCTGACACCCAAACAGTGGATCGAGAAAACCGGCGCGATCGGCATCGTGTCCCGCGCCGGCCGCTATGGCGGCACCTTCGCGCACAAGGACATCGCCTTCGAGTTCGCCACCTGGATTTCCGTCGAGTTCAAGCTCTTCCTGATCAAGGAATTCCAGCGCCTCAAGGATGACGAGAACACCCGCCTGTCGCTTGCCTGGAACCTCAACCGCACCCTGTCGCGGCTCAACTACCATATCCATACCGACGCCATCAAAGCCCATCTCATCCCGGCGGTCGTCACGGCGGCACAGGCGAACCTCACCTATGCCAACGAGGCCGACCTGCTCAATGTCGCCCTGTTCGGCCAGACGGCCAAGCAGTGGCGGAGCGACAACTCGAGGCTGGAAGGCAACATGCGCGACCATGCCACGGTCGAGCAACTGCTGGTGCTGGCCAACCTCGAAAGCATGAACGCCGAACTCATTCACATGGGTTTGCCCCAGGGCGAGCGGCTCAGAAAGCTCAACGAAATCGCCATCCGCCAGATGCAGGTGCTCACGGCGGTGCCCGCCGCCCGGCAACTCAAGGGCCGAGCATGCTCGACACCGACACCAAGGTTGCGGGAGAAAGTCAGTCGCTGCAGGACGGCGATGGGTTTATGGGAATAGGAGCTATCGGCCAGGAGCGGGCGCTCGTTGTTGCCATTCCATTTGTGTAGTGGCAGCATGAGGGGCCGCATACGGCCTGCATCATCTTTGCGAAAAGGAGAAAAAGATGGGCTTCTTCAGTGGAATCTCCGAGAAGATATCTGTCATGCGGCAACATGCCAAAGACAAGAAGGAATTCTTGGCAAGCCTTGTCACGGCGGCCGAAGATGGAAAGCTGACCGACGATGAAATCAAAGAAATCCAAGTGCGATACAAAGAATTGGAACTCACCCAAGACGATTTGAAGAGTGTTCGAGCGCAGGCATATAACGCGGCTCTTCGCGCTGCGAAGGCAGATGGTGTTGTTACTGCGGAAGAAGAAGCGGAGCTTGCGAAGCTCCAGCAATTCCTAATGATTCCGGAATCCGAGATCGAGCAGTCAAAGAAGGAGCTCGCGCGCCTTCGGCTCCTCACGGAAATACAAAACGGCAATCCTCCAACTATCGCCGTGCCCAACGTAATCCTTCAGAAGACCGAGATGGCTTACTGGTCAGAGCCAGCCAGTATCCTTGAAGAGCGCGTCGTAAAGCGCCGCTATGAGGGCGGGTCCCAAGGTTTCAGTTTCCGAATTGCGAAGGGAGTGTCCTATCGAGTTGGTGGACATAGGGGGCATATCGTCACCGACACAGCAGTCGTGCCGGTCAGTTCCGGCGAGCTTATTGTCACGAACAAGCGCGTGATATTCCGCGGCGACGCGAAATCCTTCAACATTCGCCTGGACAAACTGCTCGAACTCAATTTTTACAGCGACGGTGTCCGCCTGACCGACGACAAAGGAAAACCTCGCATAGTGAAATTTGTCGACGAGGGAAACACTGATGTTGTGGGCGCCACATTGTCCTATGCCATTAACCGCTTTGCGAGCTAGGACCCGTCAACACAGTGCTCCAGGGGACGCGCCGCAAGTTGCGTGCCCCTGAGCTTCGACGTAGGCGGTCCGCTTTTCCGGGTAGCTAGCGGCAGTTTAGGGTCGAAAGTTCTCCTCCGCCGTCCTCCAGCGACTGACTTTTCCCCGCTGTTCTCAACACCGCCAACTACGCAGGATTCCGCGCCGTCCTGCGGCGGCTGACTTTCAGTGCGCCATCCGGTCGACTGTGCCTGTCAGTCGTCGCACATCGGCCGCTTGATCCCGCTCCAGAATATCGACCAGCTCGCGCGCGTGCTCGCGCAGGTGCGGGTCGGCGTCGCCATCTTCTGCGACGCGCGCGAGCAGCAGCGCCGCCAGTTCGGCGGCGCGGGGGCAGCCGGTGGTCATGTGGCGGGCGAGATGGGCCAGCGCGCCGGCGACCAGGCGGGCGGGGGCGGTTTCGGTTGGCGTTTCCGTTTCCATCCTGATGCATTACCAGACAAAGAAAACCAGATGCCACATTGCGCCGACGGCGACAAGCGGCAGCATCATTCCCGGCAGCGCCAGCGCGGCCTGGCGCGGGCCAGGCGCGCGGTCGAACAGCAGGCGGGCGCCGAGCCAGCCCGACCACAGAATGCCGACGGCGAGGAGCACCCCGCGCGCGGCGGGTAGCCAGCCGAGCGGCGCGCCTTCCGCGCGCAGGTGGGTGGCGGTCATCATCGACAGGCCGAGGAACAGGCCGATGCCGGCCAGCGGCACCAGCGACAGTGAGAGTGCGCGCCAGTCGATCTTCGCGAGGCGCGCGGCAAAAGTCAGTCCCGCCAGCACGGCGCCGCCGAGCAGCAGCGCCACGCCGCCGACGTAGGCGAGGATCAGCGCGCCGTCGAGCCAGGTGAACACGTCGTTGGCTTCCGGGTAGTGCGTGAGCAGCCACCAGGGTGTGTTGGTCTCCAGCGGCCAGAACAGTTCGCGCTCGACCAGCCATTCCGCCGCGCGCTGGCGCAGGGCGACGAACCAGGGGCTGACGGTCCACTGGAAGGCGCCGATGGCCACCCCGAGCATGCCGAAGACGAGCAGCAGGGCTTCGCCGGTGCGCGGGGTGCGGCCCGAGAGAATCTCGGCATTGGGCGAGCGCGCGGACAACTCGACGGCATTGCGGTGGCCGCTGCAGCGCCCGCAGGCGTGGCACTGCGCGGCGCTGCTCATGTGCTTGACGTCGAGCAGCGGGGCGCAGTCGACGGCGGCGCTGCGTCCCGGCTGCGCGTCCCAGGCGGCGCGGTCGATGCGGAAGTGCAGGGGTGCCACGCGCGCGAGCAGGGCGAAGACGCCGGAGACGGGGCAGAGGTAACGGCACCAGACGCGCTTGCCGCGGCCGTAGAGCCAGCCGACGGCGACGGCGGCCACCGTCGAGCCGCCGAGGATCAGCAGCGCCGCCTGCGGGTATTCGTACACGCTGACGAGCTGGCCGTAGAGCGTGGTGAGGACGAAGGCGAGGAAGGGCCAGCCGCTCCAGCGCAGCCACTTCGGGATGGCGTAGCCCCTGCCGTGGCGCGAGGCGAATTCGGCGAGCGCGCCCTCCGGGCAGAGCACGCCGCACCAGACGCGGCCCATGAACATGATGGAGAGGATGACGAAGGGCCACCAGACGCCCCAGAAGAGGTATTGGGCGAGCAGCACCAGGCGCTCGTGCCATTGCGCGGCGTAGGGCGCCTTGTCCAGCGCGGGAGCGGGGCTGCCGTCGGCGAGGCAGGCTTCCGGATCGACGAAGGAGGAGGCGCCGAAGTCGCCCGAGAACAGGCGCGCTTCCGAATGCGGATGGGGCTGGAAGGCCGGCAGCACGACGAGCACGGCGTAGAACGCGACGATCGCCCATTGCACGCCGAGAATCAGGCGGCGGTGCTCCGCCATCCAGTCGCCGAGGCGGGCGAGGGTGCCGCGGCGCCCTGCCGCCGGCATGAATACGATTGCTTGCACGCGTTCCATGGCTTCAGCGCGCGCTGGCTTTGGGCGCACGGCCGAGGCGCAGGAGCACGAAGGTCCAGAACAGCGCGTAGGCGATGAGCAGCGTGGCGGAGGGGCGGGCGCGGTAGCCGAGGAAATCGGCCAGCAGGCGGCCGGCGCCGCGGCCGTCGTCGAGCAGCGCCGAGCTGTCCCACACCGGATCGAGCAGCGGCGGCAGCCAGTCCATGCCGATCATGCGGTCGATGCCGCTGGCGAGCAGCGCGCCGGCGATGAGCAGCAGCAGGATTTCGCTGACGCGGAAAACCGCGTGGTAGCTGAGGAAGCGCGCGCCGCGGGCCACCAGCCATGCGGTGGCTGCTGCCGCCACCAGGCCGGCCAGTGCGGCGCCGAGCATGCCCAGCAGCTGCGCACCGTCGGTCTCCATGCCGAGGCCGTAGAGGAAGACGACGGTTTCCGCGCCTTCGCGGGCTACCGCCAGCGCAGTGATGGCGCCGATGCCGAGGGCGCCGGCGGTGCGGCCGGCGCGTTCCTCCAGTTCGCGTTTCATGGCGCGACCGTGGCGGTGCATCCACGCCACCATCTGCACGATCAGGCAGGCGGCAAACAGCACCATGCCGAGCTGGAAGATTTCCAGTGCCTCGCCCTGCAGCTGGCTTTGCGCGGCGAAAGTGGCGAAGCCGAGCGCGACTGCCAGCGCGCAGCCGGCGCCCACGCCCGACCACAGCCCGCGCCGGAGCCGGGCCGGCTCCGGCTGGCGCGCGATCCAGGCCAGCAGCACGCCGATCACCAGCATGGCTTCGAGGCTTTCACGCCAGACAACGATGAGTGCATTGAGCATGCCAGCAGCCTATTTTGCGACGAGCAGCATCTCGGAGGTGTCCGGATGGAACTCGTCGATAAACCTGTAGCTGCCCGGCCTGAGCGGATGGATCACGACGAAGGAACTGGCGCCAGGCGCCAGCACCTTCTCGACGCGCAGATCAAGGTTCTCGAATTCGCAGGGGCCGGGGCCTTCGTTCTTGATGGTCAGCTTGATCTTCCTGCCGGCCGGCACCTCGAGTCGCGCCGGATGGATGCGGCCGCCCCTGATGACGACGGGGAGGGTGAGGAGTTCCTCGGCAAGTGCGCCGCCGGCAAGAGCGGTCAGGCAGGCGAAGAGGGCGATGGATCGCAGCATGGCTCGGCCGCTCCGGTCAGAATCCGACCTTCGCGCGCAGGCCGACGACCTTGATTGTCGGCGCGCCGCCGTCGCCGCCGGGTCGCTGGATGTACTGGAAATCCGGCGTCAGCTCGAAGCGGTTGTTGACGCGGTAACGGTAGTAGAACTCGCCGACGCGCTCGCTGCCCGAGGCTTGCGGGTCGAGATTGCCGTTGCCGTCCAGATCGAGGCTGGCCGAATCGCCGCGGTAGGCCGAACTGGTGCGCAGCAGGCCGACGGCGGCGCCGAGCGAATCGGCGCCGCGCCCCCAGGCATTGCCGGCCATTTCCGCACCGAGCGTGAGCGCGCGATCGAAGCGCACCTTGCCGGCGCCATGGTGGCCGTAGCGGCCGAACAGCGTCGTCGATTCCGTGACCTTCTGGTCGAGCGACATGCCGAAGCCGGTGTGGCGGCGCTCGATGCCGTCGTAGCCGCCGCCGCGACCGTTACTCCAAAGGTAGAGGCGGTAGTTGCCCGGCAGGTAGTTGAAGCGCCACGTCGTATCGGCCTGGGCGATGACGAAGGGATCGGAGATCGAGCCGGAGAAGTTGGCACCGGGGCCGGAGCCAAAGACGCCGAGCGAGAGCCCCCAGGTTTCTGCCTTGCTGCGCTCGTTGACGTACTGGACGATGACGCCCGGCGCGAAGCCGTAGCGGTCGGCGCCGGTGTCGCCGCCCGAATCCAGCAGCGGGTTGTGCACGAAGGCGTTGTTGAGAAATTTCGTCGATTCGTCGTCTGCCGCGGCGTTCTGGTCGAAGAAGACGAAGGGATCGATCTTGCCAAAGGTGAGGTGCAGGTGTTCCTTCGAGTTCGCCTTGATGCCGTCGCGCGGCAGCGGCACCTTGAGCTGGTACCAGGCCTGGGCGAGGATGGCGAAGGAGGAATCGGGATCGCTGACGCCTGCGACCTGGAAGGCGGTGGTGTTCGGCGTGCTGGCATAGGTCGGGCGCAGGCCGAGGCCCTCGCCCTGGCCAAAACGGAAATGGGTGAAGATCTTTCCTTCGACGTCGCCGATCTCGCCGCCGGGCAGGGTGACGGAAATATCGCCGCGATAGTTGGCGCGCGACTCGCGTCCGCCGCCGGCGGTCCCATCGCGGTTGGCCTTCTGTGCCACGCCGGTCAGGCTGGCGCCGACGGTGATGCCCTCCAATGCCTCGATCTGGCGCGCCTGCTTCTGCATGGCGAGGGTCTGAAACTCGATCGCCTTGAGGCGCGTGGCGAGCTCCGGCTCCTTCTCGGAAAGGCGCTCGGTGGCGAGCGATTTCTCGAGTTCCTTGTTCTGCTTTTCCAGCGCCTCGACGCGGTCGGCCAGGCGCTTCATCTCGGCCAGCACGGCCTTCATGTCGTCGCCGGCGGCGGCCGGGCCGGCCGATCCAGCGAAAATCGCGGCGGCCAGTGCGACGGGCTTCAACGGCCAGGCCTTCCGCAGGGCCGCTCCAGGGAAGGACTGCGCCCCCCCGGCGGGCAGCGCAGCGCAACGAGCGTGCGGGCTCATCATCTCAGTACCCGCCCTTCTTGCCGATGCCGGCGTAGGTGAATTCCCATTCGACCTCGACGGCCTTGAACCAGGGGCGTACGCCGGTGGCGCGGTCGGTGTGGCGGCCGAAGTGATTGCCCGAAGCGTTTTCCCTGGCGTTGGGCGGGTAGATGGTGAACTTCACCTTGTACTTGCCCGGGCCCTTCAGCTTGACGTTGTCGCCGTAGTGCGGGCCGTCGGAGGCGACCATCGGCATCATGTCGCCCTTGATGACTTCATTCGAGCCCTGTTTGAGCAGCTCGTACTTGACCAGCAGGTGTGGCATCCAGAAGCCTTCCGGGAAGCCGTTCGGGTTGTTGGCCAGGGCGTGGATGTCGGCTTCGAGGTGGATGTCGGTCTCGGCGGCCTTGCGCATGTGGCCTTCCGGCTCCATGTCGATCGGCTGGAGGTAGACGGCGGCGATCTCCATACCGGCGAGGTTCTGCGGCGAGCCGATCGGGTATTCAAGCGCCTGGACGGCGGCGGACGACAAGACGCCGAGAGCGAGCAGGACAGCTCCGGCGAGGCGGTGAAGATACGTCATGGCAACCCCTTTGCAAAGAAACGAATACGAACGATTCGCATTATCACGCATTTGCCGACTGCGGTCAAGCGGTTTGTCGCTGCGGCCGCATGCTGCAACGCGGGAAATGCGGTTGGCCGGCTGTATACTCAACACTTTGAGACAGAAAGGCCCAGAACATGAACCTCGATCGGGTACTGCCCGGGCGGGACATCCCCAACGATTTCAACGTCATCATCGAAATCCCGATGAATGCCGACCCGATCAAGTACGAAGTCGACAAGGCGACCGGCGCCATGTTTGTCGACCGCTTCATGTCGACGGCCATGCATTATCCGTGCAATTACGGTTACATCCCGCACACCATTTCCGACGATGGCGATCCGGTCGATGTGCTGGTGCTGTCGCCGGTGCCGCTGATTACCGGCGTCGTCGTGCGCTGCCGGCCGGTCGGCATGCTGAAAATGGAGGATGAGGCGGGCGGCGATGCCAAGCTCCTCGCCGTGCCGGTGGACAAGCTGTGCAGTCTGTACCGCCACATCCAGTCGCCGCGCGACCTGCCGGAGATGGTCCTGTCGCAGATTTCGCATTTCTTCGAGCACTACAAGGACCTCGAGGCCGGCAAATGGGTAAAGGTGGCGGGCTGGGTCGGCGCCGAGGAGGCGAAGCAGGAGATCCTCGGCGGAATTGCCCGCTACGACGCCGCCTCGACGAAGCCGATGTTCTGACACGCCGATGAGCGTCCTGCGCATCGCACTCGCCCAGATCAACAGCACGGTCGGCGACCTCCAGGGCAACGCCGGCCGGATCGCCGATTTCGCCGATCGTGCCCGCGCGGCGGGCGCCGACCTGCTGGTGACGCCGGAACTGGCACTGTGCGGCTATCCGCCCGAGGACCTGTTGCTGCGTCCGGACTTCTACCGTGCCTGCGCGCGGACGCTGGCCGAACTCGCGGCGCGCACCGCCGGCATTGCCGTTATCGTCGGCCATCCGGACGCGCATCGCGGCGACTACTACAACGCCGCTTCGCTGCTGCGCGACGGCGTGATCGACGCGACCTATCGCAAGAATCGTCTGCCGAACTACGAGGTTTTCGACGAGCAGCGCTACTTCGCCGCCGGCGCGCAGCCTTGCGTGGTCGAAGTGAAGGGCGTGCGCTGCGGCCTCAACATCTGCGCCGACGTGTGGGAGCCGGGCACCGCCGATGCCGCGCGCGCCGCCGGCGCCGAGCTGTTGCTGGCGCTGAATGCCTCGCCCTACCACCTCAACAAGCAGGCCACCCGCTACGAAGTTCTGCGCGAGCGCATCCGCGACACGGCCATGCCGGTGCTATACGTCAACATGGTCGGCGGCCAGGACGAGCTGGTGTTCGACGGCGCCTCCTTCGGCCTTGACCGCGACGGGCGCCTGACGCACCAGCTGCCGCAGTTCGTCGAGGCGCTGGAGATGGCCGAATATGCGGACGGCCAGCTCGGCGCCGGCAAGGTGGCGCCGGCGCGCGAACTGGAAGCGGAGGTGTACGAGGCGTTGAAACTGGGCGTGCGCGACTATCTCGGCAAGAACGGCTTTCCCGGCGCCATTATCGGCCTCTCCGGCGGCATCGACTCGGCACTGACGCTGGCCATCGCGGTGGACGCGCTTGGTGCCGACAAGGTGCGCGCCGTCATGATGCCTTCGCCCTACACCGCGCAGATCAGCCTTGACGATTCGCGCGACATGGCGCGGCGGCTTGGCGTGCGCTACGACGAGATTGCCATCGAGCCGGCCATGAAGACCTTCGCCGCCCTGCTGGAAAAGGAATTCGCCGGCCGGGCGGCGGACACCACCGAGGAGAATCTGCAGGCGCGCATTCGCGGCATGATCCTCATGGCGCTGTCGAACAAGTACGGCTCGATCGTCCTCACCACCGGCAACAAGAGCGAGATGGCGGTGGGTTACGCCACGTTGTACGGCGACATGGCGGGCGGCTTCGCCGTCATCAAGGATATCTACAAGACGATGGTCTGGCGCCTGTCCCGCTACCGGAACGGCATTGCGCCGGTGATCCCGGAACGCATCATCACGCGGCCGCCGTCGGCCGAACTGAAGCCCGGCCAGACCGACCAGGACACGCTGCCGCCCTATGAAGTTCTCGACGCGATCATCGAGGCCTACATGGAACGCGATCTCAGCCCGCGCGAGATCGTCGCGCTAGGTCATGCGGAGGCGGACGTGCGGCGCACGGTGGGCATGCTCAAGCGCAGCGAGTACAAGCGGCGCCAGGCGCCGGTCGGCATCCGCGTCACCAGGCGCGGTTTTGGCAAGGATTGGCGATATCCGATAACATCGCGCTATGCTGACGAATGGTGACCGGGAGCTGCTATGAAAAAAATCGAGGCAATCATCAAACCCTTCAAGCTCGACGAGGTCCGCGAGGCCCTCTCCGAGGTCGGCGTCACCGGCCTGACGGTGACGGAAGTGAAAGGCTTCGGCCGGCAGAAGGGCCACACCGAGCTGTATCGCGGCGCCGAGTACGTGGTGGACTTCCTGCCGAAGATCAAGATCGAGGTGGTGGTGGGGGAGGATTCGGTCGAACCGGCCATCGAGTCGATCATCAAGGCCGCGCGTACCGGCAAGATTGGCGACGGCAAGATCTTCGTCACGGCGGTCGAGCAGATCGTGCGAATCCGCACCGGCGAAACGAACGAGTCGGCTATCTAGGCGCCCGGAGCAGCACGACCGCCGCGCCGGCGCCGCCCTCGGCGGCGCGTGCCTGGCAGTAAGCCAGGACTTCGGTGCGCTTCATCAGGCCGCTGCGCACCAGTCCCTTCAGCACCGGCTCGCGCCCCGGCGAGCCCAGCCCCTTGCCGTGGATCACGCGCACGCAGCGCAGGCCGCGCCGTGCCGCATCGGCAAGGAATTCGCCCAGCAAGACGCGCGCCTCGTCGCGTGTGGCGCCGTGCAGATCGAGCTGCGCCTGCACCACCCAGCGGCCGCGGCGCAGGTCCTTGAGCACCGTGCGCGGCAGGCCGGGGCGCAGGAATGCCGGCTCGTCGCCGCCGTCCAGGCACAGGTCGAGCGGTGCTGGCGAAAGCGATTCGGCCAGCGCCGCGGCCTCGTCGCGGCGGTGTTGCAGGGGTTCGGCTGGCGGTGGCGGCGGCTCGTGATGGATGCGGTCGCGCCTGAGCGGCCTGGCGCCCGCCACCGCGTCGCGGAACAGCGCGCGCTCCTCCTCTGTCGGTACGAGGGGCGCGGCGCGCTTCCTCATCCCAGCTGGTCGAGGTACTTCTCGGCGTCGAGTGCCGCCATGCAGCCGGTTCCGGCGCTGGTGACCGCCTGCTTGTATATCGGGTCCTGCACGTCGCCGGCGGCGAAGACGCCGGGAATGCTGGTCTGCGTGGCATTGCCGGCGCGGCCGCACTGGGTCACGAGGTAGCCGTTGTCGAGTTCCAGCTGGCCGGCGAAGAGCTCGGTATTCGGCTTGTGGCCAATGGCGATGAAGACGCCCTGAAGGGCGATCTCCCGGGTCGCACCGCTCTTCACGTTCTTCACGCGCATGCCGGTGACGCCGCTCTTGTCGCCCAGCACCTCGTCGAGCGTGCTGTCGGTTTCGAGGACGATGCGGCCGGCCTGCACCTTTTCCATCAGCTTGTCGATCATGATTTTCTCGGCACGGAACTTGTCGCGGCGATGCACCAGGATGACCTTCTTCGCGATGTTGGCGAGGTAGAGCGCCTCCTCGACGGCGGTGTTGCCGCCGCCGATGACGGCGACGTCCTGGCCCTTGTAGAAAAAGCCGTCGCAGGTGGCGCAGGCCGATACGCCGCGGCCGGAGTAGGCCTCCTCGGAGGGCAGGCCGAGGTACTTGGCGGTGGCGCCGGTGGCGATGATCAGGGCATCGCAGGTGTAGGTGCCGTTGTCGCCGACCAGGACGAAGGGTCTTTCCGTCAGCTTCGCCGTGTGGATGTGGTCGAAGAGGATCTCGGTATTGAAGCGTTCGGCATGCTTCTGGAAGCGCGCCATCAGATCGGGGCCCTGCACGCCGTCGGCATCGGCGGGCCAGTTATCCACGTCGGTCGTCGTCATCAGCTGGCCGCCCTGCGCCAGCCCGGTGATCAGGACCGGCTTGAGGTTGGCGCGCGCGGCGTACACCGCGGCGGCGTAGCCGGCCGGGCCGGAACCGAGAATGATGAGTCGTGCGTGGCGGGTTGTCGTGCTCATGGCGTCCTGGAGAAGTGGGATTCAGGCGCGATTATAGGCGCTTCACCCGGCCGGGATCGAGGGTGGCGAATCCCGTATAATCGGCGATCAGGCCGGTCCGCCGGTGTTACTCAGGGGGTGCAGCATGGCGTCTGGGACCAGCGTCACCGTCGATGCCTTGCGTTCGCTGCCGATTTTCGAGTCGCTCTCGGTCGAACGGCTGGTGCCGGTTGCGCGGGTGTCGATCTTCCGCAAGGTGGCGCGCGGATCCGCCGTGCTGCGCGCCGGCGACCATACGGATTTCGTCTACCTGATCCTTTCCGGCACGCTCAAGGTACTGGTTTCGGACGAGGAAGGGCGCGAGGTGATCCTTTCGAACCTGGGCACCGGAGAATTTTTCGGTGAAATGGGCGTGCTCGACGACAACCCGCGCTCGGCCACGGTGCTGGCAGTGACGCCATGCGAACTGGTGGTGATCGCCAAGTCCGATTTCAAGCGCTGCCTGGCGGAAAACTTCGATGTCGCGCTTTACATCATGCGCAACCTGGTGAAGCGCCTGCGCACCGCCGACCGGCAGATCGAGAGCCTGGCGCTGATGGACGTCTACGGCCGTGTCGCGCGCCTGCTGCTGGAAATGGCAGAAGAGGAAAACGGCGAGCAGGTCATCAAGCGCAAGATATCCAAGCAGGACATCGCCAAGATGATCGGCGCCTCGCGCGAGATGGTCAGCCGCGTGATGAAAGACCTGTCGCTGCAGGGCCTGATCCAGGAAGGCGATGGACGCATCGTGCTGCGGGAAAAGATCAACTTCGTCTGAACGATGGCCGAGAAGAGCGCCGCCCAACCCCTGCCGGAGAAGATCGCGGCGCTGCTGCAGGAGGCGCGCTGGCTGGCGCTGGCCGTCATTGCCCTGTACATCGGATTGGTGCTGCTCGGCTACAACGTCGCCGATCCGGGCTGGTCGCATGCCGCGCGCGTCGAGCGCATCGCCAATCCGGGCGGGCGCGTCGGTGCCTGGCTGGCCGACCTGCTGCTCTACCTGTTCGGCCTGTCGGCCTGGTGGTGGGTGCTGTTCCTGCTGTTTCTGGTGGCTTGGGGCTATCGGCGGCTGGAGGGCGTTTTCAGCACCGACCGGCGGCCGTTCCTCATCGCGCTCGCCGGTTTCGCCGTGCTGCTGGTCGCATCGAGCGGACTCGAAGCGCTGCGTTTTCACAGCCTCAAGGCGGCCCTGCCGCTGGTGCCGGGCGGCATGCTTGGCTTCGAGGGCGCCCGGGTCGCCGCCCGCCTGTTCGGCTTTACCGGCGGCACGCTGATCCTGCTGGCGCTGTTTGCCGCCGGCCTGTCGATCTTTACCGGCCTGTCGTGGCTCAGGCTGGTTGAACGCTTCGGCGCCCTGCTGGAGAACGCCTGGTTCGGCGCCGTCGGACTGCATCAGCGCTGGCAGGATCGTCGCATCGGGCGCGAAGTCGCGCAATTGCGCGAGGCTGAAGTCGAAGTCGAGCGCCGGCGCATCGGCGAGGTTCACGTCGAACCGATCCGCATCGAGCCGGCCGAGATCGCCATCGCGAAATCGCCGCGGCGCGAGAAGGAACGCCAGGCGCCGCTGTTTTTCGACATGCCCGGCGGCACGCTGCCGCCGCTGCACCTGCTGGAAGAGCCGGCGCAGGACGCCGAGCCGCCTTCGGACGAGACGCTGGAATTCACCTCGCGCCTGATCGAGCGCAAGCTGGCCGACTTCGGCGTGCAGGTGAAGGTACTGGCCGCCTATCCGGGGCCGGTCATCACGCGCTACGAAATCGAGCCGGCGGTCGGCGTCAAGGGCGCGCAGATCGTGAACCTGGTCAAGGATCTCGCCCGCGCCCTCTCGGTCGTAAGCGTGCGCGTCGTCGAGACGATCCCCGGCAAGCCGTGCATGGGCCTCGAACTGCCCAATCCGAAGCGCCAGACCGTGCGCCTTTCCGAGATCCTCGGCTCGAAGGCCTACCACGACATGCATTCGCCGTTGACGCTGACGCTGGGCAAGGACATCGGCGGCGCGCCGGTGGTGGTCGACCTGGCGAAGATGCCGCATCTGCTGGTGGCCGGCACCACGGGCTCGGGCAAGTCGGTCGGCATCAATGCCATGATTCTCTCGCTGCTCTACAAGTCGGAGCCGGCCGAGGTGCGGCTGATCCTGGTCGACCCGAAGATGCTGGAACTGTCCATCTACGAGGGCATTCCGCACCTGCTGGCGCCGGTGGTGGTCGACATGAAGCAGGCCGCCAACGCGCTGCAGTGGTGCGTGGCCGAGATGGACCGCCGCTACCGCCTGATGTCGGCACTCGGCGTGCGCAATCTGGCCGGTTACAACGGCAAGGTCCGCGAGGCGGCGAAGGCCGGCGCACCGCTCGGCAATCCCTTCTCGCTGACGCCGGAAGCGCCGGAGCCGCTGGCCGCGCTGCCCTACGTCGTCGTCATCATCGACGAACTGGCCGACCTGATGATGGTCGCTGGCAAGAAGGTCGAGGAGCTGATCGCCCGCCTGGCGCAGAAGGCGCGCGCCGCCGGCATCCACCTCGTGCTGGCGACACAGCGGCCATCGGTCGATGTCATCACCGGTTTGATCAAGGCGAACATCCCGACGCGCATCTCGTTCCAGGTGTCCAGCAAGATCGATTCGCGCACCATCCTCGACCAGATGGGCGCCGAGGCACTGCTCGGCCAGGGCGACATGCTCTACATGGCGCCGGGCGGCGGCGCGCTGGTGCGCGTGCACGGCGCGTTCGTTGCCGACAGCGAGGTCCACGGCGTCGTCGACTACCTGAAGAAGACCGGGCAGCCGGAGTACGTCGACGGCGTGCTCGATGCCCCGGGCGGCGAGGGCGAGGAAGGTGGCGGCGAGGAGGGCGGCGACGGCGAGGCCGATCCGCTCTACGACCAGGCAGTGGATGTCGTGCTGAAGACGCGTCGGCCGTCGATCTCGCTGGTGCAGCGGCACCTGCGCATCGGTTACAACCGTGCGGCGCGCCTGATCGAGCAGATGGAACGCTCCGGGCTGGTCTCGCCGATGGGTTCCAACGGCAACCGCGAGGTCCTGGCGCCCGCACAGGAAGGGCGTTGATGCGCGCGGCGTTCCTCTGCGCCGCGGCGCTGCTCTTCGGCCTGCCGCCCGGCCCGGCCGCCGCCGCGGCGCTCGACCAGCTGAAGGCCTTCGTCGCGGGCACGCGCAGCGGCAAGGCCGATTTCCTGCAGACGGTAGCCGCGAAGAGTGGGCGCAAGCCGCAGATGGCCAGCGGCACGATGATGTTCTCGCGGCCCGGCCGCTTCCGCTGGGCATACGAGAAGCCCTACCACCAGCTCATTGTCGGCGACGGCGAGAAGCTGTGGATCTATGATCGCGAGCTGAACCAGGTGACGGCGAAGAAACTGTCGGCGGCGCTCGGCGCCAGTCCGGCTGCCCTGCTCGCCGGCGACGACGTGCTGGAGCGCGATTTCACGCTGAAGGAAGGCGTGGCGGCGGATGGCATCGAGTGGGTCGAGGCAAAGCCGAAGGCCGCCGACGCAACCTTCGAACACCTGCGCATCGGCTTTGCCGGCGGCAGCCTGCGGGCGATGGTGCTCACCGACGCCTTCGGCCAGACCACGACGATCCTGTTCGAGCGCTTCGAGCGCAACCCGCCGCTGCCGGCCGGCGCGTTCCGCTTCGTGCCGCCGGCCGGAACGGACGTCGTCGGCGAATGAGCGGTCGATCGGCGTGAGCGACCTGTTCGCGGCTGCGCCGCAAGCCCCGCTGGCGGAACTGCTGCGACCGGCCTCGCTCGACGAGGTGGTCGGGCAGGACGACCTGCTCGGGCCGGGCCGCCCGCTGCGTCTGGCCTTCGATTCGCGCACACCGCATTCGATGATCCTGTGGGGGCCGCCCGGCGTCGGCAAGACGACGCTGGCAAGGCTGATGGCGCAGGCCTTCGATGCCGATTTCCTCGCCCTGTCGGCGGTTTTCTCCGGCGTCAAGGACATCCGCGAGGCGGTGCAGCGGGCCGAGCTGACGCTGGCGCAAAGCGGCCGCCGCACCATCCTCTTCGTCGATGAGGTGCATCGCTTCAACAAGGCGCAGCAAGATGCCTTCCTGCCCTTTGTCGAACAGGGCCTCATCACCTTCATTGGTGCGACTACCGAAAATCCCTCCTTCGAGGTCAACGGCGCGCTGCTCTCGCGCGCCGCCGTGTATGTGCTGAAAAGCCTCAGCGAAGACGAACTCGGCCGGTTGTTCGAGCGGGCGCGCCTCCGTGCTTTTCCGCAACTCGCCGTCGACGCGCCGGCGCGGCAGCGGCTGGTCGCCCTCGCCGACGGCGATGCGCGGCGCCTGCTCAACGGGCTGGAGCTCCTGCATACCGCGGCAACGACGGCCGGTGTCAGCGCGGTCGACGCGGCGTTCGTGCAGGGGGCACTGGCGAGCAACCTGCGACGCTTCGACAAGGGCGGCGACGTCTTCTACGACCAGATCTCGGCGCTGCACAAGTCGGTGCGCGGTTCGGATCCGGACGCCTCGCTCTACTGGCTGGTGCGCATGCTCGACGGCGGCGCCGATCCGCTTTATCTCGGCCGGCGCATCGTGCGCATGGCGGTGGAGGACATCGGCCTGGCCGATCCGCGCGCCCTGCGCATCGCCCTCGATGCGCTGGAAACCTACGAACGCCTCGGCTCGCCGGAGGGCGAGCTGGCGCTGGCCGAAGCGCTGATCTTCCTTGCCTGCGCGGCCAAGTCGAACGCCGTCTATGTCGCATATAATGCCGCGCGTCAATTCGTCGGCGACGACGCGTCGCGCGACGTGCCGGTGCACCTGCGCAATGCGCCAACGAAGCTGATGAAGGAACTCGGCCACGGCCGCGCCTACCGCTACGCCCACGACGAGCCGCACGCCTACGCCGCGGGCGAGACTTATCTGCCTGAGGGCATGGCGCGGCCCGGCTGGTACCGGCCGACAGGGCGCGGGCTGGAGGCGAAGATCGCCGAGAAGCTTGCGCAGTTGCGCGACATGGATCGCAAGGCGCGCGAAGGCGGCTAAGCGGCCAGGGGGGCGCCGCGTGCATTTGCCCCTTACATCTTGCGGAAACGAAACAGGAACAGATCATGCTCGACATACAACTGCTGCGCAGCCAGCCCGCCCAGGTCGCTGAACGCCTGCTTGCCCGCGGCGTCGTTTTCGACGCGGCGGCCTTCCAGCACCTCGAAGACGAGCGCAAGGGCCTGCAGATGCGCACCCAGGAGCTGCAGGCGCGGCGCAACGCGCTGTCGAAGCAGATCGGGCAACTGAAGGCGAAGGGCGTGGACGCCGCCGCCGTGATGCAGGAAGGCGCCAGCCTCGGCGACGAGCTCAAGCGCAACGAGGAG
Source organism: uncultured Rhodocyclaceae bacterium (assembly GCA_964487715.1). Classification (GTDB taxonomy): domain Bacteria; phylum Pseudomonadota; class Gammaproteobacteria; order Burkholderiales; family Rhodocyclaceae; genus Desulfobacillus. Next base: position 8,937 of record CAZASE010000036.1, on the reverse strand, counting down.
GCGCTCGCCGACCTCCTCAACCGCATCAACGTCTTTGTTTCGGTGATCCCCAACCTGCCGCACGAGAGCGTGCCGGCCGGCCGGTCGGAGGCGGACAACGTCGAGGTGAAGCGCTGGGGCACGCCGCGCAGCATCGATTTCGCCGTGCGGGATCATGTGGACCTCGGTGAAGCGCTTGGCGGCATCGACTTCGATGCGGCGACGAAGATCAGCGGCGCGCGCTTCACCTTGATGAAGGGCGCCATTGCGCGCCTGCACCGGGCGCTGGCCCAGTTCATGCTCGACGTGCACACGCAGGAGCACGGCTATACCGAGGTGTATGCGCCCTACCTGGTCAACGGCAGCAGCCTGTTCGGCACCGGACAGTTGCCAAAATTCCACGAAGACCTCTTCCACATCAAGGACGACGGCTACTTCCTCATCCCGACGGCAGAAGTGCCGGTGACGAATATCGTCCGTGACGAAATCATCGACCCGGCGCGCATGCCGCTGAAATTTGTCTGCCACACGCCATGCTTCCGCCGCGAGGCCGGTTCCTACGGCAAGGACACGCGCGGCATGATCCGCCAGCATCAGTTCGACAAGGTGGAACTGGTGCGGATCGAAATGCCGGACCACTCCTCGGCGGCGCTGGAGGAGCTGACGCATCACGCCGAGATCATCCTGGAGAAGCTGGAACTGCCTTATCGCCGCGTCGCCCTGTGCACCGGCGACATCGGTTTTTCGGCCGCCAGGACATACGACCTCGAAGTGTGGCTGCCGGCGCAGCATACGTACCGCGAGATCTCCTCGTGCAGCAACTTCGAGGCTTTTCAGGCGCGCCGCATGCAGGCGCGCTTCCGCAACGAGAAGGGCAAGCCCGAACTCGTGCACACCCTGAACGGTTCCGGCCTGGCGGTCGGCCGCACCCTGGTAGCGGTTCTGGAGAACGGCCAGAACGCCGACGGCAGCGTGACGGTGCCGGCCGCGCTGCGGCCCTACATGGGCGGACTGGCGCGCATCGAAAAGGCCTGAACCCCGCTTAGCGGCGCTTCGTGGCGCACGAGAATGTCGTAGTAGGTGCGGATGTTCTCGACCATGATTACCGCCTCGCCGCCGCGTGCCGCGCCGCTCTTCAGGCGCGCCGCGTATTCCGGGCGCGCCAGCAGCGGCAGCACCTGCTTCATCTCGTACCAGAGATTCGGGTCGCGCCTGACCATCAGCGCCACCGCGCGCGCACCGTTGAGGTGTCCCATGCCCAGGTTGTAGGCGGCCAGCGCCATCCAGGTGCGGTCGGGTTCGCGAACTTCCGCCGGCAGCTGGTCGCGCAGTTCGGCGAGATAGCGCGCGCCGGCGCGGATGCTCTGCTGCGGGTCGAGGCGGTTGCCGACGCGCAGGCGATCGGCGGTGTCCTCGGTCAGCATCATCATGCCTCGCACATTGGTCGGCGACGTCGCATCCGGCTGCCAGTGCGATTCCTGGTAGGCAAGCGCCGCCAGCAGGCGCCAGTCGATGCCGTTCAGGTGCTGCGCCGCGACGAAATCCTGGCGGTAGCGCGGCAGCACGCTGCGCGTGCGCTGGAGGAATCGCCCGACGTCTTGCGCGTCGAGCCGCTGCACATGGCCGAAATAGCGGTCGGCGAGGCGCGTCAGCGTGCCGTCGCGCGCAACCCGCTCGATGAAGGCGGTCGCCTGGCGGAACAGTGCGTCGTCGCCGTTGGCGGGAAAGGCCCACACCAGCGGCTGCGTGCCGGGCAGGGCCAGTGCCTCCTGCACGGCGGGAAAGAAGTTCGCGCCGACGGCGTAGTGATCTGCATCGACGGCAGCCAGCAGGCCGCGGTTCCCGCTGACCCGTGCCAGCAGATCCATTTCGCCGACATCCGCCAGCTCCGCCACGCGCATGCCGGCCGGCCACGGCCGCAGGGCATTCAGCGCCGCCAGCTGCGGCGATGCGGCCATCACCTCGACACTGCGCTCGCGCAGATCATCCATCTCCTCGACCGGCAGCGCATCTTCGTGCGCCACCAGCAGCTGGCGCAGTTGCCGGATCGGCGGCGTGAAGCGCATGCGGCCATCCTCGAATGGGGCAATCCCGCCGGCGGCAAGATGCGCGCGGCCCTGCCGCAGCATCGCCGTGCCCGCCGCGTGGTCATGGACCGGGATGAACCGGAGTTCGAGGCCCCGTTCCGCCGCCAGAAGCGCGATCAGGTCGTGTTCGAAGCCGGAAGGATTGCCATTGCCGTCGGTGTGGTAGGCGACCGGCGTCTCGCGAATTGCCACCACCAGCTTGCCCAGTTCGGTTGGCGGCGGCAGCGGCCGGTCGGCGCAGGCGGCGAGCAGCGGCAGCAGGAGTGCGGCGAGCCATGAACGCATGCGGCCTCCGGAGGACGGATCGCAAATCGCGCCCCGGCCGTCGCAGCGCCGGGGGAATCGTGTAGAATGCGCGCCTCCGGAGAGGTGGCAGAGTGGTCGATTGTACCTGACTCGAAATCAGGCGTAGGTGTAAGCCTACCGTGGGTTCGAATCCCACCCTCTCCGCCAATTTAATCAAGAAGAAACAGCCGGCTATCAGCCGGTCTTGTTTTTCATGATTACCAACGAAACTCAGCATGACATCCCGTCGGCGTCCAGACGCGTTATACCGGCGAACGCCGGTATCCAGGATACGGCTGCGTTTCCGGAACGGCGGTTCTGGATTCCGGCGTTCGCCGACGATCCGGTTGCTGCGCCATGGCTTCGAGGAGCAGGCGCAAGTATGGCTGAGTCTCATGGGTAATCAGCTTGTTTCTTGGCCCATCTGGTCCGGTATGGGGCGGAGCCAGCCTCCCGCCCTCTCTTCCCGCAGGCGGCGAGAGGGATGGGGTGAGCGGCCCGCTGGCCGACCCGCCCCCCACCCGCGCCCCGCGGCCGGCGCGGGGGCCCGGGATGGTCTTCTTGTCCGCATTCCGTCACGGCCCAACACAGGCTCGCCGCATGAGCCTCTCCGGCAGTACACTGGCCATCAGCCTGGAGGATGCGATGAGAAACCTGAGCCTGCCCGCTACCGCACTCATGCTGCTGTGTTCGACCGGCGCCGCGCAGGCGCAGGCGGGCGAGAGCGAACGGATATTCGAGGAGGCGCTGCGCTACACCGTCAAGGTCAAGAGCGCGGTGCCGGTGCCCTTCACCGGCGACCGCAAGGGTACCGCGCGCGGCGCCGGCTTCGTCGTTGACGCCGAACGCGGCTGGATCATGACCAACGCCCACGTCGTCTCGCGTTCGCCCTCCCGCGTCGAAGTCGCATTCAAGGACGAGGCTTTCGTGCCGGCGCGCAAGATCTACGTCGATTCGTTTCTTGACCTCGCCCTGCTGGAGATCGCGCGCCCACCGGGCAAGCCGCTGGCGGCGGCATCGCTGCACTGCGGTGAGCTGCCGACGGTCGGACACCCGGTTGGTGCGTTCGGCCATCCCTGGCGTCTCTACTTCACCGGCACGCGCGGCATCGTCTCCGGCGTCACGTCGCGCTACCGCACCGAGTTCCTGCAGACCGATGCGCCGATCGACCGGGGGAACTCCGGCGGTCCGCTGATCAGCATCGTTTCCGGCCGTGTGGTCGGGATCAACACGGCGCAGGTGTCCGATGCGCGCGACAAGAAGACCAATTTTGCCGTGTCGACCAAGTACGCCTGCCGTGTGCTGGACCTGCTGCGCGAAGGGCGCGATCCGTCGCCGCCCGATCTGCCGGTGATTTTCTTCCACGATCCGGATGGCGGCCGAACCCTCAAGGCCGGTCGCACTTACTTGCCCGATGACCTGCTTGCGCTGCGTGCCGGCCTGATCATCCGCAGCGTCGAGGGGGATTCGACGCGCATCGAGAACGTTACCCATCTCATGCACGCGCTGCGCGGCCGCCTCGACGGGCTCACGCTGCTGGCGGAAGAGAACGGCCAGCCGCTGCGCCTGAGTGGGCGCCTGCAGCCAATGAAGAATGTTCTGGAGCGGCGCGGCATCTTCGTTTCCGGGGTGCTGTTCGGCGAGCGGACGAGCCTGAGCGAAGCTTACGATTTCCGGCTGCCGGCGATCGAGGTGCATTTCGTCGAAGGCGGATCGCTCGGCCAGACCGCCGAGGTCGAGCCGTCGGACCTGGTCGAAGAGATCGATGGCCAGGCCGTCGCAACGCTGGCCGATGTCGATGCGCAGTTTCGCGCGGCAATGCAGGCTGGACGGTCGTCGGTGCGGCTGACGTTTCGCCGCTTCGAGTTCGATCAGGGCATGTACGTGAATGCGGTGGAGCGGACGCTGGCGCTCGACGACTACCGCTGGATCGGCGGGACAGGCGAGGCGCGATAGGCAGCAGGTCACCGGCGGACGTGGCGTCACGCGCCGCCGCGCCGTCGCGGCCGTCCCGGCGCGCGCTGCGGGGTGGTTGCCGCGTCGCGGCGCGCCGGCTGAAACGCCGGCACCAGATGGCGATGGCCGTTGCCGATCAGGTCGGCGCGGCCCATGTGGCGCAGGGCTTCGCGCAGCAGCGGCCAGTTCTCCGGATCGTGGTAGCGCAGGAAGGCCTTGTGCAACCGGCGCTGGCGGCCGCCGCGCACCACGCCGACGTCTTCCGCGCCGCGCGTCACCTTGCGCAGCGGGTTCTTCCCCGTGTGGTACATGGCGGAGGCCAGCGCCAGCGGCGTCGGCAGGAAGGTCTGCACCTGGTCGAGGCGAAAGCCGTTCTTCTTCAGCCAAAGGGCGAGGGCCAGCATATCCGCATCGGTGGTGCCGGGGTGGGCGGCGATGAAGTAGGGAATGAGGTACTGCTCCTTGCCGGCTTCGCTGGTGAATTTCTCGAACATGGCCTTGAAGCGGTCGTAGGCGCCGATGCCCGGCTTCATCATCTTCGACAGCGGCCCGGCCTCGGTGTGTTCGGGGGCGATCTTGAGATAGCCGCCGACATGGTGGCTGACGAGTTCCTTGACGTACTCCGGCGACTTGACGGCGAGGTCGTAGCGCAGGCCCGAGCCGATCAGCACCTTCTTGATGCCGGGGAGCGCCCGCGCCTTGCGGTAGAGCTGCACCAGCGGGCCGTGGTCCGTGCCCATGTTCGGGCAGATGTCCGGATAGACGCAGGAGAGGCGCCGGCAGGCCTCCTCGATCGCCGGATCCTTGCACTGCAGGCGGTACATGTTGGCGGTCGGCCCGCCAAGATCGGAGACGACGCCGGTGAAGCCGGGCGTCTTGTCGCGGATCTCCGCGATCTCGCGGAGGATCGATTGCTCTGAGCGGCTCTGGATGATGCGGCCCTCGTGCTCGGTAATGGAGCAGAAGGTGCAGCCGCCAAAGCAGCCGCGCATGATGTTGATAGAGAAGCGGATCATCTCCCAGGCCGGAATCTTCGCGCCGCCGTAGGCTGGATGCGGCGCGCGGGCGAATGCCATGCCGTAGACATAGTCCATCTCCGGCGTGGTGAGCGGCACCGGCGGGGGGTTCAGCCAGACGTCACGTTCGCCGTGGGCCTGCACCAGGGCGCGGGCGTTGCCGGGATTCGACTCCAGATGAAAGGTGCGCGAGGCGTGGGCGTAGAGCACCGGATCGTCCTTGACCTGCTCGTAGGACGGCAGGCGGATCACGGTGTGGGCGCGCGCGGCGCGGCGCGCTTCCGTTTTGACAAAGCGCAGCGGAATGCCTGCCGCCGTGTCAGCGGGACTGACTTTTGCCTCCTGCAACGCATACGGATCGGGATGCGGGTGCACGGTGCCCGGGGTGTCGACCTCGGTGGAATCGACCTCGCTCCATTCCTCGCCCGGCCGCCAGCCGCGCGGCGCCATGAAGGCGCTGCCGCGCAGGTCGCCGATGTCCTGGATGGGTACGCCCTTCGCCAGGCGGTGTGCCAGTTCCACGAGGGCGCGCTCGGCGTTGCCGAAAAGCAGCAGGTCGGCCTTCGAATCCGCCAGCACGGAGCGGCGCACCGTGTCCGACCAGTAGTCGTAATGAGCAATGCGGCGCAGGCTGGACTCGATGCTGCCGATCACCACCGCCGTGCCTGGATACGCCTCGCGGCAGCGCTGCGAGTAGACGGTGACCGAGCGGTCGGGGCGCTTGCCTGGCTCGGCGTTCGGCGTGTAGGCGTCGTCGGAGCGGATCTTGCGGTCGGCGGTGTAGCGGTTGACCATCGAATCCATGTTGCCGGCGGTGACGCCGAAAAACAGCGCCGGCCGGCCCAGCGCGCGGAAGGGCTCGGCGGAATGCCAGTCGGGTTGGCTGATGATGCCGACGCGGAAGCCCTGCGCTTCGAGCAGGCGGCCGATCAGCGCCATGCCGAAGCTGGGATGATCGATGTAGGCATCGCCGGTGACAAGGACGATGTCGCACACGTCCCAGCCGCGCGCCTCCATTTCGGCGCGCGACATGGGCAGGAAGGGAGAGACACCGAAGCGGTGGGCCCAGTACTTGCGGTAGGCGGTGAGGAGCTTCAGCTCGGGTGGTAGTCGCATACGCCTATTCTACAGAGGCGCTTTGCGCCGGCGGCGCCGTTGCAGCATCATGCGCCGCCCGGTGCGGCGATGCGCGCAGACTTACAGGGTGGCCTGCGCTACCGCGTGCTCCCAGCGCTGCATCAGCTCGTTTGCGCGTGTGCGTGACAGGCTCGGGTGAAAGGTGCGTTCCGCCTGCCAATGGGCGGCGAGCTGATCGAGGTTGTCGTAGACGCCGCAGGAGAGGCCGGCCAGGTACGCCGCGCCGAGTGCGGTGGTTTCCGTCACCTTCGGCCGCACGACGGGAATGCCGAGCAGATCGGCCTGGAATTGCATCAGCAGGTCATTGACGCAGGCGCCGCCATCGACGCGCAGTTCCTCGACGCCGCCCAGTGCCGGCACGGCGCCTGCGGCGCTCGCGTCGCGGCTCATCGCCTGCAGCAGGGCGGCACTCTGAAAGGCGATGCTTTCCAGCGCGGCGCGGGCAATATGCGCCACCGTCGTGCCGCGCGTCAGGCCGACGATGGCGCCGCGCGCGTTGGCCTTCCAGTAGGGCGCGCCGAGGCCGGTGAATGCCGGGACGAACATCACGCCGCCGCTGTCGGGCACGCTTTCGGCCAGCTCCTGCACGGCGCCGCTGGCCGTGATCGCCCGCAGGCCGTCGCGCAGCCAGTGCACGACGGCGCCGCCGATGAAGACGCTGCCCTCCAGCGCGAATTCGGGCGTGGCGGCGGGTTGCGCGGCGCTGGTGGTGATGAGGCCGTTGGCGCTGGTGTGGAAGTGCGATCCGGTATGCATCAGCATGAAACAGCCGGTGCCGTAGGTGTTCTTGACCATGCCGGCGCGAAAGCAGGCCTGCCCGAAGAGTGCGCTCTGCTGGTCGCCGGCGATGCCGCCGATGGCGACGGGCGCGCCCAGCAGATCGGCCCGCGTCGGCCCGTACACGTGGCTGGAAGGGTGCACCACCGGCAAGATGTTCGGCGGAATGTCGAGCAGCTTCAGCAATTCATCGTCCCACCGATTGGTGTGCACGTTGAACAGCATGGTGCGCGAGGCGTTGCTGACATCGGTGGCATGCACGGCGCCGCCGCTCAGATGCCATGCCAGCCAGGTGTCCACCGTGCCGAAGGCCAGCTCGCCACGGTGCGCGGCAGCACGCGCGCCGGGCACATTGTCGAGAATCCATTTCAGCTTGGTGGCGGAAAAATAGGCGTCGACGACCAGGCCAGTCTTCTCGCGAATGGTGGCTTGCAGGCCGCGCTCGCGCAGTGCGGCGCAGACGGGCTCGGCGCGGCGGTCCTGCCAGACGATGGCGTTATGCACCGGCTCGCCGGTGGCGCGGTTCCACAGCAACGTGGTCTCGCGCTGGTTGGTGATGCCGATCGATGCCAGGTCGGCCGCACCGATGCCTGCGCGTTCGAGTGCCTCGCGCGCGGTGGCGATCTGGCTGGACCAGATTTCCTTCGGATCATGCTCGACCCAGCCGGGCTGCGGGTAGATCTGGCGGAACTCGCGCTGCGCCATGGCGACGATGCGACCCTGCAGGTCGAAGACGATGCTGCGCGAACTGGAGGTGCCCTGATCGAGGGCCAGCAGGAATCGGGGAGGGGTCATCGGGTCTCTCCGGCGGGGCATGTCGGCATCCCTGCGCGGGCCAGGCGGGCCAAGCCGAGGAAGCCCGCCGGCGGCCTGCGTGCGCAACGGCCGCTATCCGGTTTTCAGACGACTGTGCGCGGAAACGTGCTGCGCGAGGAAATCCATCTGGTCGGCGAGGATGCTGCGATTGCACAGGATGAGGAATTCCGCCTTGTTCGGCACGTAGGGTGCGTAGAGCAATTCGATGCCGGCCTGTTCCGGCGTGCGCCCGCTCTTCTTCTGGTTGCAGTGGCGGCAGGCGGTGACGACGTTCATCCACAGGTCGCGGCCACCCTGCGAGACCGGCACGATGTGGTCGCGCGTCAGGCGCAGGAAGGAGTATTCGTGGCCGCAATAGGCGCAGATGTGGCGGTCGCGGTGGAACAGCTCGCGGTTGTTGAGCGGCGGCACCGTGGCGGTGGCGCGCGGCGCCAGCGATTTGCCCTTGATGGCGATGATGCTATCGACGGTGATCAGCGAACGCTCGCCGGTGACGCGGTTGGTACCGCCGTGAAAGGTGAAATTGTGTTCGCCCGCCACCCAGGCGACGAGGTTCTTGGCGTAGTAGAAGCAGGCATGCTGCCAGGTCACCCAACGATGCGGGACGCCGTGCATGTCCAGCGTCAGGATCAGCGGGCGGGAAGGGCCGGCGGAAAGGGTGGCAGTCATCTCCAGTGTAGAATCATGCAATTGCCCTAGAGTATCAGAGTGTGTTGATTTTTCAAAGTGTTGCGCTGCGGCAGGGGGCTGGGGGCGGACGCCCCGCGCTTGCCTCGGCGCTGCTCGCGTCGCTGCTGTTGCATTTGCTGCTGCTGTGGCCAGGTGCGACGGCGCGCGTGCCGCCGTCTGCCGCGGCGGCGCTGGCCGCTACGCTGCGCCCGGCC
>CAZASE010000035.1:0-26041 GCA_964487715.1 uncultured Rhodocyclaceae bacterium | reverse complement strand
AATCGTCCCTACGTTCACGTGCGGCTTCGTCCGCTCAAACTTGCCCTTCGCCATGTCGGTACCCGTTCAGAAAGTGATCAAAATCAAAAAAGCGCCTCAGTGCTGCCCGCACAACTTGAGTGGTGCCCATGGCGTGGATTGAACACGCGACCTCTCCCTTACCAAGGGAGTGCTCTACCACTGAGCTACATGGGCAGCATCCTGCCCTGGAGCGGCGAACGGGAATCGAACCCGTGTCATCAGCTTGGAAGGCTGAGGTTCTACCATTGAACTACCGCCGCCCGCCATTACGCCGAAAACCGGTCCATCAACTGCGCCGCCGGCCTCGTTCCTGCTGGTGGAGGGGGAAGGATTCGAACCTTCGAAGGCAGAGCCGACAGATTTACAGTCTGTTCCCTTTGACCGCTCGGGAACCCCTCCAGCGAAACCGTGAATTTTCTCTGTTTTCGCCAGAAAAGTCAAACAGCTGTGGATTCAGGCAAGAAACGCGCTGTGCGTCCGCAGGCGATGCGGCGACGCCGCATTCCGTGCCCCAGGCGCCGTGTAGAATCGCGTATCCGTTCCTGGCGCTGACGACCATGACCGCATCTCTGGATTCGCGCGCACTCGATGCGCTGTTCCTTCAAGCCCGAACCCACAACAGCTGGCTGGCAAAGCCAGTCGACGAGGCTCTGCTGCAAAGGATCTGGGATCTCGCCCGCATGGGTCCGACCTCGGCCAATTGCAGCCCGTTGCGCGTGGTCTTCGTTACGACGCCCGAAGCCAAGGCCCGCCTGCAACCCATGCTGCTGGAAGGCAACAGGAAAAAGACGCTGGCCGCCCCAGTCACCGCCATCTTTGCGTCAGACAGCCGGTTTTTCGATTTGCTGCCGGAACTGTTCCCGCATGCCGATGCCCGCGCCTGGTTCGCCGGACCGGCCAACGAAACGCTCGCCGCGACCACGGCTTTTCGCAACAGCACGCTTCAGGCCGCCTATTTCATGCTCGCCGCCCGCGCACTCGGCCTCGACTGCGGCCCCATGTCGGGTTTCGACAACGCAGCGGTTGATCGCGCCTTCTTCCCGGACGGCCGTTGCAGATCGAATTTCCTCTGCAATCTGGGCTATGGCGACCCGGCTGGCGTGTTCCCGCGCGGCCCGCGACTCGGTTTCAAGGACGCCTGCCGATTCGTGTGAGATCGGGGCGCATTGATGAACCACTCCTATCCCGCCCATCCGCCCCTGCCGGCCGCCCTGAGGAGCGCGCTCGCCCGGCAGTTTGCCGGGCGTTTCTCGACCAGCCAGGCCGTGCGCGACCAGCATGGTCGCGACGAATCGGTCCATCCGGCGGCGGCACCGGATGCCGTGGTTTTCGCCGAGTCGACCGCCGAAGTGGCCGAAGCGGTTCGCCTTTGCCGTACCCATCGGGTTCCGGTCATTCCCTTCGGCGCCGGCAGTTCCGTCGAGGGTCATTTCCTGGCCATCCACGGTGGCGTCACCATCGACCTGACGAACATGAACCGTGTGATCGCCATCCACCCTGAGGATCTGGATGCTACGGTGCAACCGGGCGTCACCCGCAAACAGCTTAATGCCGAACTTCACGGTAGCGGCCTGTTCTTTCCCATCGATCCCGGCGCCGATGCGTCACTGGGCGGCATGGCCGCGACGCGCGCGTCGGGCACCAATGCGGTGCGCTACGGCACCATGCGCGAGAACGTTCTAGGCATGACCGTGGTCCTGGCTGACGGCCGCGTCATCAGGACCGGAGGGCGGGCGCGAAAGTCATCCGCAGGTTACGATCTGACGCGGCTGTTTGTCGGCTCGGAAGGCACCCTTGGCATCATCACGGAACTGACGGTCAGGCTCTACCCGGTGCCGGAGGCCATCTCCAGCGCGGTCTGCGCATTCCCCAGCGTCGATGCCGCTGTCGACACGGTCATCCAGACCATCCAGCTTGGCGTCCCGGTTGCGCGCATTGAATTGCTCGATACCCTCACCCTTTCGGCGGTCAATCGCTACAGCAAGACCTCTCTCAAGGAAGCGCCAACGCTGTTCTTCGAGTTTCACGGCTCGGTTTCGAGCGTCGAAGAGCAGGCGGAGACGGTGCAGGGACTCGCCGCCGAGCGCGGCGGCATGAACTTCGAGTGGGCCACCCGTCCCGAAGACCGCTCCAGGCTCTGGCAGGCACGCCACGACGCCTATTTCGCCTGTCTGCAATTGAGGCCCGGCGCGCGCGCTTTCCCTACCGACGTATGTGTGCCGATTTCGCGCCTGGCCGAATGCATTCGTGCCACCAACGAGGACATCGCCGGCAGCACCATTCCTGTCGCCCTGTTCGGCCATGTCGGGGACGGCAATTTCCATCTGGTCGTCCTGATCGATCCGGGCAATCCGCAGGAAGTCGCGGAAGCCGAAAGGATCAACTGCGGAGTCGTCGAGCGCGCCCTGGCGATGGAGGGCACCTGTACCGGCGAGCACGGCGTCGGCATCGGCAAGCAGAAATTCCTCGTTGCGGAACACGGCGCGGGCGCCGTCGATGTCATGCGCGCGCTCAAGCATGCCCTCGATCCCGACAACCTGCTCAACCCCGGCAAGATCCTCCCCTGACTCGGCGCAGCATGTAGAATCCGCCTGCGGATGGCGCTCATGAGGCGCCCAGCCGAGCGGGGCCATACCCGAGACCCCACGCCGAAACACGATTTTTGCGGAGGAGCAGCCATCATGGCGGGGATCGCCACACCGGTCCGGGACGGACCGGAAGTCAACACCACGCTCGACACCAAGTACACCCTCGAATCCGGCCGCGTCTACCTCACCGGCACCCAGGCCCTCGCCCGCCTGCCGATGATGCAGCGCGAACGCGACCTTGCCGCCGGTCTCAACACCGCCGGCTTCATTTCCGGCTATCGCGGCTCGCCCCTGGGCGGGCTCGACCAGACGCTGTGGCGCGCGAAGAAACACCTCGACGCCCACCACATCAAGTTCCAGCCTGGCATCAATGAGGACCTCGCCGCCACCGCCATCTGGGGCACGCAGCAGGTCAATCTCTTCCCGGGCGCGAAGTACGATGGGGTCTTCTCGATGTGGTACGGCAAGGGGCCGGGCGTCGACCGCTGCGGCGACGTGTTCCGCCACGCCAATGCCGCCGGCACTTCGCAATACGGCGGGGTATTGGCGGTGGCCGGCGACGACCACGCCGCGCGCTCCTCCACCGTGGCGCACCAGACCGAACACGTCTTCAAGGCGGTGATGATGCCGGTGCTGGCGCCCTCCGGCGTGCAGGACTACCTCGACCTCGGCCTGCACGGCTGGGCCATGTCGCGCTATTCGGGCTGCTGGGTGGCCTTCAAGGCAGTGGCCGACACCATCGAATCCTCGGCCTCGGTGTATGTCGATGCGCACCGCGTGCAGATCGCGCTGCCCGACTATGCACTGCCGCCGGGCGGCCTCAACATCCGCTGGCCGGACGACCGTCTGGTGCAGGAGGAGCGCCTGTTGCACCACAAGCTCTACGCCGCCCTCGCCTACGCCCGCACGAACAAACTGAACCAGATCGTCATCGACAGCCCGAACCCGCGCCTCGGCATCATCACCTGCGGCAAGTCCTATCTCGACGTGCGCCAGGCCTTCGACGACCTCGGCATCGATGAGCGGCTCGCCGCCGAGATCGGCATCCGCCTCTACAAGGTCGGCATGGTGTGGCCGCTCGAATCGGAGGGTGTGAGGAATTTTGCCGAGGGGCTGGAGGAAATCCTCGTCGTCGAGGAAAAGCGCCAGCTGCTCGAATACCAGTTGAAGGAAGAGCTCTACAACTGGAGAGAAGACGTGCGGCCGCGCGTCATCGGCAAGTTCGACGAGAAGGGCGAATGGGCGCAGCCGCATGCCGACTGGCTGCTGCCGGCCTGCGGCGAGCTGACGCCGGCGATGATCGCCCGCGTCATCGCCGCGCGCATCGGCCGCTACGTCACCTCCGACCGCATCAAGGCGCGCCTGGCCTTCCTCGAAGCCAAGGAGCGGGCGCTGGAAAAATCGGTCATCCCGATCCAGCGCATCCCGCACTTCTGCTCGGGCTGCCCGCACAACACCTCGACCCGCGTGCCCGAGGGCAGCCGCGCGCTCGCCGGCATCGGCTGCCATTTCATGGCGACCTGGATGAACCGTTCCACCGCCACCTTCTCGCACATGGGTGGCGAGGGCGCCGCCTGGGTCGGACAGGCGCCGTTCACCGAAACGCGCCATGTCTTCGCCAACCTCGGCGACGGCACCTATTTCCATTCGGGCCTGCTCGCCATCCGGCAAGCTGTCGCCGCCGGCCACCCGATCACCTACAAAATCCTCTACAACGACGCGGTCGCCATGACCGGCGGCCAGCCGGTGGACGGCAGCCTCAGCGTGCCGCAGATGGCGCACCAGCTCGTCGCCGAGGGCGTGAAGCGCACCGTCGTCGTCACCGACGGCACCGAGCGCGCCTACTCGGCCGCCGACCTGCCGCAAGGCGTGCCGCTGCGCCACCGCGACGAGTTGGACCTCGTTCAGCGCGAGCTGCGTGAATTCCCCGGCGTCTCGGCGCTGATCTACGACCAGACCTGCGCGGCGGAGAAGCGCCGGCGCAGGAAACGCGGCAACTTCCCCGACCCGGCGCGTCGCGTCTTCATCAACGAGGCGGTATGCGAGGGCTGCGGCGACTGCTCGGAGCAATCCAACTGCCTGGCGGTGGTGCCGGTGGAGACGGCGTTCGGCAGGAAGCGCGCCATCGACCAGTCCGCCTGCAACAAGGACTACACCTGCCTGAAAGGCTTCTGCCCCAGCTTCGTCACCGTCGAGGGCGGGCGGTTGAGGAAAGGCAAGGCACTGGAGGTCGACGAGAGCGGCTTTGCCGCCCTGCCCGTGCCGCGGATTCCGGACACGGAGGAACCCTGGGGTATCCTGATCACCGGCGTCGGTGGCACCGGCGTCATCACCATCGGCGCGCTGATCGGCATGGCAGCGCACCTCGACGGCAAGGGTGTCACCGCACTGGACATGACCGGCCTGGCGCAAAAGTTCGGCGCCGTCTTCTCGCACGTGCGCATCGCCGAGCGGCCGGAGGACATCCACGCCGTGCGGGTGGCGGCCGGCGAAGCGAATGCCCTCATCGGCGGCGACATTGTGGTCTCCGCCAATACCGATGCACTGGCGAAAATGAAGGCCGGCGTCACGCGCGCCGTCGTGAACTGTGCGGCAACGCCGACCTCCGAATTCATCCGCAATCCCGACTGGCAGTTTCCGCTGGAGAGGATGCAGCAAACCATCCGGGAGGCCACCGGCGAGGACCGCGCCGACTTCATCGACGCCAACGGCCTGGCGACGGCACTGACGGGCGATGCCATTTTCGGTAACCTGATCCTGCTCGGCCATGCCTGGCAGCAGGGCCTGGTACCGGTCTCTCTGGCGGCGCTGCAGCGGGCCATCGAGCTCAACGGCGTGGCAGTGGAAGCCAATCTGAAAGCCTTCTTGTGGGGCCGACGCGCCGCCCACGACCGCGCCGCGGTCGAGCGCTTCGCTCGGCCGGGCAGCGCCGCCATCGAAACCCCAAGCACCGACACGCTCGACGGACTTGTCGCGCACCGCGTCGCATTCCTGACCGCCTACCAGGACGCTGCCTATGCAAGCCGCTTCCGGACGCTGGTGAACCAGGTGCGATCCACCGAGGAGCGCGTCGGCTCCACCGGTCTGGCCGAAGTGGTGGCGCGCAACTACTTCAAGCTGCTGGCGGCAAAGGATGAGTACGAGGTGGCACGCCTGCATGGCGACCCGGCTTTTCATGCCAGAATCGCCGCCACCTTCGAAGGCAATTATCGTCTCAACTTCCACCTTGCGCCGCCTTTCCTGGCGAAGACGGATGCCGCCACTGGCGCGGCAAAGAAACGCGCCTTCGGGCCATGGATGCTCACGCCTTTGCGCTGGCTGGCCAAGCTGAAGATCCTGCGCGGCAGCGCGCTCGATCCTTTCAGCAGGACCGCGGAGCGCAGGCTGGAGCGCCAGTTGATCGCATACTACGAGCAGGACATCGCCGAGATACTCGCCCGCCTGGATGCCTCGAACATCGCCACAGCGCTGGCGCTGGCGGCTCTGCCCGAGCACATCCGCGGATTCGGCCACGTCAAGCAGCGTGCGGCACAGGCCGCCTCGGTGCGACGCCAGGCCTTGCTGCAAGCCTGGCGCCGCGCCGAGGCGCCGGCCGCTCGCGCCGCCTGAGGTCGTCGCTTGGCTGCCCTGAAGGCAGTTGCCGCCCAACTGCTCGCCCTGGCCATCATCGGCCTCGCCTTGGTTCTGCTGGGCCAGCCGCTGCGCGCGACGCTGCCGACCGCAGCCGTGCAGGGCGCGCTGGCGGCCGGACTGGGCGCGTTGTTCGGCTCGGAACGATGGTGGACGGCAATCCACATCGGATTCGCGCCTGCGCTGTTCCTCGCGCTCCGCCTCGACCTGCCGCCCTGGCTCTCCCTCGCCGCCTTCGCGACGCTGGCACTCGTATTCTGGACGACTTTCCGCGGCGAGGTGCCACTGTTCCTGTCGAGCCGCGCGACGGCGAAAGCCGTGCTCGCCCTGTTGCCGCGACAGTCGAATCTGCGCGTCATCGACCTCGGCGCCGGCACAGCCGGATTGCTGCGCCACCTGGCGCAGGCCCGCCCCGATGCGCGCTTCGTCGGCGTCGAGCACGCACCGCTGCCCTACCTCGTCGCCCGCTGGAACGCGCGTGGCCTGGCCAATCTCGCCATAGAACGCGGCGACCTCTGGCAGCGCGACCTGGCCGGCCATGATCTCGTGTATGCCTTTCTTTCGCCCCGCGTAATGCCGCGGCTCTGGCGCAAGGCGCGGGCGGAAATGCGCCCCGGAAGCCTGCTGGTGAGCAGCAGTTTTCCCGTTCCCGACGCTGTCGCGCGCGAAGTGGTCGAGGTAAGCGATCGCCGCGGCACGCTGCTCCACTGCTACCGGATGTGAGCCGGCAGTCGCGGAAATACTGGCAATTTCCGCCTCAATTCGCCATATTGGAATGGCTGCCGACTGGAAATAATGTCTCCATCCGAGGGGAACCGTCATGGCTGAAATCGTCTGCATCATCGGCAACAAGGGTGGCACCGGCAAGACCACGCTCTCGCACATGCTCTGTCAGGGCATGGGGCTGCTCGGCCAGCGCGCCGTATGCGTACTGACCGACGTCCACCGCGAGCCCCTCGACCCCGAGGGACGCCGCTATCTGGTTGCCGACGCGCGCACGCGCGAGGCGTTGGGCAAGGTCGTCGACAAAGTCCGGTCGTTGCCAGGCTGGCTTGGCGTCATCGACGGTGGCGGCAACCGCAACGAGATGGACCGCAAGCTTTACGGATTGGCCAACCTCGTGCTGCTGCCCTTCCGCGAGTCGCACGAAGACATCCGCACGGTGATCAAGGACTTGCAGGAATTCCCGCGCGCTTGGGCGATTCCCTCGCAATGGCCAACCAATCCCTGGCAGCAGGAGGCTGCTGAAAAGACCCTGCGCGAACAACTCGGGCCTTATGCCGACCGGATCTTGCAGCCGGTCAACGCCCTCTCGGCAAGCAAGTTGCTGCTGCAAACGAAGCTCGCCGAGAAACTGCCGACACCGCTCGCCAATGCCTGCCGCGCGCTGGCCTACCAGGTGCTCGGCCTGCTCGAAGTGCCGTGCGATGCGCCAACCGATGAAAGCGACGGCGACCTCGTCGGTACAGCCGGCGGAGGCGTGAGCGCACATGGTGAAGCCACTGTCACTGTATATCCGACGCACGGAACGGAGGAGCCGCCAGCGACACGGCACTAGTGGTCTGCCCCGGGGATCGCCCGGCACGCTGGCGGCTGCGCATTCCGCTTGCATCGCGCCGGAGCACGGCGGACAATCGCCCTGGCATTTCATCTGGATCGTTCGCTTGAAACCCTGGGGAATTCGGCAACGCGTGCTGTTTGTCGCACTGGCGCCCGCGGCGGCAATCGCCCTGGCGCTGGCCGGCTACTTCCTGTTGCTGCGCTATGTCGACCTGGAAACCGCGATGGCCAACCGCGGCAGTGCCATGGCGCGCCAGTTCGTGCCGGCGGCCGAGTACGGCATCTTTTCCGGCAATCCCGACGAGCTGCGCCGCCTGGCGGAATCACTGGCACAGCAACCCGATGTCGAGTCGGTTGTCATCCACGATCACGGTGGCAACGTCCTGGCCGAGGTGGGTCAGGCGCGCCTTCGCGCGCCTCCGCTGTCCCTGCCGGATGGCTGGTCTGGGCAGACAAACGACGGCCAGCGTCTCGGCTTCCACGCCAAGATCACCCGACCGAGGATGGCCCTGGATGAGGCCACCGGGCCGCCACCGGTGACGCTGGCGGCTGAGCCCATGGGCAGCGTTTCCGTCGAGATCAGCCGCGCCGGCGTGCTGGCGAGAAAGCGGGAAATCATGCTCGTCACGCTGGCGGTGATGCTGACGGTCCTGGCGCTGGGTGCGCTGCTCGCACACCGACTGGCGCAAGACGTCACGCAGCCGATCCTGTCGCTGCAGCAGGCTGTCGAACGCATTCGTGGCGGTCGGCTGGAAACCCGCGTCGCGGCGCATCGCGGCCAGACACTTCGCCTGCTCGAAGACGGCATCAACGACATGGCTGCTGCCATGCAGTCCGCTCGCGATGACCTGCAGGGGCGGATCCGCGAGGCGACGGCGGAGCTGAAGGAACAGAAGGAACAGGCCGAGCGGGCAAACATGGCGAAGTCGCGGTTCCTTGCGGCGGCCAGCCATGATCTGAGGCAACCCTTGCATGCGCTGACCCTGTTTGCGGCCGATCTGGAACAGGGGGCGGCAACCAAACCACAACGCCGCCTGGCCGGCCAGATTGCCACGGCAGCCGGCGCGCTAGGCGAAATGCTCGACGGACTGCTCGATCTCTCAAGGCTGGACATCGGCAGTGACACCGTCCGTCACGAGCCGATCGCGCTTGACGCATTGATCAGGCGGGTTGCCTCCGCGCACAGCCACAGCGCCCGCGCCAAAGGGCTGAAGCTGCGCGGAATCCCGACGCGTGCTTGGGCCTATTCCGACCCGCGGCTGCTGGAGCGCATGCTCGGCAACCTGGTCGCCAACGCGGTTCGGTATACGGCCAGCGGCAGCATCCTCTTCGGCGTGCGCCGCGCAGGCGACGACCTGCGGCTGGAAGTGCGCGATTCGGGCATCGGCATTTCGACGGAACACCACGAGCTGGTGTTTCAGGAGTTCTATCAGGTCGCCAACCCGGAGCGCGATCCGGGCAAAGGGACGGGCCTGGGCCTTGCCTTGGTGAGCAGGATGGCGCACCTGCTCGGCCATCCATTGCGCCTGCGCTCCGAACCGGGCCGCGGCTCGACCTTCTCGATCGTGCTGCCGCGCTGCCCATCGGCCCTCATGCGGCGCGCCGAGGAAGGCCCGGCCGCCATCGGTGGTTTCGATGCGCAGGTGCAGTTGTTCGCGCCGCCTTCGGCCGCGGCTGACCACCTGCGCCGCCTGCTCGAATCGTGGGGCTGCCGCGTCCATTGCGTCGAGACGCGTGCGGCGGCGGCGGCGACGCCTGGCCAGCCGCCCGATCTAGTTGTCTGCCTGGATGAATGCTGCTGCGAAGCGATCGCCTACGCGCAGGAAGATTGCGTCGATTTGCCGCCGCTGATCCTGATCGGCGACATGCCGCCGGAGCTGGAGAACGCCGCAAGGCAAAACGTCCTGCACCTGAACAAGCCAGTCAGGCCGGCCAAACTACGGGCGTTGCTGCAGCACTTGCTGCAATCGGAATTCGCTGACAGCCACCCGGGCGCCTGATTTCCGCACGGCGCGGCGATTGTCCTCGCGCAACCGCCACCTAAAGGCGCGACCGGTGGCGGCTTACCGCGACCAGGGCCTGGGCCCGGCTGGAGACGTTGAGCGCCTTGAACACCTTCGAAACATGCACCTTGACCGTGCCTTCCGTCAGGCCCAGCAGGTCGCCAATTTCGCGATTCGACTTGCCCTGCATGAGGAGCTCGAGAACGCGGGCCTGCGCGGCGGTCAGGTTGAAGCGATTCGTCAGCGAGCGGCCGCGCCCCGCTTCCTCGCGCCGACCCTGGCCAATTTGCAGGCGCAGTGCCTCGGGCAAGAAGATCTCACCTTCGATGACGCGACGTAACGCGTCGATCAGCATCTCGCCCGAACTCGATTTCGGCATGAACCCGGAAGCACCCTGGCGCATCGCGCGGGCCACCGTATCGGAGTCATCGAGCGCCGAAAGCACTACCACCGGCACGTCCGGATAGCGCTTGCGCATCACGCCCAGCAACGACATGCCGTTCATGCCTGGCAGCATCAGGTCGAGTACGGCCAGGTCGACGGCGATCCCGCTTTCCAGCACGCTCAAGGCGGTCTCGGCGTCCGGCGCTTCATGCAACACCACATCGGCGCCGAGCTTGTGCAGGGTCTGCACCAGCCCCTCCCGCACCAAAGCATGGTCTTCGACAATCAGCAAGTGCGTCACTCGCATCTCCTTGGGCGCGGCGCGCCAAAGCGGCGTCCGCGGGGAAATCATACGGCATCGGACGCTTAGCGCCAACCTGGCCGGCGCGGTGCTATGATTGCCCGGTTGCCCGGTCTGGGGTGCATTCCAGCCGAATTGAAATGTTCACACTTCGCCCTGAATGGTCCCGCGATGGCTTGCCCGCTACTCCTTCGCAACGGCCTGATCGCCATGCTGGCGCTGACGGCGGCGTCCCTGCGCGCCGAACCGCAGGCCATGACCAGCGAGGCCGATTTCCTCGCCGAACTGCCGGTCGTGCTCTCCGCATCGCGTCTCGCCCAGCCGTTGGCCGATGCGCCCGGCGCCGTCACGGTGATCGACCGCGAGACGATTCGCGCCTCCGGCGCGCGCGAGATCGCCGACCTGTTCCGCCTGGTGCCGGGCTTTCAGGTCAGTTACGCCAACGGGGCGAATCCGGTCGTCAATTATCACGGCCTGTCGGAAGAATTCTCCCGCCGCATGCAGGTACTGGTGGACGGGCGCTCCGCCTATTCCCCCTATTCCCTCGGCGGGGTGAACTGGAACCTGCTGGCGATCGCCATCGATGATATCGAACGCATCGAGGTTTTCCGCGGCTCCAATTCCGCGACCTACGGCGCCAATGCGTTTCTCGGCGTCGCCAACATCATCACGCGCCAGCCATCGCAACATCGCGGCACGCGCATTTCCGCCACCTATGGCGACCAGGGCGTGCGCGACAACGTGGCCAGCCACGAGGGCGGGGCGGGGAATCTCGACTACCGCTTTACCATCGGCCGCCGCCACGATGCAGGCTTCAACGGCGTCAACGACGAAAAGCATGTCGGTTTCTTCAATCTGCGCGGCGATTACCGCATCGACGGGCGCGATGCGCTCAGCCTGCAACTCGGGGCCAGCGAGCACTCCGCCGGCGCCGGCTTTGCCACGCGCTCCTCGAATCCACCGCGCACACAGGAGGGTGACAGCCTGTACGCGCGGCTCCAGTGGGTGCGCAGCACCGGCGCCGGCGAGGAATTGCGCCTGTCTGCCTACCACCAGCGCGAAAGCGGCAAGGAGTCATTCGTCATTCCGACGCCGCTCATCGGCCTGACCGTCCCGGTTAACGCCGACCACACGGAAACGCGCAGCAATATCGAACTGCAGCATACCTTCCTCCCGGGTGCCGCAACACGCGCCGTATGGGGCCTGGAGGCACGCCACGACACGGTCGGCTCGCAGTTCATGTTCAATACGCCGGAGGTGCAGTCGACCTCGCTGGCACGCGCGTTCGGCAACCTCGAATGGCGCGCCCATGCCATGCTGCTGCTGAATCTCGGCGCCACGCTGGAGCGCTACAGCCTGAGCGGGACCAATCTGGCACCGCGGCTGATGCTGAATTTCCAGCCGGATCCGTCCCATACCGTCCGGCTCGGTGTCAGCCGCGCCTACCGCACGCCGTCGCTGGCCGAGCAACGAGGCGACTCGCGTTATTACTATTCGCCAACCGGCACCCTCGCAGCATGGACCTACCGGGCACTTGGCGGCCTCCAGCCGGAACGGGTGCTGGCGCGCGAGCTCAGCTATCTCGGTGTCTTTCGCGCGATGAACCTGACCCTGGATGCGCGGCTGTTCAACGAACGCGTGGATCGCATCATCGATCTGACCGAGGCGGCACCGCGCAACTTTCTCAACATGGCGCAGGCATCCGTGCACGGCGCCGAGTACCAGGCGAAATGGCGCGCTGCGGAAAATACGCACATCACGCTCAACCAGGCCTTTGTCCGCATCGTCAGCCCCGACCCGCGGCTGAGCCTGTCGGCGCCGACCCACACCACCACGCTGTTCGCCACACAGGCTTTCCCGCACGACTGGCACCTGAGCCTGATCCACCACTGGGTCGGTGCCGTCAAATGGCTGGGCTTCGCCGAACAGACCAACAGCTACCGCCGGCTCGACCTGCGCCTGGCGCATCGCTTTCGCGCCGGCCCGTCACGCGGCGAAGTCGCGCTCACCACGCAGAACCTGCTGACGCCCTACGCCGAGTACCGCAACGAATACCTCCTGTCGCGCCGGGCCTTCGTCTCGGCAAGCCTGGAGTTCTGACTTTCGCCGGCGATGCGCTCCCTACTCCGCCCCAACTCGACCCGCTTGTTCCTGTCATATGCCATGGCAATCATGGCCTTGGCATGGATGGCGGTGGCGCGCGCGGCGTCCGTCGGGGTGGTGCTGAGCGACGATTCCGTCGCCTATCGCGAAACCGCCGAGGCCGTTCGCAGCGAGTTGCGCCGCGGTCCGGGCACCCCGCCGGCGGTGGCGATCCTGCCGCTGTCGGCGCTGGCGACGGCGGCGACCGGCGATTGGCAGGTTGCCGTCGCCGTCGGCACCCTGGCAACCGAGGCGCTGGCACGCCACGACAGCCGGTTGCCGGTACTCGGCACGCTGCTGCCGCGCGCTTCCTTCGAACGCATCCGCGCCGAGAGCGGCCGGTCGCGCGATCCGGGCCGCTTTTCGGCGCTGTTCATCGACCAACCGCTCGGCCGTCAGCTCGATCTGATCCGCTTTGCCTTGCCGGGCGCGGTCCGGGTCGGTTTGCTGCTCGGACCGGCGTCCGCGACACTGCAGGATGCACTACGCAGCGCGGCGGCCGAACGTCGCCTGCGCGTGGTCGTGCAGCGTGCCAATGAGGCAAAGGATATCTACCCGGCGCTGCAAAAACTGCTGGACGAAGTCGACGTGCTCCTGGCGCTACCGGACCCGATTGTCTACAACAGTGCCACAGTGCCGCATGTCCTGCTGGCAACCTACCGCCAGCGCGTTCCGCTGGTCGGCTTCTCCGGCGCCTACACGCGTGCCGGTGCCGTCCTCGCACTGCATTCAACGCCGGAACAGATCGGCCGCCAGGCTGCGGAATTGTTGCGCAGCGGACTTGCCACCGGCCAGATGCCGGCGCCGCAATATCCCCGCCAGTTCGTCGTCAGCACGAACCCGCATGTCGCGCGCTCCCTGGAGATTGTCATCGAGGACGCCGATTCGCTGCAACGCAAGGTCGCCGAGGCGGCCGGCCGCTGATTCGCCCGGCCCGCCGCGCGTCAACGCAATGCGACGGCGATGCGGTAACATGGGCCGGTCGACACGCGCGGAGCAACACGCATGGCAAACGAACCCGGAAATGCCGATCCGCTGGAGTTTCTCAAGGGAATGTGGGGCAGCATGGGGTTCGCCGTGCCCGGCATGGTCACGCCAACCCTCGACCTCGACGAGCTCGACAAGCGGATCACCGACATGAAGACCGTCGAGGGCTGGCTGCGCATGAACCTGAACATGCTGCAGATGAGCATCCAGGGCCTGGAGATGCAGCGCGCCACGCTTGCCGCCATGCAGGCGATCAGCCAGTCGACCGGCTCCGCCGAAGCCAACGCCAACCCGTTCGCCAATCCCGCGCTGTGGCCGTGGAACATGATGCAGGCGCAAGCCGCCGCGCCGACGGAACACGCCGAAGACGCCGCGGCAAAACAGCCGAAGTAACCGCCGCTCAGCCGGCGCCCAACGCCGCCAGCCAGAGCGGCATCGTCGCCATGGCGGCCAGGGTACTGGCCGAAATCAGCCAGGCGACACCGGTCCCGTCGCCACCCATGCGCGTGGCCAGGATATAGGCGGAACTGGCCGTCGGCAGGGCTGCGAAAATCACCGCCACGTCAAAGTAGGCACCCGCCAGCCCGAGATGGCGCGCCACCAGCCAGGCCACCGCCGGGACAGCTCCCAGCTTGACCGCCAGAAACCATGTCGCGGGCCCATGTCCGCCGGCATGTCCGAGCCTGAGGGCCGCGCCCACCGCCAGCAGCCCCAGCGCGATGGAGGCCTCCGAAAGGCGGCCGAGAAACTGCCCGGCGACGATCGGCAGCTCGACACCCGACAGGTTGAAGATCAGCCCGGCGCCGGTGGCGAGAATCAAGGGATTGCGCGAAACCTCGCGCATGACGCCGAGCCTGCCGTGGCGCGCCAGCATCCACACCGACGCAAGGTTGGCGAACGGGACCAGCGCACCGATGAGGATGCCCATGGCGGCGATGCCGGCCTCGCCGTGCAGCTTGCCGGCGACCGCCAGGCCGATGTAGGAATTGAAGCGGAAAGAGCACTGGAACTGCGAGGCGAAAGCCATGCGCCGTGCGCCGAACAGCGGGCGTGCCAGAAGCCCAAGCGCCATCCCCGCGCCGAGCGCCGCCGCGCCGGCCGCCACGAAGGGCGCGGCGGCGGCAAAATCGATCCGGCTGCGGGCGATTGCGTAAAACAGCAGCGCCGGAAAAAGCACGAAATAGACGAGCTTCTCCAGGCCGCCCCAGCAGGAGTCGCCCAGGGGCATGGCGCGGCGCAACGCGAAACCGAGGAGGATCAGGGCGAAATCGGGTAACAGCAGCAATACTGAAGACATGATCTGACACGCTGCGCGCCGCAGGCGCGACCGTCAGATGATACCTTGCGCAAGCAGGGAATCGATTTCGCCGTCGCTATAGCCCACCTCGCGCAACACTTCGGCCGAATGCTGGCCCGGCGTCGGAGCTGCGCGCTCGACCGAGAACTCCATGTCGCTCAGTCTGAAGGGCGGCGCAAACTGGGGTATCCCGTCTGCTTCGACCACCATGCCGCGCGCCTGCAGCTGCTCGTTTTCCAGGCTTTCGGCGATGTTCAGGACCGGCGTGACGCAGCAGTCGACGCAATCGAATGTCGCAATCCATTGCGCCTGCGTACGCCCGGCGAAAATGCACGCCAGCTGTTCCCGGGCGGCAGCGCCGGCCGCGCCGAAGCTGAGGCCGTGCGGTTTCAGGTCCGGGCGCTGCAGCGTGTCGCAAAGCAGCTGCCAGAATTTGTCCTCGAGTGCACCGACCGCCATGTGGCGAGCATCGGCCGTCGCATACACGCCGTAGCAGGGGACGCCGCCGGAAAGCAGGTCGGCGCCGCGCAGGGGCGCCGTGTGGCGCGCGAGCAGGCCGGCCAGCGGAAAGATTGCGTGCGCCAGCACGGCATCGGTCATGGCAACATCGACATGGCGGCCGCGTCCGGATGCACGCGCATCGATCACTGCGGCCAGGATGCCGAGCAGCGGCGCCAGGGCGCCGCCGAGCAGATCGCCGATCTGGAAGTTGGGAACGGCCGGGGCGCCTCCCGCCACGCCGATCTGGTCGAGCACCCCGGCGTAACCGATGTAGTTGATGTCGTGGCCGGCGCGCAGGGCGTAGGGGCCCGTCTGGCCGTAGCCGCTGATCGAGCAGTAGACGATGCGCGGATTGAGGGCAGCGAGCGCCGCGGGACCGATACCAAGCTTGTCCATCACGCCGGGCCGGAACCCTTCGATGACGACGTCGGCCTTGCACACCAGGCGCCGGAAGACCGCGACGCCCTCCGGCTGTTTGAGGTCGAGGCGCATGCCGCGCTTGTTGCGGTTCACCAGGCGGAAGAAGGCGCTGGCCTCCCCCGCCCTGGCGGCGTTGCGCGGACCCATCGCCCGCGCGTAGTCGCCGGCGCCGGTGTCCTCGATCTTGATGACGTCCGCGCCGAGATCGGCCAGATGCATCGTCGCCACCGGACCAGGCAGCAGGCGCGTGAGATCGAGCACGCGCAAGCCGGCAAGCGGCTTGGCGCGAGGTTCAGTCATACTTTCTGGCGTCGTCGATCACCTTGCCGTCATTCGGCAGCGTGCCGGGACCGCAGAAAGCCACCTCGCCGCGCAGCTTCGTGACATCGCGCAGGGTCTCGCCCAACGCCCGCGCCAGTCCTTCGGAAGCCGCTGTCTCGCAACGCAGGGTCATACGGTCCTGGCCGGCCTCGTTGTCCACCACGAGGCGCGCGCGCACGACCTCGGGGTGGCGTCGGACAACCTCCGCCACCTGGCCCGGGTGGACAAACATGCCCTTGATCTTGGCGGTCTGGTCGGCCCGCCCCATCCAGCCCTTGATGCGCACATTGGTACGGCCGCAGGGCGAAACGCCGGGCAGGATGGTCGACAGATCGCCGGTGCCGAAACGGATGAGCGGATAGTCGGAATTGAAGCTGGTGACGACCACTTCGCCGACTTCGCCCGTCGCCACCGGATCGCCGGTGCCGGGGCGGACGATTTCGAGGATCAGCGACTCCTCCAGCACCAGGCCCTCACGCGCGGCCGTTTCGTAGGCAATCAGGCCAAGATCGGCGGTACCGTAGGCCTGCAGCGCGGCGATGCCGCGCTCGGCGCAGAGCGCCTTCTGGTTTGGGAAAAACGCTTCGCCCGACACCACCGCCCGTTTCAGGCTGGAGACATCCGCATTCAGTTCGTCCGCCTTCTCGATGATGATCTTGAGGAAGGAGGGTGTGCCGATATAGCCCGAGGGCTTCAGGTCGGCGATCGCCTGCACCTGCATTTCCGTCTGGCCGACGCCAGCGGGGAACACGGCGCAGCCGATCTTGCGGGCCGCGCCTTCGACCATGAAGCCGGCCGGTGTGAAGTGATAGGAAAAGGTGTTGTGCACCAGGTCGCCGGCGCGAAAACCTGCCGCATGGAGGGAGCGGGCGAAACGCCACCAGTCCTCGCCGATGCCCTCCGGGTCGTAAATCGGCCCTGGCGAGCTATAAACGCGCCCGAGCCGGCCGAGCGGCACGGCGTTCAGGCCGCCAAAGGGAAGCCGCCGTTTCTGCAGATCGATGAGTTCGTGCTTGCGGAGCACCGGCAACCGTGCCAACGCGGCACGGCTGTCGACATCGGCCGCATCGATGTCGCTGAACAGCTCGGCAAATGCGGGGGCGTTGGCCTTGGCGTGTGCCACCTGCTGCGGCAAGGCGGCGAAGAGTTCGCGCTCACGTTGGCCGGGGTCGCGGGTTTCGAGAGAATCGAAATGGTTCATCAAAGACAAGATCCCAGGTGCGGCGCAGCGCGGAAAGGCAGGGGTGCCGTCAGGCGGCGAAACCGGCGACCCGGCGCCGCGCCAGGAAAATCAGGCCAGCCATCTTTTTCGGCGACGGTAATGCTTGACGTCGCGGAAACTCTTGCGGCCAGACGAGGACAGGCCGAGATAGAACTCCTTGACGTCCTCGTTGGTGGCCAGTTCCTTGGCGTCGCCTTCCATCACCACACGGCCGTTTTCGAGGATGTAACCGAAGTCGGCATAGCGCAGTGCCACCATGGTGTTCTGCTCGGCCAGCAGGAAACTCACCTTCTCGCGCTGGTTGAGGTCACGCACGATCTCGAAGATCTCCTCGACGATTTGCGGCGCCAGGCCCATTGACGGCTCGTCGAGCAGGATCATCTGCGGATTGGCCATCAGCGCGCGGCCAATAGCGGTCATTTGCTGTTCACCGCCGGAGGTATAGCCGGACTGCGACGTGCGCCGCAGTTTCAGGCGCGGGAAGTAGTTGTACACCTTCTCCAGCGACGCCTTGATGCCGGCGCGATCGCCGCCGCGCGTGTAAGCGCCGGTGAGCAGGTTCTCTTCGACCGTCAGGTGCTGAAAACAATGGCGCCCCTCCATGACCTGGATGACGCCGCGCTTGACCAGATCCGATGGCGTCAGCTGGTCCACGCGCTGCCCCTGGAACTCGATGCTGCCCTTGGTCACGTCGCCGCGCTCGGCCTGCAGCAGGTTGGAAATGGCCTTTAGCGTCGTGGTCTTGCCGGCGCCATTGGCACCGAGCAGCGCGACGATCTTGCCCTGCGCCACATGCAGGGAAACCCCTTTCAGCACCAGAATGACATGGTCGTAGATGACCTCAATATTGTTGATGTTGAGGTAGGGCGTGCCGGCGGCGGGTGCGGTCTGTGCCTGTTGCATGGCGATTCCGTTCGTATGCCTGGAAGTTTGGAAACCCGGGTGGGCTGGGGAGAAGGCACCGCGACGTCCTCTCCCCAGCCCTCTCCGCGAACCGGAGAGGGCAAGCGGGAATTACATCTCCTTGCTGCAATCGCGCGGCGTGATGTTCTTCTCCTTGGCGTACTTGGCCGCGGATTCCTCGATCATCCCGCGCACCAGCTTCTGGTCGGACTCGACCCAATCAGTGATGACCTTCCACTGCTGCCCGTCCCACTGCTGGAACTTGACCAGGCCGGACCCCTCGTGGTTGGCGCAGCTCATCTTCAGCGCCGGCATGAAGCCTTCGGCGCCGAGCTTCTTCAGCATGGCGGCGTCGATGTTCAGGTTTTCGATGCCCCAGCGCATCTGCTCGCCGGTAATCGACTTGCCCTTGCCGAACTTCTCCTGCGCCTTGCGGATGGCCTCCACCGTGACGATCCCATGGACGACACCGCGGTTGTAATACACGCTGCCGATGCGCGACTTGTCCTCCATGTTGGTCTTGCCCTTGGCCACCACGTGCTTCTGGATGTCTTTGATCACCGGGTAGTTCGTACCGGCGACGTTGAAGCCGGCGGAGATATAGCCTTTGGCGGCGGTGCCGGCCGGGATGGTGTCCTCCTCGGCGCCGGACCACCAGACGCCAACAATCTTCTCGCGCGGGAAACCGATCTTGGCGGCGGCCTTCAGCGCCGTCGGGTTCATCACACCCCAACCGCGCAAGATCACCCAGTCCGGCTTGTCCTGGCGCACCTGCAGCCATTGCGACTGCTGCTCGTTGCCGGGATGGGCCACCGGGATATGTTTCACCGTGAAGCCGTACATCTTGGCCTGGGCATCCAGCACCGGGATGGTTTCCTTGCCGTAGGCGGAGTCGTGATAGATGTTCACGATCTTCTTGCCCTTCAGCTTGTCCATGCCGCCTTCCTTCATGCCGATGAACTTGATCTTGGCGGTGTTCTGCGACCAGTAGTTGGTAATCAGCGGGAAGATGTAGGGAAAGACGCGACCGTCGGAGGCGTCGGTACGGCCGTAGCCGAGGGAAATGAGGGGTATCTTGTCCGTCGTCGCCTTGTCGATGACCGAATAGGTAATGCCGGTGGATAGCGGATGGAACACCGTGTTGCCGGTCGGCCCGTTCTTCTTCATGCGCTCGTAGCACTCAACGCCGCGCGCGTTGTTGTATTCCGTCTCGCACTCGTCCCAGGTCAGCTTGACGCCGTTGACGCCGCCGTCGCGTTCGTTGACCAGCTGGAAGTAGTCGATCATGCCGCCGAAAATCCCCGAACCGCCGGCAGCGTAGGGGCCGACGCGGTAGCTTGGCAGGCCGATGTACTGGTCCGCCGCCTGGGCAGCACTTGCCCCGAGCACCGCGACAACCGCCGCGCCAATCAGGGTCGATGTTTTCATTTTCATGCTTTGTCTCCTCTTTGTTAGCGTTACACGAAACGATGACGGCAGAGTTTGCAACATGGCCATTCTAGTACCCTAATCGGCAAAACGGGCCGACGCCGGCGATCCGGCTGCCGGCATCAGTGCGGGAACGGCCACAGGCGCAGCTTTTCCTTGCCGATCTGCCACAGGCGCGCCAGCCCGTGCGGTTCGACGATCAGGAAGAAGATGATCAGGCCGCCGAAGACGATCAGTTCCAGATTGGAGGCCAGCCCCTGCGGCACCCAGCCGCCGAGCACGTGCATGGCAATGTTCAGGAAGATCGGCAGCAGCACGATGAAGGTGGCACCGAGGAAGGAGCCGAGGATGCTGCCGACGCCGCCGATGATGATCATGAACAGGATGCGGAAGGACATGTCGAGGTTGAAGCCTTCCGGTTCCACGGTGCCGAGATAAGTGTAGGCATACAGCGCGCCGGCGACGCCGCAGTAGAAGGAACTGATGGCGAAGGCCGACAGTTTGGTGCGCATCGGCCGGAAGCCGATCACCTCGGCCGCCACGTCCATGTCGCGGATGGCCATCCACGAGCGGCCAATGCTGCTGCGTACCATGTTCTTCGCCGCCAGCGCCAGCACCGTCACAATGGCCAGCGTCAGCAGGTACTTGCTCTCGGGGGAGGTAAAGGCATAGCCGAGGATGTCGACCTCCTGCGCAGTGATGACGCCGGAAGAACTGTTGTTGGAGAACCAGGGGAACTTGGTCAGCGCCCAGACGATGAAGAACTGCGCCGCCAGCGTCGCCACCGCGAGATAGAAACCCTTGATGCGCAGGCTGGGCAAGCCGAAGGCGATGCCCACCAGCGCCGCGCACACACCGCCCAGCACGAAGGCAAGGATCGCCGGCATGCCGGGAATGCGCAGCATGAAGTTGTAGGCGGCAAAGGCGCCCACCGCCATGAAAGCCGCCGAGCCGAGCGACAGCTGGCCGGCATAGCCGGTGAGGATGTTCAGGCCGATCGCCGCGAGCGAAAAGATCAGCACCGGAATGAGGATCGCCTGCAGCCAGTACTGGCTGGCAGCGAAGGGCACCACCAGGAAGAAGAATGCGGTGATCAGCGCCACGGCGATGCGATCCTGGCGGATCGGGAAGATCTGCTGGTCTTCCTTGTAACTGGCCTTGAACTGGCCTGCCTCTCTGTAGAGCATGTGAGCTTACACCCGGTCGATATGCCGTTCGCCGAACAGGCCTTCGGGGCGAACCAGCAGGAAAAGCAGCGCCATGACGTAGGGGAACCAGCCTTCGATGCCGCCCCCGACCATCGGCCCGATATACACCTCGCCCAGCTTTTCAGCGGCGCCGATGATCAGCCCGCCAACGATGGCGCCGGCAACCGACTCGAAACCGCCGATGATCAGCACCGGCAGTGCCTTGAGGGCAACGAAGGTCAGCGCGAACTGCACGCCGTTCCTCGCGCCCCACATCAGGCCGGCCACCAGCGCGACGAAGCCGGATACCGCCCAGACGATGCGCCAGATGTTCTGCAACGGGATGCCGATCGCCAGCGCGGCCTGGTGGTCATCCGCCACCGCGCGCAATGCGCGTCCGACACGGGTCTTGTTGAAGAACACGGCCAGCACGCTCACCAGCACGGCCGACACGCCGGCGGCGAACAGGTCGAAGCGGGAGATGCCGATTCCCCAGTTGTTCATCGCCCATTCGATCGGCTCGTCCTGGATACCCGGAATCTCGAGACCGCGCACACTGGCACCCCAAGCGCCCTGGGCGAGCCCCTCGATGAAGAAGCTCAGGCCGATGGTGGCCATGAACAGCGTGATCTGCGGCTGGTTCACCAGCGGCCGCAGCACCACCTTCTCGATTGCCACGCCGAGCAGAACCATGGCGACGAACGTGACGATCAGCGCAAACCCGAAAGGCACGCCCAGCTCCATCACGCCGACGAAAGTCAGCGCGGCGAAGAACACCATGGCGCCCTGGGCGAAATTGAAGACGCCGGAGGCCTTGTAGATCAGCACGAAGCCGAGGGCGACCAGCGCGTACATGACGCCGCTCAACAGGCCGCCGATGAGTACTTCGAAGAAGAATTGCATCGCGTTCGCGCTCCTCAGTGCGCCGTGCCGAGATAGGCGGCAATGACGTCCGGATTGTTCTTGACTTCGTCCGGCGTGCCGTCGCCGATTTTTTTGCCGTAGTCGAGCACCACCACGCGGTCCGAGATGTCCATCACGACGCCCATGTCGTGCTCGATCAGGATGATGGTGGTGCCGAACTGGTCGTTGACGTCAAGGACGAAGCGGCACATGTCCTGCTTTTCCTCGACGTTCATGCCGGCCATCGGCTCGTCGAGCAGCAGCACCTTCGGCTCGGAGGCCAGCGCCCGGCCCAGTTCGACGCGCTTCTGCAGGCCATAGGGCAGGCGGCCCACCGGCGTCTTGCGGATGTGCTCGATCTCGAGGAAGTCGATGACCTCCTCGACCTTCCGGCGATGCTCCAGCTCCTCGCGCTGTGCCGGCCCCCAGTAGAGGGCCTGCAGTAGGAAGTTGCACTTCATCCTGAGGTTGCGGCCGGTCATCAGGTTGTCCAGCACGCTCATGCCCTTGAACAAGGCGATGTTCTGGAAGGTGCGCGCAAAGCCGGCCTCGGCCGCCTCGTGGGTGTCCATGTCGCGGCGCTTCTGGCCGCGAAAGACGATGGTGCCTTCCTGCGGGTGGTAGACGCCGTTGATGACATTGAGCATGGAGCTCTTGCCGGCGCCGTTCGGCCCGATGATGGCGCGGATCTCGTGCTCGCGCACGTCGAAGGAGATGTCCGTCAGCGCCTTCACCCCGCCGAAGCGCAGGGATATGTTCTGCAGGTCGAGGATGACATCGCCGATTTGTCTGCCGTTGCTCATGCTGGTCCGGTTCCTATGCAGCCTTCTTCGCCGCCTGCGACGGATAGGTCTTCGCTTCCACGATGCGCAGGTCAGCGCTTACCTTGCCCTTGCGGCCATCCTCGAACTTCACTTCGGTTTCGATGAACTGCGAGGCCTTGCCCGCATATAACGCATCGATCAGCACGGCGTATTTCTCGCCGACGAAGCCGCGGCGCACCTTGCGCGTGCGGGTCAGTTCGTCGTCGTCCGGATCCAGCTCCTTGTGCAGGATGAGGAAGCGGTGCACCTGGGAGGCGCTGAGCATGGTGTCGTGCGCCAGCTCGGCGTTGGCCTGCTCGACGCAATCGCGGATCAGGTCGTAGACTTCAGGCCGCTGCGCCAGGTCGGTGTAGCCGGAGTAGGCGATATTGCGCCGTTCGGCCCAGTTGCCGACCGCGCCCATGTCGATATTGATGAAGGCGCAGACTTCGTCCTTGCGATCGCCGAAGGCCACCGCCTCCTTGATGTGGGAGAAGAACTTCAGCTTGTTCTCGATGTAGTTGGGCGCAAACATGGCGCCGCTGGCGAGCTTGCCGACATCCTTGGCGCGGTCGATGATCTTCAGGTGGCCGTCCTCGTCGAAAAAGCCGGCGTCGCCGGTGTGGAAATAGCCCTGCGCGTCGATCGACTCGGCGGTCGCATCCGGCCGCTTGTAGTACTCCTTGAGCATGACCTGGCCGCGCACCAGCACTTCGCCGCTGTCGTCGATCTTCACCTCGACGCCGGGCGCCGGCGGCCCGACCGTATCGAACTTGATCTGGCCGTCCGGCTGCAGGCAAACGGCGGCGCAGGTTTCGGTCGAGCCGTAGAGCTGCTTGAGGTTGACGCCGATCGAGCGGTAAAAGCGAAACAGGTCCGGCCCGATGGCCGCGCCGGCGGTATAGGCAACGCGGATGCGGCTCATGCCCAACACATTGCGCAACGGACCGTAGACGAGGAAATTGCCCAGTGCATAGAGGAACCGGTCCGCCGACGACACCGGCTTGCCATCGAGGATCTCGGCGCCGCAGCGGCGCGCCACGCCCATGAAATAGTGAAACAGGTTGCGCTTCACCGCAGCGGCGTCTTCCATGCGGATCATCACCTGGGTCAGCAGGTTCTCGAAGACGCGCGGCGGGGCGAAGTAGTAGCTCGGCCCGATTTCGCGCATGTCGGTCATCACCGTATCGCCCGACTCGGGGCAGTTGATGGTGAAGCCGGCCCAGGTCGCCTGGGCGAATGAGAACAGATGGTCGCCGACCCAGGCCATCGGCAGGTAGGAGAGGATGTTGTCCTCCGGGACCAGCTTGTCGAACTCGCAGCCGCTCTGCGCCGCGGCGATGAAGGCGCCGTGCGTCTGGCAAACGCCTTTCGGCTTGCCGGTGGTGCCAGAGGTATACAGCATCACGGCAACATCGTCGGGCATGCCCAGCCCGATCTCACCGTCGAGGAATTCCGGGTGGTTGCGATTGTGGATGCGCCCCATTTCCTGCACTTCGTCGAGGCCGTGCAGGAACGGCTGGTTGTAGTGGCGCATGCCGCGCGGGTCATCATAGAGGATGTGCCGCAGGGCGGGGCATTGCGCCTTGTTCTCGAGCAGCTTGTCCACCTGCTCCTGGTCCTCGACGATGGCGAACTTGATGCCGGCGTCCTGGAGCACGAAGACCATCTCGGCCGCGACGGCATCCTGGTACAGGGGGACCGGCACGCCGCCAAGGCACTGTGCCGCGCACATCGCCCAGTAGAGGCGCGGGCGGTTGTCGCCAATGATCGCCAGGTTGTCGCCGCGCTTGAAGCCGAGCTCCGCCAGGCCGCAGGCCATGGCGCGCACCTCTTCGGCGACCTGCGACCAGGTCCAGGTCTGCCAGATGCCCATGTCCTTCTCGCGCGTCGCCGGATGGTTCGGGCGCATCTGGGCGTGGTGCATCAACAGTCGAGGGAAGGTGCTGAGCGACGGCGGTCGAACACTGTCCGACATTGACTCCTCCTGTTCCATGCATGCTGACGCCTTGGCGACTCGCCGCCCGGCGTCGTCTTATTCACTGCTGCGGCCGATGATTCTCCATCGGATCGGTACACCGAGTCAAACCGGGCGCCACCCGGTTTTCCCCACGGTAAACCGCCGAGCTTACTGGACGCCCTGACGCCACGCTGTCATCCGCCGGACAATCCGCTAAACTGCGCCTTATGCCCACACTCGGCGAAATGCTGCACGCCAGCCTCTGGTCCCGTTCCCTCGGCCCGGAGCAGTTGCGCAAGGTCGAAGGCGAGCTGCTCACCCGGCGGATTCCGGCGGGCGGCTTCGTCTGCCGCAAGGGCGAGCCGGTCGACCACTGGATCGGCGTCATCGACGGCCTGGTCAAGATGACCAATCTGTCGGCCGACGGCAAGCCGACGACCTTCACCGGCCTGCCGACCGGCGGCTGGTTCGGCGAGGGCTCCCTGCTCAAGGACGAACCGCGCCGATACGACGTTGTTGCGCTGCGCAATAGCCATGTCGCCTACATGCCGAAGGCAACCTTCATCCGGTTGCTGGACAGCAACATCGAATTCAACCGGTTCCTGCTGATTCAGCTCAACGAGCGGCTCGGCCAGTTCATCGCGATGGTCGAGTACGACCGCCTGCTCGAACCCGATGCGCGCGTGGCGCGCAGTCTTGCCGCGATGTTCAACCCCTACCTGTACCCGGGCATCGGCCCGCAGCTGCAGATATCGCAGGAGGAAATCGGCTATCTGGCCGGCCTGTCGCGCCAGCGCGCCAACCAGGCATTGAAGACGCTGGAAAAGGCCGGCCTGCTGCGCGTCGAGTACGGCAGCATCACCGTGCTCGACCTGGCCGGGCTGAGAAACTTCGAAGCGTAGGCCGGGTTCGGCCAGACTTACATGTTTCTCCTGTACTGACCGCCCACCTCGAACAGCGCGCCGGTGATCTGGCCGAGTGAGCAGCAGCGCACCGCATCGACCAGCACGGCAAACACATTGCCGTTCTCGATCACCGTCCGCTTCAGCCGTGCCAGCATGGCGGCGGATTCCGTCGCATTGCGCTGCTGAAAATCATGCAGGCGCTTGAGCTGCGACTGCTTCTCCTCTTCCGTCGAACGTGCCAGTTCGATTTCGATCCTGGCATCGCCGTGCGGATTGCGAAAGGTGTTCACGCCGATGATCGGGTACGAGCCGTCGTGCTTGCGGTGCTCGTAGGCGAGCGACTCCTCCTGGATCTTGCCGCGCTGGTAGCCGGTTTCCATGGCGCCGAGCACGCCGCCGCGCGAAGAGATTGCCTCGAACTCCTTCAGCACCGCCTCCTCTACCAGGTCGGTCAGCTCGTCGATGATGAAGGCGCCCTGGTTCGGGTTCTCGTTCTTCGCCAGGCCCCACTCGCGGTTGATGACGAGCTGGATGGCCATGGCGCGGCGCACCGATTCCTCGGTCGGCGTGGTGAT
>CAZASE010000034.1:0-28405 GCA_964487715.1 uncultured Rhodocyclaceae bacterium | reverse complement strand
ACCAGCCGCCGGTGATCCTCGCCGACGAGCCGACCGCGCCGCTCGATTCCGAGCGGGCGCTGGCGGTGATCCGCATCCTCAACCGCATGGCGCGGCAGTACAACACCGCCATCATCGTCGTCACCCACGACGAGAAAATCATCCCCACCTTCAAGCGCATCTACCACATCCGCGACGGCAAGACCCACGAGGAAGCCGGCGAGGGGCGGGAGGTGTGAGACTATTCGCAGGGCCACTCAGGGAGTTGACCATCAAAAAACTGATCCTCGTTGCGCTGTTCCTCGCCCTGCCGGCCGCCGCCGAGGACACCCGCCAGCTGGTGAAACTGACGCCGGCGGCGCAGGAAGTGCTGCGCCAGGAGATGTTCGACAACCTGGTCGCGCTCAACGAGATCCTCGCCCTGGTGGCGGAGAACAAGGTCAAGGAGGCCGGCGAGGCGGCCGAGTCGAAGCTCGGCAAGCGCGCGATGGGCAAGAACGCGACGCTGCCCTTCGAGTCGCGGCCCGGCCCGCAGATGCCGGCCGAGATGCACAACCTCGGCCGCAACGGCCACTTCGCGGCGAGCGAGTTCGCCGCCGCGGCGGCGGGCGGCAACCGCGCGCGCGCCCTGGCCCTGCTGCCGAACCTGACGGCGAACTGCGTCGCCTGCCACGCCAGCTACCGCACGCGCTGAGGCCGCCCCATGCTGCGCCCGCTGCTGGTCTTCCTCCATCTCGCCGGCGTCGTCGTCTGGGTCGGCGGCATGTTCTTCGCGCATTTCTGCCTGCGCCCGGCGGCGCTCCGCCTGCTCGAACCGCCGCAGCGCCTGCCGCTGTGGGCGGCGACGCTGGGCGCCTTCCTGCGCTACGCGGCGGTGGCCGTCGTGCTCATCCTGCTGAGCGGCTTCGCGCTGTTCTTCGAGGCCGGCTTCCGGCAGGCGCCGGCCGGGTGGCATGTGATGACGGGGATCGGCCTCGTCATGGCGGGCATCTTCGCCTGGGTCTATGGCGTTCTGTATCCTCGCCTGCGGCGCCACAGCGCAGCCGGCGCCTGGGCCGAGGCCGGCGCCGCGCTCAACGGCATCCGCCGCCTGGTGACGACCAACCTCGTGCTGGCGCTTCTCACCCTCGCCGCGGTACTCCTCCTGCGCTGACGGCCCTCAGTCGTACTGCTTCGCGTAGGCCGCGTCGTTGTAGAGCCCTTCGCCGAAGCGCTCGCGGCCGTAGCCGCCGATGATCTTCTGGCCGTCGGGCGAGGCGACGAAGGCGATGAACTTCTCGGCCGTGTCGCGGCCCGGGGTGGCGCCGGGTGGGGCGGCCACGGCGTGGTAGGTGTTCACCAGGAACCTGTCGCCGCGGTAGAGGATCGCGAGGTCGGGCGCGACGCCCTTCTCCATGATCCAGGTGCTCGAGTCGGACATGAAGTAGGCGCCCTCGGCGTTGGCGCGCTTCAGGCTGGCGGTCATGAAGTCCTTCGTGACGATGTACCAGTCGCCGGCGGGCTGCAGGCCGGCCTTCTGCCAGACCTGCGTTTCCTTCTGGTGCGTGCCGGAGTTGTCGCCGCGCGAGACGAAGCGCGCCTTCGCCTCGGCGATGCGGCGGTAGGCGTCGGCGGCGCTGCTCGCGCGGGCGATGCCGGCCGGGTCGGACTTCGGCCCGACGATGTAGAACTCGTTGGAGCCGATCAGCGTCTTGCCGGCGGCCCAGCCTTCCTTCAGCGCCTTCTCCACCTGGGCGGGCGCATGCACCATCGCCATGTCGACCTTCTTGTCCTGCAGCAGCTTGAGCGAGGCGCCGGTGCCGGCCTTCACCCACAGCATTTGCGCGTCGGCGCGGCGGGCGAATTCCTCGGCGAGCTGCCTGAGCAGGCCGAGTTCGCCCGGGCTTCCGGTGGCGAGCGAAAAGCGGTTGCGGCCGGCGCCGTAGGTGGCGCCGTTCT
Organism: uncultured Rhodocyclaceae bacterium; assembly: GCA_964487715.1. Lineage (GTDB taxonomy): Bacteria > Pseudomonadota > Gammaproteobacteria > Burkholderiales > Rhodocyclaceae > Desulfobacillus. The sequence continues at coordinate 26,488 of CAZASE010000034.1, read as the reverse complement.
CGTCGCTGGCGAGGGCCGCGCCGGCAAGGCCGGGCGCGAGGACGGCGAAAGCGGCGCACTGGATCACGAAGCGGCGGGCGGCAGGGAAGGGGGTCATGGGGCGTTCTCCGGAGCGTTCGCGGGGCGGAAGTGCGCCGCGCCGGCGAAGATAGATCATCGGCGGAAAATCCCGAATATGTCGAGGCCGGCCCTATTGGCCCGCCGCGCGTGCCTTTCCGGAACGAAACTCAGCACGACACCCCGCCGGCTCCAGACTCGTCATACCGGCGAACGCCGGTATCCAGGATGCGGCTTGCGTTTCCGGGACGGCCGATCAGGATTCCGGCCCCGGATTCAGGCACTCCGGGGTGACGTTCGTTCGCCGGAATGACGATCCAGTTGCTGCGCCATGGGATCGGGGAGCAAGCGCCAGCGGGGCTGAGTCTCATGGGTAATCAGGTTCCGGGAAGCATTCGGCTCCGGCGCCCATTGCCCGAGCGGGACGGGCGCTGCGGGCCCTGCCTTGACCCTTGGCGGGAGAGGGCCGTATTCTTCCCCATCGAACGGCAAGGACAGCAATGAACCCACCGCCCCCCATCGCCCTCCGGGAACACTACCGCGAGCAGCGCTTCAGCAGGGTCTGGTCGGAAGACCTGCCCGACGTCTTCGCCGACGTCGCCCCGTATTACGACCGCGGCAACATTGTCGCCACCCTCGGGCTGCTGGGCCGCTTCCTCGACAGCTTCATGTCCTTCGTCGAGCTGCACCCGGGCGAGCGGACGCTGGACGTGTGCGCCGGCACCAACGCGATCGGCATCGCCTTGCTGAAGCGCGAACCGACGCTGGTGGCGCATGCCATGGATCGCAGCGCGCCGATGCAGGAGGTCGGCAGCCAGCGCGCGCAGGCGCTGGGCTTCCACATCCACAGCACCATCGGCGACGTGCACACGCTGCCGTTTCCCGACAACCATTTCGACGTGGTGACGCTGCAGTTCGCCTCGCGCCACCTGCGCATCAGGGAGGTCTTCGCGGAGATCCGCCGCGTGCTCAAGCCCGGCGGGCGCTTCTACCACAGCGACATGCTGCGGCCGGCGAACCCGCTCGTGAAGCACCTGTACTACGCCTACCTGCGCTTCACCCTTTCATTCACCGCCTTCATGTTCAAGAGCGGCACGGCCGCCCACAACTGCAAGGAATATTTCATCGAGGCGCTCGACAATTTCTACTCGGCCGAGGAACTGTCGGCGGTGCTGCGCGAACACGATTTCCGCGCTGTCTCCGCCAAGAGCATCATGCTCGGCATGATCGGCTTCCACCGGGCGGTCAAGCCGGCGCCCGATCCGCAACAGGCCTCAGGCGTTGCGGCGGCAGCGGCCCAAGCCGCGACTTGATTGCCGATAGAAGCCCCGCCCGCAGGCGCCCATCGGGGATCGAGCGCTTTCCCTGCGGCGCCGTCGCCCGGCCGACTGACTTCTTGCGACCGTTCAGGTAGGCTTGCGCCCCAAGGGAAGGGTTCGCGGTGCTTCATTCACGCTGTTTGCTGTTTGTCCTGCGACAGGCGCTCGCCGTCGCCGTGCTGCTGTGGTCCGGGCTTGCCGCCGCGAATCACCTGGCCCCCTGGGTCGAGGCGGACGTGCTTCTCTCCGACGGCGCCGTGCCGCCCGCGGACGATGCGCCGTGGACGCGCCAGAGCCTGCCGGATGAATGGCAGCGCAGCCGGCCGCGGATGGATGGCGTCGTCTGGTATCGCTTTCGCGCGCAGCTGCCGGTCCTTCCCGATGCCGTGCAGGCGCTCTACCTGCCGCGCGCCGGCGACCGTCTGACGGTCTTCGTTAACGGCCGGCTGATTGGCAGCACGGCGGAGCCGGGCGGCGCGGCCATGGATACCTGGAAGCGGCCGCTGCTGTTCGCCGTTCCGCCCGATTCGCTGCGCGCCGGGGAAAACCTCGTGCATGTGCGGCTGGAGGGCGAGGCCGACCATTACAGCGGCCTGTCGCCGGCGGTGTTCGGCGCGCAGGCGCCGTTGCGCGCCGAGTACTGGAAGCGTTTTTCCCTGCAGACCATCGCGCCAGTCGGACTGGCCGCCGCGCTCGGGCTGCTCGGTGTCTTCTTCCTCATCCTCTGGTCACGTCGCCGCGAGGACATGAGCTACGTGCTGTTCGGCGCCGCCTCGATCATCTGGGGGCTGCGCAACGTGGCGGACGTGCTGTTTCACCTGGCCATCCCGCAGCCGCACTGGGAAATCGCCATGGCGACGCTGTACTTCGCCTTCGTCGGCCTGCTGTGCCTGTTCTGTCTGCGCTTCGTCGAGGTGGCGCTGCCGCGCTACGAGCGCCTGCTGCGCGGCGCCATGATCGCCTCGCCGTTCCTGCTGTATGCCTCGCTGCCCTGGGTTTCCGTGCTCGACTCGACGCGCATCATGCTGCTCGGCATGCTGGCCTTCGTCGTGCCGCCGCTCTGGGTGGTGACGCGGCTGGCGCTGTTCGAGCGCAGCCTCGGCGCCTTCCTGATTGCCCTGGCCGGCGGTGTCGCCTTCGCCTTCGGTGCCCACGACTGGATCGCCGTCGGCCATCCGGGCATGTTCGACAGCATCCGCCTGGTGCCGTATGCCTCGCTGTTCTTCACCACGGCGGTCGGCTGGCTGCTGGCGCATCGCTTCCTGCTCACCTACCAGGGGCTCGAGCAGCTCAACGCGGAACTCGACCACCGCGTCGAGTGCAAGAGCGCCGAACTGATGCAGAACGTCGCCAGGCTGCAGGAAGCCAAGGCCGAGGCGGATGCCGCCAACGCGGCGAAGTCGCGCTTTCTTGCCGCCGCCAGCCACGACCTGCGCCAGCCGCTGCAGGCACTCGGCCTGTCCGCCGCCGAACTCGGCGTGCGGGCGCGTTCGGCGGTCGACATCCAGCAGCTGGCGGGCCGCATCGGCGAGTCGGTGCAGGCGCTCGAGGCGATGTTCAGTGCGCTGCTGGACGTCTCCCGCCTGGATGCGGGCAGCGTGCGCATCGAGCGGCGTTGCCTTGCGCTGCAACCGGTGTTCGACCGCCTGCAGGCCGACTTCCAGCCGCTGGCGCGCGAGAAGGGCTTGCAGCTGCGCCTGCGGCCGACGCGGCAATGGACCGAGAGCGACCCGGTGGTGCTTGAACGCATCCTGCGCAACCTTGTCGCCAACGCCGTGCGTTACACGGAGCGCGGCGGCGTGCTGGTCGGCTGCCGCCGGCGCGGTCGCCGCCTCTGGGTCGAGGTGTACGACACCGGCATCGGCATCGCCGCGACGGAACGCCAGAATATTTTCGAGGAGTACTACCAGATCGCCAATCCCGAGCGCGACCGCGGCAAGGGTCTCGGTCTCGGCCTGTCAATCGTGCGCCGCATGGTGGCGCTGCTCGGCGAGCGGCTGCGGGTCGCCTCGGTGCCCGGTCGCGGCTCGCGCTTCTCGCTGCGCCTGCCGTGCGTGCCGGCCGAGGCGGTCGCGCCGTCGGCGCCCGCGGCAATGGCGGATTTCCCGCGCGGCCGCTACCTCGTGGCGCTGGTCGAAGACGACCGCCTGGTGCGCGTGACGACGGAATCGCTGCTGGCGCGGCATGGCCTGGCAGTGGCGGGCGGCGCGGACCACGGTGAAACGCGCGCCGCGCTGCTGGTGCAAGGCCGCGCGCCCGACCTGATCGTTGCCGACTACCGCCTGCGCGGCAGCACCGGCGTGGCGGTGGCGCAAGCCCTGTGCCGCGACTACGGTTGCGCCATCCCGGTTCTGCTGTTGACCGGTGAGGACGCCGCGGAGCGGCTGGTCGAGGTCGCCGAGGCCGGCTTCCCGGTGCTGCGCAAGCCGGTGACGCTGGAGCGGCTGCTGGCCGAAATCGCCCGCCTGCTGCCGGCCGGGCCGGCGCAGCGCGGGCCGCTGCGGCTCGTCCCCTAAGAGTGAAAAATCAACATCCACCGCAGAGGCGCGGAGGCGCAGAGGAAACGCAGGGGTGATGCCGTTTCCTGATTAGCTACAAACCTCAGCGTCGTCATTCCGGGCAAGCGAAGCGCGACCCGGAATCCAGAACGGCCGTGGGAAATCCCCTGGATTCCGGGTTCCGCCCCCGGATCAAGTCCGGGGCAAGCTCTGGCGGGCGGCCCCGGAATGACGGTGCCGGTGGGAACTTCGATCGTCTGCTGAACATTGTGGCTAATCAGGTGCCGTTTTGGAGGTGCTCTGCGCACCCTCCGCACCTCTGCGTCCCTGCGGTGGGTTTCCCGGATTTCTTACAGCCTCTGGAGCTTGGACTCATCCGCCTTTCGTGTGCGTCACGACGGCGCGCCTTCCATGCCCACTCTCCCTGCTGGCGGGGAGAGGGTTGGGGTGAGGGGGCATCGATGACCCGCGCGATTTCCTGAAATATCCGGGTGCTTCAGCGATCGGCGGGAACGGTGCGCTCGCGCGCCCAGGCGCGCAGTGCGGCGATGTCTTCGGCGCGCACCACCGAGAGCGGCCGGGTGCGGGCGAACTCGGCGGCGAGCAAATCGCTGTCGAGCGGCCGCTCGGCGGCATGCGCCTCGTACAGGGCGGAGAGGATCGCCTGCTCGATTTCGGCGCCGGAAAAGCCCTCGCTGGCGGCGGCCAGGCGCGCCAGGTCGAAGGCAGCCGGGTCCTGCTTGCGCCGCGCCAGGTGGATGCGCAGGATGTCGCCGCGCACCGCCTCGCCGGGCAGGTCGACGAAGAAGATCTCGTCGAAGCGGCCCTTGCGCAGCAGTTCCGGCGGCAGGCGCTGGATGTCGTTGGCGGTGGCGACGAGGAAGACGCGTTCGCGGCGCTCGGCCATCCAGGTGAGCAGGGTACCGAGCACGCGCTGCGAGACGCCGCCGTCCGAATCGCCGCTGTCGGCGGCGATGCCCTTCTCGATCTCGTCCATCCACAGCACGCAGGGCGACATGGCGGCCGCCATCTTCAGCACCTCGCGCAGGTTGCGCTCGGTCTCGCCGTGGAACTTGTTGTAGAGCGCGCCAAAATCCAGGCGGAACAGCGGCAGCTTCCAGGCGCCCGCCACCGCCTTGGCGGCGAGGCTCTTGCCGGCGCCTTGCACGCCGAGCAGCAGGATGCCCTTGGGCGGCGGCAGCGCGCCGTTCGGGTCGCCCTCCAGGAAAACGCGCTGGCGCAGTTCCAGCCAGTGCTTCAGATTGGCCAGGCCGCCCACTTCATCCAGGCCGGCGACGCCCGCCTCCAGCGCCAGCACGTCGCCGACGCCGAGGAACTCGTGCTTGGCCTTCAGCACCTTCTCGATGTCGGAGTGGGTGAGCAGGCCGTCGTCGCGGATCGCCAGGCGGATCAGGCGCCGCGCCTCGCTCTCGGTCAGCCCGACGAGATGCTGCAGCAGCGCCTCCAGCGCCGCCTTCTCGCCGCGCAGGCGCCCGCCGTCGGCACCCAGCCAGGCATGGACTTCTTCGCGCAGCAAGCGCAGGATCGCCTCGCGGTCGGACAGGCCGGGCGAGAAATGCGCGGCGAAGCGATTCAGTTCGTCGGGCAGCGCGAGTTCCGGCGAGAGGAAGATCAGCACGCGCGGCACCACGTCGGCCTTCAGCGCGATGTTCTTCGCCAGCCGCGTCACCATCGGGTCTTCGAGGAAGGGGTGGGCATCCACCAGGACGTAGAGCGCGTCGACCGGCGAGGCCTGGATGTGGCGCAGCGCCGAGGCCAGGTCCTGCGTGCCGTAGATGCTGTCGGTATTGGTGGACAGGCGCAGCCCCTGCGAGAGGTTCCAGACGAACAGGCGGCGCCCGCTCAGGTTGCACAGCTTTTCCAGCAGGCCGAGGACTTTGGCTTCCTCGTGCGATTCCACCGCGACGATCGGCGTGCGGGTGTTGAGCAGTTCTTCCAGATCGTGAATGTCGCGCATGCGCCCCCCGTTTTTGGGGGCATTATGCCGCAAGCGCGCCGGCTTTCGGCGCCTAGCGCAGCAAGGCCTTTCCGGCGAGCACGACGAAGAGCAGGACGGCGAGGATGGCGGAAACCGACTTCCAGAAGATCACCGGGTTGCGCTCGATCAGGGGCGGGAGCGTCTTCCTGAGGAAGGCCTGGTTCGGATGGTGCAGGTCGTACACGAACTCGGACAGTTCCTCGTAGCGCTTCGCCGGATCCGGGTCGACCGCCTTGCGGATCGCATCGTCGACCCAGGCCGGTATCTCGCGCTCTTCGTGCAGCACCGAGCGGTAGGCGAGCTTGCGCTGCGCGGCGCGCGTGCGCGCCTTCGGCACCGCGGCGCCGTAGGGCAGTCGCCCCGACAGCATCTCGTAGACGATCACGCCGAGCGAATACACGTCGGCGCGCGGGCTGCCGGATTCGCCGAGGAAGTACTCCGGCGCGGCGTACTGCTCGGCGCCGAGCAGGTTGAGCTGCGCGATCGGCGAGGCAATCTCCTCGAGGCCGGCGACCCGCGTCGAGCCGAAGTCGATGATCTTCACGGTGCCGGTGCCGTCGATCATGATGTTGTCGGGCTTGAGGTCCTGGTGCACCATCTCCAGGCGATGGAAAGCCTGCAGCCCCCGGGCGATTTGCTCGGCGAGGCCGCGCACGGCGGCGAGATCGGGCTTCGGGTTGTCGGTCATCCACTGCGCCAGCGTCTGCCCTTCGATGAATTCGGTGACGACGTAGAGGGTGTTGCGCTTGCGCGTCTGGCGGCAGGGCTTCAGCACGTGCGCGCTGCTGATGCGGCGCGCGATCCACTCCTCGAGCATGAAACGTTCGAGCGCGGCGGGGTTCTCCTGCATGTCCGTGGACGGAATCTTCACCACGACGCGATCGCCGGTCTCCTCGTCGACCGCCAGGTAGATGTGGCTGCGGCTGCTGGCCTTGATCTCGCGAACGATCCGGTAGCCCTCGAATTTCTGCCGCGCTTCAAGGAGCGGCGGGCAGGCCAGTTCCGTCACCTGCCGGTAGAGTTCGTTGGCCTCGGGGCCGGGCAGTGCGTCGACGCGGACGAGCTGGATAGTGAGGTTGTCGCCGCTGCCGCGCCCGAACGCCGCGTCGACGATCCGGCGCGCGGCGGCGTCGAGGTCGCCGCCGCAGCCGGCGAGGGCGGCGGCGATGGCGCCGGCGTCGGTGAATTCGCAGACGCCGTCCGTCGCCAGCAGCAGCAGGTCGCCGGCCTCCAGGGGCACCGCCCGGTAGTCGATGTCGATCCGGCGGTCCATGCCCAGGGCGCGGGCGAGGTAGTTCTGCTCGGAGGAGACGCGCACGCGATGGTCCTCGGTGAGCTGCTCCAGCGCGCCGTCGCGCAGGAGATGAATGCGCGCATCGCCGACATGGAAAAGGTGCGCGGTGGTCGACTTGATGACAACGCCGCTGAAGGTGCAGACGTAGCCGCTTTCCCGTTCGTAGCGGTGCTGGCTTTGCTGGGTCTGCGCGTGCAGCCAGGAATTGATGGCGGTGAGCACATGCTCGCCGGACTTGCGCACCGACCAGGCATCGGAGGTGCAGTAATAATCATCGAGGAAGCCCTTGACGGCCGACTCGGCCGCCACCTGGCTGACACTGCTGCTGCTGATGCCGTCGGCCAGCGCGATGGCGACGCCCTTGGCGCCGAGCTGGGGTTCCCTGGGAAAGAGGATGCCGTGGAAGTCCTGGTTGGTTTCCTTGCGGCCCCTGTCGGAGCACTGCCCGGTGGACAGCCTGAGTGGTCGGTTCTTGGCCATGAGTGAAGCGTGCGGGATGGGCAGGCCCCGTTCCCTGGCGGGACGGGGCCTACGCCGTGCTCCGTCCGGTCAGCGCATCGCGCGCTTCGGTGCCGTCCGAATGTGGGTCGAGTAGAGGGTCAGGCCGACGAAGGAGATGCCGCCGACGAGGTTGCCGAGCACGGTCGGGATCTCGTTCCACACCAGGTAGTCGTAGATCGAAAAGTTGCCGCCCAGCATCAGGCCCGAGGGGAACAGGTACATGTTCACGATCGAATGCTCGAAGCCCATGTAGAAGAACAGCATGATCGGCATCCACATCGCGAAGATCTTGCCGGTGACGTGGGTCGACAGGATGGCGGCGACGACGCCGGTCGAGACCATCCAGTTGCACAATACGGCGCGGATGAACAGCGTCAGCATGCCGGCGGCGCCATGCGCCGCGTAGCCCACGGTGCGGCCCTCGCCGATGGTGCCGATCTTCTGGCCGACGATGTTGGGGGCCTCGGTGAAGCCAAAGGTGAAGATGATCGCCATCATCGCGGCGACGGTCAGCGCGCCGGCGAAGTTGCCGAAGAACACCAGAGTCCAGTTGCGCAGGATGCCGCCCATGGTCACGCCGGGGCGCTTGTCGATCAGGGCCAGCGGGCACAGCATGAACACGCCGGTGAGCAGGTCGAAGCCGAGCAGGTAGAGCAGGCAGAAGCCGACCGGGAAGAGGACGGCGCCGAGCAGCGGCTGGCCGGTCTGCACGTTGACCGTGACGGCAAAGGCGGCAGCCAGCGCCAGGATGGCGCCGGCCATGTAGGCGCGGATCAGCGTGTCGCGCGTGGACATGAAGACCTTCGATTCTCCCGAATCGACCATTTTCGTGACGAACTCGGTGGGTGTCAGGTAGGCCATGTTGTTTCCCCTTGTCGTTGCATGCAATAAGACATTCCGCTCGTGCCGGCGGCGCTCAGAGGGCGAGGAAGACCTGCCCGTTCTCGACCTTCACCGCGAACTTGCCGCAGCGGCCGACGTCGGGCGCCACCGCCTCGCCGCTGTCGAGACGGGTCTTCCAGCCGTGCAGCGGGCAGGTGACCTGGCGGCCGTGCACGATGCCCTGCGACAGCGGCCCGCCCTTGTGCGGGCACTTGTCGTGCAGCGCGAAGACTTCGTCTTCCGAGGTGCGGAAGATGGCGATGTCGCCGGCGGCGGATTTGACGACGCGGCTGCCCAGGCGCGGGATGTCTTCCAGCGCGCAGATCATCTTCCAGCCGGCGGCGGTTTTTCTTTCGGCAATCATGGCAGTCATGGCTATACCTCCAGCGGTTCGAATTCGCGGCGCACGAGGGGCTTTTCCACGGCGGCCTGCCACGGGTCCTCGTAGTTCTTCAGGGCGTAGAGCAGCCGGGCGTGCAGGGCGCGGCGCTTTTCGAGGTCCTCGACCACCGCCTGCCTGACGTGGTCGAGGCCGACGCGCTGCACGTAGTGCACGGTGCGCTCCAGGTACCAGCCCTCCTCGCGGTAGAGCTGCAGGAAGGCGGCGGTGACTTCCATGACCTCCTCGCGCGTCTTCACCTTGCAGAGGAACTGCGCCACCTCGGTCTTGATGCCGCCGTTGCCGGCGACGTAGAGCTCCCAGCCGGAATCGACGCCGATGACGCCGACGTCCTTGATGCCGGCCTCGGCGCAGTTGCGTGGACAACCGCTCACGGCCAGCTTCACCTTGTGCGGCGAGCCCATGCCGTAGAGCATCTTTTCCAGCGCCACGCCCATGCTCATCGACTGCTGCGTGCCGAAGCGGCAGTGCTCGGAGCCGACGCAGGTCTTCACCGTGCGGATGCTCTTGCCGTAGGCGTGGCCGGAGGGCATGCCGAGGTCGGCCCAGACGCCGGGCAGGTCCGCCTTCCTGATGCCGAGCAGATCGATGCGCTGGCCGCCGGTGACCTTCACCGTCGGGATGGCGTACTTCTCGGCGACGTCGGCGATGCGGCGCAGCTCGTCGGGCGTGGTCAGACCGCCCCACATGCGCGGCACGACGGAATAAGTGCCGTCCTTCTGGATGTTGGCGTGGGCGCGCTCGTTGATGAAGCGCGACTGCGGGTCGTCCTTCGCTTCGTGCGGCCAGGTCGACAGCAGGTAGTAGTTGAGCGCCGGCCGGCAGCTGGCGCAGCCGTCGGGCGTGCGCCACTCCATGAAGCGCATGGCGTCGGCGATGGAGAGCAGGCGGTGCTCGCGAATGGCGCGGCGCACCTCCTCGTGCGTGCGCTCGGTGCAGCCGCACAGCGGTTTGGTCTTCGTGTCGGCCTGCTGGTAGGCGCCGCCGACGGTCGAGGCGATGATCTGTTCGACCAGGCCGGTGCAGGAACCGCAGGAGCTGGAGGCCTTGGTGTGCTTGCGCACCTCGTCGAGCGAGAACAGGCCCTTTTCCTTGATCGCCTTGACGATGCTGCCCTTGCAGACGCCATTGCAGCCGCACACCTCGAAGCTGTCGGGCAGCTCGGCGGCGTGGCTCTTGCCCTGGTGGCCGAGGTCGCCGATGTGGTTCCGGCCGAACATCAGGTGCTCGCGCAACTCCTTGATGCTCTTGCCGTCGCGCATCAGCTGGAAGTACCAGGCGCTGTCGGCCGTGTCGCCGTAGAGCACGGCGCCGACAATCCTTTCGTCCTTGACGACGAGCTTCTTGTACACGCCGCCGCTGCGGTCCTGCAGGACGATCTCTTCGGTGCCGCTGCCGCCGGAGAAGTCGCCGGCGGAGAACACGTCGATGCCGGTCACCTTGAGCTTGGTGGACACGGTCGAGCCGCTGTAGCGGGCGATGCCGTAGTTTGCCAGGTGGTTGGCGGCCACCTTGCCCTGCTCGAACAGCGGCGCCACGAGGCCGTAGGCGACGCCGCGATGGGCGACGCACTCGCCGACGGCGTAGATGCGCGGGTCGTAGGTCTGCATCGTGTCGTTCACCACGATGCCGCGGCTGCAATGCAGGCCGGCCGCTTCGGCCAGCTCGGTGTTCGGGCGGATGCCCACCGCCATCACCACCAGGTCGGCGGCAATCTGTTCGCCGTCCTTGAATTTCACGGCGCAGACGCGCCCCGATTCCCCGCGCACCAGTTCCGATGTGAGCTTCGGCAGCTTGAAGCGGAGGCCCTTGGCTTCGAGCGAGGCCTGCAGCATGTCGGCCGCCGCCTTGTCCAGCTGGCGCTCCATCAGCCAATCGACCGCGTGCACCACGGTGACGTCCATGCCGCGCAGCTTGAGGCCGTTGGCCGCTTCGAGACCGAGCAGGCCGCCGCCGATCACCACCGCCCGCTTGTAATGCGCCGCCGCCTCGATCATCGCCGCGGTGTCGGCGATGTCGCGGTAGGCCAGCACGCCGGGCAGATCGCTGCCTGGGATCGGCAGCATGAACGGCGTCGAACCGGTGGCGAGGAGCAGGCGGTCGTAGGGCGCCTCGCTGCCGTCGTCGGCAATAACCTTGCGATGAACACGGTCAATCTTCACTGCCTTGCGGCCGGCGCGAAGCGTAATATGATTCTCGCGGTACCAGTCGAGGTCGTTGAGCATGATTTCCGGCAGCGTCATCTCGCCGGCGAGCACCGGCGAGAGCAGGATGCGGTTGTAGTTGCCGTGCGGCTCGGCGCCGAAAACGGTGATGTCGTAGAGATCGGCGTCGAGCTTCAGTATTTCCTCGACGGTTCTCACGCCCGCCATGCCATTGCCGACGAGGACGAGCCTGGGTTTGTTCATGATGCGACTCCCTGAATAGTGGTTGAAGTCTATTCAGCAAACGCCGTGCCAGACCCGGCAATCGGCCGGAGAGCCAATATCGGCGCGCTTCTCGGCCGATTCACCGCTCGCCGCGCGATGCGCGCGCTTGGTGCGGGGCACCCTGCGGCGAGTACCAGATTGGTGCGCCGGCGGAGTGGTACGCGGAATCGGGAATCAGCATAATTGGCACACAACCTGATGGAGGTGCGGCAATGAACATCGGATTCATCGGCCTCGGCCTCATGGGCCGTCCCATGGCCATCAATATCGCGCGCGGCGAACACACGCTGCACCTTTGGGCACGCCGTGCGGCCTCGCTCGAACCATTCGCGCAGTTCGGCGCGCACGCCCACGTCAGCCCGGCCGAAGTGGCGAAGCATGCGGACATGGTGTTCACCATGGTGGCGGATGCGCCCGACGTCGAGCAGGTGACGCTGGGCGAGGGCGGTGTGGCGGAGGGCGCGCGGCCGGGGCTGATCGTCGTCGACATGAGCACCATCGCGCCGGCGGCGGCGCAACGCATCGGTGCGCGCCTGGCGGTGCAGGGCCTCGAATTTCTCGATGCGCCGGTGTCCGGCGGCGAGGTCGGCGCCATCAACGCCACCCTGTCGATCATGGTCGGCGGCGCGGCGGCGGCCTTCGCGAAGGCGCAGCCGGTCTTCGCCTGCATGGGCAAGAACATCGTCCACGTCGGCCCTGCCGGCACCGGACAGGTGGCCAAGGCCTGCAACCAGATCGTCACCGGCATGGGCGTGGCGGCGGTGGCCGAGGCCTTCAACTTCGCCCGCAAGAGCGGCGCCGACGTCGCCCGCGTGCGCGAGGCGCTGATGGGCGGCTTCGCCTACAGCAAGATCCTCGAGAACCACGGTAGCCGCATGATCGAGCGCAACTTCAAGCCCGGCTTCAAGGCCTGGATGCACCAGAAGGACCTGCGCATCGTCATGGAAGAGGCGCACCGCCTCGGCCTGATGCTGCCCGGCGCGGCGGCGACGGCGCAGATGTTCAACGCCATGGTCGGCTGCGGGCTCGGCGAGGAGGATTCCATCGCCATGCTCAAGCTGCTCGAGCGGCTCTCCGACGGAGCGGCCTGAGCGCCGGCATGCCATTGGATGCGCCGGCCCAGCCGCTGCACGCAGGCGAGCACGCCTGGCTGGCGCACACGCCGGCGCCGGCCTGCGTGCTCGACGCGGCCGGTCGCGTCATGGTGTGCAACGCGGCCTTCGCGCGCCTGCTCGGCCTGCCCGCCAGTGCCTGCATCGGCCGCGCCCTGCCGCTCGGCGCGGCGGCGCCCGGCGGGCCCGACAACCTCGCGGTGGTCGAGCTGGCGCACGCGACGGGGCGCGAGATTCCCGTCGTCATGCAGATCGGCGGCGAAGCGCGCGGACAGCGCCATTGCATCCTCACCGACATCAGCGAATTCCGCAGCGGCGAGCTGGCCCGGCGCAAGGTCGACGAGCAGCGGCTGCGGCTGGCGCAAAGCGTGTTCGAACACACCTCCGAGGCGATCGTCATCACCGATGCCGCCAACAACATCGTCCAGGTCAACAGCGGCTTCGAGGCGATTACCGGTTTTTCGGCGGAGGAAGTGCGCGGCAAGAATCCGCGCATTTTCAAATCGGGCCGCCATGACGAGGATTTCTATCGCCGCTTGTGGGAGGCGCTGACGCTCGAGGGCAAATGGGCCGGCGAGATCTGGGACCGGCGCAAGGACGGCGAGCTCTACCCGAAGTGGGTGCAGATGAACGTGGTGCGCGATCCGGCCAGCGGCGAGATCGTCTACCACATTGCAGTCTTTTCCGACATCAGCGAGCACAAGGCCTCCGAAGAACGCATCCGCCACCTCGCCCACCACGACCCGCTGACCGGGCTGGCCAACCGCATCGCGCTCAATCTGCACCTGGAGCGCGCGCTGTCGGCGGCGCGGCGCGGGCATTCCAGCCTCTGCCTGCTGTTCATCGACCTCGACCATTTCAAGCCGGTGAACGATCGTTACGGCCACGCCGTCGGCGACGACCTGCTGGTCGAGGTGGCGCGCCGCCTGGTCGCCACCATCCGCGAGGCGGACCTGGCGGCGCGCCTGGGCGGCGACGAGTTCGTCGTGCTGCTCGAAGACATGCACCGCCTTGACGACACCGACCGCGTCGCCCACGCCCTGCTGGCCGAGCTGGCGCAGCCCTTCGTGCTGCACGGCCTGCATCTCCTCGTCACGCCGAGCATCGGCGTCGCCTGCTTTCCGCGCGACGGCGAGGACGCCGGCACGCTGATGAAGGCTGCCGATGCCGCGATGTACCGGGCCAAGGCGCGGCGCGGCTGCATCGTGCACGCCGGCACGGGGCCGTGAAGCTCGGCTTCATCGGCAGCGGCGCGATGGGGCAGCCGATGGCGCTGCGCCTGCTGCGCGCCGGCCACACGCTCGGTGTCTGGGCGCGCCGGCCGGCGGCGCTGCAAGGGCTGGAACGGGCCGGCGCGCGCGCCTATGCGACGCCGGCCGAACTGGCGCGCAACGCGGAAGTGCTGTTCACCATGGTGACGGGCGGCGCCGACGTGGAGGCGGTGGCGCTCGGCGACGACGGCCTGATCCATGGCGCGGCGCGCGGCAGCGTGCTGATCGACCACAGCACCATCGCGCCGGACGCCGCGCGGCGCATCGCCGCACGGCTCGCCGTCGCCGGCGTGGATATGCTCGATGCGCCGGTCTCCGGCGGCGTGCAGGGCGCCATCGACGGCACACTCTCGATCATGGTCGGTGGCGACGCCGCCGTGCTGGCGCGCCTGCGGCCGCTGCTGCAACAGCTTGGCAGCACCATCGTGCACATCGGAGCGGGCGGCGCCGGCCAGGTGGCGAAAGCCTGCAACCAGCTGGTCATGGTGTCGTGCATCGGCGCGGTGGCCGAGGCCATGCGGCTGGCGCGGCGGGCCGGCGCCGATGCGGAAAAGGTGCGGCGGGCCCTCGCCGGCGGTTCGGCCGGCAGCCGCGTGCTGGATGTCTTCGGCGCGAAAATGACGGCGCGCGATTTCGCCGCCGGCGTCGAGGCGCGCCTGCACCACAAGGACTTCGCCATCCTCATGAACGAAGCGCAGGCCTGCGGTGCGCCGCTGCCCGTCGCCGGGCAGGTGGGGCAGCAGCTGAATGCCCTGATGGCGCAGGGCTGGGGCGGCGCGGACACCGCAAGCCTGCTGCGCGTGCTGGAAAGGGCGTCGGAGGGCGAGGCGGGTGCTGCGGAAATCGTGCGGGTGTCGGAGATGCTGTAGAAGCGGTCGGTCCATGCAAAGGCCAAGCTGATTGGCAATGAACGTCAGCACATTTTGCAAACGGCTCAAGCAGCTCCCGTCATTTCCGCTCCTGATTAGCCACAATGTTCAGCAGACGATCGAAGTTCCCACCGGCACCGTCATTCCGGGGCCGCCCGCCAGAGCTTGCCCCGGACTTGATCCGGGGGCGGAACCCGGAATCCAGGGTCTTTTTGAGGCCGCTTTGGATTCGGGGTCGCGCTTCGCTTGCCCGGAATGACGAAGCTGAGGTTCGTAGCTAATCAGGTTCCCGCTTGCGCGGGAATGACGGGGTTTGGCTGACCGGAAGGCCGTTGTCGCCGCTCAGGCCGCCGGCGGCCGCGCGACGGGAATCCAGATGCGGAAGCGCGTGCCGCGGCCGGCTTCGCTGGCGACCTCGATGCGGCCCTTGTGCTTCTGCACGATGCTGTAGGAGAGCGACAGGCCGAGGCCGGTGCCCTTGCCCACCGGCTTGGTGGTGAAGAACGGGTCGAAGATGCGCGAGAGGTGCTCGGGCGCGATGCCCTTGCCGGTGTCCTCGAACTCGACCCAGACCTGTTCGTCCTGCGCGCCGGTGCGCACCGTGATGGTCCCCTTGGTCTCGATCGCGTGGGCGGCGTTCACCAGCATGTTCATGAATACCTGGTTGAGCTCCTGCGGCAGGCATTCGACCGGCGGCAGTTGCGCGTACTCGCGCACCACCTGTGCCTTGTACTTGATCTCGTTGTTGACGATGCTGAGGGTGCTCTCCAGGCCGTCCTGCAGGTTCGACAGCTGCCAGTCGCCCTCGCCGGCGTGGGAGAAATCCTTCAGGTTCTGCACGATGCGTTTCACCCGGTCGAGGCCGTCGCTGGATTCCTTCAGCAGCGAGGGCAGGTCGTCGCGCAGGAAATCGAGGTCCACCTCGGACTTGATGCGCTCGATGCGCTCGCGGCTCGCCGCGTCGGCGGCGATGATGCCGTCGGCCTGCTCGTAGGCCTCGATCAGCTGCAACAGGCTGTCGACGTAGCCGCCGAGCGTGTTGAGGTTGGAGTTCACGAAACCGACCGGATTGTTGATCTCGTGGGCGACGCCGGCCGCCAGCTGGCCGACGGATGCCATCTTCTCCGACTGCAGCAGCTGCGTCTGCGTCTGCTCCAGCGCCTGGTTGGCCGCCTCCAGTTCGCTGGCGCGCCGCTGCAGCTCCTGCGTGCGGGCGTGCACCAGCGTTTCGAGCTGTTCGCGGTGTTCGGCCAGCGCCAGCTCGGCGCGTTTGCGCGCCGTGATGTCCTGCAGGGTCTCCATCGCGCCGATGACGTTGCCGGCACTGTCGCGCAGCGGCACGGCGGTGAAGAACAGCCAGCGTCCCCCCTCGCCGAGCGAGGGGAAGAAGTCCTCGGCTTCGAAGGCGTCCGGCGCGAGCGGCGAGCGGCGCATGTTCTTGCTGCCGTAGAAGCGGTCGAGCTCGCCGGCGGAGGCGCCGTCGAGGACCATGTCGGCCATGATCGGGCGCTGCTCGGCGTAGAACACCATCCACTGGTTGCGCGTGCCGACCATCTGTTCCGCCGGCAGCCCGGTGATTGCCTCGATGGCGCGATTCCAGTGGGTGATGACGTGGTTCTGGTCGATGACGGCGGTGGCGATGGCGCTGCCGTCGATCACCTGGCCGAGGCGCTGCTCCGCCTCGTGTTGCGCGGAAACAAGCAGGCTTTCCGACGAGATGCTCATGGCGCCACCTCAGGCCCGATGCAGGCGGCTCTCGCCGTCATCGTCGAGCAGCAGCGCGCCGTCGCCGCTCCAGCGCACCCGCGTGATGCCGGGGTGCTCGCGCTCCAGACGGCGCAGTTCCGCCTCCTGCTGCGTGATGGCGCCGCGCAGCGCGCGCATTTCATCGGCCAGGCGGTGGTTTTCCAGCATCAGTTCGCGGTCGCGCAGGGCGCTTTCCACCGCCAGGATCAGCTCCGCTTCGCCCCACGGTTTGGCGAGGAAATGCGAGATGCCGGCTTCGTTGATGGCTCGCACCAGCCCGAGCAGGTCGGTCTGGCCGGAAAGGATCAGCCGGGCGCAGTCCGGCTGCAATGCGCGAAAGGCGTTGAGGAAGGCGACGCCGTCCATCTCCGGCATGCGGTAGTCGCTCACCACCAGGTCGAAGGCCGCCTCGCGTGCACGCGCCAGCGCGGCGCGCGGATCGCTGAACCATTCGATCCGGTAGGGCGGCTCGCCCGCCCGGTCCACCATGCGCAACTGGCGGACCAGCGCCTTGCAGACGTTTTCTTCGTCGTCGACCAGCAGGAGTCTCGGTTCCATGGCGGGCTTCCTTCCCTTTAGCGCACGATGACGTGGACCTTCAGATTGACGTCCTCGGCGTTTTCGAAATCGCGGATCTGGCGAATCAGCACCTCATCGAGCAGGTAGTCGCGCGCCAGCAGCATGACGCCGTCGCGCGTCAGCAGATCGCGCGCCAGCACCATGCCGGCGGTCAGATCCTTGGTCGCGACGATGCGCTCCTGCGCGGACGACTCCGCCGCCGGCGCCGGCTTGCCGCGGATCAGGCCGAGCATGGCATCGACCACGCGCGGGTCGTAGCGCTTGCCGCGCGCGGCGACCAGCAGGTCGAGCGCCTCGTCGGCGCTGGCGCGGCGGTTGAACAGCAGTCCCTGCTGCATGGCGTCGAAGTCGCTTGCCACGGCGAGGATGCGGGCGCCCATCGGTATGGCCAGGCCGGCGAGTTTGTCCGGGTAGCCCTGGCCGTCCCAGCGCTCGTGGTGGCCGCGGATGGCGGGAATCGCGCCGCGCAGCTGCTCCAGGCCCATCAGCAGCGCGGCGCCCTTGGCCGGGTGCTTGACATATTCATTGCGCTCATCCGCGCTGAGCGCGTTGAACGGCTTGGCGAGAATTTCGTCGGCCAGGCCGAGCTGGCCGATGTCGTGCAGCAGCGCGGCGAAAAAGATGTCCTGCGCCTCGACCGCCGGCAGCTGCAGTTCCTGGCACAGGCGCCGGGCGGTATCGGCGACGCGGCGCGAGCGGCCGGCCATGCCGCCGCCGCGCAGCTCCATGAGATTCGAAAAGGTCTTGATGGCGTTGATGAAGCCGGCCTTGAGCTTTTCGTGGGCGGCCGCCACCTCGCGCGTGCGTTCCTCGACCTTGGCTTCCAGCCCGGCGTTGAGCGCCTTGAGTTCCTCGTTCTGCCGCTGCACGACGCCGCCGAGCCGCTGGTTTTCCCGCTCCAGCGCCTTGCGCTCCAGCGCCTGGGCGACGACCGCCACGACTTCCTCGTCGTTCCACGGTTTCGACAGGTAGCGGTGGATCTGGCCGCTGTTGATGGCCTCGATGGTCGAGGCCAGGTCGGCGTAGCCGGTGAGCAGGATGCGGATCATGTCCGGCCAGCGCTTGCGCGACTCGCCGAGGAACTGCGCGCCGCTCATTTCCGGCATGCGCATGTCGGAAATCACCAGGTCGACGGCTTCCTTTTCCAGCACCGCCAGTCCGGCCGGCCCGCCCTCCGCGGTAAACACGCGGTAGCCGTGCGGGCGAAACAGGCGCCGCAGCGAGGAGAGGATGTTTGCCTCGTCATCGACCAGCAGCAGGGTGAAGGGGGCGGCGGCTTCGCTCACGGGACAAGCCTCCCCCCGACTGATGACTGGCGCGCCTTCGGGCGGCCGTGCGGCGCGCTCATGTCGTCTCCCGCAGCAGACGAACCATGGCTTCGACCTGTTCGCCGATGGCGCCGAGGGCCTCGCCACAGCCGCGCCAGTCGAGGCCGAGCCGTGCGAGGGCGGCATCGGCTACCTCGCCGCGCGGCGCCGGCAGGCCGATGCCGGCGCGTTCGTGCGCCACCAGGTCCGCGACATGCACCAGGTCCACCAGGCGTTCGTCGACCTGCGCCGGCTCGTGGTGCCAGCGCACCGCGCTGACGATTGCCGGCGGCAGCCGCCAGGCGGCCAGCAGGCGGGCGCCGATCTCGTCGTGGCTGGCGCCGAAGCGCTCGCGCTCGGCCACCGCGCGTGCCGCGCAGTCGGGGCAGGCGTTGAGCAGTTCGGCGAAACGCTCCGGCACCTGGACCAGGATCGCCATGATGCCGATGTCGTGGAGCAGGCCGGCGGTAAAGGCGGTGTCCGGCGACAGGCCGGCCGCCGGCGCCAGGCGCTGCGCCGCCAGCGCGCAGGTGAAGCTGTGTTCCCAGAGGCGCAGCGGGTCCATGCCGGCGACCGGCCTGAGGCTGAAGCGCGCCGTCAGCGAGGCAGCCAGGGTCAGGCTGCGGATGGCGGAGAAGCCCAGCACCATCACCGCTTCGGAAAGATTGCCGACCCGCCCGGCGAGGCCGTAGAAGGGCGAATTGACGACGCGCAGCACGCGCGCCGACAGCGCCGGATCCTGGCCGATCTTTTTCGCCAGCGCGTTGAAGTTGGCGTTGCAGTCGTCGAGCGATCGCAGCAATTCGAGCACCACGCCCGGCAGCGGCGGGATCTTGTCGAGCGAAATGGCGAAGGGGGTTTCGGCGGAGCTCATTGGCATCATGGCCTCGGCGTTGCGTCGGTCTCGGCGGCGAGGGCGAGCAGCCAGCCGCCGGCCGCCCCCTGCACGTCGATGCGCCGCCGATGGAGTGAGCCGTGCCGTGCGGCGCTGTGCCACGGAACGGAGGCGACGGCGTCATCGGCGCCGAGCAGCGCCGTCGCGCTTGCCGGCAGGCAGGCGACGGCATCGGCGCCCGGCAGGGCCTGCGGCCAGTGCTGCAGTGCCTCGGCGTTGGCCAGCACGACCATGCCGGCGTCGTCGACCGCCACCACCGGCATCGGTACGCGGTGCAGCAGTTCCAGCACCACGGCAAGGAAGGTTTCGTCGCGGTCGATGCGGTTGGCCTTCTCCGCCAGCAGGTGTTCGAGCTGGCGGTTGAGATCGCCGAGGCGGGCCGCCGCCGCATGGTTCTCGCGGTTCAGGCGCACGATCTCCGAACTCATCTCCTGCTGCGCGAAAGCCTCGCGGATGACCGCGCGCAGCTGGTCGTCCTCCCACGGCTTGGTGAGGAAGCGGAAGATGGCGCCCTCGTTGATGGCGTCGGTGATCGATTGCAGGTCGGTGTAGCCGGAGAGCACCATGCGCAGCGTGTCCGGATAGAGATCTTTGACGCCGCGCAGGAAGTCGGTGCCGGTGATGCCGGGCATGCGCTGGTCGGAAATCACCACGCCGACGCGATGCGAGGCGAGCAGGGCAAAGGCTTCCTCATGGTCGGTGGTGGCGAGCACCGTGTAACCCTCGCGGCGCAACAGGCGCTTGAGCGCGGAGAGGATGCTTGCCTCGTCGTCGAGCAGCAGCAGGGTGCGCTGGCGCTCGGTCGCGGTGATGGCGGCCGGCAGTGCCATCTTGCGGCCGGCGCGCAGCCATTCCTCCGCCTCGGCGCCCGGCATCGCCTTGCCGAACAGGTAGCCCTGCATGCGGTCGCACTGGCGCTGCAGCAGAAAGCCGATCTGTGCCTCGGTCTCCACGCCCTCGGCCACCACCTGCAGGCGTAGGGCGTGGGCCATGGCGATGATGCTCGAGCAGATCGCCGCGCCGTCGGGGCTGCTGGCAATGTCGTTGACGAAGGAGCGGTCGATCTTGATGTGGTCGATGGGAAAGCGGCGCAGGTAGGCGAGGCTGGAATAGCCGGTGCCGAAATCGTCGATCGAGAGTGAAATGCCCATGCGCTTGAGTTCCGCCAGGGTGGCGGCCGAACGGCCGGCATCGGCCATGACCAGCGATTCCGTGATCTCCAGTTCCAGGTTGCGCGCCGGCAGGCCGCTGGCCTTCAGGGCGGCGGCGACGCGCCCGCTCAGGTCGGCGGCGGCGAACTGCCGCGCCGAGAGGTTGACCGCCACGCGCAGGCGCGCGTCGAAGGCATCGACCCAGGCGCGGGCGGCGCGGCAGGCCTCGCCCAGCACCCAGTCGCCGATCGGCCCGATCAGGCCGGAATCCTCGGCAATCGGAATGAATTCCCCCGGCGGCACCATGCCGCGTGTCGGATGGCGCCAGCGGGCGAGCGCCTCGAAGCCGCAGATGACGCCGTCGCGCGCGAGGTCCACCTGCGGCTGGTAATGCACCTCCAGCTCGCCGCGCTCGAGTGCGCCGTGCAATTCGTTCTCCAGTTCCAGGCGTCGCACCGAGGACGCGTTCATCTCGGCGGCATAGAAGCGGAAGGTGTCGCGGCCAGCCTGCTTGGCGCGGTACATGGCGGCGTCGACGTTCTTCAGCAGCTCTTCGGCGCTGCGGCCGTCGCGCGGATAGAGCGCCAGGCCGAGGCTGGCGGTGCAATGGATCGGATGCGCGCCGATGGCCATCGGCGGCACCAGTGCCGCCTGGATCTTCTGCGCGACGCGCGCCACGGCGCTTTCGTCGGCGACCTCCGGCAGGAGGACGATGAATTCGTCGCCGCCCAGCCGCGCCACACTGTCCTCGGCGCGCACGCTGGCGCCGATGCGCTGCGCGGCTTCCACCAACATGGCGTCGCCGGCCTTGTGGCCGATGCTGTCGTTGACTTCCTTGAAACGGTCCAGGTCGATCAGCAAAAGCCCAAGCTGGTGGCCGTTGCGTTCGGCGCGCGCCAGCGCGCGCTGCAGCCGGTCGGCCAGCAGGGCGCGGTTGGCCAGGTCGGTCAGTTCGTCGTGGTGCGAGGCGCGGTAGAGCAGTTCCTCCTGCCGCTTGCGCTCGGTGATGTCGCTGCTGATGCCGTCGATGCGCACGGCCTCGCCGCGGCCGTCGCGGACCAGCCGGGCGCGATCATGCAGCCAGCGCACCTCGCCGTCCGGCCGGACAATGCGGTAATCGATGGCGACCGATCCCTTCGCCACCGCGTCCTGGGCGTAGGCGCGCATGGCGTCGCGATCGTCCGGGTGCACCCGCTGCAGCCACAGCTCCGGGTCGGCCAGGAAGGCCTCGGGCGGCAGGCCGAACAACTCCTGCGCCATCGGACTGACGAACTGGAAGCGCCGTTCCGGCAGCGCCACCGACCAGACGACGTCGGCGACGGCGTCGAGCACGCTGCGCAGGCGGCGGCTGCTTTCGATCAGGGCCGCCTCGGTGCGCCGCTGCTCGCACCGTGCCGCCGTTTCCGCCACTTCCCGTTCGATCGCCAGCGGCAGCCGTGCCAGGCGGTCCTTGCGGTAGAAGTCGCGCGCGCCGGCGCGCATGGCGACCACCGCCTCTTCCTCACCCAACTGCCCCGACACGACGATCACCGGCAGTTCGGGCGCCAGCGCGTGGATGCGCGGCAGCAGGTCGCCACCCGGCGCGTCGGTCAGATGGTAGTCGGCGATGACCACATCCCAACTTTCTGCCGCCAGCGCTGCCAGCGCCGCCTCGGCGGTGGGCACCAGTCGGGCGTCAATGGGCAACTTGGCACGGTCGATGTTGCGCAGCAGCAGCGCCGCGTCATCGGCGCTGTCTTCGACAATCAGCGCGCGAATGGCCGCCGGCCGCTTCGCCGCCGCATCCGTTGCTGCATTCAAGGGTGCTGTTTCCATATGCCACGCAGGGTTGTCCTCCCCGGCCGGGCCGGGGTTTCCTGAATAACGGCGGGTTGCGGCGGGACTTTAGGCGGGGGTGGCCGCATGCCACGCGGGCGGGCAAACCGTCACAGCAAAGGGGTGTCCGGGGGAAAAGCGAAAACGCTGCGATGCCGGGCCGTATGGCTTTGCTCCGCTCCGTGAGAAGGCCGACCGTTCATGATCGCCAATGGCGCTGAGCCGAAGTGGGGGCGGCGGCGCCGCAGGGAAGGCGCTCGGTCCCTGCTGGGCTTTGTGGGAGGGGCTTCAGCCCCGACAGCGGCGGCCGGCTTGCTGTCGGGGCTGAAGCCCCTCCCACAGCATCCCGGCCACTGCGGGGGCGCTTCATTGGCAATCGCCGAGCAGTCTGGGGCAAGCGCGGGAGCATAATGCTGGGACGATGATGCAAGAACTTCCGGCACACAGGGGGAATGGATGGACTATTTGGCACTGTTCTCGGCGCTGACGGGCAGTGCGCCCTATTCCTACCAGGCGCGCCTGGCCGGCGAGCCGTGGCCGGATTTGTTGGATGTGCCTGCCGGTCTGGGCAAGACCAGCGCGGTGACCTTGGCATGGGCCTGGAAGCGCGGGCTGCGGTCGGGCGGTGTTCGTGTAGCCGCCGATGTGCACACCCCCCGGCGGCTTGTCTGGTGGCTGCGGGCCGCCGTCATGAGCCGGGCCAAGCGCGAATACGGAGAAGGCGCGATTCCACCCGTGCTTTCGGGCCACGGGCTGGAGAAAACGGATGTCCACGGCCATGCCTTCTGGCTGCCCGAAGATGCCGATGGAGACGGACGCATTGACCATCTGCTGGTGCACGTTCCTGCCGGCCTGTCCGGCAAATCTCGCGCGGCGGTGGAATCACTGCGCCGGCTATGGAATCACGATGGCCAGGAATGGGAAGTGATGTTGGAAGGGGCCGGAGAAGCAGAGCGTTTTGCGGGGCCAGCCGTCGCCGGGTCAGTCCTCTGCGATAGCGGGCAGGTATTTGAGACCGTGACGCCCTACCTCATGCCCTGGCATGCCAAACCGCGCTTTGGCGTGGAAGAGCAGATTCGCCGCGAATGCCGCGCGCGTGGTCTGCCAGAGCCGGCGAGCGTGGAAATGTTGCAGCGGATTCATGTCGCTGGCCGCGAGCGAAAGCCGCTCGATTTCGACCGCTTTCGCACAAAGCGCGGGCAAATCCAGCCCGACACGCGCGGGTGCTTTTTGCGTCTGACTTTTTCAAAGCCGGTTTCAGGGCCGCTGGCCATGGGCTTCGGCTGTCACTTCGGCCTAGGATTATTCGTCGCCAAGAGATCATTCCCACAACAGCAACTGGCACCTTCCTCCGAGGACACTTAAAATGGAACCGTCACCCAGCCAAGCGAAGGAACCCGCCATGGACGAAGCGATCTTGCTGAAGCGCATTACCGTCGATCCGAAAATACTCAGCGGCAAGCCCATCATCCGGGGCAGGCGACTGGCGGTGGAGCATGTTCTCGGCATGCTCGCGGCGGGGGATACGGCCGAGGGCATTCTCGGCTATTACTCCTGGCTGGAACGGGAGGACATTCTCGCCTGCCTGGCCTTTGCGCGTCGCTTGGTCGGGCGGGAGCGCTATGAGCCGCTGTCGCTCGACGAAGCCGCGTGAAGCTTCTGCTCGACTCATGCGTTTGGAAAGGGGCGGCGGACGAGCTTTCCGCTGCCGGCCACGATGTCGTCTGGACGGGCGATTGGCCGGCCGATCCGGGCGACGAAGAGATCCTTGCTTTCGCCCTGAAAGAGGCGCGCGTGGTGGTTACGCTCGACAAGGATTTCGGGGAACTGGCCGTCGCTTTCCGTCTGGAACATGCGGGTATCGTCCGGCTGGTGGGATTCCCCGTGCGGCTCCAGGCGCATGCCTGCCTTGCCGCGATTGCAACTCATGGCGATGAATTGCCGGCCGGCGCCATCGTGACCGCCGAGCCGGGTCGCTTGCGCTTCCGGCCACCGGCCGACGAATTCGATTGAGGCGGGCAATCCTTGCCTGAAGCTACCGATGGAATGCGCCTCGCAAAACCAGCCACCTCTCGGGGAGGTACGCATTCAAGACGTTCCGCCGATCCCCGTTCGGATGCTAAATGAGTTCGTCTATTGTCCCCGGCTGGCCTGGCTGGAGTGGGTCGCGGCTGAGTGGGCGGATTCGGCCGACACGGTCGACGGGCGCTTCAGGCACCGCCGCATAGACCGCCCCGGCGGTGAATTGCCCGCCGCGCCCGAGGAGCACGCAACGATTCATGCGCGCTCGGTGACGCTCGGTTCGGAAAAACTCGGCATCATCGGCAAGCTCGATCTGGTCGAGGGCGACGGCGTTCGGGTAGCGTCGTTTTCCGGGGCATCACTGCTCCGGCCTCATTGAAGCAACCCTGGGCCGTCCGGGTTGATCGTCGCGCGCACGCGGGGATGAACCGTCGCTGGCGAGACCCGCAACTGGCCGAATGCACTTGAATGGGCCCGCACCATCACCCTGCAGGCCTGGGCCGATGCGGAAGCCCGGGACACCGCCGGCGCGCAGGCCTCGGCATAGCGTTTCGCATGCGAAACGATTGCGCTACACTGTCCCGGAATGGAGATCGATATGGGCATCACACGCACTACCCTGACCCTGAGCAATCCCGTCCGCCGCGAGCTGGCCAGCATCGAGGTTCAGGCGCTGGCGGACACCGGCGCCATGCACCTGTGCATCCCGGAGCATGTAACCCTGCAGCTCCAGCTGGCCGAACAGGAGAAGCGGGAAGTCACCCTCGCGGATGGGTCCAGACGGCTCATGCCCTATGTCGGCCCCATCGAGGTTCGCTTTGGCAACCGGCGTTGCTTCGTCGGGGCGATGGTGATGGGAGATGAAGTCCTGCTCGGGGCGATCCCGATGGAGGACATGGACCTGGTGGTACGGCCGATGACCAGGGACGTGGCGGTGAATCCAGCTAGTCCGAATGTGCCTTCCTCGCTGGCCAAAGGGTACCGGAACCGGTAGCCAAGGAGATCGTATCCACCAGGGCGTTGACGCTGATATCCTCAAGTTCTGGCTTGGCGTCGTTGGCCAGGCGCATTTCGGTGTAGATGATGCCCATGTCAATCTCCTTGCCGGCCAGCGTAACGCATAATCCACTGAAGGCTGCATGGCGCTAGCAGCTGCTACGTCGCATCTTGACGAGCAGGCGGCAAGCTACTATCGGCGCGTTGGTTTCGAGGCATCGCCGGATAATTCGCTCCTGCTGTTGTTGTCGGTAACGACAGCCTTTTCAACTGATTGAACGCCATAACGTATCCTGATTAGCCACAATGTTCAGCAGACGATCGAAGTTCCCACCGGCACCGTCATTCCGGGGCCGCCCGCCAGAGCTTGCCCCGGACTTGATCCGGGGGCGGAACCCGGAATCCAGGGTCTTTTTGAGGCCGCTTTGGATTCCGGGTCGCGCTTCGCTTGCCCGGAATGACGAAGCTGAGATTTGTAGCTAATCAGGTAACGTATTGATCAGCTGTTTGGTGCAATCAAGCCGCGCGAAACGATCGCGCGCCTCAGCGGCCTGCCGCGAAGTACTGCGCGATGCGGCCGACGAGGCCGTCCCAGTCGTTCGACTTGAGGATGAAGCCGGTGGCGCCGGCGGCGAGGGCGCGCGCCGGCCATTCCGGTTCTTCCAGCCCGGACAATACGAGAATCGGCGTGTCGCGGTATTCGGGGATGGCGCGCAGGGCGCAGGTCATCTGGAAGCCGTCCATCTGCGGCAGCAGGCCGTCGATGAGCAGCAGGTCGGGCCGGATGCGGCTGCACAGTTCGAGGCCGCCTTCGGCGCTGGCGGCTTCCAGCACGCGGTAGCCGGCCTGTTCCAGGAACAGGCGCACGATCAGGCGATCGGTTTCGTCGTCCTCGACGATGAGGATGGTGTGCGCTTCGGTCATTCCGCCGCTCCGCTCCGGGCGGCGGCGAGCCGCCGCCGCAGGTGTGCGCAAACGCGGTCGTGGCCGGCTGCGACGCCGGGCAGCAGCGCCTCGATGCGCGGGATGTCGTCGGCGCGCGCGGCCCGCTCCACGGCGGCGAACAGGCCGGCCAGCCCGCTGGCACCGACGTGGCCGCTGCTGGATTTCAGGTTGTGCGCGCTTTGCGTGGCGGCGGCCGTGTCCCGGCGCGGCAGCGCCGCGCGCAGTTGCGCCAGTGCGTGGACCGAGTTGTCGAGATAAAGCCCGACCACCTGTTCGACAATGCTGACCTTGCCAGGGCGCGACAGGGCCGCCAGGCGGTCGAGCACGGCGTCGTCGACAAAATCGGCATCGACTTCGCCGCCGCGCGTTTCCGCGCGCGGCGGCGCGGCGGGCAGCGCCGG
>CAZASE010000033.1:0-28964 GCA_964487715.1 uncultured Rhodocyclaceae bacterium | reverse complement strand
GCGCAGGCCGCCGCGCAGGTGGCCGGCGCCACGCACCGCGCCGCCGCCACGCTCGGCGGCAACCTGATGCAGGACACGCGCTGCTACTTCTATAACCAGAGCGACTGGTGGCGCACCGCCAACAAGTACTGCATGAAGTGCGAGGGCGACACCTGCCGCGTCGCGCCGAAGTCGGACCGCTGCTACGCCTGCTACAGCGGCGACATGGCGCCGGCCCTGCTGGCGCTCGGCGCCGAGGTCGACATCGCCGGCCCGTCCGGCAACCGCCGCGAGCCGCTCGCCGCCCTCTTCGCCGACGAAGGCATGCGCCACCTCAAGCTCGCTCCCGGCGAACTGCTGGTCTCCGTCGACGTGCCGCCGCAGGCCGGGTGGTCGGCGCGCTATGAGAAGGTCCGTGTGCGCGGCGCCGTCGACTTCCCGCTCGCCGGCATCGCCGTGGCGCTCCGGTGCGAGGGTGCCCGCATCGCCGAGCTGCGCGTGGCGTGCACGGGCGTGAACTCCTACCCCGGCCTCGTGCCGGGCCTCGAAGTCCTGTTCGGCAGTGAGCCAGACGAAACCTTCTTCGCCGTGTTGCAAAAGGCGGTGCGCAGGGAAATCCAGCCGATGGCATCGACACTGTTCGCCGCCGGTTATCGACGGCGTGTTGCGGCGGCGCTTTCCGAGCGGATTATCAAAGGGTTGTCCGATGTCGCTTGACAGGTCGTGGGACATCGTCGACCGGCGATCAACGAATGCTGAGTGATTCCTCGCTCCCGCTGCCGGCGGGATCATAGCCGGGTAATGAGCGCACGGCGCGGCGGAATCCGTTGCCCTTGAGGAGCGCGAGCAGTGCCACGAATGCAGGCTGACCGAGGAATTCGCGTCGTGTGACGAGAAAGTAGTCCTCTTTTAACAACGGTACGAAGCCCAGGGTAAACTGCCGCGCGGCTGCTTCCACACCGAGTCCCGCATCGGCGTGACCGCTCGCGATCATCGCCGCCACAGCCGAATGAGTGAGTTCCACGTTGCCGTAGCCGGCAATGCTCCGTGCGGCCAGACCGCTTTCACGCAACATCCAGTCGAGCAGCAGCCGGGTTCCAGCACCGCTTTGGCGGTTCAGGAAGCGAACGCTCGGCTTGGCCAGATCGCGGATGCCGCGCAGTTTTTTTGGATTGCCCGGGGCGACAATTAGTCCTTGGGTGCGCGTTGCCATGCGAAACAAGGAGTGCTGGCGCGGTCGCAGGTAGCGCGCGTATTGCTGCCACATCGTCGCGCCGACGGTACCTTCAGGGCAATGGAAGCCTGCGATCTCGCAACGGCCTTCGGCAAACGACGCGAGGGCTGCGACACTGCCGTGAAACTGCAGGTCGACCGGATGTCCCAGCTTTGCCATGCGAGCGGGCAGCAATGCCAGGGCCAAATCATGGCTGGCGTGGATGCGCGGAACCTCACGCACCGGGGCTGCCGCCTTGCGCAGTTCAACTGCCAGTTGTTCCGCCGCGGCGGCAAGTTGCGGCGCCAGAGCTTCGCGCACCTGTTCGTCAAGGTCGAGGAGCCGCGCGGCAAACGGGGTCAGCCGCGTACCTAATCCGCGGGCCGGAATCAACAGGGGATGTTTGAACTTCGCCTCCCAGCGCGCCAGCATGCCCCAGGCGTTTCGGTAGGAGACCTCCGCTTCGCGGGCCGCCGAGGCGATCGAGCCGGTGCGCCGGATGCGCCCAAGCAGCGCAAGCAGGCGTGTTTCCTCCGGTTGGTCTGGACTGCCGTCAAAGGTCCAGTGGCAGGCCAACGAAATGCCCTTTATGACATCGCTCGACATATTGGTGTCTCCAACAATTCCCCCTATTCTACGCACTGTGCGTCGCGGCGCATGGATGATATTGCAGGGCTGTGCATAAAGGGTCGAAACATGGGTTGGCTGCCGCCGGTTGGAAGTATCTCGCTGAGCCCTTGCGCCGCACACCTTGTCCGGTGGTTGAAGGAGAGCTTCGGCAATGTCGTGCTTTCCTGCAGTGCCGTCGAGGGCGGCGGCGGCACTGTCGGCTGGTGTCCGCAAGGTCAGTTTGTCGTGCCACGCGGCAGTCGTCTGTTCGGTGAAATCGATGGTTGCGAGTTTTACCTGTTCGACGGCGATGCCGGATTTTTCGAGAGTTTTTGCATCGTGCTTGACGTGGCGTTTGGCGCCGAAGCGCCTTTCAACGCCTATACCGAGGCGCGTTTGGTAGCGTTGCCCAGGCCGTTTACCGACGAAGAGATGGAATTGCGCCGATTGGGCGGTGAGCAGTCCGCCGGTTGCCAGGCGGATGCCCTGCTACTGCGCCTGCGCGATGCCGCCCGCAAATAAACTAAGGAGCCTTTATCATGATTCGACGCGCCATCCTCGGGGTCGCCGCCATTTTCGCCTGTCTTGCTGTTGCCGCCCAGCCGGTTTGGGCCGGCGACATCCGCCTTTCCACCACCACCAGCACGGAAAACTCCGGCCTGCTCAAGGTCATCCTGCCGGCGTTCGAGGCAAAGCACGGTATCAAGGTGCATGTCATCTCGGTAGGCACCGGCAAGGCGCTCGAGCTGGGTAAGAACGGTGACGTGGACGTCGTGCTGGTGCACGCCCGTGCGGCCGAAGACAGGTTCGTCGCCGACGGCCACGGCGTGAATCGCCGCGACGTGATGTACAACGATTTCATCCTGGTTGGGGCGCAGGAGGACGCGTTGGCGCTGCGCGGCACGCGCGACGTCATCGCCGCCTTCCGCAAGCTGGGCGAGGGGCGTGCGAAGTTCATTTCGCGCGGCGACAACTCCGGCACGGACCAGATGGAGAAGGCCTACTGGAAGGAAGCGGGTGTTGCACCGAAGGGGGCCTGGTTCGTCTCGGCCGGCCTTGGCATGGGCGAGGTGCTGACCATGGCCGGCGAGATGAAGGCCTACACCCTGAGCGACCGCGCCACCTTCGGTGCCTACCGCGCCAGGACCGGACTGGAAATCCTCGTGCAAGGCGACGCAAAGATGTTCAACCCCTACGGCATCATCGCGGTCAGCCCGAAGAAGTATCCGGACATCGGCCACGACGGAGCCATGAAGCTGATCGACTGGATCACTTCACCGGAAGGGCAGAGCCTGATCGCCGGATTCAAGGTGAACGGCGAGCAGCTGTTCTTCCCCGCCGCCGTCAGGTGAGGTCCTGGCCGCGGCGGCCGTTTACTCCGCTTGCAGGGTCAGAATCAGGTCGCCCTCGTTCAACCGTGCCCCTTCGGCAACGAACACCTCCACCACGCGGCCGGCGCGCGCGGCGGGAATGTCGAGCGACACCTTGCCGGTTTCCAGCGTGATCAACGCGTCATCGACGCGAACCGCGTCGCCGGCCTTGACCAGCACATCGAGCACGAAGACATCACCGCTGGCGCAGTTGCCGCAGGTTTCCCAGCACTCGGGATACCGCGGCATGCGGATTTCGAAGACCTGCCCCAACGAGCGTGTCAGCCGGTGAAATTGCGTGTGGCGAAATCCCAGTTGGCGAGGTGGTTGAGGAACGTCTCGACGAACTTGGCTCGCGCATTGCGGTAATCGATGTAGTAGGCGTGTTCCCACACATCGATGGTGAGCAGCGCCCGGTTTTCTGTCGTCAGCGGGGTGGCTGCGTTGCTGGTGTTGACGATGTCCACCGAACCGTCCGGCTTCTTGGCCAGCCAGGTCCAACCGGAGCCGAAGTTGCCCACGGCCGAGGTCTGGAAGGCCTTCTTGAACTCGTCGAAGGTGCCCCACTTCTTGTTGATGGCGTCCGCCAAGGCGGCGGCCGGCGCACCGCCACCGCCCGGTTTCATGCTGTTCCAGAAGAACGTGTGGTTCCACACCTGCGCCGAATTGTTGAAAATGCCGCCGCTCGACTTCCGGACGATTGCTTCGAGTTCTGCGCTCTCGAACTCGGTGCCCTTGACCAGGTTGTTCAGGTTGGTGGCATAGGTCTGGTGGTGCTTGCCGTAGTGGTATTCGAAAGTTTCCTTCGAGATGTGCGGCTGCAGCGCATCCATCGAGTAGGGGAGGGGGGGCAGGACATGCTCCATGGCGGCGGCTCCTTGACGTTTAAAATATTCCGAGCATTTTAGTCGGGTTTCCCCGCCCTGGCAACGGGTTCCGGCGGTTCGCCATCGCGGGTCACGCGGGCAAACGCCTGGCCTTCGCCGAATGTGAGGATCAATAACTCGGCCGGCGCGACCTGGTTGCGCGAATGAACGATGCGCCCGTCGCCTTTGCGGATGATGCTGTAGCCGCGCCGCAGGACCGCTTGTGGGTTGAGGTGGTCGAGGTGGCTGGCAATTGCTGCAACCGCGGTCTGGTGGCCGCCGAGCTGGTGCGTATGGGCCACCATCAGCCGTTTGCGCAGGTGCGCCAGACGCAGTGCTGCGCGGCCGAAATCGGGCCGCTCCGCGACAAGGCGCAGGCCGAGCATGTGCAGTTCGTTCCCGTCGCGTGCGAACCGCCGCTGCCAAGCAGAACGAAGGCGTTCGGCGAGGTGCCCGGTGATGAGGTCGAGGCGCGCCAGTCGTTCCATGGGGCGGACCAAACCGCGTGCGAGCAGGTCGACGCGCTGCATGCGCGTTTCCAGGCCGCGCTGCATGGACTGCCGCATTGCGACGGCAAAACCCGCCAGATGCTGGCGCGCCTCGGCAAAACCGGCGCTGACGATCTCGGCCGCTGCGGTGGGCGTCGCGGCGCGTCGGTCCGCCGCCAGGTCGGCGATGGTGGTGTCACTCTCATGGCCGATTCCGGTGATGACCGGGATCGGTGAGGCGGCGATGGCGCGGGCAACATGTTCCTCGTTGAACGACCAGAGGTCTTCGATACTGCCGCCGCCGCGCGCGACGATCAGCACGTCGCATGTGCCGATGCGCGACGCGGATTCGATCGCCGCAGCAATGGCTTCGGCCGCCCCGGCGCCCTGCACCGGCGCGGGCAGGATGACGACGGGCAGATGCGGGCAGCGGCGCGAGAGCGCTGCCAGCACATCGGTCAGCGCGGCGGCCTGCAAGGAAGTGACGACGGCCACGCCACGCGGAAAGCGCGGCAGCGGCCGCTTGCGCTCGTCTGCAAAGACCCCGTCCCGCTGCAAGCGATCGCGCAGGCGCGTGAACGCTTCGAAAAGCGCACCGACGCCGGCAGCGCGCAGCGTTTCGACGTTCAGCTGAAAATCGCCCCGCGTCTCGTAGATCGTCACCAGCGCACGTGCCGTCACGCGCATGCCGTCCTGCAGCCGGAACGGCATTAACTGGGCGCGTGAACGGAACATCGCACAGGCAATCTGTGCGCCTTCGTCCTTCAGCGAGAAATAGAGGTGCCCGGATGCGGGGCGGCGCAAGTTTGACACCTCGCCGGCAACCCATAGCGGCGGAAATCGTTGCTCCAGCGCCTGCCGCGCAAGGCGGTTCAAGCCCGACACAGAGAGAACTTCCTCGCGTGGTTCGGCAGGTGGATCGTGTTCTGGAGGCATCGGCCGATTTTACCCGAAGCGGAATTATGCCTTTCGTTATACGGTCTGGCGGGTAGCCCCGGGGAAACACCGGACAAGTTACGCAACGTATTGATTTGTCAGTCGTTTATAAGGAGCCGCATTTTGCATCGAAGTAGGAAAAAGTCTTACGGTGGCGCCACTTATTGAAATCCCCCACGACTAATTCACACGCTTATCCACAGCTTTTGTGGATAAGAAAAAGTCGTTCGTTTGCGACATGACAATGCGACATCTTGTCTTGCCCAAAACGTCTCGCCAAGATACAGTGCGCCGTCACCAAACAGCGCAAGGGAGTGCTCGTGTTCGCCATTATTCAAGCCGCGGGTTGGCCGATCTGGCCATTGTTGTTTGCATCAATCCTCGCGGTCGCTTTCATCATTGAGCGTTCCATCGCCCTGCGCCGGAACAAGATCGTTCCGGCCGGTTTGCTGCAAGGCATCGTCGCCGAATACCGGCAGACCGGCGTCAACGAAGAGATGCTGGCGCGACTCGCCGCCCACTCCCCCCTCGGTCGAGTGCTCGGCGCGGGCCTGCGCAACGTCAAGAGTTCGCGCGAGATCATGAAAGAGGCGATCGAGGAAGCCGGCCGCGGCGTCACGCACGAACTCGAGCGCTTTCTCACCAGCCTCGGCACGATCGCCTCGATCAGTCCGCTGATGGGGCTGTTCGGCACGGTGGTTGGCATGATCGAGATCTTCGGTTCCTCCACCGCCGCCGGCAACAATCCGCAGCAACTTGCCCACGGCATTTCGGTGGCGCTGTACAACACCGGGTTCGGCCTGATCATCGCCATTCCCGCCATGATCTTTTACCGGCATTTCCGCGCCCTGGTTGACGGCTTGGTCATCGAGATGGAGCAGCAAGCTGTCAAGCTGGTCGAACTCGTGCACGGCCAGCGCGCCGCATAAGGAAGCGCCGATAATGGATTTCCGACGCGGGCGCAACCGGGAGGAACCCGAGATCAACCTGATTCCGATGATCGACGTGTTGCTGGTGATACTGATCTTCCTGATGATCACCACGACCTACTCGAAGTTCTCCGGCCTGGAAATCAATCTTCCAACGGCCGACACGATGCAGCAGCCGGAGCAGCCCAACGAGATCAGCGTCGTGGTCAATGCCGCCGGCGACGTGATGGTGAACCGGGTGGCGGTCGGTGCGCGCCAGATCGAGGCGATCAGCATGGCACTGCAAAAGGCCGGGGCGAGCGGCCGCGAGCCGGTCGTCGTGATCAATGCGGATGCCAAGGCCGCCCACCAAAGCGTCATCGATGTCATGCAGGCGGCCCAGCGGGCTGGCCTGACGCATATCTCGTTCGCAACACAGTCTCCGTCGCGCTGAGGCGGCCACGTGGAGGCGCGGTCCCTGCCGGCGCGACCTTTGGGTAGCCCCGCATGCGGCTGAGCGAAGCGATCGCCGCCGGCTGGACGCGGCGTGGCGCCAACGCAATGTTGTTGCCTGTTGCCTGGCTCTTCGCGTTCGTCGTCGCCGTACGCCGCGGCATCTACCGCATCGGCTGGCTCGAATCCGTGCGACTGCCCGTGCCGCTTGTCGTCGTCGGCAACATCACCGCGGGCGGCAGCGGCAAGACTCCGCTGGTGCTCTACCTGGCGCATGAACTGGCGCGACTCGGCCGTCGGCCCGGAATCATCAGCCGAGGATACGCCGGCACGGCTTCGGCGGTCCGATCAGTCGCGGCGAACAGCGATCCGCGCGAGGTCGGCGATGAGCCGTTGTTGATGGCGCGGCGCGCCATCTGCCCGGTGTTTGTCGGGCGGGACCGCGTTGCTGCGGCGCGCGCACTGCTGATGGCACATCCGAAGTGCGATGTGCTGCTTGCCGACGATGGCCTGCAACACCTGCGCCTGGCACGGGATGTCGAAATCATCGTGCTTGACGAGCGCGGTTGCGGTAACGGCTGGCCGCTGCCGGCCGGCCCCTTGCGCGAACCGCCGCGCCGGATTGCCGCCGCGAGCGCATTGGTTCTCAACGGCGCGGCGGCTACAGTACCGGCCGGGGTGGCGGCCCCGGCGGTGTTCCGCATGCGGCTCGACGGTGCGCGCCTGTATGGCGTGCGCGATCCCGCACGCAGTTGCGGGCCGGAGCAGCTGTCCGGTATGCGACTCCACGCCATCGCCGGCATCGGCGACCCGGGGCGTTTCTTTCGCCAGTTGGAGGATCTTGGCCTGCGCTTTGACCGCCATGCGTTTCCGGACCATCACGTGTTTCGGGCGGCGGATATTGCGTTTGCGGGCGCGGACGCGCTGCTGATGACCGAGAAAGATGCGGTAAAATGCACGGCTTTCGCGCCGGACCACGCCTGGGTTCTGCCTGTTGAGGCGAGGCTGGCGCCGGATCTCGCGCAGTGGGTGGCAACGCAGCTCGAAAGGTAACCAGATGGATGCCAGGCTTCTTGAAATTCTCGTGTGTCCGGTCTGCAAAGGCCCGCTGGAACACCACAGGACCGAGCAGGAACTGGTGTGCAAGCCCTGCAAGCTGGCGTATCCGGTGCGCGACGACATCCCCATCATGCTTGAAGACGAGGCGCGCCAGATCGCGGCGGATGACACGGCGGGCTGACCACGACCAATCGGTTCGGCGGGGAGCACAATGTCCTTCAAGGTTGTCATTCCTGCCCGTTTCGCTTCCAGTCGCCTGCCCGGCAAGGCCCTCGTCGATATCGCCGGTCTGCCCATGGTTGTGCGCGTCGCGCAACGCGCGGCGCTGAGCCGCACCGACGAGATTCTTATCGCCACCGATCATGAGTCGATCAGGGAAGCGGCATCCCGCCACGGCTTTTCCGCGATCATGACGCGGCCCGACCATGCCAGCGGAACCGACCGGTTGGCCGAGGTTGTGGAACGACTCGGTTGGAACGATGAGACGGTTGTCGTCAACGTCCAGGGGGACGAACCGCTGATCGAGCCCGCACTCATCGACCAGGTTGCAGCGGAACTGGAAGACGATGCCGGCGCGGCGGTGGCAACCGCCTGCCATGCGATTGCCGGAGCCGCCGAGTTCCTCAATCCGAACGTCGTCAAGCTCGTGTGCGATGCCCGTGGCAATGCGCAGTTCTTCAGCCGTGCGCCAATTCCCTGGCCGCGCGACGCGTTTTCTGTCACACGCGATTCATTGCCTGTGGGTTTCCCGGCGCGCCGGCACATTGGCATTTACGCCTACCGCGCGGCCTTTCTGCGCCGCTATCAAGACCTCGCGCCGTCGCCCCTGGAGGCGTTCGAAGCGCTGGAGCAATTGCGGGTGCTCTGGCACGGCTTCCGAATTCGCGTTAGCGAAGTCGAATCGGCGCCGCCCGGAGGAGTCGATACACCGGAAGATCTTGATCGTGTCAGGTGTCAGTTTGACGTAAGAAATAAATCGGTGTAACTTCCGCGGCTCCGCGAAAAACATTGAAAAATCATACTGATAGATAAACTCACTTTGGGGGGGTAGATATGAAATTAATCCTGTTGGGCGCGCCCGGTGCGGGCAAGGGGACGCAAGCCGCCTTTGTTTGCGAGAAGTTCGGGATACCGCAGATTTCCACCGGCGACATGCTGCGCGCGGCAGTCAAGGCAGGAACGCCATTGGGATTGGCCGCCAAGAAGGTCATGGACGCTGGTCAGCTGGTATCCGACGAAATCATCCTCGGGCTGATCAAGGACCGGCTGCAGCAACCCGATTGCGCCGGCGGATTCCTTTTCGACGGTTTTCCTCGCACCATTCCCCAAGCCGAAGCCATGCGCTCGCAGGGTGTCGAACTGGATTTCGTCGTCGAGATCGATGTCGCGGACGAGGAGATCATCCGGCGCATGAGCGGCCGCCGCGTGCACACGGCGTCGGGACGCACCTATCACGTCGTCTTCAATCCGCCCAAGGTTGCCGGCAAGGACGATGCGACCGGCGAGGATCTGATCCAGCGCGAGGACGACAAGGAGGAAACCGTGAAAAAGCGTCTTTCCGTTTACCACGGGCAAACCAAGCCGCTTGTCGATTTCTACTCAAAATGGGCCGCGACGGGTGACCGGAAGGCGCCGAAGTACCGCAAGATCGCGGGCGTTGGTTCGCTCGACGCCATCAAGGGTGCGCTGTTCGCGGCCCTGGCCTGAGCGGTCGGGTCTGGTCTTCAATTCTCTAAATGGTATAATCTCAGGTTATGGGCATGAAAAACGCATTTTATGCGCAATCTGGTGGCGTGACTGCGGTCATCAACGCGTCAGCATGCGGTCTCATCGAGACGGCGCGCAAGCACAAGGGCAAGATCGGCAAGGTCTACGCCGGCCGCAATGGAATCATCGGGGCGCTCACCGAGGAGCTGATCGACACCAGCAAGGAATCCGCTGCGGCGATTGCCGCCTTGCGCCATACGCCTTCCGGCGCGTTTGGCTCCTGCCGATACAAACTGAAAGGCATCGAGGAGCATCGTGCCCAGTACGAACGCCTGATCGAGGTCTTCAAGGCGCATGATATTGGCTACTTCTTTTACAACGGCGGGGGCGATTCCGCCGATACCTGTCTGAAGGTGTCGCAGCTGTCGGAAAAGATGGGTTATCCAATCGTCGCCGTGCACGTGCCGAAGACGGTGGACAACGACCTGCCGATCACCGACAACTGCCCCGGTTTCGGGTCCGTGGCGAAGTACATCGCCGTTTCGACCCTGGAGGCCACCTTTGACGTGGCCTCGATGGCTAAGACGTCTACCAAGGTGTTCGTCCTCGAGGTGATGGGCCGGCATGCCGGCTGGATCGCGGCGGCGGGCGCCATGGCCGGCAACAAGGAAATGGATCTGCCGATTCTGGTTCTGTTTCCCGAGATTGCCTTCGACAAGGCCAAGTTTCTGGCTAGGGTCGACACGATGGTCAAGAAATACGGCTATTGCACCGTGGTGGTGTCGGAAGGCGTCAAAGGCGCCGATGGAAAGTTCCTTTCCGACCAAGGCCTGCGCGACGCCTTCGGCCACGCGCAGCTGGGTGGCGTGGCGCCAGTGATCGCCAACATCGTCAAGGAAGGGCTGGGCCTCAAGTACCATTGGGGTGTCGCCGACTACCTGCAGCGCGCGGCGCGCCACATCGCGTCCAAGACCGACGTGGCGCATGCCTATGCGACCGGCAAGGCAGCGGTGGAACTGGCGCTCAAGGGGCGCAATTCGGTCATGCCGGCGATCAAGCGTGTTTCCGACAAGCCGTACAAATGGAAGATCGAAGTGGCGGAGCTGAAGAACGTGGCGAACAAGGAAAAATTCATGCCGCGTGATTTCATCAGTGCCGATGGTTTCGGCATCACCGAAAAATGCCGCAGGTATCTGGCACCGCTGATCCTGGGTGAGGACTATCCGCCCTACAGGAACGGCTTGCCAAAATACGTGCGCCTGAAGAATGTCGGTGTGAAGAAGAAGCTGGCCGGTTTCAAGGTTTAGTGCTTTTAGAGGCAAGCGCCGCCATCGCAAGGAGGCGGCGCAATGTCCGCACGGGTTGCAGTTGAGGTGGCGGTGCGAGCCGTCAGGGAAATAATCGTTACAGGAGGGAGTTCATGTCAGCTCAAGCTGGTCTGATGTTTGCGCTCGTCTGCGCCGTACTGGCAATCGTGTACGGGGCAGTGTCGAGCAAGTGGATTCTCGCGCAACCGGCGGGCAATGACCGCATGCGCGAGATCGCCGGGGCGATCCAGGAAGGTGCCCAGGCCTATCTCAACCGCCAATACACCACCATCGGCATCGTCGGGGCCGTGCTGTTCCTGGTCATCGGCTTCGTCCCGCAGCTCGGCTGGTCGACGGCCTTCGGCTTCCTTATCGGCGCCGTGCTGTCGGGCGCGGCCGGCTATATCGGCATGAATGTTTCGGTACGCGCCAACGTGCGCACCGCCGAAGCGGCGCGCCATGGCATCGGCCCGGCCCTGGACGTCGCCTTCAAGGGCGGCGCCATCACGGGCATGCTGGTGGTCGGCCTCGGCCTCCTTGGGGTGGCCGGTTACTACGCATTCCTCAAGGGTGCCGCGCCGCAGGGCGCCAGCATCGACCACATCATCCACCCGCTCATCGGCCTGGGTTTCGGCTCCTCGTTGATCTCCATCTTCGCCCGTCTGGGCGGCGGCATCTTCACCAAGGGCGCCGACGTTGGTGCGGACCTGGTGGGCAAGGTGGAAGCCGGCATTCCGGAGGACGACCCGCGCAATCCGGCGGTGATTGCGGACAACGTCGGCGACAACGTCGGCGACTGTGCCGGCATGGCGGCCGACCTGTTTGAGACCTATGCAGTGACCATCGTCGCGACCATGCTCCTGGGTGCGCTGATGCTGAAGGCCAATGCCGAAGCCGGGGTAATCTATCCGCTGGTCCTGGGCGGCTTCTCCATCATCGCCTCGATCATCGGTGTGTTCTTCGTCAAGGCGCGTGAAGGCGGCAAGATCATGAATGCGCTCTACCGCGGCCTGATCGTCGCCGGCGCGCTGGCACTGATCGCCTTCTATCCGATCACCAAGATGTTCATGCCCGACAACGCCCTCGATGCGGTCATGAACATCCAGGGAGGCGCGCAGATGCGCCTCTACGCTTGCGCTGTGCTCGGACTGGTCCTCACCGGCGCCATGGTGGTGATCACCGAGTACTACACCGGCACGGATTTCCAGCCGGTGAAGCACATTGCGGAAGCTTCCACCACGGGTCACGGCACCAACATCATCGCCGGCCTCGGCATTTCGATGCGCTCGACCGCCTGGCCGGTGCTCTCGATCTGTGCCGCGATCTGGCTCGCCTACTGGCTGGGCGGTCTGTATGGCATCGCTATCGCCGCGGTCTCGATGCTGTCCATGGCCGGCATCATCGTGGCGCTGGACGCTTACGGCCCGATCACCGACAACGCCGGCGGCATTGCCGAAATGTCGGAACTGCCGAAAGAAGTTCGCGCCGTGACCGATCCGCTGGACGCCGTCGGCAATACCACCAAGGCGGTGACCAAGGGCTACGCCATCGGCTCTGCCGCGCTGGCCGCGCTGGTGCTGTTCGCCGACTACACGCACGCCCTCGAATCCGCCGGCAAGGTGCTGACCTTCGACCTGTCCAACCATCTGGTGATCGTTGGCCTCTTCATCGGCGGCCTGATCCCCTACCTCTTCGGCGCCATGGCGATGGAAGCGGTGGGCCGGGCAGCCGGCTCGGTGGTGGTGGAAGTCCGTCGCCAATTCAAGGAAATCGTCGGCATCATGGAAGGCAAGGCCAAGCCGGACTACTCTCGCGCCGTCGACATGCTGACCAAGGCGGCAATCAAGGAGATGATGATCCCCTCGCTGTTGCCGGTGCTGGTGCCGGTGGTCGTCGGCGTGGCCCTCGGTCCGCAGGCCCTGGGCGGTGTGCTGGTGGGCACCATCGTCACCGGCCTCTTCGTTGCCATTTCGATGACGACAGGCGGCGGGGCTTGGGACAACGCCAAGAAATACATCGAAGATGGCCATTTTGGCGGCAAAGGCTCCGAGGCGCACAAGGCGGCGGTGACCGGCGATACCGTGGGCGACCCGTACAAGGACACGGCCGGCCCGGCGGTTAACCCGCTGATCAAGATCATCAACATCGTTGCGCTGCTGATCGTTCCGCTGGTGGCATGATTGGCTGATCGCTGCAACAATGCGGGCAACCTTCGGGTTGCCCGTTTTTCTTGTGAGCGTCGAAATGCGCAATTCGATCGAAGCCTGGGCAGTCGCCCTGTTCGCCCTGCTGGGCGCGCCGGCATGGGCTGACCTGCCCGCGCAACCTGAGCCGGCCAGCGGATTTACACCGCAGGCGGCAGTGGTCGGCAAGCGCATGATGGTCGTCACCGCGAATTCGCAGGCAACCGATGCGGCGTTGGACATCCTCAAGCGCGGCGGGGCGGCAATCGATGCGGCCATCGCGGCACAGATGGTGCTGAACCTGGTTGAGCCGCAATCGTCCGGTATCGGCGGCGGTGGCTTTCTGCTTTACCACGATGCGGGTCAGGAAAAGCTGCGTGCCTACGATGGCCGCGAGACCGCGCCCGCAGCGGCCCGCAGCGGGCGTTTTCTCGATGCGGAGGGCAAGCCGATAGCCTTTCGCCAAGCGGTAATCGGCGGGCGCGCGGTCGGGGTGCCGGGCCTGCTGGCCATGTTGGAACTCGCCCACCGCAATCACGGCAAGCTGCCTTGGCGCAGTCTGTTCGATCCGGCGATCCGCTTGGCGGAGGCGGGATTCCCGCTTTCGCCGCGACTGCACAAGCTGCTCGCGGCGGAGCGCGATTTGCGTGATGATCCGGCGGCGCGAATGCTCTATTTCGATGAAGATGGCGAACCCCGTGCAGTGGGCACGCCGATCGTCAATCGCGCCCTGGCTTGGACCCTGCACGGCGTCGCCGCCGGCGGTGCGACAGCCTTTTACCACGGCCCGATTGCCCGCGACATTGTTGCCGCCGTGCGTGGCCACGCGCGCAATCCGGGCGATCTGGCCGAACAGGATTTCGCCGGCTACAGGGCAATCGAGCGTCAGCCTGTCTGCGGCCAGCGCTTCCAGTCAATGCGGGTGTGCGGTATGCCGGCGCCGAGTTCCGGTGGCATCGCGGTACTGCAGATACTGCATTTCCTGGAACCGGCCGCCTTGTCGGGAGAGTTGCCCCTCTCACCGCGGGCGGTGCATTGGTTCAGCGAGGCCGGGCGCCTGGCATTTGCTGACCGCCGCCGCTATCTGGCTGACCCCGAGTTCGTTCGCGTCCCGACGGAGAGCCTGCTTGATGCCGCGTATCTTTCCCGTCGCGGGGCGCTCATTCGCGAGGAGGCGAGCCTGGGAGAGGCGCCGGCCGGCGTGTTGCCCGAGGCGCTTTCCTTGCAAGATGCCGAGGCGGCGGAGCTGCCGGCGACAACACACCTGTCGATCGTCGACGCATTCGGCAATGCGCTGTCGATGACCACCTCGATCGAGCACGTTTTCGGAAGCCGTGTCATGGTGCGCGGCTTCCTGCTCAACAACCAGCTCACGGATTTCTCCTTTCGACCGGTGGAGAACGGCCACCGGGTGGCGAACCGCCTGGAGCCGGGCAAGCGCCCGCTTTCCTCGATGGCGCCGACGATCGTGTACGATCCGGCAGGCAAGGTGGTGGGTGTGGTTGGGTCTCCCGGCGGCGGCCTGATCATCAACTATGTAGCGAAAACCCTGGTGGCGCTTTTCGACTGGAAACTACCACCGGCCGAGGCCGTTGCCCTGCCGCACTTCGGCAGCCGCAACGGCCCGACCGAACTGGAAAGGGGGCGCGACTTAGCCAGGTTGAGCTCGGCGCTGGAAAAATGGGGCCATCAGGTGGCCATTCACGACATGACCAGCGGGCTTTCCGTCATCGCACGCCGCGGCGAGGAATGGGTCGGCGCCGCGGACCCGCGCCGGGAAGGAACGGCGCGGGGGGAGTGAAGGCCTATAGCCGCACCGCCGGGTTGAGCGTATAGAGGCCCGTGATGACGGCTTGCGCCAGAACGTGTCCCCGGATGGCCTCGCGTACCTGCGGGCCGGTGAATTTTCCTTCCACCGGGCAGTGCGCCGTGTCGAGCGCGTAAAGCGTAAAAACATAATGGTGCGGAATCGAATCGTTCCACGGCGGGCAGGGTCCATCGTAGCCGAAGTAGTCCCCTGCCATATCCTTGTCGCTGGCGAACCAGCCGGTGTAGTCGTTGAGGCCGTGGCGGGCGCCACGGGCCGCGTGCGGGCCGTGTTTGCCGCGCGGCATTACGCCGCGTGAAAATTCGCCGGCATCGATTTGCGACGGCGTAGGCGGCAGGTCGACGAGCACCCAGTGGAAAAAATCGACCCTGGGCAGCGCGGCCGGAACACAGCGCCCTTCCTGGTTGACGTCGTCGCCGCGGCTGGGAACATCGGGGTCATGGCATATGAGGACCAGCGATTGGGTCCCTTCCGGTAGCCCGCCCCACGCCAAATGCGGGTTGAGATTGCCGCCCGGACATGCGTGAGATTGCGCGTGCGGAGCGCAGAAGGCGTTGTCGCCGTGGATGATGTGCGTGAAGCTGTCGGTCCAGAACTTCATGTTGTCCTCCCTGAGCTTAGATCCTGCCTTTCTTCGAGAAATCGCGCAGCCGGAAACCGAACAGCCACAGCGCGCCGAAATAAGCGGCTGCGCCGCCTGCCACCAGAGCTACCAGACGCAGCACGCGATACGCCGCCGGCGCGCCGATCCAGTCCGCCGGCGCGCCGGCGGCGAGATACAAGACCACACCCATTGTGGCCAAAGCACCGGAGAGCTTCAACGCGAAGCGGCCCCAGCCGGCCTGCGGCACATAGTCGCCCCGCTTGCGCAGGCCGCGCCAGAGCAGTGCGGCATTGAGGCAGGCGGCCAGGCTGATTGAAAGCGCCAGACCGGCATGCTTGAGCGGTACGATAAATGCGGCGTTCATCACCTGAGTGGCGGCCAGCGTGAGCAGTGCGATCCTGACCGGCGTGCGGATATCCTGGCGCGCGTAGTAGCCGGGCGCCAACACCTTGACCAGAATG
This sequence comes from uncultured Rhodocyclaceae bacterium, assembly GCA_964487715.1. GTDB lineage: Bacteria > Pseudomonadota > Gammaproteobacteria > Burkholderiales > Rhodocyclaceae > Desulfobacillus. Next base: position 12,993 of record CAZASE010000033.1, on the reverse strand, counting down.
AGCCCGGTCAGGCCGATGCTGTAGGCGGCGAGCGCGTCCCGGGTGCGCAGTACGTCCTCACCTTGGAAGGCACCGTAGTTGAAAAGCGTGGCGAGCAGTGGTACCGCAAGCAGCACCAGCGCCAGCGCCGCCGGCAGTGTCAGCAGGAGCGTCAGTCGCAGGCCCCAGTCGAGCAGCGACGAGAACTCGCACCGGTCGCCGTCGGCGTGGCAACGGGCAAGGCTCGGCAGCAGGATGGTGCCGAGCGCGACGCCGAGCAGGCCGGCCGGGAACTCCATCATACGGTCGGCGTAGTACAGCCAGGAGACGCTGCCGTTCGGCAAAAATGAGGCGAAGATCGTATTGATAAGCAGCGACACCTGCGCAACGGAAACGCCCAGCAAGGCCGGCAGCATAAGCCGGACGACGCGCCGAACGCCTTCGTTGCGCCAATTGAATGCGAAATGCGGCAACATGCCGATGCGCCCCAGGAAGGGCAACTGGAACGCGAGCTGCATGACGCCGCCAAGCACCACCGCCCAGGCCAGAGCGAGGACCGGCGGGTCGAAGTAAGGCGCCGCGAACACTGCCATGGTGATGAAAGACAGGTTGAGCAGCACTGGCGTGACAGCGGGAACGGCAAAGCGCGACCAGGTATTGAGGACGCCGCCGGCCAGAGAAACGAGGGAGATGAACAGGATGTACGGAAAAGCGATCCGTGTGAGTTCCACGGTCAGGTCGAACTTGGCGCTGTCGGCGGCGAAACCGGGCGCCGAGAGATAGATCAGGATCGGGGCGATCGCTATGCCCAGTGCCGTCACCGCCGCGAGAACAAGAAACAGCAAGGTGGCAACGTGGTCCACCAGCTGTCGCGCGTCATCAGCTCCGCGGCGATTCTTGAACTCGGCCAGGATCGGCACGAATGCCTGCGAGAACGCGCCTTCGGCAAACATCCGGCGCAACAGGTTGGGCAGGCGGAACGCGACGAAAAAGGCATCGGTCGCAATGCCGGCGCCGAAACTGCGGGCAATGACGAAATCGCGGGCGAACCCCAAAATGCGCGACAGCAGGGTCATGCTGCTGATGGTGGCGAGGGCGCGGAGCAGGTTCATGCCGCAATGGTATCGGCTTTGGCCGGGGCAGGCGCGGCTTGCATTTCGCCGGGAAAACCCATAGAATGCGCCCCTTTTCCAAGTCCGAGTAGACTCCTCCATGGCCAATTCCGTACAAGCGCGCAAACGCGCCCGTCAGTCGATCAAGCGTCGCGCGCGCAACGTCAGCCAGCGCTCGGAACTGCGCACCGCCGTCAAGAGCGTTCGCAAGGCGATCGCGGCCGGCGACAAGGCGGCTGCGCAGAAGGTGTTCAGCGAGTCGATGAGCGTCATCGACAGCATTTCAGACAAGAAGATCATTCACAAGAACAAGGCGGCGCGCCACAAGAGCCGCCTGTCTGCCGCCATCAAGGCGCTCTGAGCGGTTTCCTTGGAAGTTCAGGATGGCGGCCGGTTCCGGCCGCCATTGTCTTTTTCAGACCGCTGCCACCGTTTACCTCAATCGTCGCGCTGGTCGTCGGGCCGTCCGGTCTGAATCACCCGCAACGCGTTGTCGGCGGAAAAGCTCACCAGGAATTTGTAGGCCATCGGTTCGACCTCATGCAGCCGGCCGGCAACGTATACGCATTTCTCGCCGGCGTGCGAACCCGGGCGTACGTAGGGCGAATAGGTCATGCGGTGATCCGCGCCGAAGGCGGACATGATGCCGCACAGGCGTTCGGCCCAGTCACTGGGGCGGAAGCGCTGGCCGTCCAGGGTGACACCGACAATGATGAAGTTTTCTCGGCGTGATTCTGACATGTTGCCTGAAGGTGGTCGCCTTGCCGGGGCGCCGCACTATTTGCCCGATGACTCGCTCTCGCGGTACCGGTAAGAGAAGGGCGCGATTCTACCAGAAATCACCTTGGCCAATTGCCCCATAAGGCAGCATGAGGGCCGCGTTTGTGGATCTGCCGGGGTTTTGCTTTGGTCGAGCGGTCCAAAGAAAAAGCCGAGCGGAAATAACATGCTAGGTTGATTTGTTCGAATGCACCGCATATACTGCAGGAATCCCATTGACGGATATGGGTTTTCCATGCAAACGCCACTGCTGACGAAATTCGGTTTTCGCATTCGAACCAAGGCCGGCCTGGTTGTGGATAACCTGTTGATACCCGGGCGCGATGCCGACGAGGCGGAACGCAAGTTGCGGCAGATCTACCGCGACTGCGTGGTGCTGGAGCGGACGCGCCAGCGCATGGCGCCGCGGCCGGCCTCGACCAGCTACGAAGACGTTATCTCGCTTATCACCCGCTGAGGCGGGCTCAAAAAAAATCCTCGGCCATCAGTTCGTCCCGCAGTGCGGCGTAATCCTGGGCGCCGCGCGAGGACTGGGCGTGGCTGAAGATATCCCGGTTGCAGGATGGCGCCTCGGCGATCGAGACATTCTCGGAAATTACCGTCTCGCATACCTCGCTGCCGAACTGGTCGATCAGACGCTTGCGAATCTCGTGACTCATGTTGCGGCGGCGGTCGAAGCGTGTCAGCACGTAGCGCCGCTCAATGCGGCGTTTAAGAACCGGCTCCAGAGCGTGCAGGGTGCGCTCGACCTGAAGTGCGCCGCGCAGCGCGAGGAAGTCGGACGAGATGGGTATCAACAGGCGATCCGCGGCGAATACGGCATTGAGCGACAGCACACCCAGAAAGGGGCAGCAGTCGATAATGACCGTACGCGCCTCGATATCCGCGCCGAGTTCGCCCAACCCTTGGTTGAGGCGATTCAGGATCGTCGGACCCTTGCCAAAGACTGAATCGACCTTGATCAGTTCGGCATGGGCAGGAATTAGCCGGCCGACGCCCGGCCAATCGATCTCCAGTGCGGATAGTGTGGCGCCATTCTGGTAGAAGGCGAAGATGCTGCTGGCGGCGTCGCCCAGCGCCCGACCATGCACGGCCGACAGGTGGCCCTGCGGGTCGAGGTCGACCAGCAGTACCGGCCGGCCGCTCCGGCACAGCGCCGCCGCGAGATTGAGCGCCGTGGTGGTCTTGCCCACCCCGCCTTTCTGATTGAAAACGGCCGTTCGCAACATGACGCCGAGTATATACAACACCGCACTTTTCACTTAAGATTCGTGTCAGGGCGGCGCGAGCCGCCTTTCTGCTTTTTGGAAAATTTCGCTTTCTATCGCGGGCTGCCCATGCCGCACTTGATGAACACATATTCGCGCCTGCCCGTGGCGTTCACGCACGGGCAGGGCGCCGCGGTTTTCGACGACGCCGGTCGCCGCTATCTCGACGCGCTGGCCGGCATAGCGGTGTCCACGCTCGGCCATGGGCATCCGCGTCTGGTCAAGGCGATTGGCGACCAGGCGGCGCGTCTGCTGCACGCCTCCAACCTGTACACCATCCGCGAGCAGGAACGGCTCGCTGACCGCCTCGCTGCCCTGTCCGGCATGGATGAGGTGTTCTTCTGCAATTCCGGCTGCGAGGCGAACGAGGCGGCAATCAAGCTGGCGCGCATGTTTGGCCATGTGAAGGGCATCGAAACGCCATCCATTGTCGTCATGGAGCGGGCGTTCCACGGGCGCACCCTGGCCACGCTCTCGGCTACCGGCAACCGCAAGGTGCAGGCCGGTTTCGAACCGCTTGTAGGCGGTTTCGTGCGCGTGCCCTTCGACGATCTCGCCGCAGTGGAGCACGTCGCCGCAAATAACCAGAATGTCGTCGCCGTCCTGATCGAGCCGATCCAGGGTGAGGGCGGCATCAACATTGCCGGTACCGAAACGTTGCGGGGTTTGCGCCGCGTTTGCGACGAGCGCGGCTGGCTGCTGATGTTCGACGAGGTCCAGTGTGGCATAGGGCGGACCGGCCATTGGTTCGCCTGCCAGCATGCCGACGTCAGGCCGGACGTGATGACCTTGGCAAAAGGACTCGGCGCCGGCGTGCCGATCGGCGCCTGCCTCGCTACCGGCGCTGCGGCTGGCGTCTTCAAACCGGGCAACCATGGTTCCACGTTCGGCGGCAACCCGCTGGCCTGCGTCGCCGCCCTGACGACCCTGGCAGTCATCGAAGAGGACGGACTGCTCGCGCGCGCCGCGCAGGTGGGCGAGGCGATCCGCGCCGGACTGGCGCGCGACCTGGCGGGACTGGCCGGCGTCGTTGCGATCCGCGGTGACGGCCTGATGATCGGTATCGAGCTGGATCGCGCCTGCGGTGAGCTGGTGACGCGGGCATTGGACCGCGGTTTGCTTATCAACGTCACCGCCGATCGGGTCGTCCGCCTGCTGCCCGCGCTGGTCTTCACGGATGCCGATGCGCGCGAACTGGTGACGTTGCTGGCGCCGCTGATCCGCGAATTTCTTGCCGCCTGAAAACGGTCCGCCATGGCCGCGCCGAAGCATTCCAGTTCCAACAACGCGCCTGCGGGCGGACATGAGTCTCCGCTGAAAAGCCCTAGACACTTTCTGCAGCTGAACGACCTTTCCCGCGACGAGCTGGAACATGTCTTCTCCCGTACACGCTGGATCAAGGACAAGTTCAAGCGCTACGAGCCCTACCATCCGTTGTTTGACCGCACGCTGGTGATGATCTTCGAGAAGCAGAGCACGCGCACGCGCCTCTCCTTCGAGGCCGGCATGCACCAGCTTGGCGGCTCGGCCATTTTCCTCAGCACGCGAGATTCGCAGCTGGGTCGCGGCGAGCCGGTGGAGGATGCCGCCCAGGTCATCTCGCGCATGTGCGACATCGTCATGATCCGTACCTTCGAGCAGGACATCATCGAGCGCTTCGCGCGGCACTCGCGCGTCCCCCTGATAAACGGATTGACCAACGAATACCACCCGTGCCAGATCCTTGCCGACATCTACACCTTCATCGAGCATCGCGGCTCGATCGAGGGGAAGACCGTGGCATGGATCGGCGACTCCAACAACGTGTGCAATACCTGGCTGCAGGCCGCTGAAGTGTTCGGTTTCAACGTTCACGTATCCACGCCGCCCGGCTACGAAGTCGAGCCGGAACGAGCCGGCCTCATCGGCGATGATCACTATGAGGAATTTGCCGATCCGCTGGATGCGGTGCGCGGCGCCGACCTCGTTACCACCGATGTGTGGACCTCGATGGGCTTCGAAGCCGAGAACGAGGAGCGCAAGCGCGACTTCGGAGATTGGCAGGTGGATGCCGAGATGATGCGGTCCGCCGGTCCGCATTCCCTCTTCATGCATTGCCTCCCCGCCCATCGCGGCGAGGAGGTTTCTGCCGAGGTTATCGACGGCCCGCAGAGCGTGGTGTGGGACGAGGCGGAAAATCGACTCCATACGCAAAAGGCGCTGTTGGAGTACTTGCTCCTCGGGCGAGTTGGCGAATGAAATACCGTGAGGTGGAATCGATCTCGCCGCAGGCTGATGCGAGTGCAGAAAATGTCACGGCGCGATTCGTCGGCGGAAGACAAGACCGGCTGCATATCCAGAAGGCCCTCGTGGCGTACCCGCCCTTGGGGCGCCTGAATTCCTGATCCTTTCAAGCAAGCGACCATGAGCAAAGCAAAAAAGAAACCATCCTCCGGCGGCAACAAGGTTGTGCTCGCCTACTCGGGCGGCCTCGATACATCGGTCATTCTCAAGTGGCTGCAGGACACCTATGGCTGTGAGGTCGTCACCTTTACCGCCGATCTCGGCCAGGGCGAGGAACTCGAACCGGCGCGCGCCAAGGCGCTGAAGTTCGGCATCAGGAAGCAGAACATCTTCATCGACGACCTGCGCGAGGAGTTCGTGCGCGACTTCGTCTTCCCGATGTTCCGCTGCAATACCGTCTACGAAGGCGAGTACCTGCTCGGCACCTCGATCGCCCGTCCGCTCATCGCCAAGCGGCTGGTGGAGATCGCGCAGAAGACCGGCGCAGACGCCATTTCGCACGGCGCCACAGGCAAGGGCAACGACCAGGTGCGCTTCGAGCTGGGCGCCTACGCGCTGATGCCGAGCGTCAAGGTCATCGCGCCCTGGCGCGAATGGGACCTGCTCTCGCGCGAGAAGCTGATGGCCTACGCCGAGACGCACGGCATTCCGGTCGACATGAAGCACAAGAAGGGCGGTTCGCCCTATTCCATGGACGCCAACCTGCTGCACATTTCGTATGAAGGCCGCCACCTGGAAGATCCGGCGGCCGAAGCCGAGGAATCGATGTGGCGCTGGACGGTCTCGCCGGAGAAGGCGCCCAACAAGGCCGAATACCTCGACCTGGAGTTCAGGCAGGGCGATCTCGTCGCCATCAATGGCAAGAAAATGAAGGCCCACGAGCTGTTGGCCACCCTCAACCAGCTTGGCGGCAAGCACGGCATCGGCCGCCTCGACCTGGTCGAGAATCGCTATGTCGGCATGAAGTCGCGCGGCTGCTACGAGACGCCGGGCGGCACCATCCTGCTCAAGGCGCACCGTGCCATCGAGTCGGTGTGCCTCGACCGCGAGGTGGCGCACCTCAAGGACGACCTGATGCCGCGCTACGCCAGCCTGATCTACAACGGCTACTGGTGGAGCCCGGAGCGGCGCGCCCTGCAGGCACTGATCGATCACACGCAGCAGACCGTTAACGGTTGGGTGCGCCTCAAGCTCTACAAGGGCAACGTCATCCTCGTCGGGCGCGACTCGAAGACCGATTCGCTGTTCGATCCGACCATCGCCACTTTCGAGGACGATGCAGGCGCCTACGACCAGCGCGACGCCGGCGGCTTCATCAAGCTCAATGCTCTGCGCATGCGCATTGCCGCGAACCGAGCCGGGAAGAAGCGCTGAGGCATGGCGGGCACGCTGTTCGGTTTCAACGAGCAGGAGGTCGCGGATTTCGGCATGACCTTCCTGCTCGGCGGGTTCATGCTGTTCATGCTGTTCATCGTCGGCGAACTGGCGTGGAAATCGAAGGCCGGCAAAGTTGGCACCTTCGTCTTGTTTTTCGTATTGGCCTTCGGCATGCTTGGCTTTGTCGCCAAGGCCGTCATCAAGAAGCTGTGGGGAATCTGAAATGTCGCAATTCGACAATGTGTCCGTCGTCAAGAAGGCCAACGTGTACTTCGACGGCAAGTGCGTCAGTCATACCGTGTTGTTTGCCGATGGAACGAAGAAGACGGTTGGCCTGATTTTCCCGTCGATGTTGGTCTTCAATACCGGCGTGGCGGAAGTCATGGAAATCAATGCCGGCCGCTGCCGCGTGCGTCTGAAGGGCGAGGGTGAGTGGAAGAACTACGGTGCGGGCGAGCAGTTCAGCGTGCCGGGCAACAGCAGCTTTGAAATCGAGACCATCGAGGCGCTCGATTACGTTTGTCATTTCGCCTAGCACCAGCCGGCGCCTGCGCTTCGTCTTGCAAACGGAGGGAACCATGCCATCGTTCGACATCGTCTCTGAAGTCAATCAGGTGGAGTTGCGCAACGCCGTGGAGCAGGCAAACAAGGAGGTTGCCAACCGCTTCGACTTCAAAGGCTCGGATGCCCGCGTTGAACAGGCGGAAAAGCAGCTCACCCTGTTCGCGGACGATGAATTCAAGCTCGACCAGGTTTACGACGTGCTGACGATCAAGCTGGGCAAACGCGGGGTCGATGTGCGCTGCCTCGATCGCGGCGACCTGCTCAAGGTCAGCGGCAACAAGGTGAAGCAGGAAGTGAAGCTGAAGGTCGGTGTAGAAGGTGAACTCGCCAAGCGGCTCGTCAAGCTGCTCAAGGAGAGCAAGCTGAAGATCCAGGCCAGTATCCAGGGCGACGCGGTGCGCGTTTCGGGGGCGAAGCGCGACGTGCTGCAGGAGGCGATTGCGCTGGTGCGCAAGTCGGTTAACGACGTGCCGCTGCAGTTCAACAATTTCCGCGATTGATCAGGCCGCCTGCGCCGGCCTCAGGCCGGCAATCCAGTGCGCGTAGATCGTTTCGGCAACGCCGTTCAGGGCGGCGACCTTCGCTGCCATGCCGGCCTGCATTGCCTCTGGCGACTGTACGGCGGGGCTGTTGGCCGCCGCAATCTCGGCCGCGCCGTCACGGCACCACTGCCGGATCATGTCTTCAGTCATTTCGACGTGGCATTGCATGGCGAAGGTCTTGCCCAGCGCGAAGGCCTGGTTGGCGCAATGATCGCTTTCCAGCAGGCGCGTGGCGCCGGGCGGGATGCTGAAGGTTTCACCATGCCAGTGGAACGTCTCAAAGCCGTCAACATCGCCAAACCATGCTGCGCCGCCGCCGGGCAACACCCGTACCGGTCCCCAGCCGATCTCTTTCACCGGGTTCCTTACGATGACGCCGCCGAGGGCCTTGGCGATGAGCTGGCCGCCGAGGCAGTGCCCGAGCACCGGTAGTTCGGCGGCGATGGCAGCGCGTATCAGTGCGCAGGATCGCGCCACCCACGGCAAGGGGTCGTTCACGCTCATCGGGCCACCCATGAAGGCCAGCGCGGAAAAGCCGCCGACCGTGACCGGCACCGCCTCGTTCTGGTCAATGCGGATGAGCTGCCAGGGGACCGAGTGGCGGTCGAGGAATGTGGCAAAATAGCCGGGACCTTCGGTGGGAAAATGACGGAAGATGGCGACGGGTTTCATGACGAGAAAGCAGACCGGACGGATGGCGGATTTTAGCCTGGCCGCCGGCGTTTGCCTACTTGCCGCGGTGCCGGCGCTGGCGGCGGACGTGGGCGTCGTCGGGCTGTTTCCCGGCAAGGCCGTGGTCGTAATTGACGGCGGCGCGCCGCGCACGCTTTCCGTCGGCAAAAGCGAGGGTGGGGTCAAGCTGATTGCCACCGACCAGGATTCGGCGACGCTGGAGGTGGATGGCCGGCGGCAGCGGCTGGCTATCGGCCAGCACGCGACATCCAGTACCGCCAACCAGGGTGCTCAGGCGGTAAGCCTGACTGCGGACGGCCGCGGGCACTTCTTCACTACGGGCACCGTCAACGGTGCCACCGTCCGTTTCCTCGTCGATACCGGGGCTTCGGTGGTGTCGCTCGGAGCGGCAGACGCGCGCCGCGCCAGCATCGACCTGAGCAAGGCCGAGCCAGGCATGACCATGACTGCCAACGGTCCGGCGCAGGTCTGGCGGGTCAAGCTCAACTCGGTCAAGGTCGGCGATGTCACGCTGCGCGACGTCGATGCGGCAGTGCATGGTATCGATCTGCCGATCGCCCTGCTCGGCATGAGCTTCCTCAATCGCATGGAAATGAAGCGCGAGGGTGAAACCATGACCCTGCGCCGGCGGTACTGATTCCCTTGACGCACCACACCTTGTCCGGCCCGCATCCGCTTCGCCCAACCGCCGCTTGGCTGCGAGAGCGTTTTCGCCGTCCCGTGCCTGACCAACCGGTGGTCGAAGAAGCGGTACCCGGGCGCCTGGTTCCAGCCGCGGTGCTGATTCCCGTGGTCGAGCACGCCGAGGGCCTGACGGTTCTATTCACGCAGCGGACGGCCCATCTGAGCGACCACGCCGGTCAAGTGAGTTTTCCCGGTGGCCGATGCGAGGCGCAGGACGAGTCGATCGTTGTCACCGCGCTGCGCGAGACCGAAGAGGAGATCGGTCTGGCCCGATCGCGCATAGAAGTCCTCGGCCGCTTGCCGGAGTACCGCACCGCAACCGGGTTCAGCGTGTTTCCCGTAGTGGGACTGGTGCAGGCGCCGCTCGATTTGCACCTGGATAGTTTCGAGGTGGCCGAGGCATTCGAGACGCCCCTGGCATTTCTGCTCGATCCGGCCAATCATCAGCACCACAGCGTCGAGATCGGCGGCGTGTTGCGGCACTACGCCGCCATGCCCTACCAAGGCTATTTCATCTGGGGTGCGACGGCTGGCATGCTGCTCAGCCTGCATCGCCACCTGCTTGCGGAGGACGGCGCCGCATGACGCTGGTTTCGCTCATCGCCGCCCTGATCCTGGAGCAGTTGCGTCCGCTGGCAGAACGCCAGCGGCTGGGCCCGCCGCTGGCGCGCTATGCCGGATTTTTTGAAAGCAGCCTGAATGACGGTCAGCCCCGCCATGCCGCCATCGCATGGTCGCTGGCCGTGCTGCCGCCGGTGCTGACGTGCGGCGGCATCTACCTTGCCCTCGGCGCGGCCAACCCGCTGCTGGCTTTCCTGTGGAACCTGGCGATCCTGTATTTCACGTTTGGCTTTCGGCAGTTCAGCCATTTCTACACCGACATTCATCTCGCCCTGCGTATGGGTGAACTCGATCGTGCGCGCACCTTGCTCGGTGAGTGGCGCGGACGCTCGGCCGATCATCTCAACGCCACGGAGGTCGCCCGCCTTGCCATGGAAGAGGCGCTGGTTGCCGCTCACCGCCATGTGTTTGCCGTGATCTTCTGGTTCTTGCTGCTGCCCGGACCGGCCGGGGCCTTGCTTTACCGTCTCGCCTATTACCTGTCGCGGCGATGGCGCGCTCGACCGGATGCCGATCTCGATGCGTTCGGCGAATTCGCCGCGCGCGCATTCGCGCTCCTCGACTGGCTGCCAGTGCGTGTCACCGCTACCGCTTTCGCTATCGTCGGCGACTTCGAGGATGCCGTGTATTGTTGGCGCACCCAGGCAGCCCGCTGGCAGGACGAGGCCGCAGGTATACTGCTGGCGAGTGGCGCGGGGGCCCTGGGGGTACGCCTGGGCCAGCCATTCATGGAGTCTGGCGAAATTACACAAAGACCCGAACTGGGCTTGGGCGAGGAGGCTGACGCGGATTTCATGCAGAGCGGAATCGGCTTGGTGTGGCGCACAATGGTGCTCTGTCTGTTGTTGTTGACGCTGCTTGGCGTTGCCAGTTGGGCAGGGTGAGTTCATTACAGGAGTACAAAATGGCTGACACGAGAGAAGTGGTAGTTCTGAGCGCAGTACGCAGTGCGGTAGGCACCTTCAACGGCGCGCTGGCCGGCATGGAGCCGGCCGAGCTGGGCGGGCTGGTGGTCAAGGAGGCGATCGCGCGCGCCGGCGTCGATCCCAACCAGGTGACGTTCGCCACGGTCGGCAATTGCATTCCGACCGAATCGCGCTATGCCTATGTCGCGCGCGTCGCGACCATCAACGGCGGCCTGCCGATGAGTTCGGTGGCCTTTGCCGTCAACCGCTTGTGCGGCTCCTCGCAGCAGGCCATCGTCAATTCGGCGCAAGCCATCCTGCTGGGCGATGCGGACTTTGCGCTCGGCGGTGGCGTCGAGGTGATGTCGCGCGGCGCCTATCTGCTGCCGACCCTGCGGTCGGGCGCGCGCATGGGCGACACGCAGGCGATCGACGCCATGGTGGCGGTGCTGACCGATCCCTTCGGCGTCGGTCACATGGGCATCACCGCCGAGAACCTGGCGGCCAAGCACGGCATCGGCCGTGAAGCGCAGGACGCCTTTTCCGTCGAGTCGCAGAACCGCGCGGCGAAAGCCATCGCCGAGGGCCGCTTCAAGTCGCAGATCGCGCCGATCACCCTGAAGACCCGCAAGGGCGACGTGGTGTTCGACACCGACGAGCATCCGCGTGCCGGCACGACGATGGAAACCCTGGCCAAGATGAAGCCGGCCTTCAAGAAGGACGGCACGGTGACGGCCGGCAACGCCTCCGGCATCAATGACGCCGCGGCCTTCCTGGTGCTGGCCGATGCCGCCAAGGCGGCTGCCGGCGGACATAAGCCGATCGCCCGTCTGGTTGCCTATGCCATTGCCGGCGTGCCGAACGACGTGATGGGCGAGGGGCCGATTCCCTCGACCAAGCTTGCACTGCAGAAAGCCGGGTTGACGCTCGACAAGATCGACGTGATCGAGTCCAACGAAGCCTTCGCCGTGCAGTCACTGACGGTGGCCAGGAGCCTCGGCTTCGACCCGGCCAAGACCAACGTTAACGGTGGCGCCATCGCGCTCGGCCACCCGGTTGGCGCCACCGGTGCAGTGATCGTGACCAAGCTGCTGCACGAACTGATCCGCGTGAACGGCCGCTACGGCATCGCCACCATGTGCATCGGTGGCGGCCAGGGCATCACGACGGTGTGGGAGCGCGTATAGCGCAGCGCAGGCGCCAACGGGGTGAGCGGGCCGGGTGACCGGCCCGCTTTCTTGTGGTGCGCCCGGCACGGGCGCGCTCCCAGGGGAGAGTGGCGGGTCGATGGCTGGGCGCGCCCGCCACGGCGGCGTTCAGGTCCGTTCGCGCCGGTTTCCGGCGCCCGCCTGCCGCGGGGCGTTTCCATTTTCTTTTGACGGCAATTGATTTAGCATGCTGGCGCGTGATAGTGCGCTTGCCGGCGGGCCGTGCGCCATGCAATCGCAGTACGCCCAGTTGGCGATCCGTAGCCCCATGGATTTCTACGCGATGTTCCGATTCTCAGGTACGGCTGGTTCTTGCGGATTCGCGTGGGCACGCTGCCTTGCGGTTGCCCTGCTTTTTCCGGTCGGCTCGCCGTGCCAGGCGCAGGACTACGTCTATCGAAGCCAATTCGGTGTCTTCGGCGGCGGCGCGGGGCAGTTCAATGGTCCGGCGGGTGTTGCCATCGATCCGGTCAGCGGAAACATCGTCGTGGCCGATTCCGACAACCATCGGTTGCAGGTGTTTGGCCGGACCGGGGGCTATCTGGGTCAGGTCGGCGAGCCAGGTCTGGGCGACGGCCAGTTTGGCTTTTCCCTGGCGGGGGTCGCCATCGATCCGCAAACGCGCAACATCGTCGCCGTCGACCGGCACCTGAATCGGGTTCAGCGCTTTGGTGCGGACGGCACCTACCTCGGCAAGTTTGGTACCTACGGGGACGGCGATGGCCAGTTCGCCCATCCCGACGGTGTCGCCATCGATGCGGCGACCGGCGACATCGTCGTGGCGGATTCCGACAACCACCGCGTGCAGATTTTCAACCGCGCCGGCGTTTACCAACGGCAGTTTGGCACCTATGGCATCGGCGACGGGCAGTTCATTCGTCCGGCGGGCGTGGCCGTCGACCCGGCGAGCCGCAATATTTTCGGCCTCTCTTGAATTTCGAGTGGGTAACGGTGCATGACGAAGGCAGGCCGAGGCT
>CAZASE010000032.1:0-29030 GCA_964487715.1 uncultured Rhodocyclaceae bacterium | reverse complement strand
GTGGCGCCGGCCACCTGCGCGGCGGCCTGCGCCAGCAGCGGCGCGTGGCGGCGCACGGCCTCGGAGGCGCAGAGCGCCTCCAGCGTCACGCCGGCGCCGATCCGCAGCGACTGACTTTCTGCGCGGATGTCGCGCAGTTCGGCGAGGCCGGAGACGTCGATCAGCTTCTGCGCTTTCTGGATGTTGCGGCGCAGGTTCGGCACGAGGTCGGTGCCGCCGGCGAGGTAGCGCGCGCCTTCGCCTGCGCAGTGCAGAGCGATCGCCTGGGCGACCGATTCGGGCTTGAGGATGGCGAGGTCTTGCATCAGGCGGCTCCTTCGGTGGCGGGCAGCTTTGCGGCCTTGCCGGTTTTTCGCTTGGCGGCGCGCTGCTCGCGCTCGCGCGCTTCCAGCGCCTCGGCGATGCGCTCGGGCGTGAGCGGGAAGTCGTGCAGTTCGAGGCCGGTCGCCTCGCGCACGGCGTCGGCCAGCGCGGCGGGGAAGCCGGAGAGCGGGCCTTCGCTGGCCTCCTTGGCGCCGAAGGGGCCATTCGGATCGATGCTCTCGACGATGAACACCTCGATGGGCGGCGACTCGGCGATGGTCGGGAAGGCGTAGTCGAGGAAGTTGGCGGCGGCGTGCTTGCCGTTCTCGTAGCGTGTCTGCTCGCACAGGCCCTGGCCCATGCCCATCCACACCGCGCCCTGCACCTGGCCCTCGACGCTGAGCGGATTGATGGCGAAGCCGCAGTCGAGCGCGGCCCAGACCTTGTCGACGCCGATGCGGCCGGTGACCGGATCGACGCTGACCTCGACCACCTGCGCGGCGTAGGAGAAGCCCATGGTGGAGCCGACGGCGCCGCCGCGGTGCTTGCCGCCCTGGAATTCGACCGGGCAGGTGAAGGTGCCCTTGACGTGCAGCGTGCCGGTGTTCACCAGCGCTTCGGCGGCGGCGGCGCCGAAGCCGACGGAACGGCCCGGGTCGCCAGCGACCTGGAACGCTTCGCCCAGGCACTCCACCTGTTCCGGCGCCACCTCGAGGCGGCGGGCGGCGGCCTCGATCAGGATCTTCTTCAGCTGCTGCGCCGCGTCGAGGCAGGCGTTGCCGACCATGAAGGTGACGCGCGAGGAATACGAGCCGTTGTCCTTCGGCGTCAGCGCGCTGTCGTTGGAGATGACGCGCACGCGGCGGAAATCCACGCCGAGCACTTCCACCACGACCTGGGCGACGATGGTGGTGCAGCCCTGGCCGACGTCGGCGGCGCCGGTGAGGATGGTGATGCCGCCGTCGAAGTCGAGCTTGAGCACCACCGTGGCGTGCGGCTGTCCGGTGAAATGCACCGGCTTGGCCGAGCCGCTGACGAAATGCGAGCAGGCCATGCCGAGGCCCTTCCACTTCGGCATGCGGCCGCGGCGCTCGCGCCAGCCGCTTGCCGCCTCGACCTTGTCGAGGCATTCGGGCAGGCCGTAGGACTCGACGCGCAGGCCGTTGATGGTTTCGGTCGGGCAGGGCAGCAGGTTGCGCCGCCGCACCTCGATCGGATCGAGGCCGAGCTCGATGGCCATCGACGTCATCAGCGATTCGAAGGCGATGCGGGTGTTGACCGTGCCGTGCCCGCGCATGGCGCCGCAGGGCGGCGTGTTGGCGTAGACGCGGTAGCCGTCGTACTTCACGGCGGGCACGTCGTAGAGGCCGTTGATCAGCGCGCCGGCATACAGGATGGTGATGATGCCGTAGCCGCCGTAGGCGCCGCCGCGCTGCACCACCTCGCACTCGCAGGCGGTGATGCGGCCATCGCACGTCATGCCGAGCTTCATGCGCGTGTCGCTCTCCGGCCGGCCGCGGTGGGTGAGGATGGATTCCTCGCGCGTGAGCTGCATGCGCACGGTGCCGCCGGCGGCGCGCGCCAGCAGGGAGACGATGATCTCGAAGTTGAGCGTCTCGACGCGCGAGCCGAAGCCGCCGCCGACGTAGGGCTTGATCACGCGCACGCGCGAAGTGTCCATGCCGAGGCACTGGGCGACGCGCAGGTGCACGTAGTAGGGCACCATGCTCACCGTGTGCAGGGTGAGGTGGTCGCGCGAGACGTCGTAGCTGGCCATCGCGGCGTGCGGCTCCATCTGGGCGTGCGTCACCTCGGCCGTGCGGGTGGTCTGCTCGCGGATCAGGTGGGCGGCGGCGAAGCCCTCGGCGGCGTTGCCGAATTCGTTGTGCACCTCGCGCTCGATGTTACCGGGCTTGTTGTCATGCAGCAGTACGGCGCCTGGCGCGCGCGCCTGGGCGGCGTTCTCGATCACCGGCAGCTCGCGCACATGCAGGCGGATCAGCTTGAGCGCCCGCTCCGCGGTCTGCTCGTCCACCGCCGCGACGGCCGCCACCGGCTCGCCGAAGTAGCGCACCTTGCCGCGCGCCAGCGGGAACTCGTTCTGCGCGATCGGCAGGATGCCGTAGGGCACGTCGCAATCCTCGCCGGTGACGACCGCTACCACGCCGGGCAGCCGGCGCGCTTCGGAGGCGTCGACCTCAAGCAGTTCGGCATGGGGAGTGGGGCTGCGGAGGATCTTGCCCACCAAGGCATCGGCCGGGAACAGGTCGGCGGTGTACTTGGCGCGGCCGGTGACCTTCTCGACGCCGTCGACCAGCGGCAGGCGTTCGCCGACGCCCTTGTTCGGTTTCATGGTCATGCCGCCTCCCCCTGCGTCATGCAGGCTGCCTGAACCGACTCGATGATTTTCACGTAGCCGGTGCAGCGGCACAGATTGCCGTCAAGCGCCTCGCGGATATCGGCTTCGGAGGGGGCGGGATTCTGGCGCAAGAGGCCTTCGGCGGCCATGATCATTCCCGGCGTGCAGAAGCCGCACTGGGCGCCGAGCTTCTCGTGGAAGGCCTGCTGCAGGGGCGACAGGCGGCCGTTCTGCGACTGCGATTCGATGGTTTCGACGTGGCGGCCCTCGACCGAAGCGGCGAAGGTGCAGCAGGACAGGCGCGGCCGGCCGTCGACCAGCACCGTACAGGCGCCGCATTCGCCGCCGTCGCAGCCCTGCTTCGTTCCGGTGAGCTGGAGCTGCTCGCGCAGGTAGTCGATGAGCAAAGTGTTATCGGCCACGGCGTCTTCGCGCCAGCGGCCGTTCACCCGGATGCGCAGGATGCGTTTCATGTGTCCGCCCTTTCATCGTCGAAATTCGATGAACGATTGAAACACAACAATTTATAATCAAGCAATATGCAACGGTTTGCAGAGCTGGCTGCAATCTGCCCGGTCCTCCCGGGCGAGCAGACGGCGCCCGTGCGTGAAGGCGGTGGCGCGGCCGTTGCGAACGAAGCCGCAGAGCGTGATGCCGAAGCGCTCCGTAACCTCGATGGCCAGCGACGAGGCGGCGGAAACGGCGGCGACCAGTTCCAGCCCGGCGCGCGCCGCCTTGCTCGCCATCTCCAGCGTGACGCGGCTGGTCAGCGCCGTGCCGCAGCCGGCCAGCGGCAGGCCGGCGAGCAGGCATTGCCCGATGGCTTTGTCGAGGGCGTTATGGCGGCCGAGGTCCTCGGCCATGACGAGCACGTGCCCGGCGCCGTCGAAGATCGCCGCGGCATGGGTGCCGCCGGTGGCAAGCCAGACGGCCTGGCGCTGGCGCATCGCCGCCATGACGGTGCCGAGCCGCGCAGGGTCGAGCCGCAGGTTGTCGCCGACGGGCGGAATGCCCCGCATGACGTCCTCCACCCGCTCGCGGCCGCCGCAGATGCCGCAGGAGGAACCGACCACCACGTTGCGGCGGCGCACCTGCGCGTGCTGCGGGTCGGCCAGGGCCAGCCGCACCACGCCGGGGTTATGCGGGCAGACGGCGAGGGAGCGGATGTCCTCAAGTCTGTCGAAGAGCCCTTCGGTGAAGGCAAAGCCGGCGGCCAGTGCCAGCACCTCGGGCACGCCGCCTTCGGCCAGCACGCCCTCTTCGGGCGTGAAGCCGCAGGGCGCGGCGACCGGTTCGGTCGGCGTCCACATCAGGGTGTAGGCGCCGACGCCTTCGACGTCGATGGTGAGGGTTTCCTCCTCGACGACCCAGCAGGCGTCGTTCGTGCGGGAAATATCATCGAAGCGCTGGGCGCTGACGGCGCGGATGCCGTGTTGATGTATGAGATCCATGATCGTTACCGATTCAGGCGGCCTTGCGCAGGGCGACGCGCACCACGTCGGAGCCGGAGCCGGTGACGTCGGTGAGTTCCAGCGACATGGGCGCCACGGTGTTCAGGCTCGGTGCCTTGATATCCCTGGCGTAGGGCGTCGCCCAGTAGTCGAACTGACCGACGATGAGCAGCGTGTCCGGACGGATGCCCTGGTTGAGGATCGCCGGGCCGCACGTGGTGCGCACCGTCGACACGACCTCCACCTGATCGCCCTCCTCGATGCCCAGGCGATCCGCGGTGCGCACGTTCATCACCACGCCGCGGTGGCCGCGCACGTTCCGCGAGAGCTCGTCCATGAGCTGGATCGAGGCGTTGCCGCCGGCATGGAATTGCATGCTCTTGGTGGTGAGCAGCCAGAAGGGAAAGTCCTCGGGGCGCGCCCCCTGGTTCGTCAAGGCGCGTTCCCACTTGCCCGGCAGATCGTGCCAGGCCGGCAGAAACTGGTATTCGGTAAGTTGCTCGTCCCACCAGTGGATGCCCTGCTCGTGCAGGCGCCGTTCCAGCTCGCGTCCGCTGCGCGTGAGACGCTCCTGATAGGGCAGTTCGAAGCGCAGCTTGTGCTCGACCATCTTCGGATGCAAATACCAGCCGCGGCGCGACCAGGGCTTGCTGTAGAAGCCGTTTTCCTTGAACCAGGCCAGGTCGTGCACCTCGGTGCCGCCGGAAACCTCCGCCGTGGCGGCCTTGCAGCCGGCGTCCCAGATTTCCTCGACGCTGTGCGGCACCTTCGGGTCGAGCGAGAAATCGTAGCCTTCTCCCTGCAGCTTGATGGTGCCGGCGCCGCGGTTGATGGCGCTGTTGTATTCCTCCAGCAGGCCGACGCGGCGGGCGAGTTCGGTCGAAATCCAGGTGAAGTCGCGCGTGTCGCCGCGCGGGTCGACGACCGGCTGGCGCAAGATGAAGCCCTGGTGTTCCCAGTACTGCTCGATGTATTTGGTGCGGCCGAGGCGGATCAGTTGCAGGCTCTCCAGGTCGGTGGCCTCGGGCAGCAGGATGTCGGCCATCCAGTTGGTCTCGTCGATGGTGTACGCGAAGGAAACCATGAAGGGAAAGCGCGCCATGGTTTCCGACAGCCCGCGCGTGTCCCAGAAGGCGATCGCCGGATTGGTGCGGAAGGTGATCCACAGCTCGGGGAAGGCCGGATTCATGAGCTTTTCCGGCGCCTTCTTCTGCCACATCCAGGCCAGGTGCGTCGGACCGAGCGCCTGGCTCCAGGGGCCGTTGCCGGCCAGCGGCACCAGCGTGCGGTGGGCGTTGCGGTTGGCCGGCTTGCGTATCCAGCGCTTCGGATCGGTCGGGTTGAGGCCGTGCACCATGAAACCGTCCTCGCCGGGCTTGACGCTCTGCAGGCGGTCTTCGTGCGGGCGGTTGATGCGCACGGTGGTGCCGAGCGTGCCGCCCGGCACTTCCAGCGCGCCGACCAGCACCGCCATGACGGTGCGCGACCAGCAGCAGTCGAAGGCGCCCCAGCCGTTGTTGACGGTCTTGCCGAGCGTCACCGAGACGGGGCGGAAAGGCAGCATCTCGCCATCGACCTCGATGGTTTCGCCGACGCGGGCATGGTCGACGAACTCGTTGGCGATGCGGCGGATGCGTTCGGCCGGCACCTCGCAGATCTTTTCCGCCCATTCCGGCGAGTAGGGCTGTACGTGGGCCAGCAATTTGACGAAGGACGGCTCGCCCATGACGTCGCGGTGCGGCCAGCGGTCCTCGTCGGGCCCCTGTTCATACGCCTCCGGCACGCTGAAGCGGCCTTCGAGGGCGGGCAGGACGTCCGGCGTGTCGAAGGGCACGGCGGCGTTGCGGCGGGTGTCCCACAGCAGCGGCTTGCCGCTGGCCGGCTCGCGCAGGTAGTAGCCGTTGGGCCCGACGAGATAGGGCGAGGCCGCGCGGTCGCGCAGGAAGGGCAGGTCGAGATCCTCGCGCGGCCGCTCGTGCAGCATGACGTGGATCAGGGCGAACATGAAGGCGCCGTCGGTCTTCGGCTTGATGGGAACCCACTCGGCGGAGGCTGCGGCGGTGACGCCCAGGTGCGGTTCGACGTAGACGCGCTTCATGCCGCGCACGCGCGCGGCGGCATGGCGGGCGGCGGCGCAGACGCCGCCGGTGACCTCGACGTTGGCGCCGAAGGCGATATTGTATTCCGTGTAGGGCGTGTCGGCGGCGACGGTGAAGGCGCGGTGCCAGTACTCGCCGTAGAGATGCTCGGAATGCGTGCATTTCACGCCTTGGCCGGAACCGAAGCTGTAATCCATCGGGCCCCAGGCGGAGAGAAAGGCCGGAAAGGTGCCCATGTAGTTCGAGGGCGTGCCGCCGTGGCCGAAGCTCGCCGCCACGCGCGGCAGGCCGTCCTCGTCGAGGATGCCTCTGGCGCGGATGTCGCGCATCTTCGCGGCGACGATGTCGAGCGCTTCATCCCAGGAGATCGGCTCGAAGCCGGGATCCTCCTCGATGCCTTTCTTCGGGTTGGTGCGCCGCATCGGCGACAGGATGCGGTGCGGCGAATAGGTCTTCTGGATCAGGCCGTAGGCCTTGACGCAGGGCTTGCCATCGCCGGGGTGGATGCCCTTGCCGCAGAAGTTCGGCGCCACCTCGGTTGCCACGCCGTTTTCCACCTTCACCGCCAGCAGATCCGGCCCCGCCACGCAGTTGAAGCAGTAGGTCGGCACCCATTTCGCCGTCGTATTCGCTTCCATCGATCCTCCTCGTCGTGATACGTAATTACGGCTTTAAGCCATATTTCCGTATCGATTGTAGGCGGATCGAAAACACCCTCAAATAGGGTGGCGTTCTACATATGGGGAGCGGAATGAATATGCAACAGGGCGAGAACGCCGTATTGCGAAGACCGACTATTGGCGGCCCTGCAGCACCTTGTCGAGGCCATTGATCCTTCCGCCTGCTGCGAGCCCGCGGCTCTTGAACCAGCCGGCGTTCATTTCCAGGGCAAAGCGCACCGGCTTCACCGAGCAGTGGTTGTCGAGGGACTGCGGCTTCATGTCGGCAATCTGCACGATTTGGCCGCTGTCGTCGAGGAAGGCGATGCTGAGGGGGATCAGCGTGTTCTTCATCCAGAAGCACTGCACGCCGGCCTCGGGGAAGACGAACAGCATGCCGCGATGGATCGGCATCGAGGGCCGGTTCATCAGGCCGGTGGCACGGTCGGCATTGTCGCTCGCCACCTCGGCCTCGATGCGGTGCATGCCGGCGGAAAGTTCAATGGTCGGCGCGGCCAGCGCGGCGGCGCTCGCCAGCAGCAGGAAGAAAATACAAGGCAGGAATTTCATCAGGGCGAGAGCTTACCAGCTTGGCGCCGCGCCCGGCATGTAGGCGAGCGGCGAGGTTTCGACATGCCGCTGCGGCCCGAGGCGGACTTCGGTCTCGTCGCGCGTGGGCCGCGGTTCGCCGAGGCTTTCCGCGAGCAGGTCACGCAGCTGCCCGCACCAGGCAAAAGTCAGCCTCCCCAGCACGGCGAAGAAAGGCGTTTCGGCGCGTGCTGCGACACGGGCGGCGAAGTCCGGCAGCCAGCGCAGCAGGTGCTCGTCCAGCATCGCCGCCAGCCGGCGCCATTCGTCGGCGTCGGCGGCGCACCGCAGAGCATGGGCGATGTAGAGCAGTTGCAGGACGAGATGGTCGTCGGGCCGCTTGCGCCAGTCCGCCGCCGCGAGGCCTCTCGCGGCATAGACTTCGCGCAACGCAAACATGGGCGCCTGGCAGGCGAGATGGTCGTCGTCGATCCACACCGATTCGCAGGGCGAGGCGCCATGCGCACCGGTGAGGTAGATGGCCGCGTAGTCGGCCGCCAGCAGGTCGAGCGCGGCCGCGTCGGTTTGCTCCAGCGCCACGGACATCAGACGCCAGGCTTCGCGTGCCTGTTCTCCGTCCGGCAGCAGGCCGAGGTTCTGCGGAAAGCCGACCTCGCGCAGAACGGCGAGCGTCTCCGCCGTCGGCTCGCGGTCGTGCAGCGCGGCGAGCATTTCGATGTCCTCGGCCAGGGCTTGCGCCAGTTCTCCCGGCAAGCTCATACCTTGCCCTTGCTGTGCGGAACAAAAACAATGGAAGGCCGCGTCAACTCCGGATTGGCCATGTTCTTCACCTGGCGCACCGGCTTGTCGTCCGGCCCCAGCGCGGTGGTCTTCCAGGTGGCGGCGGCGAGCTCGTCGATGGGGCCGATGTCGAGCACGCGCATCATGCAGGCCATCACGCAATACGGTTTCCGCCCCGCCTCCAGCTCGTCGATGCACATGTTGCACTTCTTGATGATCCCGTCCTTAGGGTCCCACTGCGGCGCGCCGTAGGGACAGGCCGCCTCGCAGCGACGGCAGCCGATGCACAGGGTCGAATCGATGTCGACGACGCCGTTGTCGGCGCGCTTCCAGATGGCGCCCGAGGGGCAGGTCGGCAGGCAGGCCGGCTCGGCACAGTGGTTGCACGACATGTTGACCTTGTAGGCGTACACGTCCGGATAGCTGCCGCCCTCGATATACATGACGCGGCGAAAGCGCGGGCCCGGCGGCAAGCCGTTCTTGTCCTTGCAGGCGATCTCGCAGGCGCGGCAGCCGATGCAGTCGACGTTGTGGTGGATGAAGCCGAGCTGGGCCTTCGGCTGCACCGGACGGGTGGTCTGCGCGACCTTGCGCTCGAGTGCTTTCCTGACTTCCGCCTTGTCGAGTTTCCTGGCCATGTCAGTAATCGCGCCTGAAGACATGCGAACGCGCCGTCGCCTGCACGTCCCAGCCCGGCTTGTGCGCCAGCTCCGTCTTCTTCAGGTTACAGAGGATGGTGTTGTAGGCGAAGGCGCCGGCCGGCGAGGGCTCATCGAGGGTGAGGAAATCCGGGTTGCCGGCGCGATCGACGCCGTTCTTGTCGCGGTCCATCCAGGCGCCCTCGTACACCACCACCACGCCCGGCATGCAACGCTCGGTGACGTAGGCCGGCAGCACGATGCGGCCGCGCGCATTCCAGGCTTCGACCGTATCGCCGGTACGGATGCCGAGGCGCTTCGCGTCGGCGGCATTCAGGGTGATCTCCTGCTGATAGGTCTCGCGCAGCCAGGGAATGTTGTTGAAGATGGAGTGGGTACGCCAGCGCGGATGCGGCGTGATCATGTGGAAGGGGTAGATCTTCGCCAGCGGATGGTTGAGCGACTCGAAGGGCTCGATCCACTTCGGGATGGCGGGAATAGCGTAACCCCACTGCGTCTTCGTCCAGTCGGTCACCTTGGCCAGGGTCGTCGAGAAGATTTCGATCTTGCCGGAAGGGGTCTGGAAGGGCTTGCCCTGCTCGATCTGCTCGCGGAACGCCACCAGAGGCTGCTTGAACTCGAACTTGTACACGCCGCGGCTCTTGAATTCCTCCCACGACATGGTCACGCCCTGGTGGGCCTGTACCTTGTCCTGCCACCAGGCGGAGAGATAGGCCTCGTCGACCGCATCCGGGTCGTCGAAATAGCCGCGCTCGGCGCGCGGGTTGTAGCGCTTGCCAAAGTCCTTGAGCGCCGGATCGAGCTTCTCCAGCCGCCAGGCCAGTTCGGTGAACACCTGGAAGTCGGTCTTCGACTCGCCGAGCGGCGCGATCGCCTTGGGCCGGTGGATGTAATAGTGGCCCTTGTACCAGGGCAGCGCCACGCCATGGCGTTCGAAATGTGTTGCGATGGGCAGCAGCACGTCGGCCCACAGCCCGGAGGGTGTGATGGTGGAATCCTGGCAGACCACCAGCTCCAGCTTCTTGATCGCCTCGATTTCCTTGTTGATGTTGGTGAGCTGATTGAACCAGTCGGAGCCGTGCCACCAGATCGCCTTGATGTTGGGGATGACCCCGTCGAGCTTTTCGCTGCGCGGCCACAGGCCGACTTCCTCGCGCTTCACATTCGGGTAGTTCAGCACGCAGTGCGCCCAGCGATCGGACTTGATCGAGGCGTACCAGATGTTCGCGTTCTCGTCGTAGGGGTAGGCCACGCTCTCCGCATGCCAGCCCTTGCCGACGCCCTCGGCGCTGCCGCCGAGGATGCCGATGTTGCCGGTCATCGCCTGCAGTGCCGCCGCCATGCGGTTGTACTGCTCGCCGTAGGCGGCGCGGCCGGGCGCCCAGGACGCCTTCAGCGCCGTGGGCTTCGTCGTCGCGTACATTTCCGCAAGTTTGCGGATGTCTGCGGCCTTCACACCGCAAATCTGCTCCGCCCACTCCGGCGTCTTCGGCGTGCCGTCGGAGACGCCGAGGATGTAGTCCCTGAAGTTCTCCTTGCCCTTGGCCCAGTCGGGCATGGTGCCGGCGTCCATGCCCTGCACGAACTTGTCGATGAACTTCTGGTCCTGCAAATTGTTGGCGAAGATGTGGTGCGCCATGCCGGCCAGCATGGCTGCATCGGTGTTCGGCTTGATGGGAATCCACCAGGCGTCGTAGCTGGCGGCGGAATCGGTGTACTGCGGGTCGACCAGCACGAACTTGCAGCCGCGCTGCCTGGCCAAGCGCATGTAGTAGAAAGTGTTGCCGCCGTGGAAGGTGTAGGCCGGGTTCCAGCCCCACATGATGATCAGCTTCGAGTGGGCGAAGGCGTCGTCCTCGTTGCCGTCGTCGATGGTGCCGAAGGTCATGCGGCTGGAGAAGGTGGTGCCCTGGTAGGAGGGCACCGACCAGGAATTGCTGCGGCAGCCGAACATGCCGAGAAAGCGCGCCAGCAGGCCCTCGATCTGGTCGGACTTGTGCAGCACGCAGTAGGAGGTGCCGGCATAGGCCTGGTCGAGGATCGCCGTCGGTCCGTACTTGGCCTTCAGCTCGACCATCTTCTTCGCAATGAAGTCGAGCGCCCCGTCCCACGACACCCGCTTGAACTTGCCCTCGCCGCGCTCACCCACACGCAGCATCGGATAGAGCAGCCGCTCCGGCGAGTAGATGCGGGCGCGGTAGGAACGGCCGCGCAGGCAGGCGCGCAGCTGCGGCACTTGCTCGGACTCGAAGCCGAAGGCGCCGCCGGCCTGATAGCGGCCGTCGTCGGTCGACAGGCGCACGATGACGTCGCCCTTCTTGTGCGCGACCAGCATGTGGCGCGAACCGCAGTTGTGGTCGCAGCTCGTCACCACGGTGGTGAGCTGGTCGTCGGTCGGATACGGCTCGTAGGCGTGGGCCTGCGCCTCCTTGCCGCCGAAAGTCAGCTCCGTCAGACCGCCGGCGGCAGCGATCGCGCCGCCGGCAGCGGCTGTCTTGAGGAAGCTGCGCCGGTCAGGATTCAGCGGAAGACCGGGGGCGTTCCTGTCGTCGTTGCTCATGGGCGGTTTCCTTGCGCCGCGCTCCTGAGAAAGCGCGCCTCGGATTGCGTCGGACGGTGCTTGGCCCACTCGGGCACTTCGGCCGGCATGTCCGGCCAAGGCGTGCGCGGATAGGGATAGCTGATGCGGTACCAGCTGCGCCCGCCGTGGCAGCCGTGGCAGGCCTCGGCGCTGTCCTTGCCGGCCTGTTCGATCGCCGCCGCATTCAGATAGGCCACCTCATGCCGCTTCGTGCGGATGGCGGCGTGGCAGGTCAGGCAGCTGTTGCCTAAGGCGGCCTTGTGCGCCTCCCACGGGCCGGGCAGGCCCATCAGCTGCCAGGGGAACTGGCCGTGGCACTTCAGGCAGGTGGTTTCCGGATTCACCTGCTTTCTCAGGGTGAACGCCGTGTCCTGCTGTTGTGTCGAGTCGGCGGCAGCGCCCTGCGCTTCCTCGCGCGGATCGTGGCCTTGGTGGCAGGTGTTGCATTGCAGGTTCATCAGCCGTTTCGCCAGCGGCGTGACGAGATGACGCCGGTGGAAAGTATCCTGCTCGCCGGCGTAGGTCGGCGTCTGCTGGTACCAGGCACGCAGCGTTTCAGCCTTCACGCCGGAGGGAGATGCGGCGCGCACCTTGTCCTCCAGCACCTCGCGATGGCAGGCCAGGCACTGCGCATCGGTCGCCGTCTCGATCGCCGGCCGGAAATGCAGCGGGCTATAGACGGCGCGCAGGTAGTCCGCTTCGGCCGCTTGCGGCAGTTCGACATGGGGAATGAACTCCGCGCGCGGCGCCATCTCGGCGGCAATCCACAACACGAATCCGGCGGAGACGGCAAGAACAAAGAGTGCGGCGGCAATCGCCTGTCGCATCGGGCTGCCCCTCCGTGTCATTGGTCGAGTCCCCAATGTCTAGACTTCGACGACTGCCTTCAATGACGTGGGTCAACAATTTTCGGGAGTCGATCAGGCGATGGGGTTGCCCCGGTCGCCCTCTCACACCACCGTCCGTGCGGTTCCGCATACGACGGCTCATGATGAGCGCTGGAACCGCCGCACCGTAGACTCAACGTTGAAGCGCAACATATCTCGGGACGCATGATGGATGTTTCGCCCTGGCCGAAGCCGATGGCTTGCGGCGCTGAAATCCGGGTCGAAGATCACTTGGCGCACCTGATGCGACGCTTGCTGGATCGGTCGATCCGTAAGCGTTGGCATGCCGAGCGTCCTTATCCGCTGCCGGGCGCCCCAAAAAAAATGCAGGGCGTACCCTGCATTTTTCTCGATGGCGGCCGGATTACTTGGTGCTGGCCGCGCCCGCATCCTGCTTGGGCTTCTTGGTCTTCTTGGTCTTTTTCACCTTCTTCGCCGTCGGCGCCGACTTCTCGGTGGCCGCCGGCGCGGTCGGCGCAGCAGCCGGAGCAGCAGCGGCCGGGGCAGCCATAGGCTTGTCGGCAGGCTTGTCAGCCGACTTGGCGGGGGCCTGTGCAAAAGCGGTGCTGGCAGCGAAAACACCGGCAATCAATACGGTCAACAGCTTGCTCATGTCTGATTCCTTTCATCGATTTGGATGACTGGCCCGACCCGATTGTCGAGGCGTCGACAGCATCAACGTCGTATCCCGCCGCCAGGTTGACCGTCGTCGGCGTCCTGAATCCGCCATTGCCCCGGTGCCAGCCCCGCCAGCACCCACGGTCCGATCGCCGCACGAACCAGCCGCAGGGCGGGATACCCGCATTTCGCCGTCATCCGGCGAATCTGGCGGTTCTTGCCTTCGCGCAGGACGATTTCCAGCCAGCACGTAGGAATATGTCGGCGCTGGCGGATCGGCGGGTCGCGCGGCCACAGGCCCGCCGGCTCGGCAAGCCGCTGCACCGCGCAAGGCTGCGTGACGAAATCGCGCAAATCGACGCCCCCGCGCAACTGCACCAAGGCGTCGTCGGTCGGTTGTCCTTCGACCTGCACCCAATAGGTCTTCGGCAGCTTGTGCTGTGGATCCGCGATGCGCTTCTGCAGCGCACCGTCGTCGGTCAGCACCAGCAGGCCCTCGCTATCGGCATCCAGACGGCCAGCCGCGTAGACGCCCGGAACCGGGATGAACTCCGCCAGGCAGCGATGGCCTGCCTCGGGCGTGAACTGGCTCAGAACGCCGTAAGGCTTGTTGAACAGGAGCAGGCGACTCACACGGTCTCGGCCTTGCGGACCGTCGCTGCCGCCGACGCCGTGCCAAACAGGTTGCAGAAGCGCACGTCCTCGGGATAGGGGAAGAAGTCCGGCACATAGCCGTCGAGGATTTTCTGCTTGGTTTCCAGCCAGAATTCGGGGGTGAGCAGGTCCGCGTGGTGCTTCATGAACGCCCGCCGCGTCTGCGGATTGCCGAGAAGAAAGGTGCCGAACTCCTCGGGAAAAACGTCCGTGCGCGCCACCGAATACCAGACCTCCCCAGACATCTCCGCCTCGGGATTCGGCGGCGGCGGGATGCGGCGGAAATTGCAGTCGGTCATGTATTCGATTTCGTCGTAGTCGTAGAAGACCACCCGCCCAAACCGCGTCACGCCGAAGTTCTTGAACAGCATGTCGCCGGGAAAGATGTTCGCGTAGGCCAGTTCCTTGATTGCGTTGCCGTACTCCTTCACGGCGTTCTCCCGCCGTTCGTCGTCGGCGGCGTCGAGATAGAGGTTGAGCGGCTTCATTCGCCGCTCGATGTAAACGTGACGGATTACCAGTTCCGTATCATCCTCTTCCAGAAGCGAGGGACATTCCCGCCGGAGTTCCTCGAGCAGCGCCTGGCTGAACCGCGCCTTGGGCAGCGCGACATCGGAGAACTCCAGCGTATCCGCCATACGACCGACGCGGTCGTGCTGCTTGACCAGCAGGTACTTCGCCTTGACCGTGGCGTGGTCGACCTCCTTGGGTGGCGCAAAGACATCCTTGATCGCCTTGAACACGTAGGGGAAGGACGGCAGGGTGAACACGGTCATGACCAGCCCGCGGATGCCCGGTGCGATCACGAACTCATCCTGCGAATGCCGCAGATGGTGAATCAGGTCGCGGAAGAACATGGTCTTCCCCTGCTTGGCCAGGCCGAGCATGGTGTATATCTCGCCCTCCGGCTTGTGCGGCATCATGCGCGAAAGGAATCGTACGTAGGCCGACGGCACTTCCATGTCGGTCATGAAATAGGCGCGGCTGAGGCTGAACAGCGTGCGGATCTGCGCGGCGTCGAGCAGAATCGCATCGAGGAACAGGCGTCCGCGCGAATCGTGCAGGACCGGCACGACGAAGGGATATTCGAAATCCCCGTTGATGGCCTTGCCGACGATGTAGGCTGCCTTGTTGCGGTAAAAGGCCGAATGCAGAACCTGTATCTGGAAATTGGCCTCCGCCGCGGGCAGCCGGCCACCCATCTGCAGAACGACGGCGGCGAGGAGGTTCTCAATGTCACGATCCAGGTTCGCAAAGGCGCAATGCCAGCCGAAGTCGCCGCAGACATCGCGGATCACCTGCCGCAAGCCGGCGCGGTTTGGATAGTAGCTGCGATAGGCCGGCGGGTCCGACTCGATGAAATCGGTCGATATCGCCGGACGCACGAAAATGAAATCGTTGTGGAAATACGTGCGATGCATGATCTTGCAGAAGACCGAATTGAAAAAGGTCTCCGCCAGTTCCGGCTGCCTGTGGTTGGTCAGCAGGCCGATATACAACAACTTGGCACGCTGCCAGGTGATGTCGCCGATCGTGTCCGCGCTGAATGCATCGTGCAGATGGCACACCGTCTCGTTGACGCGGTCATCGTAGAAGTGGATGCGCTCGCGCACGGCGATCTGTGCCGCCCGCCAGTCGCCGGTTTCGAAACGCTGTTTGGCCAGGGCGGTTGATTCGCGAAACAGCCGGTAATGCCTGTTGAAGCCATCAACCAGGGTCTGGGCAATGGCCTGGGCAACCTGGTCTTCTCCGGCCGGGATATCCATCAGAGTCTAATGTTGCGGCGCGATAACAGTGGCAGGATACCGGGAAAAACCCGCCGCTGCCAAGATGCGGTCACGCTGCCACGGCGCGCCGCGGCCCGCCGTGTGGCGGATTCTTTTGGAAAGGCGGATAATCAGAATTTATGCGGACCGGCCCTTCGCTTTGCGGCATTTCAGGGGCTGGAATGCGGTTTTCTCTCCACTAACACACACACGATGGAGTTGGCATGGGCACGAATTTGATCAAGATTCCCCAGGACGGCAAGAAAATCATCCCCGGACAACCCGTGCCGGACAATCCGATCATCCCCTACATCGAAGGCGACGGCATCGGCGTAGACATTTCGCCGGTGATGATCAAGGTCGTTGACGCGGCGGTGGCCAAGGCCTACGGCGGCAAGAAGAGAATCCACTGGATGGAAGTCTATGCCGGCGAAAAATCAACGCAGAAATACGGCGGCGATGTCTGGCTCTCCGAGGAGACGCTGAGCCTGCTCAAGGAATATTCCGTTTCCATCAAGGGCCCGATGACGACGCCGGTCGGCGGCGGCATCCGTTCCCTCAACGTCGCACTGCGCCAGGAACTCGATCTCTACCAGTGCGTGCGCCCGGTGCGCTACTTCAAGGGTGTGCCCAGCCCGCTCAAGGACCCGAGCAAGGTCGACATGGTGATCTACCGCGAGAACACGGAAGACATTTACGCCGGCATCGAATGGGCCGCCGA
Organism: uncultured Rhodocyclaceae bacterium; assembly: GCA_964487715.1. Classification (GTDB taxonomy): domain Bacteria; phylum Pseudomonadota; class Gammaproteobacteria; order Burkholderiales; family Rhodocyclaceae; genus Desulfobacillus. The sequence goes on along the minus strand of CAZASE010000032.1, from coordinate 12,944 downwards.
GACCGAGCCCTGCAAGAAGCTCATCAAATTCCTGCGGGACGAGATGGGGGTCAAGAAGATCCGCTTCCCGGAAACCTCCGGCATCGGCATCAAGCCGGTCTCCCGCGAAGGCACCTCGCGCCTGATGCGCGCCGCCATGAAATACGCCATTGACAACGACCGAAAGTCGGTGACGATCGTGCACAAGGGCAATATCCAGAAGTACACCGAGGGCGCCTTCCGTGACTGGAGTTATGAGGTGGCGCAGAAGGAATTCGGCGCCCAGTTGCTCGACGGCGGCCCGTGGTGCTCGCTCAAGAACCCGAACACCGGCCGCACCATCGTGATAAAGGACATGATCGCCGACGCCTTCCTGCAGCAGATCCTGCTGCGCCCGGCGGAATACGACGTGATCGCGACGCTGAACCTCAACGGCGACTACATCTCCGACGCCCTGGCAGCCCAGGTCGGCGGCATCGGCATTGCCCCTGGCGCGAACATCTCCGACCAGTACGCCTGCTTCGAAGCCACCCATGGCACAGCGCCGAAATACGCCGGCAAGGACTATGTAAACCCCGGCTCGCTGATCCTTTCCGCGGAAATGATGCTGCGCCACCTCGGATGGAAGGAAGCCGCCGACCTGATCATCAGCTCGATGGAAGCTGCCATCGCCGACAAGATCGTCACGTACGACTTTGCCCGCCTGATGGAAGGTGCCACAGAGGTCAAGTGCTCGGCCTTCGGCCAGGCGATGATCGAGCGGATGTAAGGCTGGGGGCAAGATGAAGACGGAGCGTACAGTCGGCGCCATCATGTCGCCCTACCAGATGGTCGGTGGCGCCGAGACTGTCGTTTCGGCCATGCATGTCATGCGCGAGCATGGCCTGAACGCAATCCTGGTCGAGCCGAACACCGAAGGCGAGTGGGGCATCATGACCAAGCGCGACGTGCTGCGCAAGATCATCGTGCCCAACCGCCGGCCGGAAGGCATCAGCGTCGACGAGATTGCCAGCCGCTACCTGATCACCTGCGAGCGGGACGCGCCGCTGCTGCAGATTGCACGGCAGATGATGAACAATGGCATCCGCCGCGTGGTGGTCATGGAGAGCGGACAGCCTTTGGGCATCGTCACCGAAGCCGACCTGTTCCGTACAGTTGAGGAATCCGGCTGGGGCCCGCCCGCCTAGCATCGCCGCGCAAACGCCTTCAAGGCCGGCAGATGCCGGCCTTTCGTTTTGTGTGTTGAGGAGACAACGGACAAAGAAACGCCCGCGCCCCTGAACGGGGGCGGGCGACGCAATTCAGGTCAAAAAGCCGCGCGCGGGTCGTGCCCGTCAGCGGCTCAGGCTGTATCAGGCGGCCTGGATGTTCGAGGCCTGCTTGCCTTTCGGGCCTTGCGTCACCTCGAAGGAGACTTTCTGCCCTTCCTTGAGCGTCTTGAAGCCGCCCATTTGAATCGCCGAGAAGTGGGCAAACAGATCCTCGCTGCCGTCATCCGGCGTGATGAATCCAAAACCCTTGGCGTCGTTGAACCACTTCACAGTACCAGTTGCCATATTTCTATTTCCTCGTATTGAACGTCTTGGCCGGGCCCGGAGCCCGAAAATGTTTGCAGCAATCGTTCACGACATCCACGGGAGCGAAGCGGGTTTCAGAAATGAAGCGCGGCATCCGACCAGCAGTGCAGGGACTTTCGTACAAACACGCATGGCTTTTTACGCCACTTAATCAGCATGCGTCAAGCGCTTTTCGGGGCTTTTTGATGCTGCACGACAGCAATGTGTGGTTTTTCGGCACGCGCCAAAACGCGGGAATACCGCCGCTTTCACCCGCTTCTTGCACGCTTGCAGAATCGCGCATTGCGTTTAGAATTGGCTCATGGCTACCCGCAAGCAGGCCGACTCGGTGCTCGAAGCGGAGCGGAGCAAGGTCAAGCCGCCGCCGCTGTTCAAGGTTTTGCTGCTGAATGACGATTACACACCCATGGACTTCGTCGTCGTCGTGTTGCAGAAGTTCTTTCTGATGGACCGCGAACAAGCGACGCGGATCATGCTCAAAGTCCATGAATGCGGCGTTGGCGTTTGCGGAGTCTTCCCGCAGGATGTCGCGGCGACCAAGGTGGAGCAGGTAACCGGATTTGCGCGCGAACACCAGCACCCGCTCGCGTGCGTGATGGAGGAAAGCTGAAATGATTGCGCAGGAACTCGAAGTCAGTCTGCACATGGCCTTTGTCGAGGCGCGGCAGAAACGCCACGAATTCATCACCGTGGAACATCTGCTGCTGGCACTGCTCGACAATCCGTCGGCCGCCGAGGTGCTGCGGGCCTGCGCCGCCAACATCGACGAACTGCGCAAGGAGCTCGTCGCCTTCATCGCCGAGCACACGCCGACCGTCGCCGGCACGGACGAAATCGACACCCAGCCGACGCTCGGCTTCCAGCGCGTCATCCAGCGCGCCATCCTGCATGTCCAGTCCTCCGGCAAGAAGGAGGTCACCGGCGCCAATGTACTGGTGGCAATTTTCGGCGAGAAGGATTCGCACGCCGTGTATTTCCTGCAGCGCCAGGGCATCACGCGGCTCGATGTCGTCAATTTCATCTCGCACGGAATCACCAAGGCGGCCGCCCAGGGCGGCGCGCGCCATGAAGGCGAGTCCGCCGAGCCGGAGCCGGAAGCCCCACAAGCCGGCGGCGCACTGGAGAGCTTCACGCAGAACCTCAACGCGCAGGCGCTGATGGGCAAGATCGATCCGCTGATTGGACGCGAGAAGGAACTCGAACGCGTCATTCAGACGCTTTGCCGGCGGCGCAAGAACAACCCGCTGCTGGTCGGCGAGGCCGGCGTCGGCAAGACCGCCATAGCCGAAGGACTCGCCCGCCGCATCGTCGAAGCCCGCGTACCCGAAATCCTCGCCAGCGCGCAGATCTATGCGCTCGACATGGGTGCCCTGCTGGCCGGCACGAAATACCGCGGCGATTTCGAACAGCGCCTCAAGGCCGTGTTGAAGCAACTGCTCGATAACAGCAACGCCATCCTGTTCATCGACGAAATCCACACGCTCATCGGTGCCGGTGCCGCCTCGGGCGGCACGCTCGATGCCTCGAACCTGCTCAAGCCGGCGCTCGCCTCCGGGCAACTGAAGTGCATCGGCGCTACCACCTACACCGAGTACCGCGGCGTGTTCGAGAAGGACCACGCCCTGTCGCGGCGCTTCCAGAAGATCGACGTAAGCGAGCCGTCGGTCGAAGAGACGGTCTCGATCCTGCGCGGCCTCAAGTCACGCTTCGAAGCGCACCATAGCGTCAAGTATTCCGCCACCGCACTGTCCAGCGCGGCCGAACTGTCGGCGCGCTACATCAGCGACCGCCACCTGCCCGACAAGGCAATCGACGTCATCGACGAGGCCGGCGCGGCGCAGCGCATCCTGCCGAAATCGAGGCAGAAGAAGCTGATCGGCAAGACCGAGATAGAGGACATCGTCGCCAAGATCGCGCGCGTGCCTTCGCAGCACGTCTCGACCGACGATCGCGCGGCGCTGAAGAACCTCGACCGCGACCTGAAGTCCGTGGTGTTCGGCCAGGACCAGGCGATCGAGGCGCTCTCAATCGCCATCAAGATGTCGCGGTCCGGGCTCGGCAGTCCGCAGAAGCCGATCGGCAGCTTCCTGTTCTCCGGCCCGACCGGCGTCGGCAAGACCGAGGTGGCGCGGCAACTGGCCTACTGCATGGGTATCGAACTGGTGCGCTTTGACATGTCGGAATACATGGAACGGCATGCCGTTTCGCGCCTGATCGGCGCGCCGCCCGGCTACGTCGGCTTCGACCAGGGCGGCCAGCTCACCGAAGCCATCACCAAGAAACCGCACGCCGTGTTGCTGCTCGACGAGATCGAGAAGGCCCACCCGGACATCTTCAACATCCTGCTGCAGGTCATGGATCACGGCACCCTCACCGACAACAACGGCCGGCAGACGGACTTCCGCAACGTTATCATCATCATGACCACCAATGCCGGCGCCGAGTCGATGCAAAAGGGCATCATCGGCTTCTCGGCGACGCGCCAGCCGGGCGACGAAATGGTGGACATCAAGCGCATGTTCGCGCCGGAGTTCCGCAACAGGCTCGACGCAACGATCTCGTTCAAGTCCCTCGACCGCGACATCATCCTGCGCGTGGTGGACAAGTTCCTCATGCAGCTGGAAGCGCAACTGCACGAGAAGAAGGTCGAAGCCATTTTCACCGACAAGCTGAAGGACTGGCTTGGCGAGGCCGGCTTCGATCCGCTGATGGGCGCGCGCCCGATGGCACGGCTGATCCAGGACACGATTCGCGCCGCGCTTGCCGATGAACTGCTTTTCGGTCGCCTCGCCGGCGGCGGCAAGGTCACCATCGATCTCGACGGCGAACGGAAGGTCAGGCTGATATTCGACGAGGTGCCCGAAGCGGTCGCCTGACGCGCACCCCGAAACCGGCGACGGCGGCTACAATGCCGCCGTTTTCTTTTCTGCCTGCAGGAGACACCACGTGGATTTCCAGACCGCCGATCTTTGCGACAAGCATGAAGACGAGGTGCGCAGCGGCCGGCTGCGCATCGTCGCGCCGATGTTTCGATCCTTTGGCGGCCGGTCGGCGTTTCACGGGGCCGTTTCCACGCTCAAGGTCTTCGAGGACAACTCGCTGGTACGAAAGGTGCTCGAAACGACCGGCGCCGGGCGCGTGTTGCTCATCGACGGCGGCGGCAGCCTGCGTTGCGCACTGGTCGGCGACCAGCTGGCGCAACTCGCCGCCGACAACGGCTGGGCCGGCCTCGTCGTTTACGGCTGCATCCGTGACGCCGGCGCGATCGCCGGCATGCCCATTGGCGTTCTTGCGCTCGGTGTGCATCCCCTGAAGAGCATCAAGCGCGGTATCGGCGAGGCTGGCATCGCGGTCAGCTTCGGTGGTGTCACGTTTGCCCCGGGCGAACACCTGTACGCCGACTGCGACGGCGTCCTGGTGTCACCCGTCGCACTTTGAAGTAAAAAGCATCAATTATCAGCTGTCTTATACAAGAGTTGCATGCAACGCAGCAATTTTCCGTTTCACAAAGCCAATTTGATTTTCACAATACGGTTTTTATCGTCTTTGTTATTGTTTTTGATGCGATAAATATTTCACGCCGAAACGCAGTGGGTCGCTGCTGCTGCGCAAAAACGCCTCTATACTTCGCAACGTAACACGAACGTCGAAGCGGCAAACCGCTGCTTCGGTGTCCGTCAGGGCAGATATCAACCCCGTCTTGCCCGAAGGTTTGTCAGATTGAACTCTGGCCACCCCGTGGATGGACACCGCCCACCGCGCCCGCAAGGCGCGACCGCGGTGCCAATTCCGGCCGAGCCCGCCGCGTCGGGCCCGGCACCCCTTCATCCAAGCATTGACCAAGAGGATTGCCATGAACAACGAACTCGAAGTTGCCAAGCTGAAAAAGGACTGGGCCGAGAATCCCCGCTGGAAGAACATCAAGCGCGGCTACACCGCGGAAGACGTCGTCCGCCTGCGCGGCTCGCTCGCCATCGAGCACACCCTGGCCCGCCGCGGCGCCGAGAAGCTGTGGACCCTGGTCAACAACGAGCCCTTCGTCAACGCACTGGGCGCGCTGACGGGCAACCAGGCCATGCAGCAGGTCAAGGCCGGCCTGAAGGCCATCTACCTCTCCGGCTGGCAGGTCGCGGGCGATGCCAACATCGCCGGCGAAATGTATCCCGACCAGTCGCTCTACCCCGCCAATTCCGTGCCGCTGGTGGTCAAGCGCATCAACAACACCTTCCAGCGCTGCGACCAGATCCAGTGGTCCGAGGGCAAGCGCCCCGGCGACGAAGGCTACCTCGACTACTACGCCCCGATCGTCGCCGACGCCGAGGCCGGTTTCGGCGGTGTGCTCAACGCCTTCGAACTGATGAAGGCCATGATCGAAGCCGGCGCCGCCGGCGTGCACTGGGAGGACCAGCTCGCCTCCGTCAAGAAGTGCGGCCACATGGGCGGCAAGGTGCTCGTGCCCTCGCGCGAAGCCGTCGCCAAGCTCGTCGCCGCGCGCCTCGCTGCCGACGTCATGGGCGTGCCGACCTTGGTCGTCGCCCGCACCGACGCCGAGGCTGCCGACCTCATCACCAGCGACGTGGACGACAATGACAAGCCCTTCTGCACCGGCGAGCGCACCGTCGAAGGCTTCTACAAGACCAGGCCGGGCCTCGACCAGGCCATCTCGCGCGGCCTCGCCTACGCCCCCTGGGCCGACCTGGTGTGGTGCGAAACCGGCAAGCCGGACCTCGTCTTCGCCAGGAAATTCGCCGAGGCGATCCACAAGCAGTTCTCCGGCAAGCTCCTCGCCTACAACTGCTCGCCGTCGTTCAACTGGAAGAAGAACCTCGACGACGCCACCATCGCCAGGTTCCAGAAGGAGCTCGGTGCCATGGGCTACAAGTTCCAGTTCATCACCCTGGCCGGTTTCCACAGCCTCAACTACTCGATGTTCAACCTGGCCCACGGCTACGCCCGCAACCAGATGAGCGCCTTCGTCGAGTTGCAGGAGGCCGAGTTCGCCGCCGCCGAGAAGGGCTTCACCGCCGTCAAGCACCAGCGCGAAGTCGGCACCGGCTACTTCGACGCCGTCACCACCACCATCGAGCGCGAGGCTTCCACCGCCGCGCTCAAGGGCTCGACGGAAGACGAGCAGTTCTTCGACAAGAAGGCTGCCAGTCACTAAGCCCGGTTCGTTTCGGGGAAAAGCCACCCCGCGGGGTGGCTTTTTTTCGCGGGTAAAATGCCGGCTGAAAGGAATCCCGATGAGAAAACCGCTGCTTGTTCTGGCCCTGGCGCTCGGTCCGGCGCTCCCCGCCATCGCCGCCACCCTCGCCTGCCCCGATCTGTCGGGCGCCGTGCAGATTGCCACCTGCCCGTTGGAGGAGGAATTGAAGTACACCTTCACCGGCTATTGCGGCGCCGACGCACGCCTTTACGCGCGCGACACGGATACCTGCGCCAGTTACCAGAACTACCGCAAGCTGAAGAACGTCGCGTTATGGGAATCCGCCGACGGCGCGTTCCAGGCCTACCTGTCGTGCGAGCTGCCGGCCGCGGCGCTGAATGGACTCAGAGCGGTTTCCATTGACGTCACCCGGCACGGCACGCTGACACGACTGGCCTGCAATTACCCGGATGGTGTCACCTTCACCCACCGCACCAAGGCACAATGCACGGTGCGGGGCGATGGCCGCTGTGCCGCCAATCCGGGCGCCTGCAGCGCCCACTGCGACTGAAGCGCAGTCGACTCGCGCGCGGCAGCGGCTGGACCCGCAGCGCGCCCCGGCGATGCCGATCACTCCCTTCCATTTCGGCCCGGGCGCCCTCCTCAAGGCGGTCGCGCCACGCCACCTCAGCTGGACCGCCTTCGCCCTCGCCAACGGCCTTATCGACCTCGAACCGATCCTGCTCTTTCTCTACACCGGCGAGCCGGCGCATCGCTTCTTTCATACCCTGCCGGGCGCCACGCTGGCCGCCCTCGCTGCCATCTGGCCCGGCCGCTTCGCCTGCGAAGCCTGGCTGAACTGGTGGAACCGCCAGCTCAGCCCGGCGCAAGCGAAATGGCTCGCCTGCACACCCACCCTGCCGGCGCGGCAAGCACTCACCGGCGCCCTGCTCGGCGCCTGGAGCCACCTCCTCCTCGACATGGCGATGCATGCCGACGTGCGACCGCTCTGGCCCGCCGTCGCCGGCAACCCCTGGCACGGCTGGATTGCGTTGGATAGCCTGCACCTGCTTTGCCTCGCCAGCGGCTTTGCGGCGCTGATCATCTGGACCACGGCAAAGGCCGTCGCGCGGCGCTGAAATCGCGATGCGGCATCCTCCCCGAACAACACCGGCCGGAAACGCCCGTCCCTATTGGGTTTCCGGCCCATCGCGACGACGACAAAGTGCTTCATCCGCCGACCGCGGCCGCCTTCCGTTAGCCGCCGGGGCACAGGTCGTGTTCGGCAGCCTCGTCGCCCAACAGGGCTTCGGTCAGCGCCTGCCGCGAGCCCGCGCCAAGGCGATCGACCATCTCCTTGTTGTAGCCCTTTAACGTGTTGATCTGGTTGCCCAGCGCCTCGGCGAGTTGGGCGAGATTGGCGCTGCGCGTCCCGGCAACCGCGATGCGCTTCTCGCGCGAACTGGGCGGCCAATCCGCCAGACGCCGCGCGACGGAAATATCCACCGCCTCGAAATAGCGCAGGCCAAGCGCCACCACCGCCTCCTCGGCGGCACGTTGGCGATGCGGCAGTTTTTCGAGGAAGAACTCGAGGCGGCCCCACGACTGATCGATCCGCAGCCGCTGCCGCGCTTCGCTGCCGGCATACGCGAACAGTCCCTGCGCCGCCTCGCGCGCTATCTCAGGCAGCGCCAGCCAATCCGGGCGGGCCCATTCCAGCGAGTGCATGTTGGCCCCGCCCAGCAGGTAGATCACGCGCGCCCTCCTGGCTGCGCGTCGACATCGAACCATCGGCGTGGACCACCAGGCTGGTTTCGGCGGCGGCCTTCATTTCGCACGCTGGCAGATCCGACAGGGCATTGTTCGCCCCGTCCAGGGCCGCCAGCGCCTGCGTCGCGCGCCGACACATCGACGCCATGAACACCCCGGCCGGACTCATCCATGCCGCCAACATCGTCGGGCTGACAACCAACGCGACCGTCGCTTTCGCCCACTCGATCATCGGCTACGATCTGGCGCCCCCCGATTCACGGCTGACGCGGGTGTTCCAAACGCGCTCTGGCAGTACGCATTTCCTCGTTGCCAACACCTATGCCGGCGGCACCCTCTTTAGCAACAAAATCTCTAAGCAGTTGTTTTCATGAACGCCTGCCCCGACCCGGGGTTGGGAAGCTGATCAGCAACGGGGCGCTTGCGACCGGCCATAGCGACGCGCTCGGATTCGGTCCGGTCACGAACAATGCCCGTTTCGCCCTCGAAGCCAATCTGCGCCTCTTCGGAACGTACCTTCAGGGCGCGGGCGGAAGGCTCGACACGGCCTTCGCCGGCCCCGAATGTCTTCCCGCCTCCATGAGCGTGGCACAAGCAGTCACGCTCGCGGGCACACTTAGCCTGCGGCTCCCCGGCTGCACGCCGACCGCGGGCCAGACCTTCCTGCTCCTGTCCAGCGGCGTCAACGTCATGGGCACCTTCGCCGCCTGCCAGATGGGGCTATGTTCTCGGCGGGCGGCCAACTGTTTCGCATCCACTACGCCGCCGCACAGGTGACGCTGGAAGCGCTCGGCGCGGCCGGCGCCGACGCGACCGCGGACATTCCGAGCCTGTCCGAATGGGGTGTCGTATTGTTGCCGCTGCTCCTCGCCGCGAGCGCCTGCCTCACGGGCCTGTCCGTGCAACAGCGCCTTTGAGGGCAAGGCTGTCGCCAACCAGCAGCCCACACATGCAGGACGAATGACGTGCCACAAAGCGTATGCTAACCTGTATTCCATCTGCAACTTTCCAGAGAAGGAGACAGCGTCATGGGAATCGCCCGACAGGTTGTTTCATTGGCCCTTTTCGTAGCAGTCACGGCACCGGCCTGGGCCGTCAATGTGGTTACCAATCCGTCCTTCGCCGGCAACCTCGCGGGGTGGAATGCGGCGGGCACCACCGTCTTTGACGCCGTCAACGACGCCACGGGCCTGCCCGGCTCGGGCTCGGCCCGGAGCAGCTTCGCCGCGGGCGGTGCCAGCACCCTGCTCGCCCTCGACCAGTGCATCGCGGCCGGTCCCGGCAACTACACGCTCGGCGGCAAGGTATTCATCCCGGCCGGGCAACCCGTGGGTGGCAGCGGCATCATTCTCGTTTCGTATTTCTCCGGCGGTAGCTGTGTCGCCGTGTTGCTGGGTTCCGACACGCTGAGCACCTCGACGGTCGGTTCGTTCCAGACGCTCTCGGGCCCCATCGTCGCGCCGGCCGGAACCACGAACATCTGGATCACCGGCCAGAACATGGCCGCCGGGGCGGGCCTGCACATCGTGAACTTCGACGACTTCGTCCTCGACAACGGCCTGGCGCCGGCCCAGGTTCCGACGCTGGGCGGCCTGGAAATGATCCTTCTGGCCGCCCTCGCCGCCGCAGCCGGAGCCGCCACCTTGCGCCGACGCCTGTAAGGCGCGAAACACCGTGCGCCCGCATTCGGACCGCCCCGCATACCCCGGGCGGCGCGCCGCTCACCATCGCGCCGGCGGGCGCCGCGTGAGGACGATTCTGCGGTCCTCCACGGCGAGATAGCCGCCGGCCGTCAGCTCCTTGAAAATGCGGTTCACCATGTCGCGCGACGCGCCGACGCGATCGGCGATCACCCTGTGGCTCGGCGCGCTGCTCGTGCTCGACACCGCGGCGGGTGGCGGGTTCTCCGTGGGGATGCTGTTCGCGTTCGTCGCCTACAAGACCCAGTTCGTGCAGCGCATCGCCGGCCTCACCGACAAGCTGCTCGACCTGCGCATGCTCGGCCTGCACGGCGAGCGCATTGCCGACATTGCGCTCGAGCCGCCCGAATCCACCGAGCTTGCCGCAGCCGCGGCGCCGGCCGGCGCGGCGCCCCTGGGCGGCGCCATCGAGGTGCGCAACCTCTCCTTCCGCTACGCCGACACCGAGCCGATGGTGCTGTGCGACGTCTGCTTGCGCATCGAGGAGGGCGAGTCGGTGGCCATCGTCGGGCCGTCGGGCTGCGGCAAGACCACCCTGCTCAAGCTGATGCTCGGTCTGCTCGCTCCCACCGAGGGCGCCACCGAGGTCGACGGCGCGCCGATCGAGCGCATCGGCCTCGCCCGCTATCGCGCGTCGGTGGCGGCGGTAATGCAGGACGATTTGCTGCTCGCCGGTTCGATTGCCGAGAACATCTGCTTCTTCGATCCGCAGCCCGACTTCGCGCGCGTCGAGCACAGCGCACGGCTCGCCGCCATCCACGACGAAGTCGTCGCCATGCCGATGCAATACAACACGCTCGTCGGCGACATGGGCACCGTGCTCTCCGGCGGCCAGAAGCAGCGCATCCTGCTCGCCCGGGCGCTCTACCGCCAGCCGAAAATCCTGTTCCTCGACGAAGCCACCAGCCACCTCGACGTCACGCGCGAGCGCAGCGTGAACGAAGCCGTGCGCGGCCTGCATCTGACACGCATCATCATTGCCCACCGCCCCGAGACCATCGCCCTGGCCGGGCGCGTGATCGCCCTGCAAGGCGCTGCCGCGCCGGAACTGCGGCAGGTCGGTGCCGCGTAAGAGCTCCTGTACAGGTCGATATCCACCGCAGAGGCAGGGCGGTGCGGAGATAACGCAGAGGCGCACCGCGCGCACCCCTGCGCCTCCGCGGTGGCCTTTTCGGGATATCTTCACCGACTCCGCTGCGTGGCGATCCGGATGCGGCGACGGCCGCTGCTGGCAACGGCGCGCGCCAAATTTCAGGCGTCGCGCAGACGGGTCAGCGCGCGGTCCGCGGCCGTGTCGAACACCGAGCGCGAGGATTCGATCTTGGCGCGCCCCTCGCGCAGCTGCGTTTCCATCAGCGCCGGTGCGATCGCGACGGCGCCGCCCCAGTCCGGGTTGAAGATCAGCGTGCTGCCCGATTGCGGACTGAGCCAGCACGCCAGTCCACACAGGGTTTCGCCGTCGGCCATCGCAAACTGCACCCAACTGCCCGACTGCACGGGGGCATCGGGACCGCGCCAGGCGACCGAGGGGTCGCCCGGCGACAGCGTCTTCAGCTGCCGACCGTCGACGTCCAGTATCTCGACGACGATTTCGGCCGCGCTTGCCGTTCCGCACGGCGGCGCGGCCGGCGCGGGCGGCGGCACTGCTGCCGCGGCGCCGCGCAGGGCAGCAGTTTGCAGGGTGAAAAAGGCTTCGAGGAACGGCGTGCGCGCCTCGGCCGGCGTGGCGCCGTGGTCGAGGCCGGCGTTGATGCGCTGGAGCAGGCGCGGCAACATGCCAGCCAGTCGCTTGCGCTCTTCCGGACTCTGCTTGGGCTGCACGCTCCACAGCAGATCGGCAATGGTGGCGTGATCCCGCTGCCAGGCCTGGCCGGCTTCACCGCCTTCGAGGCAGGCGGCCTCCATCACGCGCAGCCAGTGCTGGCGCAGGAAATCGAGGATCGCCGGCGCCACGCCCTGCGCCTCGATCGCCTGCAGCCAGCGCCGGGCAGCCAGCGCGGCCTGGTCGTGGCGTTCCTTGTCCTTGAGCAGCGAAACATAGGGCTGGGCCGCGGCAAGGATGTCGCGGTCGCGCTCGCCGATCAGGGCATCGAGGTCGGCGAGTGGCGCGGCGAGGACGGTCGCATCGCCTTGCAACCTTTCCGCCACCGTACCGGCGAGTTGCCACAGGCGCTGGGATACCGGATGGCCGCGGCCGATGTCGCGCGGCAGGCCGACGGCAGCGCGTGCCATGCCGTCGATCAGGCGACGCGCGGGATGCCCGACATCGGAAAACAAGGTCGCATCGAAAAGCGCCAGCTTGAGCAGGGGAATCTGCAAGCGGCCGATGGCGGTCTTGACGGTGTCGGGCAGTTCCCATGTTTCGAAGATCGCCTCGAAAATCAGCGACAGGGTGTCGAGGGCGACGGCTTCCGGCCGGCCCAGTGCGACGCCGAGGTCGGCGGACTTGAGCGGGCGCGGTGGCAGGTCGGCAGCAGCCGGCACCGCACCGGCCGGACTGCCGCCTGCGCCGGACAGATCGAGTTGGTCGAGGCGCTCGGCGAGCTGCCTGAGCATGACCAAGGTGGCCGCACCAAGCGCCATGTTGTCGCCCGTGTCCGCGGCGACGCCGCCAGCCAGGCCGCTGCCACCACCGCTGCCGCCGCCGTCCGCAGCGCCGCTGTCCACGCCGCCCGACCCGGCGGCGCCAGTCTGCCGATTCAGCAGTTCCTGCAGTGCGGCGAACGGATCGGTGCCGCCGAGCGTCGGTTGGTGGAAATTGGCGAGCGGCTG
>CAZASE010000031.1:0-29671 GCA_964487715.1 uncultured Rhodocyclaceae bacterium | reverse complement strand
GGCATTTCGGCGATGGCGCTGGCGATTCTGTTCTGGCCGGGCGGCGAGGCGCCGAAGCCGAAAAACGTCTCCGTCGGAACGGGCAGTGCGGCGGCCCGCCCGGCGGCGCGTCCGGCCGTGCCGACCCAGCTGGCCGAACCGTCCGGGGCGCTCCCCGTGCCGGTTGCCGGTTACGTGCGGCCGGCGGCGGCGCCGAATGGCCGCAGCTGGCCGCGCTACGCGGACTACGTCGGCGGCTACCCGCAACTGCAGGAGGACGGGCTGTCCACGGTCACCCTGGACAACTCCCTCGGCGACACGGACGTCTTCGTGAAGCTGGTCGCGCTGAACGAGTTGAAAGCGTATTCGTGCCGGTGGGCCTTCATCCCCGCACGTGGCAGCCTGGTGATGGAGAACGTGACGGCCGGCAACTACGATATCCGCTATCGCGATCTCGACACCGGACGCTTCTGGCGCACCGAACCGTTCAAGCTCGAGGAGGTGCAAGCGGAAAGCGGCATGCAGGTCAGCAAGGTTACGTTGTCGGTGGCCCGCCCGCGTGACGGCGGCGTGCGCGCGCACGGACTCGCGGAGGCGGATTTCTAGCCTCCGCGAGAAAGGCCTACTTCTGCGCTTCGGCGGGGGCCTGCAGCGCGACGGAGCGTCCGGAGAGATGGAAGGCGTCGGAGAAGCACATGCCTTCCTCGGCACCATGGCTTTTCAGTGTGGGGAAGATCGCCTCCACCATCTTGACCGAGCCGCAGGCGTAGATCTCTTTGCCGCCGAGACTCGGAAAATCCTGCAGGATCGCCTCGTGCACCAGGCCGGTGCGGCCGCTCCAGTTGTCCTCCGCGCGGGGTTCGGAGAGCACCGGCACGAAGTGGAAATTCGCGTGCTCACGCGCCCACTGCTCCGGCAAATGGGGCAGGTAGAGATCCTCCGGCCGGCGAACGCCCCAATACAGGTGGATGGGACGCTGCAGCCCGCGATGGAAGGCGTCTTCGACCATGCTCTTGACCGGCGCAAAACCGGTCGCGCCGGCAACAAAGATGATCGGCCGCGCGGATTCGCGCAGCACGAAATCGCCCAGCGGGCCCTCGAAGCGCAGCGTGTCGCCGATCTTCATCTGTTCGAAGACATGGGTGGTGAAGCGTCCGCCCGGCACCAGGCGGATTTGCAGCTCGATGTCGCCGCCCAGGTGGGGCGGGCTGGCGAACGAGAAGGCGCGACGCTGGCCGTCGTCAAGGATGATGTTGATGTACTGGCCGGCCGAGAAGGGGATGCTCGATCCCGGCGGCAGCTTGACCATCAACCGCATGACGTCGTGGCCGAGCAGCTCCATCTGGTCGACGTGGCCGGTGTAGTCCTTGATCTCGGTGGCACGGCTCAGGGCGACTTCGGGCTGGTATTCGATCTCGATGTCGGTCAGCGGCGTGGCGCAGCACATCAGCACCTTGCCCTGGCTTCTTTCCTCGGCGGTCAGCGCGTTCGGCTGGTAGGCGCCCGGATCGACCTCGCCGTTGAGGACTGCGCACTTGCACAGCCCGCAACCGCCATTGCGGCAATCGTAGGGCAGGCTGATATCCGCGCGCAGGCCGGCATCCAGGATCGTCTCGCTGAAACGCGCCTTCACCGTCTTGTTGTCCGGGTGCACGCTGATCATCAGCTCGGCCTTGGCACCGCCGCGCCGTTTCGGCGGCAGCCAGGGCAGGAAGAACAGCAATGCGCTGGCGCCGATCAGCAGCATCCACAGGCGCTCCAGTGGCCAGTCGTAGATGAGCGGGTAGATCGGCAGCAGGAACCAGTCGAAGTCGAGCGAGGTCACCTCGATGGAGAGATTGGCCGGACCCTGGCTCACCACCGGCTTCGCCAGGGAGAGCACCAGCATGGTGATGAGCACCGCGATCCAGATTGGCCGCGGCGGGTTGGTGTGGGCGCGCGGCACGCGCTGCACGTGGATCCACATCAGCATCACGACGAATAGCGGCGCGCCGAGGTGCACGAAGGCGAGCAGGGTGAACAGGCGGTCGTTCACCGCACCTTCGAAGATGAAATTGCGGATCAGCGCGCCCCTGAACATCGGAATCCAGTCGAGCATCTCCGCCGTGGCGACGGTGACGAACTGGGCCATCTTGTCCCACGGCAGCATGAAGCCGTTGATGCCGGAGATGTACACCAGCCAGATCAGGATGACGCCGGTCAGCCAGGAGAACCAGCGGAAGCCGCGGTACTTGTCGAAGGCATAGTGGCGCACCATGTGCAGCAGCATGGTGAGCACCATGCCGTCGGAGGCGTAGCGGTGGATGCTGCGCATGATGCCGCCGAGCCACCACTGCTTGTGGGTGATGCGCTCCATCGACAGGTAGGCGTCGGTGACGCCGGTGTCCATGAAGACGTAGAGGTAGAGCCCGCTGATCGAGACCAGCCAGAACTGGAAGAAGGTGATCGTGCCGAGGTGGTAGAGCGGGTTCAGCTTGTCGCCGAAGGCGATGTTGAAGACGCCTTCGACGCGCATGAAGAACCATTGCAGCGTTTTGTGGATGAGCTTGAGCATGGCGGTCTGCCGGTTGGAGTCGCGATAACCTTAAAAGGTGTGCGGGAATATAAGGGTTTAATTATTTATAGGCCATGATTTGCATCAAGGCCGGCGGCGGAGGCGGCAAGGACAATCTGCTGCCGCGCATCGGGCGCGGAGGATAACCCCACCAGGAGAACAGTCATGGCAAATCCCCATCTGCATCTGCAAGCTGATCAATTGTATCCTTTCGACGCGCGCGGCATCGCCAAGCGCTTCCGCCATGCCGCCATCTTCGGCGCGCTCGACGCGCTGTACGCCGGCGAGACGATGCGCTTCTGCAACGACCACGATCCGCTGCCGCTGCTCGACCAGCTGCGCGCCCGCTACGGCGAGAAGGTCGACATCCAGTACGTTCAGCGCGAGCCGGGCGCCATCGTCATCGATTTCATCAAGAAGCAGGCGTGAGCGCCCGCCGTCCCCGCGGCAGCGGGGACTCCGTGACGTCTGGATCCCCGCTGCCGCGGGGCTGACGATCGCCCCTCGGCCATGCTGCCGTTTCTGGTCGCCACGACGATCGTCGCCTTCGCATCGGCGATCGCCCTGATGCTCTCCGGCGCCGCCAGTCCGGCGGCCGCCGCCCACATCGGCTTCGCCGCCGGCGTCCTGCCGCTGATCTTCGGCGCCATGCTGCATTTCGTGCCGGTGCTGACGCGCAGCCGGGAACCCGGGCCGCTGGTGCGACGCCTGCCGCTTGCGTTTCTCGGCGCCGGCCTGCTCGCGGCGGCGGCCTTCCTGCAGTTGTCCTGGTTCAACGCCCTGATCCATGCCGGCGCCGGCGTGGCGTTCATCGCTGCGCTGTTCATGGCGGCCTGGATCGTGCGCCGCGGCCGTGCCGCGCTCGGCGCGCCGCATCCCGGCCTACACTGGTACATGGCAGCGGTAGTGTGCCTGGTGCTGGCCCTGGCGGCGGTGCTGGCGATGCCGGCCATTCCCGCCCAGCGCGCCGCACTGCGGCTGTTCCACCTGCATCTGAACACCCTGGGCTTCATCGGCCTTACTGCCCTGGGCACGTTGGCCGTGCTGCTGCCCACCGCCGCCGGCCGGCCCGATCCGGATGCGGCGGGCTGGCTGCGTCGCTGGTTGCCGGTCGCCGTGAGCGGCGTGCTCCTGACGGCCATCGGGGCTGCCTGGTGGACGCCCGCCGCCTATTTCGGTGCGCTGCTGCTGTTCTTGCCGGTGGCGCGGATGGGCACGGCCTGGCTGGCGCGCTTCCCGGGCGAGATCCTGCGTGCGCATGGCGCCGCGCCTTCGCTGGTGCTGGCCCTGGCCGGAATGCTGGCGCTGCTGTCGTTCGGTGCCCTGCATGCCCAGCGGCGAATCGAGGGCGGCGATGCCGTGTTCGGGTTTCTGCTCGCCTTTCTGCTGCCGCTGGTCTCCGGTGCCGTCAGCCAGCTGCTGCCGTTGTGGCTGAAGCCCGGCGTGCAGACCGACTGGCATCGCGCGGCGCGCGGGACGCTGGGACGTTTCGCCGTGTTGCGGGGACTGACTTTTGTTGCCGCCGGGTGGCTGGTCGCGGCCGGCTGGCATCCGGGCGCATGGCTGGGGCTGGCCGGACTGGCTGCCTTTGTCGCGCAGGCCCTGCAGGTCGCGGCGCGGCGCTAATCCTTTCTTTCGGCGGCGATCACCGCGGCGATATCCAGCGAGCGAATGGCCTCGATGGCGACTTCCCAGGCGCCCTCGCGGCACAGGCCCCTGACCTGCGCGTCCTCGTAGGCATCGAGCGCCGCGGCGACGCAGGCGCGGCGCACGGCTTTGGCGATTTCCTGCGGATCGTCCATGGTGTTCAGTCCCGGGCGCGACGGATCGCCATCAGCACAACGACGACGAAGATCAGCCCGCCGACGATGGCGACGAGGCCGCCCAGGCCCATGATGCCCATGGCGGCGATCTCGCTGGCGCTCTTCAGCGCCTGTTCCGCACCGGCCACCTTGCGCTGCACGCCGTAGCCGCCCGACCACATCAGGCCGCCGATGTGCATGGCCTGGCCCACGGCATAGCAATAGGAGGAGAAGGTCGCCCATCTGCGCGACGGCATGCCGTAGCCGAGCTGCGGCAGCAGGTGATAGACGAGGCCCATCAGCGCCAGCGTGACGCCGACGATGCAGCCGTGGTAGTGGGCCGGAATCTTGACGTTGCTGCCGGCGATGGTGAAGCCGATCAGGCCGCCGAAACAGAACAGGGCGAGCGAGGAGTAGAGCGCGGCGCGCAAGGGACGCGCATCGTCGGCGACCGGCCGGCCGGGGCGCACCGCCAGCAGGACGGCCAGTGCCACCGGCAGGATCGGCAGGCCGCCGCCGAGGCCCATGGCGAAGGTGAGCAGGTTGCGGTGCTCGACGGCGTGCGCCGGCCACAGAACGTAGGCGACGGGAATCGCCAGCGCGCACACCGTGGCGAGGGCGAAGCAGAGCAGGGCGATGCGCGGCGACATCGGCACGCGCGCGCCGCAGGCGCTGGCCAGCCACAGCCAGGCGACCAGCATGAACACCGTCCAGATGAACTGCAGGGCGTGGCCGCCGCCCCAGAAGAGGATCTCGTAGTAGGCCTTGCCGTCGAGCCCGGCCGGCAGGGTGAGCCAGGACCAGGCGAAGGCGGCAATGGCGATGACGGCGGGCAGCAGGCCGAGCGTGAGGCCGCTGCGCAAGGCCTCGGCGCCGTCCCGCGGCAGGACCCATGCCGGGGCGGCAAGCAGGCTGCGCGCCACCAGCAGCACGGCGCCGGCGCCGAAGATCGCCAGCCCCCAGAGGAACGCCGGGCCTTCGAGCACGGGAATGTAGTTCGCCATCACCGGCTCTCCGCGTCCGAGGAACGGGGACAGCGTCATGAGCAGCGTGCCCAATCCGGCGATCGCCAGGGCGGCGCGATTGAGGCCGAGCGCGCGCGGCGTGCCGGACAGCGTCCACAGGATACCGCCGAGGGAGACGAACCACACCAGCACCGAGAGGTCGACGTGCACCACCAGCGCGACGCGGAAGAAGTCCCCCGCCGGCATCAGGCTCTGGAATTGCGGTGCCCGCGAGAGCACCAGAACGATCGACAGCAGGCCCGAGCCGATCAGCGCCAGCAGGCCGAGCCAGAGCCAGCCGCGGGCCAGGTGCCGCAGGCGGCCGTCGGCAACCGCCAGCGCGTAATCGATGCCCTCGGCAGGGGCGGGCCGCGTCATTGCGCGAAGAAGATGCCGCCCTTATCGGCGGCGAAATCGATCACGACGATCTGCGCCGGCTTGAGCGTCAGCTTCTCTTCGCGGCTGTAGTTGAAGCCCTGAACGCGCACGTTGTCGTTCATCCTGACCGAGAGCAGGTGTTCGCCCGCCGGCACTTCGAAGCGCTGGTAGGTGGTCGAGGTGCCGTCCTTGGACAGGCCGGCGGGCGGGATGACGCTCTGGTGCAGGGGCTTGCCGTCGAGCTCCACCTGCACCGTGACCGGCGAGCGCTCGCGCGGACAGGCCATCGGCGCGCGCATGTTCGGCGCCAGCTTGGCCAGCTCCTCGGGCGTGCGCTTGCGGCATTCGGTGACCGGCTGGCCGTGATGGCTGAAGGAGAGCTTGATCAGGGCCTCGTCGTGGTCCAGGTGGTGGTATTTCGGGGTGGTCGAGAAGTAGCCGATCAGAACGGCGAAGAGGCCGTAGAACAGCGCCTGGCCGAGCAGCGAGATCGGCGATAACTTGGTGGAGTGGACGGGACTCACAGCGGGCTTATCCATGATGGGCGATCCTTCGAGTATATGCGCGCGGACGTTTTTCGTCAGCGCCGAGGGTTTTCAGGTCATTGCGGAAATCGTCCAGCGCGCGCTGCAGGCTGTCGCGCTCGTGGCGGTCGGCCCAGGCGAGGCGCAGCCGCTCGGGCGGCACGCTCGCGCGCAGGTGCGGTTCGCGCGCGCCCGCCATGCGCTGCGCGGTCAATTGCGTGCCGGCGCGGAAAACGCAGCTGCCCTCGCGGCAGCCGGTGACCAGCACGCCGTCGGCACCTCCGCGCAGGGCGTATTCGACGAAAGATGGCGGCAGCAGGCCGCTGCACATCAGGTTCAGCACGGCGGTGTCGGGGCGGTCGAGCCGGCTTGCATCCGCGGCGCAGTCGCAGCCGAAGACGACGATCTTTGGCGAGGCGGCGAGCGCGGCGATCCTGCGCTCCATGTCCGCGCGCAACGCGCCCACCGGCTGCTGCGGCATGTCGATGCCGGTCACCAGTTCCTCGACGCTGCGGAACGGCGTCGAGGAGGGGCAGGCGCCGGCGCAGATGCCGCAGCTGGCGCACAGGTCGGGAATCACGCGCGCCAGCTCGTGGCCGGGCTTGTCCGGATGCGGCTCCATCGCCACGGCGGCGTAGGGACAGTCCACGAAGCAGCGGCGGCAGCCGTTGCAGTTGGACGGCGTGACCACGGCGATCGGTTGCTGCCTCGGATGCGGCAGCAGCGGCAGCAGGCACAGCAGCAGCGTTGCCGCGCCGGCGATGGCCCACAGCCCGGCCGGCGACGTCAGGTACATCAAGGGATGGATGAACAGGTAGTACCAGTCGAAGTCGAGCGCGGCCGGCACCACGGCGAGATCGGCGCGGCCGTGCGACACCGTCGGCTTGGCCAGCGACAGCGCCAGCAGCATGAGGAAACTGCCCCAGCCGAGCGCGCGCGAGGGAAACACGTCGGGCTGCGAGACGCGCAGCAGATGTGCCCACAAGGCCAGCATGAGCAGCAGCGGAATGCCGATGTGGAGGAACACCAGCAGCGAGAAGAAGCGGTCGTTGAGGGATTCCGGCGTCAGGAAATTGCGCGTCGCGGGGTCGGCAAAGATGGGCAGCCAGTCGAACCACTCGGCGCTGGCAATCGCCGAGAACTGGCCGAGCTGGTCCCATACCAGCCAGTAGCCGCCGATGCCGGAGGCGTAGACCAGCCAGATCACCGGCACGCCGGTGATCCAGGAAAACCAGCGGAAGCCGTGATAGCGGCCGTAGAAGAACTCGCGCGCCAGGTGCAGGAACATCAGCACCACCAGCGCGTCGGCGGAATAGCGGTGCAGGCTGCGCACGATGCCGCCCAGCCACCATTGCTGGTGCGTGTAGTACTCGATTGAGACGTAGACGTCCTCGATGCCGGTATCCAGCACGATGAACAGGTAGATGCCCGTGGCCATCGCCAGCCAGGCGAAATAGAAGCCGAGCGCGCCGAGGTGCCGCCAGGGATTGCCGGCGGTACCGAATAACGCGTCGAAGAACGACTCGATGCGTTGCTGTAGGGACAAGCCGCCTTCGCGGAAGGCGTCGAGGATGCGCACGTCGTGGGGAAAGCGCCAGATTATTAGTGTTTTATGATATACCTTGGGCAGCTGACTTGGCTTGACCCGAGTCAAACGCGGCGGGATCAGCGGGGGCTCAGGTGCTCTCCGAACTGCGCATGCCGCGCCGGATGTACCAGAGGATGTAGAGGCTGAAGGTCAGGAAGCCGCCGATCTCGAAGAACAGGACATAGTTCAGGCGGTACTTGCCGGTGTTCGGATCGTACACGGAGCAGAGGATGCGCACGCGGTCGACCAGGTCTGCCACCGCGCCGCTTTGCGGCACCGGCGCACCGGTGATCAGCTGCTTGAGGGGTTCGACCAGCATGTCGGCGCTCAGGGTCTCGCCGTACACCTGCCGATAGATGTTGCCTTCCGCATCGACGATCGAAACCTGCACGATGTGGTCGAAGCCGGCCGGCGTCGATGCATAGCTGAAGCCGAAGGCGGCGGTCAGATCGGCGAGGATCGCCGGCGCCGGGCTGAGGAACTCCCAGTTGGGAAACACGATGCCGTTCTGAGTGGCAAAAGCCTTGAGTGCCGTGGGGGAGTCGAAGGGCTGGTTGAAGCCGATGCTGACGACGTTGAAGCGGTCGGCGCCGAGCACCGCCACGGTGTTGGTAACGGCCTTCTGCAGGGTGCGCGTGGTGGTTGGGCAGACCTCGAAGCAGCCGGTGTAGATGAAACTGACCAGCAGCGGCTTGCCGCGGTAGTCGGCCAGGCGCACCGGCTTGCCCTGCCGGTCCAGCAGGACGAAGTCGCCGACGGGCCGGTTGATGACGGCTTGCGACAGCTGCAGCGCCTTCGTCTGGTCGAGGACCGGCACATTGGGCGCCAGCGCGGGGTCCAGTGGTCGCGAGGAAAGGGCCTGGGGGCTGTCCTGCGCGGCGCAAAGCGCGGTGGAGCAGAAAAGGGCAGCCAGCCAGCACAGCTGGCGGATTCGTCTGTTACGCATCGCGGCATGATCTCCGCCACCCGCCGGAGCGTCAAGCGTTCGCATCAAGCGGAAACAAAAAAAGGGCCGCTTGCGCGGCCCTTCTTGAGCAATCCGGCGTTGCCGTCGGATCGATCGGTGTTACGCCATGCCCCAAAGCGAGGACAGGTACTTCCAGTTCACGAAGTAGTACAGGATGAACGAAACCAGGAAGACCAGCGCCAGCACCATGGTGCCAGGAGTGCCGATATGAGCGGCATGCGCACCCGTCTGCGGCGGCAGGGTCAGCGGGATCGGCGTGCTGCGCATCTCGCCATCGTCCAGCTTCTTGCCGAAGAGCAGCGAGAAAACGATCTGCAGGATCCAGCCGCCGCCGCCGATGATGGCAACCACGCCGGCGATGCCGGTCAGGCCCATCATCAGGTAGGCGGCACCCGGCCACTCGTAGGCCATGCCGGAGCCGGCGAAAGCCATGTCCCAGTGGCGGCGCGAGACGCCCAGCGTGCCGGCGCCCATCATCACCAGCGCCACCACGTACATGGAGAGGCCGAAGAGGTAGGGCTGCAGCTTGGCGAAGCCGGGGAACAGCACCTCGCGCTTGAACAGCACCGGCACCAGGAAGTAGGTCAGGCCCATGAACGCCAGCGTGGTGCCGATGACGACCGTCGCGTGGAAGTGGCCCGGCACGTAGATGGTGTTGTGGATCAGCAGGTTGAGCTGTTCCGTGCCCATCATGACGCCGGAGATGCCGCCGAGGAAGCCGAAGCCGACCAGCGAGAGGAATATCGCCGAGAAGGCCGGATTGCCCCAAGGAGCTTTCCGCAGCCACTCGAACAGGCCCTTGTTGAAGCCCTTGGCACGCTGCGCCTGCTCGATGGCGCCCGGAATCGTCATGCCATGGATCATCGAGGCCAGCACCGCGAAGTACATGAAGTACGAGGTGTTGACCACCTTCCACTCGGAGCCGACGCCGGGGTCGGACAGCAGGTGGTGGGCGCTGGCGAGTTGCAGGAACAGGATGTAGAGCAGGAAAGCCGAGCGGCTCACCTTCTCGGACATCGGCTTGGCGCCGAAGACGATGGCGGCGCCGGCGTACCAGATGGCGACGTGTGCGGAGACGTTGATCTGCTGCGAGCTGTGACCCATGGCCCACCAGACGACACGGTACATGATCGTGTCGATTTCGCGGATGTAGCCGACCGACCAGAGGAAGGTCGGGATCAGGATGATGGCGCCGGAGGCGATGGTGAAGATGGCGATGATGCAGGCCGTCAGCGCCCCGAAGGTCACCAGCGGAATCGAGCCTTCGTAGGTCTTCTCCGCCCTGGCCACCACCAGCGTGCCGAGGAAGACGAAGCAGCCGAGCAGCGCGCCCACGGCGAAGAGGATCAGGCCAAGGTAGAAGTGCGGCTTGGCCTGCATCGGCACGTAAGACGTGAACATCACGCTCGATTCGCCCTGGAAGATGGCGACGTTGGTCACCACCGCGCCGATGGCCATCAGCCAGAAGCCGAGCCAGGCGATCCTCGGCGTGGCGATCCGGCAGTGCAGCAGCGTTGACGAGGCGAAGTAAAGCACGGCCATCTCGAAGAAGATGATCCAGAACAGCAGCATGTTGACGCCGTGCGAGGTGAGGGCCAGGTAGAACTGGTCCGCCGGCAGCAGGTGCACCGCCGGCCAGCGGGTGAGGATGACGCCCAGCGCCATGATGCCGCCGAGCAGCAGGGCCAGCACGCCGGCAACGGCGTTCCAGCGCATCAGCTTCTCTGCGGCGGTGTCGAATTGCAGCCCGGATCGCGGGCAGATGCGGTAAGTCGTAGCCATTTACGCGCCCCTTATTTTACGTACATGCGACCGACCATCGTGTGATGGCCGATGCCGCAGTATTCGTTGCAGACGATGGAATAGGTACCCTTCTGGTTCGGCGTGATCTTCACCACGTGCTCGTAGTTCGGGTGAACCTGGATATTGATGTTCTGCGGCTGCAGCGAGAAGCCGTGCATGTAGTCCATCGCGGAGAGGTGCAGCTTGTAGCTCTTGCCGACTTCCAGTTCGTAGATCGGCCACCAGTCCCACAGGCGCCCGATCAGGTAGATGTCGGAGCCGGCGGGCGGATGCACCACCGGGAACTGCTTCTCCGCTTCGGTGCCGGCGCGCACCGTATATTTATCGACCACGGCCTGCGCCTTGGCGGCATACATCTCCTTGGTCGTCTTGTAGGTTTCGTTCGACAGGTTCTGGCCGCCGGCGATATGCCAATAGACCATCATGACGAACATCACCATCGACCAGACGAAGGCAATGGCGATCCACGTGAATTCCAGCTTGTCGATCGGGGCCTTCCACCAGATTCGCTCTGCGGGTGGGCTGATAGCACTCATCTTTTGCTCCCTGTATTGATTGATGGTTCGCTTAGCGGGCGACCGGGATGTTGGCTACTTCCATCACGCCCCACAGGATGTAGAGCACGGTGGGTAGCGTGATACCCAGAAACAGCAGCAGGAAAGGGTTGTCCAGAACCTGCTGCATGACGGGGACGCGCTCGTTTTCTTGCGAATCAGCCATGAAAGCCTCCATTCTTGTGCACCGCAGGGCGCGGCACGGTTTTTTGACAAGACAAACTACGGGAATGTACCGGGCGAAAAGTTACGCGTTGGCACTCCTGAATAGTTTGATCTAGGTTAAGAAATGCCCAGATACGCGGGCACTTGCGTGCGGCGGTGCGTCATGTTGTCGCATATAATCCGCGCTCGTTCCGCCAGCGATTATCCTTCAGAAAAACCGCGCTTCGACGATGGATTACACGGCCCGCCGCCAGATCGCCTCTTGGCTCTTCATCTGTTCCGCCATGGTCTTCGCCACCCTGGTCGTCGGCGGTGTCACGCGCCTGACGCATTCGGGCCTGTCCATCGTCGAATGGCAGCCCCTCGTCGGCATCCTGCCGCCGATCGGCCAGGAGGCATGGACCGAAGTCTTCGACAAGTACCGCCTGACGCCCGAATTCGAAAAGGTCAACCACGCCATGACCCTGGCGGAATTCAAGGGCATTTTCTGGTGGGAGTACGCCCACCGCGTGTTCGGCCGGACCATCGGCATCGTGTTTTTCCTGCCGTTTCTGTATTTCTTGCTGCGCCGCAAGATTGCGCCGCCAATGGTCGTTCGACTGGCGGGCATATTCATCCTCGGTGGCCTGCAGGGCGCCATGGGCTGGTACATGGTCAAGAGCGGCCTGGTCGACGATCCGCGCGTCAGCCAGTACCGGCTGACGGCGCATCTCACGCTCGCCTTCCTCATCTTCATTGCCATGATGTGGGTGGCGCTCGGCCTGCTCGCCGGGCGCGGCGGGCGCATGGTCGACTCGGCAATCCTGCAGCTGCGGCGTTTCGGCTTCTGGCTGGCCCTGCTGGCGCTCTACATGGTCGTCAGCGGCGGCTTTGTCGCCGGCATCCGTGCCGGCAAGTTCTACAATACCTTCCCGCTCATGAATGGCCACTTCGTGCCGCCGGAGATATGGCTGCCGGAGCTCGGACTGCTCAACCTGTTCAACAACATGGCCACGGTTCAGTTCGACCACCGCCTCGGCGCGTGGCTGCTGGCCTTCCTTGTTCCCGCGTTCTGGCTGCGCGTGCAGCGTTCGTCGGCCAGTCGCGCTGCCAAACGCGCCGCACACGCGCTCCTGCTGGCGGTGGCGGCGCAGATTGCGCTGGGCATCGCCACCTTGCTGACCTTCGTCCCCGATCCGGTGGTCGCGCTGGCGGCGGCGCACCAGGGCGGCGCGATGGTGGTGTTCGGCGTCCTGCTGTGGGTGAACCACGAACTGCGTGTGGATCCTCGCGCGCAGGCACGCTTCTGATGCAAGCCAGGCGCGTCCGCGCCCTGGCCCTGTCCACCGGCCTGCTGGCCGTTCTGGTGGTGATGGTCAGCGCCTACCTGCGCCTCGCCGGGGCCGGCCTCGGCTGTGGCGACTGGCCGGCCTGCTACGGTGCGGTGCTCGCCAGCGCGGCGCCGGCAACCTGGCAGGGTGCTCGGCTGGTGCACCGGCTTGTTGCGACGCTGGCGCTGCTGGCCGGCATCCTGCTGGTGTGGCAGTGCTGGCGGCCGCGGCCGCTGCAGCCGGCCGCGCGCTACGCCACGCTGTTGCTGGTGCTGATGCTGTTCCTCTCGCTTGTCGGCGTGTGGAGTGCGGATCCGCGCCGGGTGCCAGTCAACTTCATCAACCTCGTCGGCGGACTTGGCCTGGTAACTTTTTCATGGCGGGTGGCGCTGACCGCCGAATCGTCACGGCTGCTGGAGCGGGGCCATGGAGGCCGTACCTGCCGCGCGATGCTGGCGACCCTGACGCTGACGATTGTCCTCGGTGGCCTCATCGGTGCGCGCTACGCGGCGGCGGCCTGCGACACCCTGCCTGACTGCAACGGCGTCTGGTGGCCGGCGGCGCAGGGTTGGCAGGCGCTCAATCCATTCGTCACCCTGGCGGCGCCGGCCCGGCCCGGTGACGGCGGCGGCGTGGCATTGCATCTCCTGCACCGCTACGCGGCCGCGGTGGCCGTCCTGCTGGTCGGTGTCGTCGCGCTGCGCCTGCGCGCTGTCCGGCGCGCGCGCAATGCCGCGCTGGCGCTGCTGCTGCTGCTGCTGGTTGAAGGGGCGATCGGCGCGCTGACGGTGGCGAGCGGTTTTTCCCTCTGGCTGGCGGTTGCCCACAACGTCGGCGCCGCCCTGCTGCTTGCCGCCGCGGCAAGCCTGATGCATAGCGTCCGGCAATAAAAAGCCCGTGGATCGCACGGGCTTCGCTCCCAAACGGCCTTGGTCAGGCCAGTTGCACGGGGATCTTGTGGCGCTGGTTCATCATGCGGTTGCGCGAGTCGACGTAGACCAGATCCGGCTCGAATTTCGCCAGCTCGGCCTCGTCGTACATCGCGTAGGTGGCGATGATCAGCAGGTCGCCGGGCGCGGCCTTGCGTGCTGCCGCGCCGTTCACCGAAATGATGCCGCTGCCGCGCTCGGCGGAAATGGCATAGGTGGTGAAACGTTCGCCGTTGTTGACGTTGTAGATGTCGATCTGCTGGTATGCCTTGATGTCAGCGGCATCAAGCAGATCCTGGTCGATCGCGCAGGAACCTTCGTAGTGCAGCTCGGCATGCGTGACCGTCACGCGGTGCAGCTTGGACTTCAGCATCATCCGTTGCATCGTCGTCGCTCCTTCTCTCAGTAGCTGGCAGGTTGCGGTTTCCTCTCCCGCAAGGTGCGCTGCTGGCGCGCCGCCGGCCTGAGCGCATGGCGGAGCCCTAAACTTCCAGGTTGTCGATCAGGCGCGTGCTCCCCAGGAGTGCCGCGCCCAGCACCACCAACCCAGAATCGTGAGCGGCTGGCAATTGTAGATCAAGTTGTTTTCGCACCGCAACATACTGCGGAATCCAGCCACTGGCGCGGAGTTCCGCCATGGCACCCTGCTCAAGCCGCGCCAGATCGCGCTCTCCGGCCTGCAGGGCGCGCCGAACCGCGTCCAGAGCCCGATACAGACCGGGCGCCGCGACCCGTTCCGCCTCGGACAGGTAACCGTTGCGCGAGGACAGGGCCAGGCCATCCCCTGCCCGCACCGTCTCGCCGGGGACGATCTCGATGGGCAGGGCCAATTCGCGCGTCATGTTTCGGATGATCATCAGCTGCTGGTAGTCCTTCTTGCCGAACACCGCTACCCGCGGCTGCACGATGGCGAACAGTTTCATCACCACCGTGGCGACGCCGCGGAAGAAGCCGGGGCGGAACTCGCCTTCGAGGATGTCGGCCTGGGCCGGGTCGGGCAAGACAAAACAGGACTGCGGCGCCGGGTACATCTCGCGCTCGTCCGGTGCGAAGAGATGCGCCACGCCGGCGGCCGCCATCTTTTCGCAGTCGGCCTTGAAGGTGCGCGGGTACTTGCCGAAGTCCTCCTTCGGGCCGAACTGCAGGCGGTTCACGAAGAGGCTGGAGACGACGCAGTCGCCGAGCGGCTGTGCCTGGCGCATCAGGGCGATGTGGCCCTCGTGCAGATTGCCCATGGTCGGCACGAAGGCGACGCGGCCGGCGCCGGCCAGCGCCGCACGCAGAGCGGCGATGGTCGAGTGGATTTCCATTTCAGTAGCCGTGTTCTGGAGCGGGGAAGGAACCGGCCTTGACGGCGGCAACATAGGCCTTGACGGCTTCGTCGATGCTCGCGGAGCCGTCCATGAAATTCTTCACGAAACGCGCCTTCTTGCCCGGGTAGATGCCGAGCATGTCGTGCAGCACCAGCACCTGGCCGTGGCAGTCCCTGCCGGCGCCGATGCCGATGGTGGCCATGCTGCTCAGGCCGCGGGTGATTTCCGCAGCGAGGGGCGTGGGCACCATCTCCAGGACGATCAGCGCCGCGCCGGCGTCCTGCAAAGCCGTCGCGTCGTGCTTCATCTGCTGCGCAGCGGCGTCGGTCTTGCCCTGCACGCGGTAGCCGCCGAGCTGGTGCACCGACTGCGGCGTGAGGCCGATGTGGGCGCACACCGGCACGCCGCGCTCGACCAGGAAGCGCACGGTTTCCGCCATGAAGGCGCCGCCCTCCAGCTTGACCATCTGTGCGCCGGCAGCCATCAGCGGCACGGCCGACCGCATTGCCTGCGCCGGACTCTCCTGGTAGGCGCCGAAGGGCATGTCGGCGACGAGGAAGGGGCGACCCTGTCTGCCCAGCCCGCGCGCGACGCAGGCGGTGTGATAGGCCATCTGTTCGAGCGTCACCGGCAAGGTCGAGGCATGGCCCTGCAGCACATTGCCGAGGGAGTCGCCGACCAGCAGGACGTCTACGCCGCAGCGGTCGAGCAGCGCGGCGAAGCTGGCGTCGTAGCAGGTCAGCACGGCAATCTTTTCGCCCTCCGTGCGCAGGCGCGCGAGTTCGGTCAGGGTTACCGGGCGGGCATCGGTCAGGTAGCTCATGGGCGCACCACGTTGTCGCGGGTTGGTGCGGGAATGATAGCGAGCTTTGACAGCTTCTGCTCGCGGCAGGCATCGAGCCAGTCGGTGGCGCGGCCGCGTCCGGGCAGAACGATGGCGGGCGCGATTTCGAGCAGCGGCAGCAGGACGAAGGCGCGCTCGTGCATGCGCGGGTGCGGCAGCACGAGCTTCGCGTCGGCGCGGATTTCGCCGCCGTAAAGCAACAGGTCGAGGTCGAGGGTGCGCGGTGCGTGATGGTAGTCGCGGCGCCGGCCGAAGCGCGCCTCGATGGAGAACAGCGCATCGAGCAGGGCCACCGCATCGAGCCGGCTGTCCACGGCGGCCACGGCATTGACGAAATCGGGCTGGTTTTTCAGGCCCACCGGCGCGCTGCGGTAGAGGGAGGAGGCGGCGGCAAGCGTCGATGTCGGCAATTCCGCCAGCGCCGCCAGCGCGGCCAGCACGGTCGCTTGCGGGTCACCCAGATTGCTGCCGAGCGCGATGTACGCCCGTGTCGTCATGGCCCGGCCGTTGCGGGCGTATCGCCGTCGCCTGCGCCGCCCTTGCGTCGCCGGCGGCGGCGACGCGCGACCTTCTTCTCCGGCGACAGCAGTGCCAGGCGCTGTTCCCCGTCGCCGGCGAGGAACGCCTGCCACCACTCGGCCAGTTCCGGCGCCAGTTCGCCGCTTTCCGTGCGCAGCAGGAGAAAGTCGAGGCCGGCCTTGAAACGTGGTTGTTCGATCAGGCGGAACGGCCGCCGGCCGGTGTGATTTTCGAAGCGCAGCTGCAACGCCCAGATATCCTTGATGTCGCCGGCGATGCGCCGCGTGATCGCCAGCTTGCCGCCCTGGATCTCCAGCACCTCGTCCATTGCGGCATGCAGCGCCGGCACGGCATCCTCGCCGTGCTGCTTGCGTGCCTCCCAGTTGGCCAGCGCCTCATGCCAGAGCAGCGTGGCGAACAGGAAACCGGGCGAAACCGGCTTGCCGGCTTTCACCCGCGCATCCGTATCGGCGAGCGACAGCCAGACGAAACGTTCGCCCAGCGGCTGCTCCATGATGACGTCGAGCAGCGGCAGCAGGCCATGGTGCAGGCCCTCTTCGCGCAGCTGCCGCAGGCAGTCCACTGCGTGGCCGGAGAACAGCAGCTTGAGCATTTCGTCAAACAGCCGCGCCGCCGGCACGTTTTCCAGCAACTCGGCCATTTCGCGGATCGGCGTGCGTGCTTCCGGGTCGATGGTCAGGCCGAGCCTGGAGGCCATGCGCACCGCCCGCAGCAGGCGCACCGGATCCTCGCGGTAGCGGCGGCGCGGATCGCCGATCATGCGCAGGGTGCGCTGCTTCAGGTCGGCGACGCCGTGATGGTAGTCGGTGATCGTCTCGTCGCCCGGGTTGTAGTACAGGGCGTTGACGGTGAAATCCCGCCGCGCCGCGTCCTCCTCCTGCGAGCCGAAGACATTGTCGCGCAGGACGCGGCCGTGCTCGTCGGTGCCGGATTCCGAGTCGTGGCTGGAACGGAAGGTGGACACTTCCATTGTCTCGCCGCCGGCCATGACATGCACGATGCGGAAGCGCCGCCCGATGATGCGTGAGCGGCGGAAGACGGCGCGCACCTGTTCCGGCGTGGCATCGGTGGCGATGTCGAAGTCCTTCGGAACGATGCCGGCGAGCAGGTCGCGCACCGCACCGCCGACGACGAAGGCGCGATGGCCGCTCTCCTGCAGGCGTCCCACGACCTGGCGGGCGCCGCTCGATATGGACTCGCGGCGGACGCCGTGGCGGTCGACGGGAATCAGCGCCGGCGCGCGGGTGGCGGGGGTCTTGCCGAAAACGCGGTGTAGCAGCTTGCGGATCATGCCGGGGTTCTGGGGGGCTCTGCGAGCGCGCAATGATACCGGAAGCGCGCCCGCGGCGTGCTGCCGGTGCGCGCCCTCAGGCGGTGCGTTCGACGCGGTTGCGGCCGTTCTCCTTGGCCCGGTAGAGTGCCTCGTCGGCCCTGCCGAAGAGGGCTTCGAGGGATTCGTCGGGCCGCGACAGGGCGACACCGACCGAGATGGTGACGCTGACGCTCTGTCCGCTTTCCGCCAACAGCAGCGGGCTGAGCGCAATGCCTTCGCGCAAGCGCCCGGCGATCGCCGCCGCGTCGTCGAGCGTCGTTTCCGGCAGCAGGCCGGCGAACTCTTCGCCGCCGTAGCGTGCGACCAGGTCGCACGGCCGCATGTGCCCGGCCAGCAGGCGCGCGACATGGCGCAGCACCGCGTCGCCGGCCAGGTGGCCCCAGGTGTCGTTGAAGGCCTTGAAGCGATCGACATCGACCATCAGCAGGCAGACGGGACGGCGATCCGTCAGGCAGCGTCGCAGCAGACGGGCGAAGGCGTCGTCGAGCCAGCGCCGGTTGTGCAGGCCGGTGAGCGCGTCGACGCTGGCCGCATGCTCGAATTCGAGGCTGCGCGTATGGCTCGATTCGAGCGCCTTGTTGTGGTCGCGCATGCGGCCGGCGAGGGTGCACAGCAGGTTGAAGGCAACGCCATGGGAACGGTTGAGGAGCGCCCACATCGCCGCATGGCCGAGCACCAGCAGGCGCGCCGCCGTGGCGGCCTTGACCAGGGCCGAAGGGCGCAAGCCGTCTACCATCGACATCTCGCCGACGCACTCCCCCGGGCCGAGATGGCTTACCTCGAAGGTCTCCTTGCCGACGATCTGCACCGACAGATTGCCGTCGAGAACCAGGTAAACGGCGCGGTTTTCCTGCGCCGGATCGATCAGCGTGTCGCCGGGGGCGAGCTGCCACACCGGGCAGGTTTCCAGCACGGCCTCGACCGAGTCGATGCTGATGTAGCGGAACAGCCGGCTTTCGGCGAGCACCTTGCGGTCATCTTTGCCCAGCATCGTGGCCTCCTCGCGGGTTAACGCAGCGAAATCACCGGCCAGCCGTGCTGGCGGGCGTGGCTTGCCAGCGTCGGATCGGGGTCTACGGCAACCGGGTCGCTGACGCGGCCGAGCAGCGGCAGGTCATTGAGCGAATCGCTGTAGAAGCGGCTGGCGGCGAAGCTGCGCCAGGTGTGGCCGAGCTGCGCCAGCCATGCTTCGACGCGTTCGATCTTGCCCTCGCGGAAGCAGGGCGTGCCGGCGACGCGGCCGGTGAAGGCGCCGGCCCGCTGTTCGGGCTCGGTGGCGACAAGGTGGGTGACACCGAACTCGCGGGCAATCGGCGCCGTGACGAAGCTGTTGGTGGCGGTGACGATGGCCACCAGTGCGTCGCTGTCGAGCGACTGCCGCACGAGCAGGCGCGCCGCCGCGGAGATGATCGGCAGAATGCGCGTGGCCATGAAATCGGCGTGCCAGGCATCGAGTTCGCTGCGCGCATGGCGCGACAGCGGCTTGAGCTGGAAATCGAGGAATGCGTGGATGTCCAGGGTACCCGCCTTGTACTGCTCGTAAAACGCCTCGTTGCGCGCCTCATACAGTTCGCGATCGAGCACGCCGCGGGAAATCAGGTACTGCGCCCACTCGAAGTCGCTATCGCCGGCGAGCAGGGTATTGTCGAGGTCGAAAAGGATCAGATCCATTGGCGTCAGGGTTCGATTTGTCGCAGCACTTCCCTTAACAACGGCAGCGTGACGGGTCGCTTGAGCGCGAGCGAGGCCCGGTCAAGCGCGTCCAGCAGCGCCATCAGGGAGGGCAGGTCGCGCGGGGCATGGCGCAGCAGGTAGGCGACCAGCTCGTCGTCGAGGCGCATGCCGCGCTGCGCCGCGTGGCTGCGCAGGGTCAGCGCCCGCTCGCTTTCGCTGAGCGGGCGCACTTCGAACACCAGGGCCGAGCCGATGCGCGTGCGCAGGTCTTCGCGCAGCTGCAGGTCGCGCGGCGGCGCCGGCCCGCTGAGCAGCAGCGCCAGGCCGGCCAGCCGCGCCGTGTTGAAGGCGCGGAACAGCGCCACCTGCGCGGCATCGCCGAGGCGCTCGACGTCGTCGACGATCAGCAGGCTGCCGGGCGGGCAGGGCAGGTCGGCGCCGGCTTCCGCGCCGGCGACAAAGACGGCACGCCGCTGCGCCTGTCCGGCGGCGGCATGGGACGCGCGCAGCAGGTGGCTGCGGCCGCAGCCGGGCGGACCCCAGAGGTAGACCGCGTCGAAAGCACGCGGCCGGGCCAGCGCGCGCAGGCAGGCGAGCAGTTCGCCGTTGGCGCCGGGGACGAAATTGTCGAGTCTCGGCTGTTGCGCCGGGCGGATGTCGAGCAGCAGCTGCCGGTTCCACGTCTGCGTCATGGATTGCCCAGGTAGAACCGGCTCGCCAGGTAGGTGCCGCGCAGCTCGCGCAAGCCGACCAGCAGGGCGGCCGAGGCCGGCAGGGCGAGCAGCACGCCGACGAAACCGAACAGCTGGCCGAACGCCATCAGGGCGAAGATCACCGCCAGCGGGTGCAGGCCAATGCGCTTGCCGACCAGCAGCGGGGTGAGCAGGAAGCTCTCCAGCAGCTGGCCGATGCCGAACACCGCGAGCGTGCCGAGCAGCGCGCCCGGCCCGCCGACCTGCAACGCCGCCACCAGCAAAGCCAGGGCGAAGCCGCTGAGGAAGCCGACGTAGGGAATGAAAATCAGCAGGCCGGTGACGAACCCCAGCGGCAGCGCAAACTCGACGCCGGCAATTGCCAGGCCAGCGCTGTAATACAGCGCCAGCAGCAGCATCACGGAGATCTGGCCGCGCAGGAATTCCGCCAGGACTGCATCGATGTCGCGCAGCATCCGCAGCGACCGGTCGTGCCAGGCGCGCGGGATCAGGTGATCGAGGCGTGCGAGCAACGCCGACCCGTCGCGCAGCAGGTAGAACATCACCACCGGCGCGAGCAGCAGATTGGCGACCAGTCCGGCCAGTGCGAGGCCGCCGATCCTCAGCGAACTGAGCAGGCGCGTGCCCAGTTCCTGGACGCCGGCGCCATTGTCGGCGAGGAGCTGGCGCAGCGTGGCAACATCGAACTGCAGCACGATGCCGAAATGAGCGGCGAGCCAGGGCGCCAGGCGGCCGTTCAACAGGCTGATCGCGTCGGGTAGGCGCTGTGCCAGCTGCATCGCTTCCTGGCGCACCAGCGGGATGAGGGCGAGCAGCAGCAGTGCCAGCAGCAGCCCGAACAGGACCATGACGGCGAGGACGCCGGCCGTGCGCGGCAGGCGCCAGGCTTCGAGGCGGTCGACCAGCGGGTCGAAGACGTAGGCGAGGATGGCGGCGAGGAGGAACGGCGCGAGGATCGGGCCGAGCAGCCAGAGCAGCCACAGCAGGGCCAGCCCGAGGCCGATCCAGACGGCGGTCTGCAAGCGGTCGGCGGGGTTCATATCGGTTAAAATTCGCCCTTCGTGCGGCGGCATGCCCGGTGGTGGGCAACCTTGCCGCGGAGCGCGGTACTTTATCACGAGCGGGAACCCACCTTGATCTCATCCCTCACCTATCGCGATGCCGGCGTGGACATCGACGCCGGCGACGCGCTTGTCGAACGCATCAAGCCCTTCGCCCGGCGCACCCTGCGCCCGGAGGTCCTGGCCGGCATCGGCGGCTTCGGCGCGCTGTTCGAAATTTCGCGCAAGTACCGCGAGCCGGTGCTGGTTGCCGGAACCGACGGCGTCGGCACCAAGCTGCGCCTGGCCTTCGAATTGAACCGCCACGACGGCGTCGGCATCGATCTGGTCGCCATGAGCGTGAACGACATCCTCGTGCAGGGCGCCGAGCCGATGTTCTTTCTCGATTATTTCGCCTGCGGCAAGCTCGACGTGGAGGTTGCCGCGACCGTGGTGCAGGGCATCGCGCGCGGCTGCGAGCTGGCCGGCTGTGCGCTGATCGGCGGCGAGACGGCCGAGATGCCGGGCATGTATCCGCCGGGCGAATACGACCTGGCCGGATTTGCCGTCGGCGTCGTGGAGAAATCG
Organism: uncultured Rhodocyclaceae bacterium; assembly: GCA_964487715.1. Lineage (GTDB taxonomy): Bacteria > Pseudomonadota > Gammaproteobacteria > Burkholderiales > Rhodocyclaceae > Desulfobacillus. Next base: position 8,069 of record CAZASE010000031.1, on the reverse strand, counting down.
AACATCATCAGCGGCGCAACCATCCAGCCCGGCGACATCGTGCTCGGCCTCGCCTCGAGCGGCGCGCATTCGAACGGCTACTCGCTGGTGCGCCGGATCATCGAGCGCGTCCGTCCCGATCTGCAGGCCGATTTCGACGGCCGCAGCCTGGCCGACGCCGTCATGGCGCCGACGCGCATCTACGTCAAGCCGCTGCTGCGGCTGCTGGCGAGCGAGGTGCCGGTGAAGGGCCTGGCACACATCACCGGCGGCGGACTGCTTGACAACGTGCCGCGCATCCTCGGCGACGATCTGGTTGCGACCATCGATCGAAGCGCCTGGCCGCGGCCGATGCTGTTCGACTGGCTGCAGCGCGAGGGCGGTGTGGCCGAGGAGGAGATGCACCGCGTCTTCAATTGCGGCATCGGCATGGTTGTCGTCGTTGCGCCGGAGCATGAAGACCAGACGCTCGGGCTGCTGCGCGAGGCGGGCGAAACCGCCTGGCCGGTCGGCCTGATCTGCCGGCGCGGCAGCGGGCAGGCGCAAACCATCGTCGCCTGACCGGCCGGCCGCCCGCAAGATCAGCCGGGCGACAGGGTAAAGAAAAACCGCGCGCCCTGCTCCGGCGCGGATTCGGCCCAGATCCTGCCGCCGTGGCGGTGAATGATCTTCTGCACCGTCGCAAGGCCGATGCCGCTGCCGGGGAACTCGTCCTGCCGGTGCAGCCGCCGAAAAGGCGTGAACAATCCCTCCGCGAGGCCCATGTCGAAACCGGTGCCGTTGTCGGCAATGAAATAGGCCGGATTGCCGTCCTTGTCGCGCGAAACGCCAATGTCGATCTGCGCGACCTGGCGCTTGCCGGTGTATTTCCAGGCGTTGCCGATCAGGTTCTCAAGGGCCGTTCGCACCAGGCCGGGATCGCCTTCCGCCGTGATCCTTTCGTCGATCTTCCACTCGACCACGCGCGCCGGATCGCTGCGCGCCAGTTCTTCCGCGATGTCGCCGGCAATCCTGGCGAGGTCGAGCGTCTGCCGCTGGAATCGCGATGCCGATACCTTGAACAGCGAAAGCGTGTCGCCGATCAGGATGTCCATGCGTGCGGCGGCGGCAACGATGCGCGCCAAGTGCCGCCGCCCGTCTTCATCGAGACGGTCGGCGTAATCTTCCTGCAGGATTGTGCTGAAGGCGGCCATGGCACGCAGCGGCGTCCGCAGGTCGTGCGAGAGGGAATAGCCGAAGGCTTCGAGTTCCTCGTTGGCCGCCGCCAGCGCCAGGGTTCGCTCCTTGACGCGTCCTTCCAGATCTTCGTTGAGGCTTTGCAGCGCGGCGATCGCAATGCCAAGATCCCTGGACGCGGTCTCCAGCACCCAGTCAACCGTCGCCAGTTCATCGAGGTGGGCAGGCACCGGTGCCGGCGGGCTGTCTGCCGCGCCGCCTGGCAGGCGCAGCGTCGGAATCAGCCGGTGCATCCGGTCGGCCAATTGCTCGATCCGGCCGGTGACCAGGCGGCGGAAGAGAAAGTACATGAAGATCGCCACGAGAAAGGTCTTCAGCCCGTTGCTGACGATAATCGTCAATGCGCGCGCGGCGATCTGCCGGTAGATTCCGTCCAGGCTGGCGACCACCTCGAGCCTGCCGATCTCTCGTTCCCGGCCGCCGGACAGGTGCTTGAGCGGGTAAATTCGCGTCTCGATGTTGCGCGACAGGCTTTTTCCGGCGACCCAGTGCGTGCCGACGTCGGATGTCGTCACGCTGACGCGATCGACATTAGGCAACTGCGCCAGCGCCTCCAGCGCCAGCCGAACCTGCCTCTCGTCGAAATCCCAGACGCTGCCGGCGATGCTGGGAAGGTGGATGCCGACCCCGTCGAGTTCCCGTTCCATGCCATTGCGCAGATCGCGGTACTCGACGGCCAACTGAACCGCCGAGAGAAGCAGCGTGATCAATGAGCTGAAGGCGATGATGAGGACGATCAGCCGCCGGCCAATGCGGTTCTCTGTTCCGAACAGTAGCGTCTTGAGGTCTGTCATGGCCTGTTCGCGGTTGCTTCGGGATGTCCGGAAGTGGTCCGCCGCGCGAGCGGCGATGTGCCGCACCGCGGCTCAGCGATTCTGCCCGAGTTCCCGCTCCACATCCAGGCGATAGCGCTCGATCAGGCCTTCGGCCCGCATCTTTTTCAGTACTTCCGTCAGGCGTGGCGCGAGGTCGGCGTTCTTTCGGTGCAGGTAGGGGTAGAGCGGAATGTCCGCGCCAATGTCCAGCATCTTGCGAAATGGCGCGAGACCGGCCAATTCGGCGGAATGCAGCGCATCGGCGATGGCGAGGTCGAACTCGCAGAAGACGCCCGTGCGTCCGGCAGCGAGCTTGCGCAGGCCCTGTTCGGTGGTGGCAACGTCGGAAATCCGCTCTTCCGGCAGCCATCGTCGCAGGGTGGTTTCGCAAATGACGACGCCGCGCCGGTATTCCCCGGTCACGCCGGCGGCGGGCAGATCCTCCAGACGGTCGAGGCGCAGCGCCGGATTCGCGCCGTAGAGGGCAAGCCGGACGCCGAACACCGGCTCATCCGCGCGAACCAGATTGGGATGGGCGGTGCCGTAGCCATGAACCCGCAGGATCTCGCCGTCGATCGCACCTTGATCGGCCAGAATGCCGAGGCGCGCCAACGGGTAGACGGCGATCTCCAGCGGGACCCCCAGGCGCGCGAAAGCTTCGGCGTAGATGCGCCGTGCCCACAGGCCGGCGAGCGTCGCGCCGCCCTGGTCCGTTCCCATTACGAACGGCCCCGCGCCGGCGGGTTGCGGAAGCACGCCGAGCACGGCGGCGGCGAGCAGAATCACGACGAGCCGGCAAGGGTTTGCATGTGCGGCCATGGCATTCCTGCAAGAGGTGGCGACAGCGGGAAGGCGTGTATGCGATTCGTCGTGCCCGGGTGGCCGCCCCGCGGCCTCGCCTGACCGCTCCACGTCCGCCGCTTCGAGTATAGTCATTCGAGAGAAGGAATTCACGTTGGCCGCGCCCGGCCGCACGGGTCGGATACAATCTTCCGGAGCGTTGCGGACCCTGCATGCAGCAGGGTTTTTCAGCGGCCCCGGCCGGGGCCGGGCGGGATTGAGACGGAGCATCATGGCAGGCCAGAAAAGACAATGGATCATCGCGCTTGCCGCTGGCGGGGCGGCCGCCCTGGGCGGCTACGCCTCGTACGCCAATCGCAGCGTTTCCGCCGCGCCAACCGCTGCTGCCCCGGTTGCACCGGCCGGCAAGCCGGGCGGCCCTGCCGGTGGCGCGCCGACGGGTTTCGCCATCGGCGTGGAGGTGGCGCGGGTTGCCGCAACGGTTTTCCAGGACGATATCGGCGCGGTCGGTTCGCTCAAGTCGAATGAATCGGTGATGCTGCGGCCGGAAATCGCCGGCCGCATTGCGCAGCTTCACTTTCGCGAAGGAACGCCGGTTGCGGGCGGCGCCGCACTGGTGTCGCTCGACGCCTCGATGCAGCGTGCCGAACTGCAACAGGCGGAAGCCAGCCTGGCACTTGCGCAGGCGAATTTCCGCCGTACCGAAGACCTGTTCCAGAAGCGCTTCGTGGCGGAGCGGGCACGCGACGAAGCCGCGGCCAATCTGAAGGTACTGGAAGCCGGTGTGGCGCTGGCGCAGGCGCGCTACCGCAAGACACAGATCCGCGCACCGTTTGCCGGCATCGTCGGCATCCGCAACGTCAGCGTCGGCGACTACGTCAAGGAGGGGCAGGACCTCATCAACCTGGAGGACATCGGCACGCTCAAGGCCGACTTCCGCCTGCCGGAGGCCCACTTGTCGCGGCTGCGCAATGGCCAGGCGATCGAGGTGCTGAGCGATGCGATGCCCGGCCAGGTATTCAAGGGCAGCGTGGATGCCATCGATCCGCTGCTGGATGCGGCGGGCCGCGCCGTCGCCGTGCGCGCGCGCCTCGCCAACCCGGACGCGAAACTGCGCCCCGGCATGTTCGTGCGCATCCGGCTGGCCTTCGGCGGCGAGCGGCAGGCGCCGTCCGTGCCGGAAGAAGCGCTGGTGCCGGCGGGCAAGGACAACTTCGTTTTCAAGGTGGTGGAAGGCAAGGCGCAGCGAGTCAAGGTGCAAATCGGCCAGCGGCGCGCGGCCGGCGTGGAAATCCTCGACGGCCTGAAGGCGGGCGATGAAGTCGTTACGGCCGGCCAGCTCAAGCTGCGCGACGGCGTGCCGGTGCGCGTCGTGCCCGCCGACGGCGCGCCGGCCGCCACCCAACCCGGCAAACCCTCGTGAGGCTGCCGGAGACCTGCATCCGCCGTCCGGTTTTCGCGACGGTGATGAGCCTGGTGGTGATGCTGCTCGGCATGGTGTCCTATTCGCGCCTGCCGGTACGCGAGTATCCGAAGATCGACGAGCCGGTGGTAACGGTGGAGACCACCTACAAGGGCGCCTCCGCCGAGATCATCGAGTCGCAGATCAGCAAGCCGCTGGAAGATTCGCTCGCCGGCATCGAAGGCGTGGACGTGCTCTCTTCCATCTCGCGCGCCGAAAACAGCCAGATCACCGTGCGCTTCAAGCTGGAGCGCAATCCCGACTCCGCCGCCGCCGATGTGCGCGACCGCGTGGCGCGCGTGCGCAACAAACTGCCGCAGGCGATCGACGAACCGGTCATCGCCAAGGTCGAGGCCGATGCCAACCCGATCATCTGGCTGGCTTTCAACAGCGACCGCCATTCGCCGCTGGAAGTCACCGACTTCGCCAGCCGCATCGTCAAGCCGCGCCTGCAGACCCTGCCCGGCGCGGCCGACGTGCGCATCTTCGGCGAGCGCAAGTTCGCCATGCGTATCTGGCTCGATCCGGGCCGACTCGCCGCCTATGCCCTGACGCCGCCCGACGTCGAGGATGCGCTGCGCCGGCAGAACGTCGAGGTGCCGGCCGGCCGCATCGAGGGGCGCGAACGCGAGTTTTCCGTGGTCTCGCGCACCGATCTGAACAAGCCGGAGGAATTCGCCGACATCGTCGTGCGCCAGGTGAAGGGCTATCCGGTGCGCATCCGCGACCTGGGCGAAGTTGAGGTCGGCGCGGCACAGGAACGCTCGGCGGTGCGCTTCAACGGCAGGAACGCGGTGGCGCTGGGCGTCATCAAGCAGGCCACCGCCAACCCGCTCGACCTGTCGAAGGCGCTGCGCGCCGAGTTGCCGCGGGTGGTGGCGGAATTGCCGGAGGGCATGACAGTCAATGTCGCCTACGATTCCTCGGTCTTCATCGACCGCTCGATCGAGGCCGTCTTCCGCACCATCGTCGAGGCAATCCTGCTGGTGGCGCTGATCATCTTCATCTTCCTGCGCTCGCCGCGGGCGACCATCATTCCCCTGGTGACGATCCCGGTGTCACTGATCGGCGCCTTCGCCCTGATGCTGGTGATGGGCTTCACCGTCAATACCCTGACGCTGCTGGCGCTGGTGCTGGCGATCGGCCTGGTGGTCGACGACTCGATCGTCGTGCTGGAGAACATCTATCGTCATGTCGAGGCCGGCATGCCGCGGCTGCAGGCCGCCTTGCAGGGTTCGCGGGAGATCGCCTTCGCCGTGGTGGCGATGACGCTGACGCTGGCAGCCGTGTACGCGCCGGTGGCCTTCATGACCGGCCGCACCGGCAAGCTCTTCATCGAGTTCGCCCTGACGCTGGCGGGTGCGGTGCTGGTGTCCGGCTTCGTCGCCCTGACGCTTTCACCGATGATGTGTTCGTTGCTGCTGCGGCATGAGGCGCGACATGGCCGGGTGTATCTGTGGTTCGAGGATTTCTTCAGGCACCTGACGCTGGGCTACCGCCGGCTGCTGGCGGCGACGCTGCGCCGGCGCTGGATTGTCATGGCGGTATTCGCGCTGGTGGCCGGCGCCAGCGCGCTGCTGCTCAAATCGCTCAAGTCGGAACTGGCGCCGGTCGAGGACCGTGGCGTGATCATCGGCGTCTTCCTCGGGCCGGAAGGCGCAACACTCGACTACACGCGCAAGTACGCCGGCCGCCTCGAAGACATCTACGCGAAAACGCAGGACGTCGAGCGCTACTTCGTCGTCGCCGGCAATCCCGTCGTATCGCAGGGGATATCTTTTGTCGGACTCACCGACTGGAAGGAACGCACGCGTTCCTCGTCGGCGATTGCCAAGGAACTGCAGCCGAAGTTTTTTTCCGTTCCCGGCGTGCTGGCCTTCCCGGTGACGCCGCCTTCACTCGGGCAAAGCCCGCGCGACCGGCCGGTGAATTTTGTCATCGTCACCTCTGCCTCCTACACTGAACTGCAGGGTATCACCGAGCAGATACTCGCCGAGGTGGCGAAGAACCCGGGCTTCGTAAACGTCGATACCGACCTCAAGCTGAACAAGCCCGAGTTGTCGGTGCGGGTGGACCGCGACAAGGCAGCCGATACCGGTGTGCAGGTCGAGGCGATCGGACGCACCCTGGAAACCCTGCTTGGTGGCCGCCAGGTGACGCGCTTCAAGCGCGATGCCGAGCAATACGACGTGCTGGTGCAGACCGCCGACCGCGACCGCGCCACGCCGCGCGACATCAGCGAGATCTACGTGCGCGGCAAGGACGACCGCATGATCCCGCTGGCCAACCTGGTGACGGTGGACGAGACGGTCAGCCCGCGCGAGCTGAACCATTTCGCGCAGCGCCGCGCCGTGATGCTCTCCGCCAACCTGGCGCCGGGCTACGCCATGGGCGAGGCGCTGGCCTTTCTCGACGACGTTGCGCGCCGCGTGCTGCCGCCGGGCTACGCCACCGATTACGCCGGGCAGTCGCGCGAATTCCGCACCTCCACCTCGAGCCTGGCGCTGACCTTCGGCCTGGCGCTGGCCTTCATCTACCTGGTGCTGGCGGCACAGTTCGAGAGTTTCAGCGATCCTTTCGTCATCATGCTGACGGTGCCGTTGTCGATGACCGGGGCGCTGCTGGCGCTGCTGCTCAGTGGCGGCACGCTCAATGTGTACAGCCAGATCGGCCTGGTGACCCTGGTCGGGCTGATCACCAAGCATGGCATCCTCATCGTCGAGTTCACCAATCAGCTGCGCGAGCAGGGCATGGCGCTGCGGGAGGCGCTGGTCGAAGCGGCCGGGTTGCGGCTGCGTCCCATCCTGATGACCACCGGCGCGATGGTGCTCGGTGCCATCCCGCTGGCATTTGCCAGCGGTGCCGGCGCGGAGTCGCGCCAGCAGATCGGCTGGGTCATCGTCGGCGGCCTGCTGCTCGGCACGCTGCTGACGCTGTTTGTCGTGCCGACGGTGTATAGCCTGCTGGCGCGGCGCGAGCGCGCGGCGGAACCGTTGGCGGCTAGTGTCCTGAATCAGTAATTCGTTGATCTGAGTGAGAGCAGGTGATGCGGGTTCTGGAAAGTGGCGAAATCGTTGTCAGGCAAGGCGCGAACCGGAGCCAGGTTGGACACCTGGCGAGGATTCGCAACGCAGCATGGCGACGATTCTCGCCATCTTTACGTCAGCGAATTACTGATTCAGGACACTAGCGCGACACGCGGTTGAAGTCGTCGATGCAGCGCTTCAGGGTCGTCGCCACGCTGCCCGGCTTCACGGTGCAGTCGCCAGCGCCGGCGCTGCCGCCGGTTGAAACGTCCGCGGCCGGGCGGCGCATCGGCAACGGTGCGGCGGCCGGGAGTTCGACCCGGGCTGCGACTGAAACGGGCGCATCCGCCGGCGGCACCGCGGCCGCAGCCGTGGCCGCGGCCGCCAGCCGCGAGACCTGCGCCTCGGCGGCTTTCAGCGTCTCCTTTTGCTGCTCGATTTCCTTGCTCTTGGCCGCCAGCGAATCGTCGCGCTGCACGATCTCGACTTCCTGACGCGCGATCTCCGATGCCTGGTGGGCCAGCTCGGCCGCGCGCGCGGCAAGCTGGCGGGACAGGCCGAGATACGCCAGGCCGGCGCCGGCACTCACGCAGAGCAGCACGGCGGCGGCGCTGATCGCCAGTCGGCGCCAGCGTGGCGTGCGCGTTTCGGTGGTGCCGCCGTCACCGGCGCCGGCTTGCGGCGGCGCACGCTCGCTTCGCGTCGGCGCGGTTTCCGAAGTCAGCCTCAAGGACGACGGCCAGGTGGCGG
>CAZASE010000030.1:0-31747 GCA_964487715.1 uncultured Rhodocyclaceae bacterium | reverse complement strand
GCGGCGTCGAGGGGCGCCGCGGCGCGCCCGCCGCGGCGGGCGCCGCGCAGCCTCTGGATCGCGTCGTCGACGTAGCTGAACACCACCGGAATCACCAGCAGGCTGAGGAAAGTCGAGGTGATGAGGCCGCCGATGACGACGATCGCCATCGGCGCGCGAAAGCTCGGGTCGGTGCCGAAGCCGACGGCGATCGGCAACATGCCGGCGCCCATGGCGACGGTGGTCATGACAATCGGCCGCGCCCGCTTGCGGCAGGCATCGAGCAGCGCATGCCAGCGGTCCATGCCATGGTCGCGCCGCGCCAGGATGGCGTAATCGACGAGCAGGATCGAGTTCTTCGTGGCAATCCCCATCAGCATGATGAGGCCGATCATCGACGGCATCGACAGCGCCGTCTGGGTGACGAACAGCGCCAGGAAGGCGCCGGGAATCGACAGCACCAGCGCGGCGAGGATGGTCGTCGGCTGGATGAAGTCGTGGAACAGCAGCACCAGCACGACATAGATGCAGAGCACGCCGATCAGCATCGCCAGGCTGAAGCTGCGGAACAGCTCGCCCATCGCCTCGGCATCGCCGACGGTCGTCTGCATGATGCCCGGCGGCAAGTGGCGGATGCTCGGCAGCGCCAGGGCCTGCGCCTCGACGAGACCGAGCGGCTGCTGGTCCAGTTCGATCTCGAAATTGACGTTGCGCAGGCGGTCATAGCGGTCGATCTCGGCCGGCCCCCCGTCGATGGACAGCTGCGCGATCGCGCCGAGCATCACCGGGCCATTGCGGCCCGGCACGGTGAGGCGTTCCAGCAGCGCCAGATCCTGCCGCGCCTGCGCCGGCAGGCGCACGACGATAGGAACCTGCCGCTGCGCCAGGTTGAGCTTGGCCAGGCCCTGATCGTAATCGCCGGCGGTGGCGACGCGCAGCGTCTCGGCAATCGCCGCCGCGGTGACGCCGAGGTCGGCGGCGCGCGCGAAATCCGGCCGCACCACGAGTTCCGGCCGCGTCAGGCTGGCGCTCGTCTCGACGTTGCCGATGCCGGGAATCGTGCGCAGCTCGCGCTCGACCTGGCGGGCATGCTCGGCCAGCAGGGTGCCGTTCTCGCCGGCGAGCACCAGTACGTATTTCTCGCTCGATCCGCCGAAGCCAACCTTGACGCGCGCCCCGGGCAATACCGACAGCGCCTCGCGCAGTTCGCGCTCGACCGCCTGTTTCTTGACGCCGCCGCGCTCCTTGCGCGGCGTCAGGTTGATCGTCAGCGTCGCCTTGCGCGCCTCGGCGGCGCCGCGCGGCATGAAGGGATCGGAACCGGTGGCGCCGCCGCCGACGGCGGTGTAGACCAGCCGCACATGGTGGTTTGCCTGCACGATCCGCCGCGCCGCCTCGGCCGTTGCCAGCGTCTGCTCAAAGGTGCTGCCCGGCGGCAGCGCCAGGTAGACCTGCGTCTGCGAGAGGTCGTCGGGCGGCAGGAAACCGGTCGGCAGCAGCGGCACCAGGGCAAAGGAACCGGCGAAGAAGCCGCCGGCGGCGAGCAGCGTCACGACGCGGTGCTTCAGACACCACGCCGCCCAGACCAGGTAGGTGCCAAGCCAGCGCGGCTCGTGATGTTCGCGTGTCATCGGCCGCAGGAGGTAGGCGGCCATCATCGGCGTGAGCATGCGCGCGACGACCAGCGAGAAGAACACGGCAATGGCCGCGGTCCAGCCGAAATGCACGAAGAACTTGCCCGGCACGCCGCTCATGAAGGCGGTCGGCAGGAAGACGGCGATCAGCGTGAAGGTCGTCGCGATCACCGCCAGGCCGATCTCGTCGGCCGCTTCCATCGCCGCTTCGAGCGGCGTCTTGCCCATGCGCAGGTGGCGCATGATGTTCTCGATCTCGACGATCGCGTCGTCGACCAGGATGCCGACCACCAGCGACATCGACAGCAGCGTCACGACGTTGAGGCTGAAGCCCATCAGCGCCATGGCGGCGAAGGTGGGAATCACCGACAGCGGCAGCGCCGCGATGGAGACCAGCGTCGCCCGCGTATCGCGCAGGAACAGCCAGACGACGATGACCGCCAGCAGGGCGCCCTCGATCAGCAGGGCCATCGATCCCTCGAAGTTCTCCTGCACCGGATCGACGAAATTGAAGGCCTCGGTGATGACGATGTCGGCATGCTCGGCCTTGAGGGTGTCGAGTTGCAGGCGCACGCCTTCGGCCACATCGACCTCGCCGGCGCCGCGGCTGCGCACGATCTCGAAGCCGACCACCGGCGCGCCGTTGAGCAGCGCCGTCGAGCGCCGCTCGCCGACGGTGTCGCTGACGCTCGCCACGTCGCCGAGGCGGATGCGCCGGCCGGCATTCGGCCCCGCCGCCAAGACGATGTCCAGCTTCGCCAGCTCGGCGGCCGTCTGCACGGTCGCCAGCGTGCGCACCGCCTGTTCCGCGCCGCCGAGGTCGGCACGCCCGCCTGCGGCGTCCTGCTGGCTCGCCTTCAGCTGGCGCGAAACGTCGGCGGCAGTGGCGCCGAGCGCCAGCAGGCGCGCCGGGTCGAGCTCGACGCGCACCTCGCGCGTGACGCCGCCGACGCGCGACACCGCACCCACGCCGCGCACGGCGAGCAGCCGGCGCGTCACCGTGTTGTCGACAAACCAGGACAGCGCCTCGTCGTCCATGCGGGTGGACGCCACCGTGTAGGTGAGGATCGGCGAGCCGGCGAGGTTCATGCGCGCGATGACCGGATCGCGCAACTCGCCCGGCAGGTCGCTGCGGATGCGGCCGACGGCGTCGCGCACATCGTCCACCGCCTCCTGCGTCGGCTTTTCCAGGCGGAACTCGACGGTGACGACGGCGACGCCATCCTGCACCTTCGTATAGATGTGTTTGACGCCGGTCAGCGTCGCCACCGCGTTCTCGATCTTGCGGGCGACCTCGGTCTCCATCTGCGCCGGCGCGGCGCCAGGCAACGCGGCGGTGACCAAGACGGTCGGCAGGTCGATGTCGGGGAACTGCTGGATCTTCATGCCGCGGAAAGCCATGACGCCGATCAACGTCAGCATCACGAACAGCAGCACGGCGGGAATCGGGTTGCGGATCGACCAGGCGGAAACGTTCATCGGACTGGGGTCAGCGCAGCGGCGCCGCCGAACGGCCGACCACCTTCACCGTATCGCCGTCGGCAAGGAACCCGGCACCCGACTCGACCACCTGCGCCTGCGCGTCGATGCCGCCGATGATTTCGATTCGCTCGCCGCTGCGCCGGCCGATGGCGACCTTGCGCTGCGCCGCCTTGTCGCCGGCCTCGATGGCATAGACGTAGCTGAATCCTTCGCGTTGCACCACGGCCGACTGCGGCAGCGTCAGGGCGGCGGCGCTGCCCAGGTCGAATTCGCCGCGCACGAACATGCCGGCGCGCAAGGGGCTGGCGCGCATGACGTCGGCCGGCAGGTCCACATAGACGATCCCGTTGCGCGTCTGCGCATCGACCGTCGGCGCGATCTGGCGCAGGCGGCCGACGACACCCTCGCCGCCTCCAGGCGGCTGCACCGTCACGCGCACGCCGGGCCGCAGGCCGCCAAGCTCGGCGGCCGTCACCTCGGCGCGCCATTCAAGCCGGCTGGCGCGCACCAGGCGAAACAGCTCCTGCCCCGGCTGGGCCAGGGCGCCGACCGTCGCCGCCCTGGCGGCGATGACGCCGTCGTCGGGGGCAACGATGCGCAGCTTGGCGAGCCGCGCCGCATCCGCCGCGCCGCGCGCCTGCGCCGCCTCCAGCCGCGCCGCGGCGGCCTTTTCGGCGGTCAGGTACTGATTGATCATCTGCGCCGACATCACGCCGGAATCCTTGACGCGGCGCGCTCGATCGGCATTGGCGGCGGCCTCGGCCAGCGCCGCCTTCGCCTCCTCCATGGCCGCCCTGGCCGACGCAAGGTCGGCGCGGGCCACTTCCGGCGAGACCTGTGCCAGCACCTGGCCTTTGCGCACGACATCGCCGACATTGACCTGCACTTCGGTCAGGCGAAAACCGCCGGTCTCGGCGCCGATGACCACCTCCTGCCAGGCGGCGATGTTGCCGTTGGCGCTTAGCGTGCGTTGCAGCTCGGCGACCTGCGGTTGCGTCAGCCTGACCGTCAGTGCCGGCCGCGCCGCCGCGGCGGGCGGCGTTTGCGTCGCGCCGCTCTTCATCGCCGCCCACAGGCCCACAAGCACGACGAGGGCGAGCACGGCCACCACCCAGCGCCGGCGCGCTACGAATGTTCCGTTTGGCAAATGCATGGTTACAGTTCCGCTTTCACTGCAAGACAGGATGTCGCCCACCCGGATGGCCGCGAGGACAACCGACGCGCCTTGGGGTTGCGCGGCTTCCGGGTGCGGCATTTGCGGGGCTGCGGCGGCGCGAACTGCGCCCGGGGCGACATCTTCGGCGGGAAACAACCCAGTTCAAGGTGCCGAGTATCCCAGAGGCGGGGCGGCAGAGTCAATTGGCGACCGCCTCAGGCGCCATTCAGGCTCTGGCGCAGCGCGTCGAGCAGGGCCTCCGGCGGCTGCGCACCGGCGACGCCAATGCGCCCGTTGAGAATGAAGAACGGCACACCGGTGATGCCCATGCGCTGGCCGCGTTCGGCCTGCGCGCGCACTTCCTCCGCATCCTCTGCCGAACGCAAGTAGGCCAGCGCGGCGGTTTCGTCCTCGCCGCATTCGCCGGCGAGACGCGCCAGCACCGCCGCATCGCCGACGTTCTCGCCGTGCAGGAACTGGGCGGCGAACAGCCGCTCGACCAGGACGCCGGCGTCGCCGGCCCGCTGCGCGCGATGGATCAGCCGGTGGGCACGCAGGGTGTTGGCGCGCAGCGCGATGCGCTCGAAGGCGAATTCGATCCCCGCCGTGCGTCCGGCCGCGGCGATCTGCGCCCAGAGCTGCGCCAGCTTCTCCGGCCCGCCGAATTTCTTCTCGAGGAAGGGCCGGTAGGGCTCGCCCGCCTCCGGCGTGTCCGGGTTGAGGAAGTACGGCAGCCAGCGAAGGCGCGGCACCACGTCGGGCCGTTCCCTGACCAGTTCGCGCAGCGCGGCCTCCAGCCGGCGCTTGCCGATGAAGCACCAGGGGCAGACGACGTCGGAAACGATGTCGATCTGAATGTCGCTCACGATTTCACCTGCAGCACGATCTTGCCGATGTGGGCGCTGCTTTCCATCAGGCGGTGCGCCTCGCCCGCCTGCGCCAGCGGGAAGGTGGCATGGATATGCGGGCGCAGCCGGCCGGCGGCGATCTCCGGCCAGATGTTCTTCAGCAGCGCATCGCGGATCGCCGCCTTCTCCGCCAGCGTGCGCGGCCGCATGGTCGAGCCGGTGACAGTGAGGCGCTTGAGCATCACGGGCATCAGGTCGAACTCGCCCTTGCTGCCCTCGAGGAAAGCGATCAGCACCAGGCGGCCGTCGCGCCGCAGCACGCCCAGGTTCTTCTGCAGGTAGGGCGCACCGACCATGTCGAGCACGACGTCGACGCCCTCGCCGTTGGTGATCTCCTTGACCTTCTGCGCGAAGTCGTCCTGCCGATAGTCGATCGCATGGTCGGCGCCGAACCCGCGGCAGAACTGCGCCTTCTCCTCGCTGCCGACGGTGACGAAACATTCGACGCCGAGATGGCGCGCGAGCTGGATGGCGGTCAGCCCGATGCCGCTGGAGCCGCCATGCACCAGCAGGCGCTCGCCCGGCTTCAGTCGCCCCAGATCGACCAGGTTGGCCCAGACGGTGAACCAGGTTTCCGGCAGCGCCGCCGCCTGCGCCAGGTCGAGGCCGTCGGGAACCGGCAGCACGTGCGAAGCCGGCGCCGTGCAGTACTCGGCATAGCCGCCGCCGGGCACCAGCGCCGTCACACGCTGACTGACTTTCCATTCGGTGACGCCTTCGCCCAGCGCCACCACCGTGCCGGCCACTTCCAGCCCGAGGATCTTTGATGCGCCCGGCGGCGGCGGATAGCGGCCGGAGCGCTGCAGCACGTCGGGACGGTTGATGCCGGCGAAATGCACCTCGATGAGGATCTCGCCGGGGCCGGGCTGCGGCTTCGCGCCCTCGCCCACCTGCATGGATTCCGGCGTGCCGTCGGCGCCGTAAATGATCTGCTTCACTTCAGGGTTCCTCCGGGGAATTGCATGAGCGCTCCAGCGGGCAAGTCTAGCGCGTTTGAACTGATGGGTATCCGTATTGCGGGGTTGATCCTGCCTTGGGCGGTGCGCCCATTGACATGACCAAAGATAATGTACATGATAATGCACAGATGAGTACAGGAGGCTCCATGCGAGATACCACGTTCACCGAGTTGCGCAATCATGCCAAGGACTACTTCGATGCCGTCGAAGGCGGGGACACGGTTCGCGTCTTCCGCAACGGCAAACCCATTGCCGAAATCGTGCCCATCCGGTCCGGGGTTCCGTCGTGGAAAAGACAAGCCACGCCACTCACGGTTAAAGGCCTATCGCTGAGCCGGGAGATACTGAGCGATCGGGATGAGTCGGCGTGAGAGTGTTTCTGGACACCTCGGCTTTTGCCAAGCGTTATGTTGCTGAGCAGGGATCGGACAAGGTCATGGCGTTATGCCAAAAGGCGGACAGCCTTGTCGTCAGCGTCATTTGCCTGCCGGAACTCATCTCCACGCTGTCCCGCCTCGTGCGGGAAAAGAAACTCGCCAAAGCGGATTACCGAAAGCTGAAGGGCGGCGCGATGGCGGATCTGGCGGATGTCGACATCTGCCAGATCACACCGGAGGTTATGGTCTCGGCCGTTTCGCTGCTGGAGTCGCATCCGCTTCGGGCAATGGATGCGCTTCATGTGGCCTGTGCGCTCGCCGTCGAGCCCGACATGTTTGTTTCGGCCGATTATCGGCAACTGTCTGCCGCACGAAAGGCCGGGCTCAAGATCGTCGATGTCTCGTGAGAAGCCGCTGCAACGGACTGGCGCATGTCGCTAGGAAAAGTCAGTCTCCGCGATACGGCGAGAGAATAAATCAGGGCCGGTGTGGGCGGTTACCAGCCGTTATCGAATGCTTCCTCGCAGCACCATGCTCACAGGGCAGGCAGTTCAACGGATCGATGGGCCTCGCTCAGGCCAACACTTTCAGTCCGTGCTTCTGGACCACGGCCAGCAGTTTGAGCGCCATGCCGCTGGGGCGCTTTGCCCCCGCCTCCCATTTCTGGACTGTCGATTCGCTGGTATTCAGGTAATGGGCAAACACGGGTTGGCTGACATGATTACGCTCACGAATGTTCTTGATCTGCTGCGGGTCGATTTCCGCGGGAACAGACAGGCAAGACTCATCGAACTGGCGCAGGGTGGTTTTGCCAATGGCGCCGACCTTGAACATGGCCCGTGCGGAAGAATGAGTGGCTTCAAAGGCATCGCTCTTGAATTTCTGTTTAGTCGTCATGGCATATCTCCGTCAGATCCTTCTCATGCTTCACGGATAGCGGCACACAACTCGACATCGTCAATGTGTGCCTTTCGTGCCGCCTTCGCAAACCACGCGGTTTTGAATACGCGCGTTGAGGAATTCTTGCTTTTGGCCATGTCAAAATATGGCACTCAGTGCTACTTATTGCAAGCTGATTCTTTTGGAATCTATGTCGGCGGGCCAATAGCGGGTTGCTGAACCAAAGCTGCTGCTCAACGAGCCGATCTTGGCTACCCGGGAACAACTTCACAAAATCAACGACTGTGCATAATCGGCCGGAGCAGCCTAATGATGCCCGCTTTGATATAGTCTGCAATCGGCATAAAGCCATCCTTCAGAGCTCCCTTCCACAATATGCATAATGGCAGGGTGTTTCAGATTCTCACTCTGTCCCAACAAAAACATACACAGCAGGACTTAACGATGGCAAGCAATAACGGCAGCGGAAAATCCCTCGAATCCTGGATATGGGATGCCGCCTGCTCCATCCGCGGGGCCAAGGACGCGCCGAAATACAAGGACTACATCCTCCCGCTCATTTTCACCAAGCGCCTGTGCGATGTCTTCGATGACGAGCTGAACCGCATCGCCAAGGAAGTCGGCTCGCGCAAAAAGGCCTTCCAGCTCGCCAAGGCCGACCACAAACTCGTCCGCTTCTACCTGCCCCTCGTGCCGGACGATCCCGAGCAGCCGGTCTGGTCCGTCATTCGCAAGCTCTCCGACAAGATCGGCGAAGGCGTCACCACCCACATGCGCGCCATCGCCCGCGAAAACCCGCTGCTGCAGGGCATCATCGACCGCGTCGACTTCAACGCCACCACCCACGGCCAGCGCGACCTCGACGACGACCGCCTCTCCAACCTCATCGAGGCCATCAGCACCAAGCGCCTGGGGCTCGACGACGTCGAGGCCGACATCATCGGCAAGAGCTACGAATACCTGATCCGCAAGTTCGCCGAAGGCGGCGGCCAGAGCGCCGGCGAGTTCTACACCCCGCCCGAGGTTGGCACCATCATGTCCCGCGTGCTCCAGCCCGAGCCCGGCATGGAAATCTACGACCCCACCTGCGGCTCCGGCGGCCTGCTGGTGAAATGCGAGATCGCCATGGAGGAAAGCGCCAAGGGCAAGAAGCGCACCGTCGCCCCGCTGAAACTGTTCGGCCAGGAATTCACCCCCGAGACCTGGGCCATGGCCAACATGAACATGATCATCCATGACATGGAAGGCCAGATCGAGATCGGCGACACCTTCAAGAACCCCAAATTCCGCAACAAGCAGGGCAGGCTGCGCAGCTTCGACCGCGTCGTCGCCAATCCCATGTGGAACCAGGACTGGTTCACCGAGGCCGACTACGACAACGACGAACTCGACCGCTTTCCCGCCGGGGCCGGCTTCCCCGGCAAATCCTCCGCCGACTGGGGCTGGGTGCAGCACATCCATGCCAGCATGAACACCACCGGCCGCGCCGCCGTTGTCCTCGACACCGGCGCCGTCTCGCGCGGCTCGGGCAATGCCGGCACCAACAAGGAAAAGACCGTCCGCCAGTGGTTCGTCGACCACGACCTGATCGAGAGCGTGCTCTACCTGCCCGAAAACCTCTTCTACAACACCACCGCCCCCGGCATCGTGCTGTTCCTGAACAAGGCCAAGCCGAAGGAACGCAAAGACAAGGTTTTCCTCGTCAACGCATCCCAAGTCTTCGAAAAGGGCGACCCCAAGAACTTCATCCCCGAAGCCGGCATCCAGCGCATCGCCGACACCCTCATCGGCTGGACCGAAGCCGACAAACTCAGCCGCATCGTCGACCACGCCGAACTGAAGAAAAACGACTACAACATCTCCCCCAGCCGCTACATCCACACCAGCGACGCCGAAACCTACCGGCCCATCGCGGAGATCGTCGAGGAGCTGAACGTGATCGAGGCAGAGGCTCGGGAGACGGACAAGGCGCTCCGTGACATCCTCAAAAAGATCGGAGTGAGCGCATGAAAAAGACGCCTGCAAGCAAGGAATCTTCTCTCACGCGCTCCTCCGCCGTCGAATACCTCACCTTCGTCGCTGCACAGGGTCAAGGTGGCGTCGAGGTGGTTTATGCCGACGAGGACATCTGGCTGACTCAAAAAATGATGGGCGTCCTCTACGATGTGAAGACCCCCACCATCAACTACCACCTCAAAAACATCTTCGCCGACCACGAACTCACGGAGCATTCAGTTATTCGAAAATTTCGAATAACTGCCGCCGACGGGAAGAGCTACGACACCGGCCACTACAGCCTGTCCGCGACCATCGCCGTCGGCTACAAGGTCAACTCCGAGCGGGCCGTCCAATTCCGCAAATGGGCGACCACCGTGGTCAAGGAATACACCGTCAAGGGCTTCGCCATGGATGACGAACGCCTCAAAGCAGGCGGCACCGTCCTGACCAGGCAGTACTTCGAAGAACAACTCCAGCGCGTCCGCGAAATCCGCCTCAGCGAGCGCAAGTTCTACCAGAAGATCACCGACATCTACGCCACCGCCATTGATTACGACCGTAGCGCCACCGCCACACAGCGCTTCTTCGCCGCCGTGCAAAACAAGCTCCACTGGGCCATCCACGGCCACACCGCCGCCGAGGTGATTGTGGACCGGGCCGATGCCGGGAAACAGCATATGGGCCTGACCACATGGAAGGACGCGCCCCATGGAAAAATCCAGAAGTTCGATGTCAGCGTCGCCAAGAACTACCTGACCGAGCCGGAGATGGCGCAACTCTCCCGCCTCGTCAACGCCTACCTCGATGTCGCCGAGGACATGGCCCAGCGCCAGATCCCCATGACCATGCAGGACTGGGAAACCCGCCTCAACCGCTTCATCGAAGCCACCGACCGGGAAATCCTGCAGGACGCCGGCAAAGTCACCGCCGAAATCGCCAAAGCCCACGCCGAATCCGAGTTTGAGAAATACCGCATCCTTCAGGATCGCTTGTATGTCTCGGATTTCGATGCCGAAGTCATGCGGATCGCAAGGAGTGATGAGGAAAGTGGGATCGAGGAAGGGGGTGCGGAGTGAGCGCCGAACGGAGCGGGGACTTCAAATACCTCAATCCAACAAATCTTCCGAAAGAGTGGACGGCGGATCACTTCGGAAATCTCGTGGATTTCAGCCTCGGAAGAACCCCACCGCGCGCAAGCCCAATCTACTGGAAGGATGGAAAGTATCCGTGGGTCAGCATCTCGGATATGACCCCAAATGGCGTAATCACTGACACTGCCGAGAAAGTTTCACAGCAGGCGCACGACAGCATTTTCAGGGGAAAACTGGTTCCTGAAGGCAGTCTCCTTATGTCGTTCAAGCTGACGATTGGACGCATGTCGCGCCTTGGAATTCCTGCATTTCACAACGAAGCAATTATTTCGTTTCAACCGAATTCCGAAGAAATCTGTCCAGAGTATTTGAGCTACTACCTCTCACAGATCAATTTCAAGGACTATCAGGACACCGCAATCAAGGGCCAAACTTTGAACAAGGGCAAACTCAATTCCCTTGAAATAGCCCTCCCCCCACTCCCCGAGCAGAAGAAGATCGCGCACATCCTTTCGACGGTGCAGCGGGCGATCGAAGCGCAGGAGCGGATCATTCAGACCACCACCGAGCTGAAAAAGGCCCTCATGCACAAGCTCTTCACCGAAGGCCTCCGCAACGAACCCCAAAAACAAACCGAAATCGGCCCCGTCCCCGAGAGCTGGCTGGTGGTGCGGTGCGAAGATGCGTGCGACACAATCAGCGTTGGAATCGTGGTGAAGCCATCGACCTATTACGTCCCTAAAGGCGTCCCCGCATTCCGTTCGCAGAATGTCCGGGAAGATCGCATCCAGCCTGAGCCGATGGTCTATATCTCCGAAGAGGCAAACAACGGCCCGGTGAAGAAGTCAAAGTTGCGTGCGTTGGATGTCTTGATTGTGCGGACGGGCTACCCCGGAACCTCCTGCGTCGTCCCGCCAGAATTCGACGGCAGCAACTGCATCGATCTAATCTTCGTTCGACCGAAGAAGGCGAAGCTCCGTAGTCATTATCTGAGCCGCTTCTTTAATTCAGACGCTGCCAAGCTTCAGATTCAGGCAGGGAAAATTGGGCTCGCCCAACAGCATTTCAACGTCGGTGCGGTGAAGACCACGTTGGTCCCGATTCCAACAATCGCCGAACAAGACGAGATCATCGCAAACCTTGAATTGATCGACTCGAAGCACGATCTGGCCACTTCAAAGCGAAACACGCTCCAAGACCTCTTTCGCACCCTCCTTCACGAACTGATGACCGCGAAGATCCGCGTTCATGACGTCGCCATCAAATGAAAATCAGAGACATAACCGTTAAGAACTTTCGTCTGCTTGAGGACGTTACGCTATGCCTCGAAAACGACACGACGCTTATCGTTGGGAGAAACAATAGCGGCAAGACTTCGCTAACCGAACTGTTCCGCCGCCTTCTTGCCGACAGCTCCCCTAAGTTCCGTCTCGAGGATTTTTCACTGGGAACACACGAGAGATTTTGGGAGGCCCGAGAGCTTGTCAGAAATAATGAAGAAGAAAGCGTTGTTCGGGAAAGATTGCCCGCCATTTCAATTGCCCTAGACATTGAATACTCGGCTGACGAGGACCTTGGAACTCTCTCTAACTTCATCGTCGACCTCAACGACGCTTGCACGACAGCAAAGATCGTCGTCACTTACGCGGTTGGTGCGGGAAAAATTGGCAATCTATTCGCCGATCTTGGTAACGACCGTCGCAGTTTCTTTCGGGCGTTACGCGAACGCGTTCCCAAACTATTCGAGGCCCGTGTTGAAGCTCAAGATCCTAATGATCAAACGAACACGAAGGCCCTAGAAAGCGCAGATTTGCGGGCTGTTCTTCAATTCGGATTTATCAACGCACAACGAGCGTTGGACGATGCAACAAACAAGGAAAAGGCGGTTCTAGGGAAAGTTTTTGAGCGTTTGTTTACGTCTGCTTCTGCCGTTGGGGCGGAACCACCTGATCAAGCGAGAGCAGAGACTCTTAAAACTGCAGTCGAAGGAGTTCAGACCCAGATCGACACGGACTTTAACGATCAATTGGGCGCACTGGCTCCAACGTTCGCTCTCTTCGGTTACCCTGGCCTTACGGATCCTAAACTTCGCACAGAAACACAACTCGACGTTCAGCAGTTACTTTCCAATCATACAACGGTAACCTACTCTGGCCCCGATCCAGAAGGCATTAATCTGCCCGAATCCTACAACGGCCTCGGATCGAGAAACCTGATTTTCATTCTACTCAAGCTGTTCGAGCTATTTCGAGAATTTACGACTCGGAGGCCAGAATCAGGGGTTCATCTCATTTTCATTGAGGAACCCGAAGCGCACCTGCACCCCCAAATGCAGTCGGTCTTCATCCGCCAGCTCAACCAAATTCGCGCGATGTTTGAGGCGACTTACAACGGAGGGAACGCATGGCCGGTGCAATTTGTTGTGACCACCCACTCATCGCATATCGCCAATGAAGCGTCATTCGACGCGATGCGGTATTTTCTGGCGAGGCCTCGGGAAGCCGGTTCTACGATTCTGAGCACGCGATCGAAAGACCTCCGCACGGGATTGAGCGGGGAGGAACGCGAAAACCGGGCATTCCTCCACCAGTATATGACTTTGACTCGGTGCGATCTGTTGTTCGCCGACGGTGCCGTCTTGGTCGAGGGCACGACGGAACGGCTTATTCTTCCTGCTGCGATTGGGAAGTTCGACGAACAGAACGGCAGCAATCTCAGGGGAAAATACCTCTCGATCATGGAGGTGGGCGGAGCTTATGCCCATCTGTTTTACAACCTTGTCGATTTCCTCGATCTCCGGACTCTAATCGTCACGGACTTGGATTCCGTCGATGTCGCAGACAACAGGAAGAAGTGCAAGGTTTCCGCTGGGACTCACTCCAGCAATGCATCGGTCAACAGGTGGTTTGACCCCGCCGGTGGCAACAACCTCACACTTCTGGAACTACTGGCCAAGACGGACGCTGACAAATCCCAAGGGTGTCGTCGTATCGCATACCAGGTTCCGCACGCTGATGGCGACGCCTGCGGGCGAAGCTTTGAGGATGCGTTCATCTTGGCGAATCCGAGCAAATTCGGCGTTGCTGGACCAACTGCGGCAGAAAGGGAGACGCAGGCGTGGGACTCTGCAAAAGACGTCAAAAAAAGTGAGTTTGCCCTCCGGTTTGCGATCAACGACACGGAATGGACTATTCCGCGCTATATCGACGAAGGGCTGCGTTGGCTCGGAAATGTTGACGATGCTGCAGCTGCGCCGGTCACAATCGAACCCCCAGCAGAGGGGGATACCAATGACTGAAGTTGCGGGGGCGAATCCGGCTGAGGTCGCAGCACAACGCGCCCTCGACGAGGTTTTCCGTTGTATTCGAGAAAGGAAGAGCTTTCGCCTAGAAGCGGGGGCCGGAGCGGGAAAGACCTATTCTCTCGTCAAGGCACTTCAGTTGATCATCGAAGAGGGCGGAGCCCACTTGATCCGCCGCCATCAAAGGGTTGCTTGCATCACCTACACCAACGTCGCGACCGACGAAGTGACAAAGCGCACTGACGGGCATCCAGCTGTCCAAGCATCGACAATCCACTCGTTTTGTTGGGAACTGTGTAAGAGCTTCCAAGCGGTGCTTCGAGCCGAGGTCATGAACATTCCTCCGTTGGTCGAGAAAATCAACGAGGTGGGCGGAATCGGCGCGCGGCGCATTGGCTACGATCTAGGGCACCGCCGGGTCACCGATAACGAGGTGCTTTTGCACCATGATGATGTTTTGAAGGTCATGGTGGTTCTGATGGAGAACCCGAAATTCCGAAGGATTCTCGCTGCCAAGTTTCCGGTGCTCTTCATCGATGAATATCAGGATACCGATGCAGCATTCGCAGAAAGTCTGATTCAGCATTTTGTAGAGTCTGGCGAAGGCCCGCTTGTCGGGTTGTTCGGCGACAGCTGGCAGAAAATTTATCGAACCGGCGCCGGCTGCATCAATCATGCAAACCTGCAGCTGATTGGTAAGGAAGCAAACTTTCGATCTGTGCCCGCCGTCGTGAATGTCTTGAATCGCATCCGGCCGGATCTTCCTCAGCAGGTCAGTGATCCTGCGGCGGTGGGATCGGTAAAAGTGTATCACTCCAACGGGTTCACTGGGCACCGACAAACCGGCGGACATTGGGGAGGAGATCTCCCTTCTGATGAGGCACACCGCTATTTGTCAGCGCTTTGCGAGACACTCAGGAACACGGGATGGAATTTTGAACCAGAAAACACAAAAATTCTGATGCTCACCCACAACGTCCTAGCGGCAGAGCAGCACTACAGCCAGATTTGGAACGTATTCGAATACAACGATTCGCTCCTAAAGAAAGAGGATCCGCACATCGCATTTTTGGCTGACACCGTGGAACCCGCATGTGCGGCGTTCTCAGCTGGAAGGTTTGGTGAGATGTTTTCGGTGATTGGGAGAAAGGTTGGGAACCTCTCCAGTCTCTCGGAGAAGCATGACTGGGCGAGAGACATGCAACGCTTAGTTGACCTTCGGACCACTGGAATGATTGGCGAAGTCATTGATCTCCTAAAGGAGACTCAGAAGCCAAGACTCCCTGACTCGGTGCTTCGGACCGAAAGGCAACTTGCCGAGGCCACGCGCGAGGAGATCGACGCTTCGAGAACATTGACTCAAATTGAAAAACTTCGGCCACTGCCGTATTCGGAACTCATGGCCTTAGCGGACTTCATCAATGATCACACGCCATTCTCAACCAAGCATGGCGTGAAAGGAGCAGAGTTTGAAAACGTCCTCGTTGTGCTCGGCCGAGGCTGGAATCAATACAACTGGACTCAGTTTCTTGAGTGGGTTCCTG
The DNA here is from genome assembly GCA_964487715.1 of uncultured Rhodocyclaceae bacterium. Taxonomy (GTDB): domain Bacteria; phylum Pseudomonadota; class Gammaproteobacteria; order Burkholderiales; family Rhodocyclaceae; genus Desulfobacillus. The sequence continues at coordinate 16,418 of CAZASE010000030.1, read as the reverse complement.
ATCGCTACCCCGCCAACAAAGAGGATAGCTATGTTCGTAACAGAAACCTCTTCTATGTCGCGTGCTCGCGTCCAAAGCAAAACCTCGCGCTTCTGTTCACGCAAGAGCTTACGGCTGGAGCACTGACGACGCTGGAAGGCTGGTGCGGGCCCGAGAACATTTCCGCCTTCAACCCTGCATAGTGGAAATGCCCACACCCGGCGAACACAAAACCGTCCAAGCCCGCATCCTCGGCTACGCCGAGGCCATCGGTTGGACGATTGTGTCCCGCGAGAAAGCCGAGCAGCGACGCGGCTTTGATCCGGACGTCCCGCCCGCCGACCGTGTAAAAAACCGTTCGCTCTTCTTCGACGACCTGCTCGACGCCAAGCTGCGGGAATTCAACCCGCGCTACGCGGAAGGCCCGGGTGCGTTACTCGGGCAGTTCCGCCATCTCCACACCAACATCTACGGCAACCGGGAATTCGTCGAGCACCTGCGCAACCGGGGTAAGTTCTTCGACCATGAGGAGAAGCGCGAGCGCGACCTGATCCTGATCGATTACGTCGATCCGGCGCGCAACGTTTATGAAGTCACCGAGGAGTGGGCCTTTCACAACGGCCACTACGGCACGCGGGAGGATGTGGTCTTTCTCATCAACGGCATCCCGGTGCTGGTGATCGAGTGCAAGAACGCCAACAAGGACGAGGCGATTGCCCTGGGGGTGGACCAGATCCGCCGTTACCACCGCGAGACGCCCGAGCTGTTCGTTTCGCAGCAGTTGTTCACCGCCACCGATGCCATCGGCTTTTCCTACGGGGTGAGCTGGAACACGGTACGGCGGAACATCTTCAACTGGAAGGACGGGGAAGTCGGCAAGCTGGAGGCCAAGGTGAAGAGCTTCTGCGCCATTCCGCAGGTGCTCGCCTTCCTGAAGGACTACATCGTCTTTGCCGAGAAGGACGAGGAGCTGAACAAATACATCCTGCGCCAGCACCAGACCGGCGCGGTGGAGGCTACCGTCGGCCGCGCCCTCGATCCCGGGCGCACGCGCGGCCTGGTCTGGCACACCCAGGGCAGCGGCAAGACCTTCACCATGATCAAGGCGGCGGAACGGCTGTTCCGCGCGCCCGGGGCGGACAAGTCGACCGTGCTGCTGATGATCGACCGCAACGAGCTGGAAGACCAGATGCTCAAGAACCTCGCCGCGCTCGGCCTCGGCAACCTGGAGCACGCCAGCAGCATCGCTCGACTCAATCAACTGCTGCGCGACGACTACCGCGGCATCATCGTGACGATGATCCACAAGTTCCGCGATATGCCGGCAAACCTGAACACGCGCTCGAACATCTACGTGCTGATCGACGAAGCCCACCGCACCACCGGCGGCGACCTCGGCAACTTCCTGATGGCCGGGCTGCCCAACGCGACTTACCTCGGTTTCACCGGCACCCCGGTGGACAAGACCGTCCATGGCAAGGGCACTTTCAAGACCTTCGGCTGCGAGGACGACAAAGGCTATCTGCACAAGTATTCCATCTCCGACAGCATCGAGGACGGCACCACGCTGCCGCTCTATTACCAGCTCGCCCCCAATGAAATGCTGGTGCCGCACGAGACGCTGGACAAGGAGTTCCTTTCGCTGGCCGAAGCCGAGGGCGTGGCCGACATCGAGGAGCTGAACAAGATCCTCGAACGGGCGGTGAACCTGAAGAACTTTCTCAAGGGCAAGGAGCGCATCCAGCAGGTGGCGCAGTTCGTCGCCGAGCACTATCGCGGCAACGTCGAACCGCTGGGCTACAAGGCCTTCCTCGTCGGTGTGGACCGCGAGGCCTGCGCCCATTACAAACACGCGCTGGATCAATTCCTGCCGCCCGAGTATTCGGCGGTGGTCTACACCGGCAGCAATAACGATTCCAAACTGTTGAAGGAATTCCACCTCGACCCGAAGCGGGAGCGGCAGATCCGCAAGAGTTTCGGCAAGCTCGACCAGCAGCCGAAGATACTGATCGTGACCGAGAAGCTGCTCACCGGCTTCGACGCGCCGGTGCTCTACGCCATGTATCTCGACAAGCCGATGCGCGACCACACGCTGCTGCAGGCCATCGCCCGGGTGAACCGCCCCTACGAGAACGAGGCCCAGGAGATGGTGAAGCCCCATGGCTTCGTGCTCGATTTCGTCGGCATTTTCGACAAGCTGGAAAAGGCGCTGGCCTTCGACAGCGACGAGATCAACGCCATCGTCAAGGACCTCAAGCTGCTGAAGGTGCTGTTCAAGAACAAGATGGAGGCCATCGCGCCGGCCTACCTCGGCCTGATCGAGCGGCAGTTCGACGACAAGGACGTGGATACGCTCATCGAGCACTTTCGCGACCCGGAGCGGCGCAAGGAGTTCTTCAAGGAATACAAGGAAATCGAGATGCTCTACGAGATCATCTCGCCCGATGCCTTCCTGCGCCCCTTCATGGCCGACTACGGCACCCTGTCGGCGATCTATCAGGTGGTCCGCAAGGCCTACACCCGGACCGTGATGGTGGATCGCGACTTCCAGGCCAAGACCCACCATCTGGTGCAACAGCAGGTGAGCAGTTACGGCGTGGGCTTGTTGGGCAAGATCGTCGCGATCGACGGCGAGACCATCGAGCTGATCAAGAACCAGCAGGGCGGGGATGGCACCAAGGTCATCAACCTCATCAAGAGCATCGAAAAACTGGCCGAGGAAAACAGCGATGACCCTTACCTCATCGCCATGGCGGAGCGCGCGCGAGCGGTGCAGGAAAGCTTCGAGCAGCGCCAGACCAGCACGGCCGAGGCGCTGGCCGAATTGCTGCGTGAAGTGGAAGGCAATGAAACGCGGAAGAAGGAACAGGCCGAAAAGTCTTTCGATGGCCTGACCTATTTTGTCTACCGCAGCCTGCTGGACGCGAAGATTCAGAACGCAGAGGTAGTCAGCCGCAAGATTCGCCACGCCTTCACCGAGTTTCCGAACTGGAAACGCAGCGAGAACGCCCTGCGTGAACTCCGCAAGAAAGTGACCTTCGCCATCTTCGCGGAAACGGAGGACCTGGACCGGGTGACGGCGATGGTGGATGCGTTGTTTACGCTGCTGGAAAAGGCGGACCGGATCTAAGCGAATGCAGGCGACCTATCGCAAGGATAAGTTCAAACAGCGCGTCCGCCTATGGGCCGCCAAGCTGGATGTGAAGGTCGTCTGGCTGGGTGTGCGGCCGATGCGTAACAAATGGGCCTCGTGCTCCACCGCCGGGCATCTGAATTTCAGCGACGAACTGCCCGGCCTGAAACCCGGGCTATGGGACTACGTGATCGTCCACGAGCTGCTCCACTTCTCTGTTCCCAACCATGGAAAACTCTGGAAAAGCCTGATGCGCTCTCATCTGGGTGAGTACGAGGCATATGAAAGCGAGCTAAAGAGAGTAGCGCAGAACATTTCACTACAGCGGGTGCGCTAATGCACGCTACTGAGCTTATCGTTGAATGACTGCTGCGGAGCGAACCCAAGGACGTCTATGGGCCAGGAACTGACTGAATCAGGCTGCCGTTTCATTGGCCGCTCCGGCCGATCCTGAGACGGTCGGTGCGCCCAGCGGACCTGAATCTTCGGGTCGAACTGAGACCTCCCGCATACCTCTCATAAGTTGATTCACTATACCGGTTCGCTGAGCCGCCGCATGCGATGCGGGTATCAGTCATTTTTTCCAGAAACCCGGGCCTTTTTGCAGTGCGAGGCGATCGCCTCGACCAGGGTCGGCAGCAGTCCCGGCGGCAGGTCGTGCGCCATGCCGTCGATCACCATCAGCCGCGCGCCCTTGATGTGATGCGCGGTATCCCGGCCCGCCGCGACCGGCACCAGCGGATCGTCGGCGCCGTGGATGACCAGCGTCGGCGCGGTGATTTTCGCCAGCAGGTCGCGGCGGTCGCCCGAGGCGATGATGGCGAGCAACTGTTGCAGCACGCCCGCCGGATGGTAGGCGCGGCGCACGCCGCCGCCGATGCGCCGGCGCAGCTCGTCCTGGTCGGTGGGGTAGCCGGGGCTGCCGATGACGCCGAACAGGCGAATCAGGTGTTCGACCACCTGCTCCGGGTCGTTCGGGTCGGACGGCTTGCTCAGCAGCGCCCGCAGCGCGCGTGGCCTGGACCGCGACACTTTCGGGTTGCCGCTCGACGACATGATCGAGGTGAGGCTGAGCACGCGGTGGGGGAAACGCGCCGCGACGACCTGGGCGATCATGCCGCCCATCGAGGCGCCGACGATGTGCGCGCGCTCGATGCCCAGCGCGTCGAGCAGGCCGACGGTGTCGTCGGCCATCTCGTTGAGCGTGTAGGGCGCGCGCCCCGGCAGCCTGAGCCAGGCCGAGGCGAAGGCGAGCAGCAGGTTGGGCCGCTTCTTCAGATGGATCTTGCCGGACAGGCCGCTATCGCGGTTGTCGAAGCGGATGACGCGAAAGCCGCGCTCGACCAGCCCCTGGCAGAAGGCATCGGGCCAGGCGACGAGCTGCATGCCCAGCCCCATGATGAGGACGATGGGCGGATCGGACGGCTTGCCGAGGGATTCGTACTCGATCGCCAGGCCGTTGACTTCGACGGACGGCATTATTGAAAAACGCGTAAGCGACTGTCAAATATTCGTCGTCCCCGCGAAAGCGGGGACCCAGCGGCGTTGAAGCAGCGGCACTTCTGGATTCCCGCTTTCGCGGGAATGACAAACCACACCGCTTCCGCGGGAATGACAAACAAAACCGCCTTCGCGGGAATGACGGCGAACAGCATGACTCAGAACCAGCCGCGCCGGCGCGGATTGCGGTAGAGCATGCCGCGCAGCCCGCCGCGGTCGAAGGGCTTCCATTCGCCCTCCGGCTGCGCCAGGCGGTCGGCAATGGCGTAGAAGGTCATCGGGTTGAGGCCCATGCCGAGGTGGCTCGCCTCGACTTCGATGTTCTCGGCCAGCGGCCCCTCCTTTTCAACGCTGCACTGCCATGCCACGACGCCGTCCGTGCGGCTGAAGATGGACGTCGTCGGCACCGGCGGCGGCGTGCGCAGCGGCTCGTGGATTTCCGGCGCGCCGATCTTGTGGCCGGTGACGAATTCGTAGAGCCGCCAGGCATTGGTCGCCTTCGGATGGCCGGTGAAGGGCGTGCCCAGGGTGATGACCTGGCGCACCGCATCCGGGTACACCTTGGCCAGTTCGCGCGCGTAGAGGCCGCCCAGGCTCCAGCCGATCAGGCTGACCTTCCTGCCGTGCTTTTCGTAGAGTTCCTTCAGGCGCGCCTGGCACGACTCGATCACGCCCTCGCGCGGGCCGAGGTTGAAGCCGAGTTTCCAGGGGGAGGCCGCGTAGCCGAGCCCCCTGAGGAATTTGCGCAGCGGCAGCGTCGACACATCCGGCGCGATCAGCCCGGGGAAGACCAGCACCGGGTGGCAGTCGCCCTTCGGCGCGAGGCGCAGCAAAGGTTTGGCCGCGATCGAGGCACCCAGTTCCCACGGCGCGCGCCCCTCCAGCGCCAGTCTAACCAGGCCGGGCGCTTGCGGCAGGCCGAACTCGTACCAGTGATGCGGGTTGTGCATGTTTCCTCCCTTCAGGATTTTGACGACGTTGTTTTTATGTTAACGGCACGCTTGCGCTTCTCCGCAGGGGCGGGCTGCGGCAGGGTGCGTTTTTTCAGTTCCTCGTGCGCCTCCAGCAGTGCCTGCGCCAGCTTGCGCGGGTCGGGCACCGCCTTGCGGGCGACGACGATGCCGAAATCGAGCGAGCCGGCGTAGCTCATCACCGTGATGTTCACGCCCAGGCCGTGCTCGACGATGGACAGGGGAAAGTAGGCGCGCATGGGCAAGCCGGCGGCGTAGAGCATCTGCGGCGGGCCGGGCACATTGGAGATGACGAGGTTGGCGATGGGCGGAATGGCGCTGGCGAGCTTCGTTTTCCCGTAGAGCGCGGCCAGCCCGCCGACCAGCCACGGCACGCCGATGGACGGAAAATCGGTGGGAATGATCGATTGCGCGCGGCGCGCGACGGACTTCATGGCGCCGGACGCATCGCGGATCGCACGCAGCCGTCGCAGCGGGTCGGCAATGTGCGTGGCGAGGCTGACCAGGCTCAGCGTCGCCTGGGTGGTGATCTCGGTATTGCCGGCCTGGCGCAGCGAGATCGGCATGGTCGCGATCAGCGGCTTCTTCGGGATGCCGCCGTGATGGGCGAGATAGCGCCGCAGCGCGCCGCTGCACAGGGCAAGCACGACGTCGTTCAGCTTCGCCTCCTGGCAGGCAGCGATCTGTTTCGCCTCGGCGAGGGGAAGCGACACGCAGGCGAAGCCGCGCTCGGCGGTGATCGGCACATTCAGCGGCGTCTTCGGCCCGAAGGAGAAATTCTGCCGTAGCGGCGCTGGTGCTGCCGCACCGCCGCCCGCGCTTTTCACCATTCCGGCGAGCGTCCGGAACACCTCGGGCAGATGCCGCAGCAGCTTGATGTATTGCGCAGCGTCGTGGCGCAGGGCCGCGCCGGCGAGGTTGACAATGCCCGGCTGCTCGGCGCGCGCCGGCACGGCCGGCACGGCGCCCGGCCTGCGGCCGGCTTGCGGTGCGATGCCGAACAGCGCCTGCGCCAGCGCCACGCCGGCCGCGCCGTCCAGCACGGCATGGTGCACCTTCATGTAGAACGCCACCTGGCTGCCCTGCAGGCCGTCGATGACATGCACCTCCCACAACGGCCGGCGGCGATCCATCGGCGCGGCATGCAGGCGCGCGGTACAGCGTTCCAGCTGCAGCCGCGTGCCGGGCCGCTTCAGCGTATGGCGGTACACATGGAAGTCGAGGTCGACCTCGCCGCCGTCCACCCAGACGGGATTGGCGAAGTGCAGCGGCATCTCCGCCAGCCGGCGCCGGTAGAGCGGCGCCAGGTCGAGGCTGCCCTGCAGCAGCCGGCGCACCCTGGCGTAGAAGTCGCCCTTGAAACCGGGCGGCAGCTCGCACAGGTGCAGCGAGCCGACGTGCATCGGCGTCGCGGCGGTTTCGAGATGCAGGAAGCTGCCATCCAGCCCGCTCAGGGCTTTCATCAATCGCGCTCGATCGCCATCAGCCAGACGAACAGCGGCTTCTCCTGCGCCGCCGCCACGCCCGCCAGATCGGCCAGGTCGGCGACGAGCTTCTGCACCAGGTCGGCCGGCCAGCCCGCGGCCTCGAAACTTTCGGTCGCCGCAAGTTCCTCGCCGACCTGCTCCAGCGCCGCGTCCTCGAGCCGGGCGAGCCGTTGCACCGAGTCGGCCGGAAAGCGCAGCAGCCAGGGTCCCTCGTCCGAGGCGGCGTAGTAGAGGCGGAAATCGCGCGCTGCTTCATCGGACAACTGGCCGGACAACAGGGCATGCAGCAGTGCCAGCTTTTCCTGGTCCAGTCCGACCATCTCGAGGCCTTTCCATTCCTCGACCGGCCGCGAGGATTCGCCGATCGCCTCGGCCTCATCCAGCTCCGCCACCACGATATTCGCCAGCATTGCCATCGACACGCCCCCTTTCAGTCGCCCACCTTGCCGCGCAGGGTCTTGATTTCGCCCCGCCGGCTCTTGCCATCGAGGCGCTTCTGCTGCGAACTGCGCGTCGGCCGGGTCGGCTTGCGCGGACGCGGCGACTGCATGACGCCGGCGACGAGTTCCTGCAGGCGCTGCAACGCGCCCTCGCGATTCTTTTCCTGGCTGCGGTACTGCTGCGCCTTGATGACGACCATGCCGTCGGCCGTGATGCGCTGGTCACTCAGCGCGAGCAGCCGCGCCTTGCAGGCATCCGGCAGCGAGGACGCGCCGATGTCGAAGCGCAGATGAATGGCGGTCGCCACCTTGTTGACGTTCTGGCCGCCGGCCCCTTGCGCGCGGATCGCGTTCAGCTCGATTTCTTCGAGGGGAATCGCCACCCTGTCTGAAATCCTCAGCAGCCGCTCCGGCGCACGCGCCGCGACGGCGGCATGGTCGGCGAACTCCCGCTTGGCGTGCGGCGACAACTGCTTCACCGCGTGCTCGGCTTTCAGCGCCGCCGAACGGTCGGGGTACTCCACGCTGGCGAGCAGGCGCTTCGGCGGATGCGAGCGGGTATAGCGCGCACCGGTGCCGCCGGCATGCGCGGCATAGCGCGCGGCGACATCGACGGTGATGCCGGTGTAGATGCTGCCGTCCCGGCATTCGATCAGGTAGAGAAACCAGGCGCCCATCTCAGTCGGTGCCGAAACCGAGCGCGCGCCGCACCATCAGGCAATCCGCCGAACCCGCCTTGAACTCGCGGCACACCAGGGGCCGGTGCGCATAGACGGCGCAGCCGACGCGGACGCCGAGCTCGCCTTCCAGCGCCGCACAGCGATGTCCCCAGGATTGCATGCGCTGATTCGCGACATCGATCAGGTCTTCGGCAATGCCCTCGCCGTCACGGTCGCCGATCAGCACCGGCCAGGTTTCCGACCAGGCGCAGCAGCCGCCGCAGACGAGGCAGTCGGGCAGGCTCGCCGTATCCGCGCTGCCGCCGCCCGCCGCTTCGATGTCGCACCTCGCCACCCGCTTCATCCCTTCACGTTTCGCTATGCGAACGATGGTTTCGTTTTGTTCGCCGACATGATATCGTCTCGGCAAATCCATTGGAACACGATTATGCGCGAACTCAGGGACCGGACGGCAGTCATCACCGGCGCGGCCAGCGGCATCGGCCTGGCGCTGGCGCAGCGGGCGGCGCGCGAGGGCATGCGCCTGGTGCTGGCCGACATCGACGCGGCGAAGCTGGCCGAGGCGGCGGCGACGCTGCCGCTGGCCGCCGAGGCGCTGTGCATCCGCCGCGTCGACGTCAGCCGCGAGGAGGACATCGCCGCCCTGGCCGACGAGGCCTTCAGCCGCTTCGGCGGCGTGCACCTGCTGTGCAACAACGCCGGCGTCGGCCTGACGCGGCTGGCCTGGGAACTGACGACGGCCGACTGGGAATGGATCCTCGGCGTCAACCTGTGGAGCGTCGTGCATGCCATCCGCCATTTCCTGCCGCGCATGCTGGCGCAGGGCGAAGCAAGCCATGTGGTCAACACCGCCTCGGCTGCCGGCCTGCTGTCCACGCCGGGCATGTCCGCCTACAACGTCAGCAAGCATGGCGTCGTCACGCTGTCGGAAACCCTGTACACCGAACTCGCCGCGCAGCAGGCCAGGGTTGGCGTCTCGGTGCTCTGCCCGGCGTGGGTGCCGACCGCCATCCATACCTCCGAGCGCAACCGGCCGCCACGCTTCGGCGCAGCAGGGCCGGCCTCGCCCGCCTCCACCGCCTACCAGGAGCGCATCGGCCAGGCCGTAAGATCGGGCCGCCTGACGGCGGACGACATGGCCAGCGCCGTCTTCGACGCGGTCGCGGCGAACCGCTTCTACGTCATCCCGCACACGCGCATCAAACAGGCAGTGCGCCTGCGCATGGAAGACATCCTCGAAGACCGCAACCCGACTCCCCTCTGAGAGGTTCGCCAAAGACATGAAAGCTTTGCTCTGTTCCGCCTACGGCCCGCCGAACACACTGACCGTGCAGGATGTCCCCTCGCCGAAGCCCGGCCCCGGCCAGGTGGTGGTGGACGTCAAGGCGGCCGCGCTCAATTTCCCCGACGCACTGATGGTGCAGGGCCTCTACCAGGTCAAGCCGCCGCTGCCTTTCTCGCCCGGCGCGGAAGTCGCCGGCCTCATCAAGGAGGTCGGCGACGGCGTGGCGGGCCTCAAGGCCGGCGACCGCGTCATCGGCTTTCCCGGCACCGGCGGCTTCGCCGAAGAGTGCACGGTGGCGGCCGAGAAGATCATGCCGCTGCCGGCGGACATGGATTTCGCCAGCGGCGCGGCGCTGGTGCTGACCTACGGCACCTCGCTGCACGCGCTGCTGGACTGCGGCCGGCTGCAGCCCGGCGAAACGCTGCTGGTGCTCGGCGCCGCCGGCGGCGTCGGCGCGGCGGCGATCGAGATCGGCAAGGCGATGGGCGCGCGCGTCATCGCCGCCGCATCGAGCGAGGACAAGCTGGCGCTGTGCCGGCAGCTCGGCGCCGACGAAACCATCAACTACGCCACTGAGGACTTGCGCAAGCGCACGCTCGCCCTCACCGGCGAGAAGGGCGTCGACCTCGTCTATGATCCGGTCGGCGGCAGCTACACCGAGTCGGCACTGCGCGCGATGGCATGGCACGGTCGGCTGCTCATCGTCGGCTTCGCCGCCGGCGAGATCCCGAAGATCCCGCTCAACCTCGCCCTGCTCAAGGAGCGTTCGCTGGTCGGCGTGTACTGGGGCGACGCGGTGCGCCACGATCCGCGCGGCCACGCGCGCAACATGGCGCAGCTCATCGCCTGGTTCGCGGCCGGCAAGATCAAGCCGCCGGTCAGCGAACAGCTGCCGCTGGCCGCGGCGCCGGATGCCATCGCGCGCCTGCTGGCGCGCCAGGTGAAGGGCAAAGTCGTCATCCTGCCGGAAGCCTGAACCGCCAGCCCCGCCGCCGACCGACCCGGGAGTGACCCAGCGCATGAGCAAGACCGCCGCCAAGACCACGAACGCCGCGCCGCGCAGCAAGCCGGCCGCCAAGGACCGCCAGTTTGTTACCGCGCTGGCGCGCGGCCTCGACATATTGCGCGCCTTCACGCCGCGCCACCCGAGCCTCGGCAATGGCGAGATCGCGCAGCGCGCCCGCCTGCCGAAGCCGACCGTGACGCGGCTGACGCACACCCTGACCCAGCTCGGCTACCTCAACTACTCGCCCGATTCGGGCAAGTACGCCCTGTCCGTCGGCGTGCTGGCGCTCGGCTATTCCTTCCTTGCCAGCCAGGACATTCGCGCGATCGCGCGGCCCCTGATGCAGGAATTCGCCGACTACGCCCGCGCCACGGTCTGCCTGGCGGCGCGCGACCAGCCGCACATGGTGTTCCTCGAAGTATGCCAGGGCAACCCGACCTTCCAGATGCGCCTCGAGGTCGGCGCCCGCGTGCCCTACGGCATGACGGCGCTCGGGCGCGCCTACCATTGCGGACTGTCCGCCGACGCGCGTACGGCGATGCTCGAGGAACACCGCAAGATCGCGCAAAAGAACGACTGGGAGAACTTTCGCGCCAGCTTCGAGAAGGCCGCGCGCGAGTTCCAGAAGCACGGCTTCTGCGTCTCGCTCGGCGAATGGAACAAGGACGTCTATTCGGTGGCGGTGCCGCTCGTCTCGCGCGACCAGGCGAAGATCCTCGCCATCACCTGCTCCGGCCCGCCGTTCGAAATGCCGCGCCAGCGCATTTTCGACGACATCGGCCCGCGCCTGGTGCAGCTGCGCGACCGCCTCTACGCCGCGACCCAGGGCAACTTCTGATCGCCCGCCCACATCATTGCCGCGAACGCGGGAATCCGGTTGGTTGCCCATGGGTCCCCGCTTGCGCGAGGACGACGAACTCGCGCGCCAATCAGTTCCCGTTTGCGTGCAGCACCACGCCCGCAGGCTGCCACAGCCTGCCCGGATCGGCCGGCCGGCAAGGGCTCACGCGGTGAGCCCGCGGATGCCGGATAATCCCGCCGATGCTGCACATCACCTTCGCCAACCGCGGCGAGACCCTGTTTGACGCGCTCCTCGACGGCCGCGCCGCGACGCCGGCCTCGCCCTTCGCCGCCGAGCAGATCGTCGTGCCGAGCGCGGCGCTGCGACGCAAGCTGGCGCAGGCCATCGCCGACCGCGACGGCATCTGTTGCAACGTCGAATTTTCCTTCCTCGCGCAATGGCTGTGGCGGCAGATCGCCCATCTGGTGCCGGCGGTCGCGGCGGCATCGCCGTTCGCCCCGCCGGTGCTCGCCTGGCGCATCGACCGCATCTTCGGCGACGCGGCGTTCCTGCGCGACCAGCCGCGCCTCGAGGCCTACCTGCGCGAGGCCGACCCGGTCATGCGCCACGACCTCGCCCTGCGCGTTGCCGCACTGCTGGAACAGTATCTGAGCTACCGGCAGGACTGGCTGGCCGACTGGTCGGCCGGTCGCGCCGCGCGCATCGGCGGCGCCGACGCCGCCAGCCGGCAGGACGAACAATGGCAGGCGGCGCTCTGGCGCCGCATCGCCGGCGAACTCGGCATGGCGCGCGAGCACCCCGCCGCGCAATTCCTGCGCAGCATCGCCGAGACCGAAGGCGAGGCCCTGCGCCACGCCGGGCTGCCGGCGACGGCCCATCTGTTCTGTCTGCCGGCGCTGCCGCCGCTGTATCTGGACATCCTGCGCCAGCTCGGCCGCTGGATCGACCTGCGCCTGTACGTGCTCAATCCCTGCCGCGAGTACTGGTACGAGATCGTCGACCCGCGCCGCCTCGGCTATCTCGCCGTCGCCGGCACGGCGGATTACCACGAGAGCGGCAACCGCCTGCTGGCCGCCTGGGGCCGCCAGACCCAGGCGCACATCGACCTGTTGCTGGAACAGGCCGACGAGGCGGTGATCGACGACGCGCGATTCGCGCCAGCCGCCGGCGAGACGCTGCTTGCACGCCTGCAGAACGGCATCCTCGACCTGCGCGAACCGGCACCGGCCGGCATCGTGCTGGCCGACGACGACCGCAGCATCGAGGTCCACGTCTGCCATTCGCTGACGCGCGAACTCGAAGCGCTGCAGGACCGCCTGCTGGCCCTGTTCGCCGGCGACGCGCCGCCGCAACCGGGCGACATCCTCGTCGTGACACCGGACATCGAGGCGGCGGCGCCGCTGATCGACGCGGTCTTCGGCAATGCGCCGCGGGCGCGCTTCATCCCCTACGCCATCACCGGCCGCGGCCGCGGCAGCGTCAATGCCGCGGCACAGGCGCTGCTCGCCCTGCTGGCGCTGGCCGCCTCGCGCTTTCCGGCGAGCGGCGTCTTCAGCCTGCTGCAGCAGGACATCGTCGGACGGCGTTTCGGCCTTGTCGGCGACGACCTGTCGCGCGTGCATGACTGGCTGCGCGACGCCGCCGTGTGCTGGGGCATCGACGGCCGCCACCGCGCGCAGTTCCACCTGCCGGACATCGACCGGCACAGCTTTGCCGACGGTTTGCACCGGCTGTTCCTCGGCTACGCCCTGCCGGCCGGCATCGACGCGCCGTGGCACGGACGGGCGCCGGCGGGCGATGCCGAGGGCGCATTGGCGCTCGCGCTCGGCGCCCTCTGGCGCTTCGCCGAGGCGCTGCGGCAGCTGCACGACGCGCTGATCCGACCGAAGCCGGCGCAGGGCTGGCTCGATGCGCTGGACGGAATCCTCGACGATTTCCTCGCGCCGGCCGCCGACGAGATCGAAGACCTGCGCGAACTGCGCGCCAGCCTGCGCGAGCTGCACGACAACATGCGGCTCGGCGGCGCCGCGGCGGCGATTCCGCTGGAGGTCGTCCAGGCGGCGCTGCAGGCCCTGCTTGACGACCCGGGCCGCGGCGGCGTCGCCGCCGGCACCCTCACTTTCGCCTCGATGGGCAGTCTGCGCGGCCTGCCGTTCCGCTTCATCGCCGCCATCGGTCTCAACGACGGCGCCTTCCCCGGCACGGCGCGGCCGGCCGAATTCGACCTGATGGCGCGCGACCCGCGGCGCGGCGACCGCCAGCGGCGCGACGACGAACGCAACCTGTTCCTCGACCTGCTCCTCGCGGCGCGCGAGGCGCTGTACCTCAGCTACTGCGGCCGCAGCATCCGCGACAACGCCGCGCTGCCGCCCTCGGTGCTGGTGGCGGAACTGCTCGATACGCTGGTGGCGGCCGTGGCCGGCGACGCACGCGCGGCGGAATCGCTCGCCGCGGCGCGCCGCCGGCTTGTCGTCGAACATCCGCTGCAGCCCTTTTCCATCGACGCCTTCGACACCGCCGCCGACCCCCGCCTGCGCAGTTTCAACGCCGAGTATTGCGACGCGCTGCGCCGCCGCCAAGCCGGCGTCGCGCCGCCGGCGCTGGCCGCCGCGGCCAGCGCCGAAGTGGAGGAAGCGGAGGAAGCGGACGACAGCGACGCGGCTGGCGCCGCGCCAGCGCGCGAGCCGTTCTTCTTCGCGGCGCTGGCGGCACCCGGCGCCGAATGGCAGGCGGTGTCGCTCGACACACTGGTGCGCTTCCTGCGCAATCCCTGCCGCTTCCTGCTGCGCGAGCGCCTTGAGGTCGAGCTTGCCGACGCCGCCGAGGCACTGACGGACGACGAGCCATTCCTGCCGGATGCGGCCGGCCGGCGTGCGCTGGCCGAGCGCCTCCTGCCGCACTGCATCGCCGGCGCCGACCGCGCTGCGCTTGCCGCGCTGGCGCAGGCCGGTACCGAATATCCGGCCGGCCGCCTCGGCGCCCTGGCACTCGAGCGGGAACTGGGCCTGCTCGCGGCATTCGGCGAGGAAGTGCGGCGTGAAAGCGCCGCCGCCTGCCTGCCAGCCTGGCATGCCACGCTGGACTTCGACCTGGCGGGCGAACCGTGGCGGCTGTCCGGCGTCTTCAACGACCTGCGTCCGGGCGGCCTGCTGCGCTGGCGTTACGCCGACACCGGTGCCGCCGACTATCTCACCGGCTGGATCAGCCACCTGTTCCTCTGCGCGGCACCGCCCGCCGGCGCGGCCGCGCAAACGCTGTGGCTGTCGCGCAACGGCCGCTACCGCCTGCGCGCCTGCGCCGGCGCGCAGGCGCTGCTGCGCGAAATCCTCCACCTGTATCGGCGCGGACTGCGTGAACCGCTGCACTTCTTCCCCAAGGCGGCGTGGCACTATGCCGCGCGGGATGGCAGCCTCGCCAGGGCGCGCAAGGCCTGGCTCAGCACGCGCGAGCAGCCGTGGGGCGAAGAGGAAGACCCGGCCTACCGCCTGGCGCTGCGCGGCCTGGCGGAACCGCTCGACGACGCATTCATGCAATGCGCAACCACCGTCTTCGGCCCGCTGCGCGACTGCCTCGAGGACGAGCGCCTGTGAGCGACGCCGCGGAACTGGATGTGCTCGACTGCCGCCTCGACGGCATCAACCTGATCGAGGCCTCGGCCGGCACCGGCAAGACCTGGAACATCTGCGGCCTCTACCTGCGCCTGTTGCTGGAACGCAAGCTCGAAATACAGCAGATCCTCGTCGTCACCTTCACCAACGCCGCCACCGCCGAATTGCGGGAGCGCATCCGCGGCCGCCTCGCCGAGGCGCTCGCCTGCCTCGACGGCATGCGGCCGGCGGCGCCGGACGCCTTCGTGGCACGCCTGCTGCAGGCGCTGCGCGAGCGCCACGGCCTCGCCGATGCCGACATGTCGCGGCGCCTGGCCCTCGCCCTGCAGACTTTCGACGAGGCGGCGATTTTCACCATCCACGGCTTCTGCCAGCGGGCGCTGGCCGACACCCCCTTTGCGGCGCGCATCCCGATGGCCATGGCGCTGCTGCGCGACGATAGCGAGCTGCTCATGCAGGCGGCTTGCGATTTCTGGCGGCGCCACGTCGCGGCCGACCGGCTCGGCCCGGAACTGGCGGCCTTCCTGCTGCAGCAGCGGGACAGCCCGGAAAAGTATGCGCGCCTGTTGCGCCGCCATCTGGCCAAACCCCTGGCGAGCGTGCTCTGGCCCGACGGCATCGACCGTGCGATCGCCATCGACGCCGCGCCGCTGGAAGCCGCCTGCGCGGCGGCGCGCGCCAGCTGGACCGCGCAGCGCGGCGCGATCGTCGATTGCCTGCTCGCCGGACGAAGCGGGCTGAATGCCAACAGTTACGGCGAAGAGGCCATCCGCCAGGGCGCACGCGACTGGGATGCGTTCTTTCGCAGTGCCGATGCGCTGGCGCCGGTGGACCTGGCGAAGGCCAAGCTGCACCTGTTCGGCGCGGCCTTTCTGGCGAATCGAACCCGCAAGGGCAAGGTGCCACCCGCGCATGCCTTTTTCGACCAGGCCGCAACGCTGCTGGCGGCGCGCGAAGCCCTGTTGGCGGACCTCGCCACGCTGCGCCTGCGCCTGCTTCGCACGCTGCTGGCCGAGGCCGGCGAGGGCCTGCGCCGGCGCAAGCGCGAGCTGCGCCTGGTCGCCTTCGACGACATGCTGTACAACCTGTACGAGCGCCTGCGCGGCGGTGCATGCCCGTGGCTGGCAGCATCACTGAAGGCGCGCTTTCCGGCGGCCCTGATCGACGAGTTCCAGGACACCGATCCGCTGCAGTTCGAGGTGTTCGAGGCCATCTACGGCGCCGGCGACGCGCCGCTGTTCCTCGTCGGCGATCCGAAGCAGGCGATCTACAGTTTCCGCCACGCCGATCTGCACACCTACCTGCGCGCGCGCCGGCAGGCAACGGCCGTGCACGCCCTCGCCGCCAACCAGCGCGCGACGCCCGGCCTGATCGAGGCCCTGAACGCACTTTTCGGCAGCAACAACGCCGCCTTCATGCTGCCCGGGCTCGCTTACCAGCGCGTGGTGCCGGGCGACAAGCCGCGCCAACCGCTTGTTGACCACACCGAGCCGCGCGCCGACCTGCAGCTGTGGATGCTGCCGGGCG
>CAZASE010000029.1:0-31952 GCA_964487715.1 uncultured Rhodocyclaceae bacterium | reverse complement strand
GACGCCTCATTCTCACCAGACCTTTTCGCGTCGGCGGATAAACGCTATTCGTTATCCCGTCTGTACTGACTGATGGGTTAGAGCCCATTTTCCCGGAGCCCTTGAAGAATTGTTTGTAGTCGGGTCGCCACAATGGTGCTGTGACTTGCATGGAACTCGATTAGCAAGCCGGCAAGAAGGCCCCCGCATAGTGTCGATCCAGATAGATTGGCAGGATGTGCAAGGTTTCCGAGATCGATTAGTGCACCGCCGCTAATACCTTTGGGATCGATGGAATTTATAACGTTCCCGGACGTGTCTTTCGAATGCTTCTTGTCGAAGCCGAGGAAATAGTGGCTATCGCTCAGAGCCCCGAGCTTAACCGCCAACGGCTGATTCGGCTTGTGCGTAGAGGAGTATTTCCAGAGCTGTGGGCAAACGTATCTTGCTGCGGCATTGAGTTTGCGATTCTTTGTGTTCGGATACCCAAGTGCCAAGTACACGTGGCCGGTAGTGTCGTCGGTGGATGGAAGAATGTCGCGTTCAGTGATGTACGTAACATCGCCGAGTGCGCAAACGGTCTCCTTCTGGAGCTTTCTGGCAGCGAAATCGAAATGGTCCTTGGCTCGCTCTCCCTCAGGCTTGGTCGTAGCAAGAAAGTCGCCCTCTATTTGTATCAAGGAATTGCCGCCGACGTAGAGAGTTGAGTGGACGTTGTGATCTAGCACGTGGGCAGCGGTCAGGAGCACTGGCACGTTATCAATCATCAACAGGACACATGACCCAATGTGATCCGGTCTTCCTTGCTCGTTGCTTCCGTAGATTGGACGAATGGCGCCCGAAAACTTTTTAGTTGCGGCGTCAACACATTCATTGGTTCGTTCAAGGACGACCTCCTCTATGGACTTGATATGGGCCATGGATGACGATCTCTAAGAATCATTAGTCGGACCAGTGGAGTCCGAATGTGAATTAATATCCAATTAAAAGTATGCGCTTGTAATGCCTTGATGAGCAAGGCATCCAGTTCGGCAGGTGCCGTATAAACACCAATATCCCTGACAGACTGTACCAGCCGAATCAGTCCGCTCCTGTCCGTTAGCACACGAACACACCTCCGCCGCGCAGTAACCAAGCGACTGACTTTCCCCAACCCCAATAAAAAACGGGGACCCTTTCGAGGTCCCCGTCGAAACCTGTCGCTTTGCGCGGCAGGAAGGAGGAAGGTACTTGCGCTTAGGCGCAGCTGCCGCCGATGGACGGCTTGGCGACGCCCAGCTTGATCAGGATGGTCTCCAGCGGGCAGAACCTTGTGAATCCGCTCTGGAACAGGTTGGCGCCGACGAAGGCGGTGAACCACAGCCACGACATCTGCGACAGGTCGGCCTGGCCGTTGGCGTGGGAAATCGGTCAAGTAGCGCGCCGCCTGTCGGCACGCGCTTTCGCGTGGGGAGCGGCGAGCGATTCCGTCAGCCGGAATTCGGTTTTGCAATTCGGGCACGTGATCGTCGGCTCGGTCATGGCGTGCCTTTCATTTCCTGATCATTTTGCCGACGCCGGCAAAGTGATCGTCTGTGCCATAGGCCCGCGGATAGTTATCACTTTGCATTATCTTTCGACGCAAACGCCACCTGGATGTCGCGTGCCTTTGCGCCACTGGCGATGAGCGCGCGGACGATCAGGTCAAGCGACACCGAAGGGTCGCCCGCTTCGATCTTGGCAATGCGCGACTGGCTCGATTTCATGCGCTGTGCCAGGTCGATCTGCGAGAGCTTGCGTTTGATGCGCGATTTCTTGACCGCGCTGACCAGCGAGAGCTTGAGCGCGACAAGCTGCGCCTCTTCATCGCTCAGTTGCAGAAAATCCTCCGCATTGCCGGCTTTCCAGCCGGCGGCCCGGAGGCGTTCGAGTTTGGTGGTCTTCATGGCATTCACCTCCGGCTAAACCGATCTGTAGCGTTTCAATCTCGCCTTGCACACGTCGATGACTGTCTGCGGCGTCTGGCTTGTGGTCTTGGCGAATACCTCAAGGATTGCGACGGCTTGCGTATCCACGTGGTACACGATGCGCCAGGTGCGGTTTGCGTCGGGAATCCTCAATTCATGACAGCCCCGACCGATACCCGGCATCGGTCGCGAGTGCGGCAGCGATATCGCCATCCCCTCCTGCAGGCGTCGCAGCAAGACACCCGCTTCGACTCTGGCAAGCGCCGAAAACGGGGGCGTCTTGACTTCGCCATGCAGCCACACCAGCGGCTTACGCTGCTTGGCCATCGATTTGAGTGTATGTCAATATTGACATATTGGCAAGGCGTACCGATCCCCTGTCGCAGTGGTCGTTGCTCTGTTTGATTTCCTCGAAAGTCATGCCGCCGATGGCAGGCAATCGCTTGTCGCTCATTTCGAACCTCCCCGACAGTGTCCAGCTTGCCGCAATGCGCACGACATGGATTGTTCCACTCGGCAGGCTCAACAGGAGAGCCTGGCTTCAAGCTGCGTTACGAGAGCTGCGAAGCCGGATGAGTCAGAAAAAACGGGAACCCCTTTCAGGATTCCCGTCGAAACCTGTCGCGTTGCGCGGCAGGAGGGAGGAAGGTACTTGCGCCTAGGCGCAGCTGCCTGCGGGCGATTGCTTGGCGACGCCCAGCTTGATCAGGATGGTCTCCAGCGGGCAGAACCTGGTGAAGCCGCTCTGGAACAGGTTGGCGCCAACGAAGGCGGTGAACCCCAGCCACGACATCTGCGACAGGTCGGCCTGGTCGTTGACGTTCCGTCAGCCGGATCTCGGTTTTGCAATTCGGGCACGTGATCGTCGGCTCGGTCATGATTCGCCTTTCTGCTTCTGCGTTCCGCTGGTGCCGCCCAGCAGGCCGCCCGCCTCGCGCTCGTTCAGTTCCAGCCTGGGCGTCGCGTCCTTGAGGCGCTTTTCCACTTCCTTGATGTGCTCGGCGGGCGAAATGTTCTCCGGCAGGGTGCCGCCGATGCGCTTGATGGCGTCGCGCACTTCCTTGCCGACTTGTTCGTGGGTCTGGATGGCCTGCGCCTGGTTACGCACGCCGTCGCGCGAAATCTTGTCGCGGGCCTGCGTCATGCGGAACTGGTTCGCGGCCAGCTCCGTGGCGTTCATGCGATCGAGCAGGTTGTCCTTTTCGGGAATTGCCTTGCGCTGCTTGATCGCGTCGCGACCCAGGCCGCCGTAGAGACCCTTGTAGCCCGCGTCGTGGAAGACGCCGAACATCTTGCTCTGCACGCCTGCGTCCTGCGCGGCGCCGGAGAGAGCCTTGAATTCCTCGCCGGTCTGCTTGCGCAGTTCCAGCCGCTCGATGTCGGCGGCAGCCTGATCGCTCAGCTCCTGGCGGCGGGCCTGGACGGCGAAGTATTTTTGGGCTTGGGCGATTTCCGGCTTGCGCGGGTCGCCGTTTTGGGCGATGAGGTAGCAGGCGAAGCGGGAGAGGTGGTAATCCTCGACGGATCGCTGACTGCCTGATCCGAGGCCAACCATTTTGCCGGCGCCGGCAAAATGGTAGTCAGGTCTATTTCCGGATTGTTCACAAGAGGTTATCGCCCGTTCAATGGCCTGTTCGAAGCGCCGCCACTGGCTGTAGCCCAGCAGCGTTTGCAGATCGCGGGCGCTCCAGTACTCGGCGCCGTGCTCGTTGGTTTGTTTGATTTCCTCGAAAGTCATGCCGCCGATGGCAGGCAATCGCTTGTCGCTCATTTCGAACCTCCCGACAGTGTCCAGCTTGCCGCAATGCGTACGACATGGATTGTATCCACTCGGCAGGCTCAACAGGAGAGCCTGGCTTCAATCTGCGTTACGAGAGCGGCGACAGGTCGCCCTGGCCGTTGGCGTGGGAAACCGGACTCAAGTAGCGCGCCGTCTGTCGGCACGCGCCTTCGTGCGGGGCGTCGGGGCCTGAGCTTCGACATAAGCATCAAGCAGGCGACGGATCATGCGCTGGTACTGCGTACGATGCTTCGTCGCTTCCGATTTGAAAAACTCGATGCTCTTCCTGCTGAGGGCCAGGGTGACCTTCACGCCCTCCTCGCGAAACGCCAGTTCGGCCGGCGAGGGAAGGAAGTCGGGGATTACCTGAACCTTGCCGAGGGGTTCATCGGTGTATTTTATTTTTGGTTTCATAGATCGCCTTTCCTTTGCGCCAGTAACCGGCGCCGATGATTCGAATGACGGAGGCGCGATAGGTAAACCGCACCGTGAGCACGCCACCCTCGACCTCGCCGAATCGGGTGAGTGCCATGACTCAAGGTTAGCACCTGGCCATACTGAAAGCCATATCTTTATATGTACTCCAGGGTGGCCGGCCGCTTGACCCCTCTCCCCCGCCCCTCTCCCCGCAAGCGGGGCGAGGGGAGCATTGCCGGCATGCGACTCACACACAAAGCCGGATGAGCCAAAAAAAAACGGGAACCCCTTTCAGGATTCCCGTTGAAACCTGCCGCTTTGCGCGGCGAGGAGGAGGATCGTTGCTTCTTAGGCGCAGCTGCCGCCGATGGAGGGCTTGGCGACGCCCAGCTTGATCAGGATGGTCTCCAGCGGGCAGAACCTGGTGAAGCCGCTCTGGAACAGGTTGGCGCCGACGAAGGCGGTGAACCACAGCCACGACGTCTGCGACAGGTCGGCCTGGCCGTTGGTGTGGGCGAGGCCCAGCGAGATCAGGATGAAGGCGCCGGCGAAGATGCGGATGTATTGATTGACGGTCATTGCTGGTTGCTCCCGGTTGGTATATTAATGGTTGCTAATGTACTGGGGGTGAGGTGGGGCGTCAAGGGTGGGGTGGGGGTTGTGTGACTTTGGTTACTTTGTGGGGGTGCTTACCCTCACCCCGGCCCTCTCCCTGGGAGGGAGAGGGGGAAGGCGTGGATTCCCGCGTTCGCGGGAATGACGCCGGGCTTTCGCATAGAACGTGCCATTTACTGGCACGTTCATGCTAGAATTTGGACATGTCAATTGCCTCCGCCCTTTTTTCCGACAGCCAGTCCCGGTTGCTGCGCTGGCTGTTCGGGCAGCCTGATCGCGGGTTTCACCTGAGCGAATTGCGCCGCCTGTCCGGCCTGGGCAGCGCTTCGCTGCAACGCGAATTGAAGCGCCTGGCCGAAGCGGGGCTGGTGCAATCCGAGCGGGTCGGCAACCTGCGCCGCTTCCGGGCTAATCCGCACAGTCCCGTATTCGGCGAACTGGTGGCGCTCACGCGCAAGACGCTGGGAGCGGAGCCGACGCTGCGCGAGGCGCTGCAGCCGCTGCTGCCCGGCCTGCAGGGCGCATGGATCTACGGCTCGGTGGCGAAGCAGACCGACACGGCGCAAAGCGACATCGATGTGATGCTCGTCGGCAAGAACCTGTCGCTCGCGAAAGTGCTGGAGCTGCTGATGCCGGTGGAAGCGCAGCTCGGGCGCAAGATCAATCCAACCTGCTACACGCCGGCCGAATTCGCGCGGCGCCGCGCCGAGCCGGACTCCTTCGTCAACCGCGTCCTGGCGCAACCCGTCCTGCCCTTGATCGGAACAACATGAGCCCCCACGCTCACATTCGTTCGCTGCCCCCCGAGGGGGCGCATGCCTCCCTTGGGGCGGCCCGGCGGGAGGCATGGTCATGAGCCTTCCCGCGCTGGATAACCTGGTGCGCATCGGCCAGCTCAAGGCCGAGCCGCGCAACGAGGCCGAGGTCGAGCGCATGCTGGCGATGGCCAGGAGCCGGCTGTCCGACGCCGGGCAGACGAACATCTCGCTCGAAGGCCGCTTCACCAGCGCCTACAACGCCGCACATGCCGCGGCGCTGGCCGCCCTGCGCTGGCATGGCTACCGCAGCGAGAACCGATTCACCGTGTTCCAGTCGCTCACGCACACCCTCGACTGGCCGGCGCCGCGCTGGCGGGTGCTGGATGCGGCCCACCAGAAGCGCAACATGGCCGAATACGAGGGCTTTCTTGAAGTGGAGGAATCGGCCATCGTTGAACTCTGCGAGGTGGTGGACGGGCTGATCGGGGATGTGGGGAAGCTGGTCGGGAAGTGACGCCGCTGTGCGGAAGGGGGAAGGGCAAATCCCCCTTGTTCCCCCTTTTTCTAAGGGGGAGACCTTCTAAAGTCAGTCTGCGTGGGACGGCGCAGCGATGCGGTCTTTCATCGCGGCGTAGTAGAGGACCGGGATCACGACCAGCGTCAGCAGGGTCGAGACGAAGATGCCGAAGATGAGGCTGATGGCCAGCCCGTTGAAGATCGGGTCGTCGAGGATGAAGATGGCGCCGATCATGGCGGCGAGGCCGGTCAGCGCGATCGGCTTGGCGCGGATGATGCCGGCCTGGATCACCGCTTCGGCGAAGTCCATGCCGCCGGCGACCTGCTCGTTGATGAAGTCGACCAGCAGGATGGAGTTGCGCACGATGATGCCGGCCAGCGCGATCATGCCGATCATCGAGGTGGCGGTGAACTGGCTGCCGAGCAGGGCGTGGCCGGGCATGACGCCGATGATGGTGAGCGGGATCGGCGCCATGATGATCAGCGGCACCAGGTAGCTCTTGAACTGCGCCACCACCAGCAGGTAGATGAGGATCAGGCCGACGGCGTAGGCGAGGCCCATGTCGCGGAAGGTCTCGTAGGTCACCTGCCATTCGCCGTCCCACTTGAGCGAATAGCCTTCGTAGGGGTCCTTCGGCTGGCGGATGAAATATTCGCCGAGCGTGCCGCCGGCTTTGTCAAAAGCGTCCAGCGCCATGCCATTTACTTTCGAGCGGATATCGAACATGCCGTAGAGCGGCGAGTCGAGCTTGCCGCCCATGTCGCCGACGACGTACACCACCGGCAGCAGGTCCTTGTGGTAGATGGCCTTCTCGCGTTGCGCCTGGCGCACCTCGACCAGCTCGGAGACCGGCACCATTTTTCCGTCGCGCGCGCGCACGGTGAGCTTGAGCAGCGAGTCGAGCGCGCTCTGCTTCTCCGGGGCGAGGGTGACGCGCACCGGGATCTCGTACTTGGCGTCCTGCGAGTGGGCCGGCGTGACGTTTTCGCCGGCCAGGCCCATGCGCACCACCTCGACGATGTCCTTCTGCGCAACGCCGAGCAGCGCCGCCTTGCTTTGCGAGACACGCAGCACGAACTTCTGCGCGTTGGCCTGCACGGAGTCGTCGACGCCGACGATATCGGCGGTGCCCTCGAAGGCCTTGCGCACTTCTTTCGCCACGGCGATCTGGCCGGCGTAGTCGGGGCCGTACACCTCGGCGACGATGGGCGAGAGCACCGGGGGCCCCGGCGGCACTTCGACGACCTTGGCGTTGCCGCCGTGTTTTTTCGCGATGGCGGCGATGCGGTCGCGCACGGAGACGGCGATCTCGTGGCTCTGGCGGTGGCGGTGCTTCTTGTCGACCAGGTTCACCTGGATGTCGCCCAGCTCGCTTGATGCGCGCAGGTAGTACTGGCGCACCAGGCCGTTGAAGTTGATCGGACTCGCTGAGCCGGCGTAGGCCTGGTAGTCGGTGACTTCCGGCACCTGGGCGATCTCGGCGCCGATCTCGCGCAGCACGCGGGCGGTGTCCTCTAGCGGCGTGCCGGCCGGCATGTCGAGCACCACCTGGAACTCGCTCTTGTTGTCGAAGGGCAGCATCTTCAGCACCACCCACTGCACCAGGGCCAGCGACACCGAGACGGCGATGGCGGCGAAGATGCCGATCCAGAGTTTGCGGCGGGCGGCGTTGCTCTCCAGGAAGGGGGTGACGTGTTTGCGGAAGAGGCGCTCGAATTTCCCCTCTCCCCCGGCCCCTCTCCCCGCGTGCGGGGCGAGGGGTGAATGGCTCCCCTCTCCCGCCTGCGGGAGAGGGGTCGGGGGAGAGGGCTGATGTTTCCCGCCCAGCAGCTTCAGCGCCAGCCAGGGCGTCACCACGAAGGCGATGGCGAGGGAGATGAACATGCCCATCGAGGCGTTGATGGGGATGGGGCTCATGTAGGGGCCCATCAGGCCCGAGACGAAGGCCATCGGCAGCAGAGCCGCGATGACGGTGAACGTGGCCAGAATCGTCGGGCCGCCGACTTCGTCGACGGCCTCGGGGATGATCTCCCACAACTGCTTGTCGGGTTCGAGCTGCTGCCAGCGGTGGATGTTCTCCACCACCACGATGGCGTCGTCGACGAGGATGCCGATGGAGAAGATCAGGGCGAACAGCGACACCCGGTTCAGCGTGAAGCCCCAGGCCCAGGAGGCGAACAGCGTCGCCGCCAAAGTCAGCGTCACCGCCACGCCGACGATCACCGCCTCGCGGCGGCCCAATGCGAACAGCACCAGCAGCACGACGGCGCCGGTGGCGAAGACCAGCTTGCCGATGAGCTTCTGCGCCTTGTCGGTGGCGGTGGCGCCGTAGTTGCGCGTGACGGTGAATTCGACGCCCTCGGGGATCACCGCGCCCTTGAGCGCCTCGGCGCGCCGGATGACGGATTCGGCGACGTCGGCGGCGTTGACGCCGGGCTTCTTGGAGATGGACAGCGTGACGGCGGGGAACTCCCCTTCCTTGCTGCCGTGCCAGACGTACTGCGAGGGCTGGTCGGCGCCGTCGGAGATAGCGGCGACGTCGGACATGAACACCGGTTTGCCGGCGTCGACGCCGACCACCAGGCGCTTCACGTCGGCAGCGGTTTCGAGGTAGGTGCCGGTCTCGACGAGGATCTCGCGGTTTCCCGAGACCAGGTTGCCGGAGGGCTGCATGGCGTTGGAGAGCTGCAGCGCGGCCTTGAGGTCCTGCGCGGTGATGCCGTGCGAAGCCATGCGCTCGGCGTCCATCGCCACGCGAATCACGTGGCCGGGGCCGCCGAGGGTGACGACGTCGCGCGTGCCGGGGATGCGCTTCATGTCGATCTCGACAGCGCGCGCCACCTGCTGCATCTCGAAGGCGGCGCGGCCGGCGTCTTTCGTCCAGAAGGTCAGCGTGACGATGGGCACGTCGTCGATGCCCTTCGGCTTGATGATCGGCTCGCCGACGCCGAGCTGGGGCGAAACCCAGTCGCGATTGGAATTGACGGTGTCGTAGAGGCGCACCAGCGCCTGGATCGGGTCTTCGCCGACGACGTACTGCACGGTGATGACGGCCATGCCGGGGCGCGAGACGGAGTACACGTGCTCGATGCCACTGATCCGCGAGAGCACCTGCTCGGCCGGCCGCGCCACCAGGTTCTCGACGTCGCGCGCCGAGGCGCCCGGGAACGGCACGAAGACGTTGGCCATCGTCACGTTGATCTGCGGCTCTTCCTCGCGCGGCGTCACCAGCACGGCGAAGAGTCCGAGCAGGAAGGCGATCAGCGCGATGAGCGGCGTCATCTGCGAGCGCTGGAACAGAGCGGCGATTTTTCCGGAGATGCCCATTCGTCTTCTGTCAGGAATAAAAGGAGCGCAGGGACGGGATCAGAGGAAGGAGGAGGGAGGAAACCCCTGCCCCGTATGTATCCCTGCGCTCACAGACCACGTTGTCATTCCCGCGGAAGCGGGAATCCAGTCCTGCGGTGAAACCATGGATTCCCGCTTTCGCGGGAATGACGACAATTCGGCCGCCCACTGGATTCCCGCTTTAGTTCCGGCATAACCTGAAGGTTAGCCTCCACTGAAACTGCGTTTTCGCGGGAACCTGATTAGTGACAATGTTCAGCACACTCGCGTACTTCCCATTTTTACCGTCATTCCGGGGCCGCCCGCCTGGGCGGAACCCGGAATCCAGGGTTCTTTTGCGGCCGCTCTGGATTCCGGGTCGCGCTTCGCTTGCCCGGAATGACGAAGCTGAGGTTTGTCACTGATCAGGCGCGGGAATGACGTCAATTTGCCGCCGGCCTTGCGGTAATCCCCGCCTTGACCGGATCGAGTGCAACCTTTTCGCCAGCGCTCAAGCCCGCCAGCACTTCATGGAAGCCGCCGGCCAGGGGCTCGGAGAGCCGCACCTGGCGCAGGCGCGCCGCGTTCTTCTCGTCGATGGCGTACACCGCCGTCACTTCGCCCCGGCGCAGCACGGCCGCGGCGGGGACCAGCAGCTTCTTCGCCTTGCCGGTGACGAAATGGGCGCGGGCGAACATGCCGGGAATGATGCCGGGCGGGTTGTCAGGCAGGTACACACGCGCCGTCACGGTGTGGGTGCGCGGGTCGGCAGCGGGAAAGACGTCGACCTTCGCGGCGTCCACCCATTTGCCGCTCTCGGGGAATTCGATCTTGGCGCGCAAGTTGGCGCGCACTTCGGCCAGCTTGTACTGCGGGATGCTGCCGGTGACGCGCAGGCCCTTCGGGTCGTAGACCGTAATCAGCGGCTTGCCCGGCGTGGCCATCTCGCCCGCTTCGGTGTGGCGCTGGGCGACGTAGCCCGTCAGCGGCGAGACGATGCTGGCGTGGCTGGCGGCGGCACCCGCGGCGCCGCTGCCCGCCTGCGCCGCCCTGTAGTCGGCCTCGGCCTTGTCGAGGGCGGCCTTGCTGATGAACTTCTGCGTGTACAGATTCTTGGTGCGCTCGTAGTTGGCCTTCGCGTTGGCGAGCGTCGCCTGGCTGGCGGCGTAGCCCTCGGCGGCTTCGCGCGCGTCGATGCGCATGAGGATCTGGCCCTGCTTCACCGCGTCGCCCGCGTCGGCGCGCACTTCCACCACGCGGCCCGGCACCTGGGCGGCGATGACGGCCTGCTTCACCGCCTCGACGACGGCCTCGGCAGGATAGGTCAGCTCGATCTCGCGCAGTTCGACCGTGGCGGTGGCCAGCGGCGCGGCTTGGGCAAATGCCATAGAAACAGAGGCTGGCACTAGAGTCAGCCCCGGCAGCACGGCGGCCAGCAGGAGAAGGGCATGTCTGGATATCATGGACTGAATATTAGCGTTTTCTTATATTGTCTGTCAAGGCCGGAATGCGGGACGACCCTGATACGTCAATAATGTAGGTCCTTTTCAGAAAGGCAAGTCCATGCGCGCCCTGATTTGCTCGATCCTCATCCTCCTCGCCGTCCCAGCCGTGGCCGAGGAGCAGCCCGCCTGGTTCAAGGAGTCCTTCCTCGACATCCGCGAGGACATCGCCGAGGCGGCGAAGGGCAGCCGCCGCCTGATGCTCTATTTCCACCAGGACGGCTGCCCCTACTGCGCCAAGCTGCTGCGCGAGAACTTCGGCGACAAGGCCATCGCCGAGAAGACGCGCAGGCACTTCGACGTCATCGCCATCAATCTCTGGGGCGACCGCGAGGTGACCGACCTCGCCGGCAAACCGACGACGGAAAAGGAATTTGCGAAAGCCCTGCGCGTGCAGTTCACGCCGACGCTGCTGATGCTCGACGAAAAGGGCGGCACGGCACTGCGCCTGAACGGCTACGTGCCGCCGCACCGGTTCCACGTTGCCCTCGACTACGCCGGCGGGCGGCTGGAGAAAAAGCAGCCGTACACCGACTACCTGCAGGCGAACGTGCGCGAGGCGGCGAGCGGGACGCTGCACGACGCGCCCTGGCTGCTGCCCGCGCCGCTCGACCTGTCGAAACGCGACGGCAAGCCACTGCTGGTGATCTTCGAGCAGAAGGTCTGCGCCGGCTGCGACGAGATGCACGCCGAGGGCTTCCCGCGGCCGGAGGTGGCGGAACTGCTGAAGCGCTTCCGCGCCGCGCGGGTGGACATCGCCGCGAACGAGGCCGTGAAGACGCCGGACGGGAAATCGCTGCCGATGCGGGAATGGTCGCGGAAAATGAAGATCGCCTACACGCCGAGCTTCGTCTTCTTCGACGCCGGCGGGCGCGAAGTCTTCCGCGTGGAAGGCTACCTGCGACCCTTCCACCTCGCCTCCTCGCTCGACTACGTCGCCTCCGGCGCCTATACAAAGCAGCCGGAGTTCCAGCGCTTCATCGAGGCGCGCGCCGCGGCGCGGCGGGCCAAGGGTGAGAAGATCGAGCTGATGAAATAGCGGCCGCCCCTCACCCCGGCCCTCTCCCACGAGGGGAGAGGAGTAATACGCTCAGCGCTTGACCTTCATGATGCCGAGCGCGCCCATCACCATCTTCTCGAAGACCGGCTCGGAACTGCCCTTCTTCATCTTGCGCATGAAGTACTTCTCGAAGGCGATCTTGGCCAGGTGCACCCACTTGCCTTCGGAGAACCAGTTCACGTTGCGCGGCGGGATCTGCGGCAGGGCGACGAAGGCCACGCCGGTGTCGCCGAAGTCGGCCAGGCACACCGCGTTCCAGGTGGCCTTGTGGCTGGGCGCCTTGCCGTCGAGTTCCTCGCGGATGTTGTGCACCGTGGCGGTGACCATCGACTCGATCATGTAGCCGGTCTTCGGCACGCCGGTGGGCACGGGGGTGGGGTCGGGCGGCGCGATGGCGATGCAGACGCCGACCGAGTAGATGTTCCTGAACTTCGGATTGCGCTGGTGCGGGTCGACCACGATGAAGCCGCGCGGATTGGCCAGGCCCTCGATGCCGAACACCGCATCGACGCCCTTGAAGGCGGGCAGCATCATCGAGTACTTGAAGTCGAGGACGTGTTCCTTCTTCGGCGTGCCGTCGTCGTTGTGCTCGGTGACGTACATCTTGCCGGCCTCGACCTTGGTGGCCTTGGCGTTGCAGATCCATTTCACATGGCGGTCGCGCATGGCCGATTCCATCAGGCCTTTCGAGTCGCCCACGCCGCCGAGGCCGAGGTGGCCGATGTAGGGCTCGGCGGTGACGAAGGTCATCGGCACCTTGTCGCGGATCTTGCGCCGGCGCAGATCGGTGTCCATGATCGCGGCGTACTCATAGGCGGGGCCGTAGCAGGACGCTCCCTGCACCGCGCCGACGACGATGTGGCCGGGATCCTTGACGAACTCGCCCCAGGCCTTTTCCGCTGCGACCGCGTGGTCGACGTGGCAGATCGACTGGGTGTGGCCGTCCGGCCCGAGGCCCTCGATCTCATCGAAGGCCAGCTTGGGACCGGTGGCGATGACGAGGTAGTCGTAGTCCATCGTGCCGCCGTCGCCCAGCTCGAGCTGGCTCTTGTCGGGATGCACGCGCTTGACGCCGGCGGCGGAGAAATCGATTTTCTTGCGGCCGAGGATGGTGGCCAGGTCGAGCTCGATGTCCTCGCGCTTGCGCCAGTTGACCGCCACCCAGGGGTTCGACGGCACGAAATGGAAGTTCGGCGAATTCGATACGACGGTGATGCGGTCTTCCTTGCGCAGCGCTTCGCGCAGCTCGAATGCCGCGGGCAGGCCGCCGATGCCGGCGCCCATGATTACGATATGTGCCATCCAGGTCTCCTCCAGAGTATTGTTGTCTGCCGGAGCGCACCGGCGGTGCCGGTGATTATGGTGTTTCGGCAGGCCCCATGGGAATCGCGATTGCGATGGGGCAATAACGCCATTCTATTTGTTCAGGCCATAAACTTGTCCCGCCAGATGTTGCGGCAGCCGGTCTCGCGCACGAACAGCGTCGCCACGGCGCCGAGCGCGGCGGCGCCAGCCATCAGCAGCAGGCCGCTTTGGTAGTCGGCCGCGGTGTACAGGCGGGCGCCACCGTCCATGCCGCCCTGCCAGCTGCGGTCCATGGCCCAGCCGACCAGCGGTTGCAGGATGGCCGGGCCGAGAAACACGCCGACATTCACCACGCTGGTGGCCATGCCGGAGAGCAGCGGCGGATTGACTTCCTTGGCGCAGGCCCAGGACAGCGTCAGGCTCGCCGTCAGCACGCCCATCGCGCCGCACAGAGCATATGTAAGCACGGGCGGCAGCGCACCGGCGAGGAGCCACACCAGCCAGCCGAGCGCGTGCAGGGCGGCGCCGGCGACCATCACCGGCTTGCGTTTTCCCATGCGGTCGGAAATGCGGCCGACCAGAACGCAGCCAACGGCGAAGCCGATGAAGTACACGCTGATATGGTTGGAGGCGACGCTCCGCGTCATGCCGTGCACCTGGGTGAAGTACGGCACCGCCCACAGGCCGGCGAAGGCGAAGAAGCTGCCGGCAACGCCGGTGTTGACGAAGAAGCCGGGCCAGGTGGCGCGGTTCTTCATGACGATCGCGAGACTGCCAAGCCAGGCGGTGCGGTCGCCGCGCAGCCTCGTTGCGGCGGGGGTGTCCGCAACGGGATGATCCTTGACGAAGAACCACGAGGCGAGGCCGATGGCAAACGAGAGGATGCCGACCACCACGAACACCGAGCGCCAGCCCGCCGCCTGTGCCGCCCACGCCAGCGGCGCCCCTGCCGTCACCGAACCGATGTTGCCGATGAACATCGCCGTGCCGGTGAGCGTGGCGAAGCGACGCTCCTCGAACCACACGGCAACCAGCTTGAGCAGGGCGATAAAGGCAACCGAAACGCCGAGGCCGACCAGCGTGCGGCCGATCAGCGCCAGTTCGAAGGTCGGCGCCAGGCCGAAGAGCAGCGAGCCGGCGCCGGCGACGATGCCGCCGAGGGTGAGGATCTTCCGCGGCCCCAGCGTGTCGGCCAGCACGCCTGTGGGAATCTGCATCAGCGTGTAGACGTAGAAGTAGGTCGCCGCCAGCACGCCGAGCGACGCGGCGCTGGTCTGGAAGCTCGCCGCGAGGTCGCCAGCGATGGCCGCCGGCGCGACGCGATGGAAGAAGGAAAGAAGATAGGCGCCGACGGCGAGGATCAGGGCCAGACTGCGCAGGCGCTGCTGCGCCGGGGTGAGTTCAGGAAAGGTCATCGGAAAAGCTCAGTCCCTCCGGCACGACGGCAGCGGCGCCGGCGCGGCCGATCTCGTCGAGGTGGCGTTGCAGCTCGCCGCGTTCCATGTCCTCGAAGGACAGGCTGAGGAAGGTGAGAATACGCTCGGCCAGCAGCGCATAGGCTTTCATGAACGCCGCGCGGATTTCCGCCTCGCTGCCGACTGCGGCGGCCGGGTCGTCGACGCCCCAGTGCGCCTTGAGCGGACCGCCCGGCCACACCGGGCACCTTTCATTGGCGGCATTCCCGCACACTGTGACGACGAGATCGAGCGCCGGCGCACCCGGCGCGGCGAACTCGTCCCAGTTCTTGCTGCGCAGATGGGCGGAGGCGAGGCCCTGCGCGTCCAGCAGCTCCAGCGCGAAGGGATTCACCTTGCCCGCCGGCCGGCTGCCGGCGGAAAAGGCACGCACGCGGCCGCCGCCAAGGGCGCCGAAGAGGGCCTCGGCGAGCAGGCTGCGCGCCGAGTTGCCGGTGCATAAAACCAGGATGTTCCAGGGGCGCTCGCTCATAAGCCATCAATCAAGAGCATGACTACCAACGAAACTCTGCATGACATCCCGTGCGCTCCAGATTCGTCATACCGGCGAACGCCGGTATCCGGGATACGGCTTTCGTTTCGGGAACGGCCGTCCTGGATTCCGGCCTTCGCCGGAATGACGATCCGGTTGCTGCGCCATGGCGTCGCGGAGCAGGCGCAAGCATGGCTGGGTCCCATGGGCAATCAGGATCAAGAATTCCACCCTTGAACAAGAACGGGGAGTCGTGATCATAAACGCCCGCCGGGTTGACGTAGCGTCAGTCGCGCGCCGTCGAGGGCCAGCGTGCCTGCCGCCTGCAGCCGCGCCAGCGCGCGATAAAGCGCCTCGTGGGTCAGGCCCAGTTCGGCCGCCCAGGCCTTTCGCGGCTGGTTCAGCACCAGTGTGCCGGCCGTTCCTTCCGACTCGATGCAATGCCGGATGCGTGCCTCGGCGCCGTGCAGGCTGAGTCGCTCGCAGCACGCGCGCAGCCTGCGCACTTCGCGCGCAAGCTGCGCCATCCATGCGCCGCGAAAGGCGGCATCGTGCTCCAGCGCCTCACGAAAGGCCTTCATCGGGAAGCACAGCACGCGCCCGGCCGCCGTCGTCTCGGCGTCGCAGTGGTAGACCTTCGATTCCAGGCTCGCCTCGGCGATGAAGCCGCCGCGGCTGCGCTGCAGGATCACCTCGGCGCCCTCGTGCGAGCGCCGCAGCAGGCGCACCTCGCCGTCGATGAGGCAGTACATCGCCTTCGGCCGCTCGCCCTGGCGGAAGAGCGCGTCGCCGGCGGCGCAGGCCCGCAGGCGCGCTGCGGCACGCAGCGCTGGCGGAATGTGCGCCAGCGCGGGATGCTCCGCGGCAAGGGGTGGGCAATCGCCTTCCATATGATTGGAATCATAACGCAGGGCGGGCCGCCCGCCCTACCCTGCCGGCTGTTCCAATCCAGGAAGGAAGCCCATGAACCACATACCGAGCGCGGCCCTCGCGGCCGCGCTGTGTTTCGGCAGCGGCAGCGCCCTCGCCCAGCAGCACGACCCGGCCATGCACCTGCAACACCAGACGCAGGCCGCCAAGACCACGAAGGCTGCGCCGAAGGACGCGCGCCGAGCCGTCTACTTCCCGAAGACCCTGCGCGAGCATACGCTCGCCAACATGCGCGACCACCTGCTGGCGCTGCAGGAAATCCAGGAGGCGCTGGCGCAGCAGGACTATGACCGCGCCGGCGACATCGCCGAGCATCGGCTCGGCATGAGTTCGCTCGCGCTGCATGGTGCGCACGAGGTGGCGAGGTACATGCCGAAAGGGATGCAGGACGCCGGCACGGCGCTGCATCGCAACGCCAGCCGCTTCGCTGTTGCGGCGAAGGATGCCGGCGCCACCGGCGACGTGAAGCCGGCGCTGGCCGCGCTGGCCGCGACGACGGCGCAGTGCGTGGCCTGCCACGCCGGCTATCGCGTGCAATAGGGGATCAGAACTCCAGCGCGTCCTTGATGGCGGCGATGCCGGCGTTGGCGCATTTCTCGTCGATGTCGGCGCCCGGCGCGCCGGAGACGCCGATGCCGCCGAGGATGCTGCCGCCTCCCTCGATCGGCACGCCGCCGCCCAACGCCACGACATGCGGCAGGTTGCGCACGCCGCTGGCCTGCTTGCCCGGCTGGCTGATCTCGGCCAGGCCGGTGGTGTTGCTGCGGAAGCTCACTGCCGTCCACGCCTTGCCGATGGCGGTCTTCGGCGTGTGCGCGCCGGCGTAACGATCGCGCAGCATCACCTGCGCCAGACCGGAGCGGTCGACCACCGCCACGGCCACCTGGTAGCCGCCGTCGCGGCAGGTCTTCAGCGCCGCCTGCGCCGCCTTCAGCGCCGTCTCCGGCGTCAGGGTGCGGATGTTGTAGGTTGCTTCCTGGGCGCAGACCGCGCCGGAAGCCAGGATGAGCGCCAGCGCGGCGCCAAGCATCGTCTTGCGTGTCATGGTCCCCTCCGTGGCGAATGACTCAGGCGGAAATCTACCATTTCTGTTTCCGCGAGGCGCCATCAGTTTTTCCGTTCTCGCAATAAGCCGGCAGCGGCTGGTCCGCCTGAAGCATGACCGCTGTCGGGCGATTGGCCGGGGGAATTCAGATCAGATCAGGACGAGATGTTTCGGTTTCGCCCCCGGCACGGCCTGCAGCGGTATTGCCCGGTCGAAGGTCGCCAGACGCCCGCCCCGCTTCACGGCCAGCGCCAGCAGATAGACGTCCGTCACCTGGCGCGAGCCGAGCACGCCGCCCCAGTTCACGGTGCTGCCATCGAGCAGGCTGAGGGAATCCGGCCAGAACGCGTGCCAGCCGGCATTCGTTGCTGCCGCCAGCCGTTCCGCCACCGCCGCCGGCGGCAAGGCGCCGGGATAGGCCGGCTGGGAAAGAATGCGAATGCAGCCGTTCTGGGTCAGCGGGCAAGAGGCCCAGCCATGCTTGATGTTGCGCGCGAGCCAGTCGCGCGCGGGATCATGGTGTACATGACTCTGGTCGAGCAGCGCGATGAGCACGTTCACGTCGAGCAAGGCGCGCATCAGACGCCCTCGGCGTCACGCAGCTTGTCGATCTGCTCGTTGCTCACCACCGCGCCACGGGAAGGAAAAGGGCGAAAACCATAGAACGCCTCGGGTTCGCGCACCGACTGCGCGCCGCTTGCCGGGACATGCTGCGTCATGGCTCGCCTGGCCAGTTCGGAAATGACCTGGCCGGCCGTCTTGCTTTCGCGGCGCGCCAGCTCCTTGGCCGCCATCAGCACCTCGTCGTCGATATCCAGGGTCGTGCGCATCGAAACCTCCAAATCTCAGTTTGATGCGCTGATGCTACATCATCAGATGACGAGATTCAATGTTCTCAGTTATACAGCACCTTCGGCAGCCACAGGCCGATGTCGGGGAACAGGCAGAGCAGCACCAGCGCCAGCACCTGGATGCCCATGAACGGCATCATGCCGGCGAAGATCTGGTTCAGCGTGACGTGCGGCGGCGAGACGCCCTTCAGGTAGAACGCCGCCATCGCCACCGGCGGCGAGAGGAAGGCCGTCTGCAGGTTGAGCGCGACCAGCAGGCCGAAGAACAGCGGGTCGACGTTGAAGTGCACGAGCAGCGGGATGAAGATCGGCATGAAGATGACGATGATCTCGGTCCACTCCAGCGGCCAGCCGAGGATGAAGATGATGAACTGGGCGAGGATCATGAACTGCGCCGGCGTCATGTCGAGCGAGAGCACCCACTTCTCGATCAGTTCCTGGCCGCCGAGCAGGGCGAAGGCCGCCGAGAAGATCGAGGAGCCGACGAACAGCCAGCACACCATGGCCGAGGTCTTCGCCGTGAGGAACACCGATTCCTTCATGACGCCCATATTGAGCCGGCCATACGCCGCCGCCAGCAGGATGCCGCCCAGGGAGCCAACCGCCGCCGCCTCGGTCGGCGTAGCGAGGCCGAAGACGATGGAGCCGAGCACGGCGAGGATCAGCACCGCCAGCGGGAAGAACGAGGCCAGCAGCATCTTGAAGATTTCCAGCCGGGCGAAGTCGAAGATCCAGTAGAAGAACAGTACTGCCAGCGTCCCGGCGCCGAGCACGATCCAGTAGGAGAGCGGTGCCGGCACGGGCTCGGCCTCGATCGCCGGCGCGGGCGGCGCTTCGGCCTTTTCGGCGGCGGGTTTCTCCGTCGCTGCCTTCGCGTCGTCGGACGGCGGTTCCTTCACGCCGTCGGCGGACGGCTTGCCGCCCTCCTCCTCTTCCGAAGGCGGCTCGGAGATGCCCTCGGCCCTCCCCTCCTCGCCGCCCTCTTCCTCGGCAACGGCCGCGCCGCTGCCCATTTCCTGCAGGCCGGAGACATCCACCTGCTCCGGCGCCTTGGTGACGGACTTGTACGCCAGCCCCATGGCGCCGAACCAGACGGCGGCCGGCAGCAGCACGATGACGAGCTGCCTGAGAATGACGCCGGCCGGAACGCTGGCATTCACGCGGCCCTTCAGCGCCGCGAACAGCGCCGGCAGGGCCTTGCGGCCATGGGCGTCGGCCACCGCCCGGTTGTGCGGCGGCAACGGCACGATGCGCTCCTCGGCGGAGAGCGGCGGCGCCAGGTTCGGCTTGAGCTTGGCGAGAATGATGACGTAGCCGATGTAGAGGCCCGCCAGCATGAGGCCGGGGAAGAAGGCGCCGGCATAGAGCTGCACCACCGAGACGCCGGCGGTGGCGCCGTAGACGATCAGCAGCACCGAGGGCGGAATGAGGATGCCGAGGCAGCCGCCGGCGGTGATGGCGCCGGCCGACAGGCGGATGTCGTAGCCGTGGCGCAGCATGGCGGGAAAGGCGAGCAGGCCCATCAGCGTCACCACCGCGCCGACGATGCCGGTGGCGGTGGCGAAGATGGCGCAGGTGATGAGCGTCGCCACGGCGAGCGAGCCGGGAATGCGCGCCAGGGCGAGATGGATGCTCTTGAACAGCTTCTCGATCAGGTTGGCGCGCTCGACAAGGTAACCCATGAAGACGAAGAGCGGGATCGAAATCAGTACGTCGTTGCTCATCACGGCGTAGGCGCGCTGCACCATCAGGTCCAGCGTCTGCCGCACGGCGAGATCCGGGCTGCTGCTGTTGTAGGCGAGCCAGGCGAAGAACACGCCCATGCCCATCAGGGTGAAGGCGGTGGGGAAGCCGAGCATGATGGCGACCACCACCAGCGAGAGCATGAGCAGGCCGAGGTGGCCGTTGGTCATGCTGGTCCACGGCATCAGCACCGCCGTGGTGAGGAGGATGAGGGCCATCAGGCCGAAGCCGAAGCGCAGTTCCTTCTTCATTTCCGCTTCACCACGTACTCGTCGAGTTTGGCAATGTCCTCATCCTTGACGTGCACCATTTCCTTCAGCTTGTCGACGTCGACTTCCTCGACGTCCTGCTCGCGCGAAGGCCAGGCGCCGTCGCGCAGGCAGATGACGCAGCGGGCGATCTCGACGAGGCCCTGCAGCATGAGGCCGAAGCCGGCCAGCGGAATGACGAACTTGAAGGGATACAGCGGCAGCGGCTCGGGGCTGAAGGTCTGCTCGTTGATCGCCATCGATTCGTTGGCGAAGATCCAGCCGGCGTAGGAGAGCGCGAAGATGCCGGGCAGGAAAAACAATATGTAGAGCACCAGGTCGATGGTCGCCTGGGTGCGCGGTTCGAAGAAGCCGTAGAGCACGTCGCCGCGCACGTGTCCGCCCTTGGACAGCGTATACGCGCCGGCCATCATGAAGAGCAGGCCGTAGAGCATGATCTGGGCGTCGAGCACCCAGGCGTGCGGCACGTTCAGCACGTAGCGGGAGAACACCTCCCAGGAAATCAGGCCGGTCAGGCCGACGATGGACCAGCCGGTGACATGGCCGGCCAGGGTGCTCGCCTTGTCGACGAAAAGCAGCAGCTTCTGCATGTTGGAATCCGGGGAGAAATTCCGCCCGGCGGCGGCCGGGCGGAATTCGGCGGACCAGGCTCAGCCCTTCTTGGCCGGGGCCTTCTTGGCGAAGAAGTGGTTGTAGGCCATCTTGTAGTCGACGTTGGTGTCGTTCTGCCAGCGGCAGGCGCGCTGCGCGAAGGCCTTCATCGAGTCGCTCACCTTCTTGAAGGCCGGGTTCTCGGCGCTCTTGGCGGCGACGATCTTGTCCCAGGCCTCGATCTGGCGGCGCAGGATGGCGTCCGGCGTCTTGTAGAACTTGACGCCCTGCTTCTCCTGCATCTCGATGTAGTCCTTCGAGTAGCGGTCGATGGCCTTCCAGGACATGTCGGCGGAGGCGGCCTCCACCGAGTGGTTGATGATGGTCTTCAGCTCGGCCGGCAGCGAATCGTACTTCTTCTTGTTGAAGAGGATCTCGAACTGCTCCGAGCACTGGTGGAAGCTCTGCAGCATGCACACCTTGCTGACGTCGGGGAAGCCGAGCAGCCGGTCGGACGAGGCGTTGTTGAATTCGGCGCCGTCGATGAGGCCGCGGTCGATCGCCGGCACGATCTCGCCGCCGGGCAGCGGGTTCACCGCCACGCCCATGTCCTTGTAGATGTCGACGGCCAGGCCGACGGTGCGGAACTTCATGCCCTTGACGTCCTCGGCCTTGGTGATCGGCTTCTTGAACCAGCCGAAGGGCTGCGTCGGCATCGGCCCATAGAGGAAGGACTGCACGTCGAGGTTGAGGCCCTTGTAGATCTCGTCGAGCATCTGCTTGCCGCCGCCGTAGTTGTGCCAGGCCAGCACCATGTTCGGGTCCATGCCGTAGGCGGGGCCCGAGCCCCACAGCGCGACGGCGGAATTCTTGCCGTACCAGTAGGCGACGACGCCGTGGCCGCCGTCGAGCGTGCCTTTTGAGACGGCATCGAGCAGGTCGAAGGCCTTGACCACGGCGCCGGCCGGCAGCACCTCGATCTTCAGGCGGCCGCCGGACATGCCGTTCACCCGGCTGGCAAAGTCCTGGGCATATTCGTGGAAGATGTCCTTCGCCGGCCAGGTCGATTGCCAGCGCATGGTGATCGGCGACTGCGCCACCGAGATCATCGGGAAGCCCAGCGCGGCGGCGCCGGCGGTGCCGGCGGCGGCCTTGCTCAGGAAAGAACGGCGTGACAGTTTCTTGTCTTCGGTTTTGTTCTCGTTGCTCATGATCTTCTCCTCTGTGTGTGCTCTGTGTGTGATTGGAAACGGGGGTTGCTGCCCCTCTGTTCTTCTGCACAGACAGTTTGAACCTAAACAATCAGGCTGGCCATAGCCTGAAACCTAGGGATAACCCTTACCTGGCCTGTTGCTTCAACAGGAATGTCAGGATGGGAGGCGTGACCAACGTAGTCAGAATGACCATGATGACGATGATGGAAAACATGGCCTCGTCGAGGACGCCGAGCTGGCGGCCGGCGACCGCGAAGATCAGGCCGACCTCGCCGCGCGGCACCATGCCCCAGCCGACAACCCAGGGGCTGACGCCACGGCCGGCGGCAAAGCCGGCGGCCAGCTTGCCCACCACCGCCGCGAGGGTGATGCCGAGGGCGATGGCGACCAGCGCCGGGTCGGCCAGCGTGCGCAGGTCGACCTGCATGCCGGTGAGCACGAAGAACACCGGCACGAAGAAGTAGCCGATCGGCTCGATCATCGATTCGTGCTGGTGGCGGGCGTGTTTCTCCATCAGCGCGCGCAGGTCTCGGCCCGCCTCGCCCGTCGGCAGCAGCGGCGCGGCCTCCTGCACGATGCGCGGCGTCTCGAAGTGCTTGAGGAACACCGGCTCGAACAGCAGGCCGGCGGCGAAGGCGCCGATGATCGGCGCCAGCCCGATGACATGCGCCAGCCAGGCGAGGAACAGCCCGGTCGCCAGCACCTGGGCGAAGAGCATGCTGGGGCCGGCGTCGAGGCGCGCCAGCCAGCGGCTGGAGTGCGGCGCGATGAGGCGGCCGATCCAGATCGAGCCGCCGAGGAACAGCGCCGCCTCGGCGACGATCCACGCCGTCCCGCCCAGACTGACTTTTCCCGACTGCACGAGGCCGGAGACGACGGCGAGAATGACCAGCCCCAGCACGTCGTCGATCACCGCGGCGCCGAGCACGATGCGCGCCTCGCGCGAATCGAGTTTGCCGAGATCGCGGAAGACGCGGCCGGTGATGCCCACCGAGGTCGCCGCCAGGGTGGCGCCGAGGAACAGGTAGGCGTTCTGCGACAGGCCCGGCAGCAGCAGCGGCCCGACGAGGAAGGTGCCCAGCGCGAAGGGCGCGGCAATGCCGATGGCCGCCACCGCCGCGGCGCGGCCGCCGACGCGCACCAGCTCGCCCAGGCGCGTCTCCAGGCCGATCTGCAGCAGCAGCACGATGACGCCCAACTCGGCGATGAAGGCGATGATCGGATCCTTCGCCACGCTGTCGAAGTATTGCAGGCCGAACAGCGACAGGTTGCCGAGCAGCACGCCGAGCAGCAGCTCGCCCAGCACGGCGGGGAAGCCGAGCTTCTGCGCCAGCGGCGCGAAGAGCCGTGCCGCGAGGAGGATCAGCGCCAGCCAGAGCAGGTTTTCGCCGACCACGCCGGCGCCGGCGGCCCAGGCATCGGCCGGCAGGAGAAGCAGGAGGGCGACCCGCCTCATTCGGCCGGGCGGATCGGGCGGGCGACGGTGATGAAGGAAACGGTGCGCGGGTTGCGCAGGTCGGCATGCACCGCCTCGACCACCGGCGGGTTCGCGGGCCGGTCGGCCTGCCAGCGGATGAGGAAGCTGGCGCCCGAGCCGCCTTCCGACTCGCTGCGCTCGATGAACAGCTCGAGCGCGCCCAGCGGCGGCACGACGCGGGCCTTCGGCACGAAGTCGCGCACCAGCTTGCCCTGCGAGTCGTGGTAGCGCGCCGAGAGGACGCGGATCGCCTGCGCCGGATCGGTGTTGCGGATGCTGACCAGCGCCGAGAGCGCGGTCTTGTCCGGCATCTTGCGGCTGCCCAGGTCGCCGTGCCAGAGGTCGGAATAGATGGGCAGGTAGAGCGTCTGGCCGGCGGAGGGCGGCAGCGGCTCCTGCGCCGGCGCAGCGGCAGCCCAGGCGGCAAGGAGGAAGGCGGCGAGGCCGCGTCGGCGCTTGGGTTTCATCGCAGGGCACTCCGGGCTGGCAACGTCAAAAGCATAGCAGACGGCGGGCGGTCGAAGCTCATTCGTCCGCCCCGGCATCGCGGTAGCGCTCGCGCATCAGCGCGTAGCGCTGCGACCGGGCTTCCTCGATGCCGTGCAGCACGCGGCGCAGCGGCACTTCCATGCGCATCAGCGTCTGCGCCGCCAGCATCAGGCTGCCCTCGAGGACTTCCGGCACCACTTCGGTCGCGCCGGCGCGCTTCAATTCTTCCAGGTGCGCGTCGTCGGCGGCGCGCACGATGACGGGCAGGCCGGGCCGGCGCTGGCGCACCGCGCCGAGCACCTTGAGGGCGGAGGGCAGGTCGGGGTAGGTGATGACGACGATACGCGCCCGGTCGAGGCCGGCGGCGAGCAGCACCTCGCGCCGGTCGGCGTTGCCGAACACCACGTTCTCGCCCGCCGTCAGCGCCTGCTGCACGCGGTGGTCATCCATGTCGAGGGCGATGAAGGGGACCTTCTCCTTGCAGAGGAAGCGGCCGACGCTCTGCCCGGTGCGGCCGTAGCCGCAGACGATGGCGTGGTTTTCGATATTCAGGGCGCGGGCCGCCACCTCCTGCAGGGCCGCCGAGCGTTGCAGCCATTCGTCCTGCGTCAGTTTCGTGCTCCAGTGCCGCGCCCGCTCGATGACGAAGGGCGCCGCCAGCATCGACAGCAGCATGCCGGCCAGGGAAGGCTGCACCACCTCCGGCGCCAGCAGCCGGCTCTCGGCTGCCAGGGTCAGCAGCACGAAGCCGAACTCGCCGGCCTGCGCCAGCTGCGCCGCGGTGCGGAAGGCGACCGGCGCGTCCGCCCCGGACAGGCGAGCGAGGGCCAGGATCAGCAGCCCCTTGCCGGCCACCAGCCCGGCGAACACCAGCCCCACCCATTCGATGCGCTGCCAGACGACGGCGAGGTCGAGCTGGGCGCCGATGGTGATGAAGAAGAGACCGAGCAGCACGTCGCGGAAGGGCCGGATGTCGGCCTCGACCTGGTGGCGGTACATGGTCTCGGAAATGAGCATGCCGCCGAGGAAGGCGCCCAGCGTCAGCGACAGGCCGGCCCATTCGGTGAGGAAGGCCAGCGCGGTGGTGATCCACAGCACGTTGAGCATGAAGAGTTCCGCCGACTTCCGTCGCGCGACAAGGTCGAACCAGAAGCGGGTCAGGCGCCGGCCGACGAAGATGACGATGAGCAGGATCGCCAGCGACTGCGCCAGGGCGAGCGCCAGTTGCTCGGCCAGGCGCGAGGGTTCGGCCAGGGCCGGGAGCAAGACAAGCAGGGGCACCACCGCAAGGTCCTGGAACAGCAGCACGCTCATGGTGCGCCGCCCGGAGGCCGAATGCAGGTCGAGCTTCTCCGCCAGCAGCCGGCCGACGATGGCCGTCGACGACATGGCGAAAACCACGCCCAGCGCCAGTCCGCCCTGCCAGGAGATATTGCCGAAGTGGGTGATCGTCATCGTCGCCAGGGTGGTGACCACGACCTGCGCCCCGCCCAGCCCGAACACCTGCCAGCGCATGGCCACCAGGCGCTGCAGGGAGAACTCCAGGCCGATGGAGAACATCAGGAACACCACGCCGAACTCGGCCAGGCGCTCGGTCGACTCGCTTTCCTGCAGCCAGCCGAGGGCGTGCGGGCCGACAACGATGCCGATGGCCAGATAGGCCACCAGCGAAGGCAGGCGCAAGGCCTTCGCCAGCGCGACCATGAGGACGGCGGCGGTTAGCAATACGAGAACGACGCGCAGGCCTTCGTGCATCTTCAGAAAGACAAAGTGTCGGACACCGGAGCAAGGATGGCGGTGGGAGCCGCTTTTGCTCAAGGATAGCCGATACGGCGGCGCGCCGCATCGGCATTGCGCGCCGACCTATTGCGGCGCGGGTGCGGTCGCGTGCATCGCCGGCGCATCGGGCCGGGCTTCCTTGTTCTTCTCGTGCGGATGCCAGCCGAGGATCAGCAGCAGGGCGAAGAAGCCGACGACGTAGCCGACGGCGATGAACCAGCCGTGCCGGATCCACTGGCCGACCGACTTCGCCTCGGGAAACAGGTTGGACAGCGCCACGCCGGCGGAGGAGCCGAACCACAGCATCGAGCCGCCGAAGCCGACGGCGTAGGCGAGGAAGCCCCAGTCGTAGCCGCCCTGCTTGAGCGCCAGCGCGGTGAGCGGAATGTTGTCGAACACCGAGGAGATGAAGCCGAGGCCGAGCGCGGTCTGCCAGGAGGCCGCCGGCAGCTTCTCCACCGGCATCATCGAGGCGCAGGTGACCAGCGCCAGCAGGAAGATCGAGCCCTT
Source organism: uncultured Rhodocyclaceae bacterium (assembly GCA_964487715.1). GTDB lineage: Bacteria > Pseudomonadota > Gammaproteobacteria > Burkholderiales > Rhodocyclaceae > Desulfobacillus. Next base: position 5,901 of record CAZASE010000029.1, on the reverse strand, counting down.
GAAGGCGTCCGGCACCAGGCTCCATTCGGGCTTCCTCAGCAGCACGGTGGCGAGCAGCACGACCCATACGGCGACGCCGAGAAAGGGGAAGTGGTCGGCCGACTCGGGGAATTTCAGGTTGACCGTGACGTTGGTGACGATGGCGCCGACCAGGATGGCGCAGACGATGCCGATGCGCGCCCAGTCGACATGGTGCGCCGCCTGCAGGTTGCGCACGATGGCCTGGTGCCGGTTCTGCTGCAGCGCCGCCGGAATGCCGAACACGACGAGGGCGACGGCCGCCGCGACATAGGCCTCGACCACGTCGAGCGGGCTGACGCCGTCGATCCACATCATGGTGGTGGTGGTGTCGCCCACCACGCTGCCGGCGCCGCCGGCATTCGAGGCGGCGACGATGGCCGCCAGATAGCCGATGTGCACCTTGCGCTTGAAGACGCTGGCCGCCACCGTGCCGCCGATCAGCGCCGCGGCGATGTTGTCGAGGAAGCCGGACAGCACGAAGATGATGACCAGCAGCACGAAGGGACCCAGCCAGCCTTCCGGCAGCAACTTCGGCAGCACCTCCGGCACGCCGCTGTCCTCGAAGTGGCGCGCCAGCAGGGCGAAGCCAACGAGCAGGCAGAGCAGGTTAACCAGCAATACCCATTCGTGCGCCATGTGCAGGCCAAAGCCGGCCAGTCCCGCGCCGGTCTTGAAGCCGGTGAAAATGATCTTGTAGACCGTGATCACCGCCAGGCCGGTCAGCGCGACCTTGAGCACGTGGTGGTGGAACAGCGCGACGCCGAGCAGCGTCGCCGCGAAAAGGATGAAGTCGACCGGGATGCCGAACACGGCGGGGCCGTCGGCCGCCCGGGCAACCGAGGCGAACAGGAACAGGGCGCCGGCCGCGGGCAGGCGGGACAGGCGCAGGCGGGTCAGGGGCATGGGGAACTCCAAATTCGGCAGCGCCGGATTTTATCATTTGGCCGGACGTTTTCGCGGGGAATCGCGTACGCGTTTTCCGCAATGCCGCCGGGACGGCCATTTTCCGCGCGAACAATGGGATAATTCCACCAACCGCATTCATCGAAGGAATCCGCACCATGCGCAAAGCCCTCGTCCCCGTGGACGGCTCGTCCAATTCCGACCGTGCCGTCCAGCACGTCATCGCGCTGGCCGGCCTCTGCCCGTCCATGGACGTGCTGCTGCTCAACGTCCAGCCGGAGATCGACGACTGGCAGGTGCGCCGCTTCCTGAAGAAGGAGGAGGTCGAGGCCATGGAAGAGTCAAAGGGCGGCGACGCCCTGCAGTCGGCGCGGGCGCTGCTCGACGCCGCCAAGGTGCGCCACACGCCGCAGGTGCTGATCGGCCCGGTCGCGGAGACCATCGCGAAGACCGCCCTGGAGCAGAACTGCGACGGCATCGTCATGGGCACGCGCGGCCTCGGCGCCGTGGCCGGGGCCCTGCTCGGCTCGGTCGCCTCGCAGGTGGTCCACCTCGCCGACGTGCCGGTGACCCTGGTCAAGTAGGCGGAGAATCCCGCTCCCACGCCGGCGGGGGAATCATGCTGGTCTGGCTCTATCTTGCCATTTGCATTGCCACCATCGGCTTCGCCGGCGCACGCCTGTCGCGCTACGGTGACGTCATCGCCGAGAAGACCGGGCTGGGGCGCAGCTGGGTCGGCCTGATCCTCCTGGCCACCGTCACCTCGCTGCCGGAGCTGGCGACGGGCCTCTCGGCCGTGACGCTGGCGCGCGTGCCCGACATCGCCGTGGGCGACGTGCTCGGCAGCTGCGTCTTCAACCTGGCCATCCTCGTCGCCGTCGACTTCCTGCATCCGAAGGAATCGATCTACCGCAGCGCCGGCCGCGGCCACATCCTCTCCGCTGGCTTCGGCATCGTGCTGATCGGGCTCGCCGGCGCCGCGCTGCTGCTCTCGCGCGAGGGCGCCATGCCGGCACTTGGCCACGTCGGGCTGTACACGCCGGTCATCGTCGCGCTCTACCTCGTCGCCATGCGCACGCTGTACCGCTATGAGCGGCGCGAAGTGGCGGAGTTCGTCGAGGAGGTAGCCGAGCGCTACCCGCAGATCAGCCTGAAGCAGGCCGCCGCCGGCTATGTCCTGGCTACCGCCTTCGTCGTCGCCGCGGGCATCTGGCTGCCCTTCGTCGGCGCCGACATCGCGCGCCAGATGGGCTGGCACGATTCCTTCGTCGGCACTCTGCTCGTCGCCGCCGCCACCTCGGCGCCGGAACTCGCCGTCACGCTCGCCGCGGTGCGCCTGGGCGCGCTCGACATGGCGGTGGCGAATCTGCTCGGCAGCAATCTCTTCGACATCCTCATCCTGGCCATCGACGATCTCGCCTACCTCGACGGGCCGCTGCTGGCGGCGGTGTCGCCGGTGCATGCGGTATCGGCCCTCACCGCCATCGTCATGACCGGCGCCGCCGTGATCGGCCTGTTCTACCGCCCGGCCGGCCAGCTCTGGCGCAGCGTGAGCTGGATCAGCCTGTCGCTGCTCGCGCTGTATCTCCTCAACAGCTACGTCCTCTTCCGCCATGGCGCCTGAACCGGAAACCTGGCACACCCTGCCCGCCGAGGAGGCACTGCGCGAACTGCACGCCGTGCCGCAGGGACTGACTTTTGCCGAAGCGGAAGCGCGGCTGGCGAAGCATGGCCCGAACGCCCTGCCGGAAGGCCGGCGCCGCTCGCCGGCGCGCATGCTGCTCGACCAGTTTTCGGATTTCATGATCCTGGTGCTGGTCGCCGCGGCGGTGGTCTCCGGCATCGTCGGCGAACCGTCCGACACCATCGCCATCTTCGTCATCGTGTTGCTGAATGCCGTCATCGGCTTCGTGCAGGAATGGCGCGCCGAGCGCGCCATGGCGGCGCTGCGCCTGATGGCGGCCCCTTCGGCGCGCGTGCGCCGCGACGGCACGGTGGAGACGCTCGCCGCCGACCGGCTGGTGCCCGGCGACATCGTACTGCTGGAAGCCGGGAACATCGTGCCGGCCGACCTGCGCCTGATCGAGGCGGCGCAGCTGCGCGTCTCGGAGGCGGCGCTGACCGGCGAGTCGCAGCCGGTGGAGAAGCGCACCGAAGCGCTGGCCGAGGCCCGGCTTCCTCTCGGCGACAGATTGAATATGGCGTGGAAGGGCACGCTGGTGGCCAACGGCCGCGGCAGCGGCGTGGTGGTCGCCACGGGGCTGGAAACCGAGCTCGGCCGCATCGCGCGCCTGCTCGAGGGCGCCGAGGAAGTGAAGACGCCGTTGCAGAAGCGCCTGGCCCGCTTCGGCGCGCGCCTGGCCTGGTCTGTGCTGGCCATCTGCGCCATCGTTTTCATCGCCGGGCTGGCGCGCGGCGAGCCGCCGGTGCTGATGTTCCTCACCGCGGTGAGCCTGGCCGTGGCGGCCATCCCCGAGGCGCTGCCGGCGGTGGTGGCCATCGCGCTGGCGCTCGGCGCGGCGCGCATGGCGCGGCAGAACGCCCTCATCCGGCGCCTGCCGGCGGTGGAGACGCTGGGCTCCGTCACCTTCATCTGCTCGGACAAGACCGGCACGCTGACGCAGAACCGCATGATCGCCGAGGCGATCATAGCCGGGCCTGATGCAGGAGGGGCATCTGTGGCAAAGGCTTCCTTGGTCGGAGCTTCTGTGGGAGGGGCTTCAGCCCCGACTGCAGCGACTGGGATACTTGTCGGGGCTGAAGCCCCTCCCACAAAACCCACCGAGCCCTGGCCGAGCCTGCTGCGTGCGCTGGTGCTGGTGAACGATGCCACGCCGCAGCCCGGCGGACGGTTTGCCGGCGACCCGACCGAGGTGGCGCTGGCCGAGGCCGCCGCCGTGCGCGGCGTCGACAAGGACGAACTGGAAAGTCAGTTCCCGCGACACGGCGAGTTCCCCTTCGATTCGGAGCGCAAGCGCATGGCGACGGTGCATGCCGTCGATGGTGCGTTCCTTGTTTGCGTCAAGGGCGCGCCGGAAGCCATCATCGAGCGCTGCCCCTGGCGGCTCGCTGCACACGGCCCGGTGCCCTTCGACGCCGACGAGACGCTGGCCCAGGCCGAGCGCCTCGCCGCGCGCGGCCTGCGCGTGCTGGCCTTCGCCGAGCGCCGCGTCGATGTCCTGCCCGCCGGCATCGCGGACGCGGAAAGCGACCTCACCTTCCTCGGCCTCGTCGGCCTGATGGACCCGCCGCGCGAGGAGGCCGCCGACGCCGTCGCCGAGTGTCTCGCCGCCGGCATCGTGCCGGTGATGATCACCGGCGATCACCCGGCCACGGCGCGCGCCATCGCCGAGCGCCTCGGCATCCTCGACCGCGGCGGCCGCGTCGTCAGCGGCGTCGAGTTGGCGGCGCTCTCCGACGCCGAGTTCGCCGCGCAGGTAAAGGAGATCCGCGTCTACGCCCGCGTCGACCCCGAGCAGAAGATCCGCATCGTGCGCGCGCTGCAGGCGGCCGGCGAGTTCGCCGCCATGACCGGCGACGGCGTGAACGACGCGCCGGCGCTGAAGGCCGCCGACATCGGCGTGGCCATGGGCCGCGGCGGCACCGACGTCGCACGCGAGGCTTCCCACATGGTGTTGCTCGACGACAACTTCGCCACCATCGTGCATGCCGTGCGCGAAGGGCGGCGCATCTTCGACAACATCCGCAAGTTCATCAAGTACACGATGACCAGCAACTCGGGCGAGATCTGGGTCATCTTCCTCGCCCCCTTCCTCGGCCTGCCCATCCCGCTGCTGCCGATCCACATCCTGTGGATCAACCTTGTCACCGACGGCCTGCCGGGATTGGCGCTCGCTGCCGAGCGCGGCGAGCGCAACCTCATGCAGCGCCCGCCGCGGGCACCCACGGAGAGCATTTTCGCCCACGGCATGTGGCAGCACATGCTCTGGGTCGGGCTGCTGATGGGCGCGGTGTGCCTGGTGCTGCAGGCCTGGTCGATCCACCACAGCGGCGCGCACTGGCAGACCATGGTGTTCACGGTGTTGTGTCTGTCGCAGCTCGGCCACGCGCTGGCCATCCGCTCGGAGCGCGACTCGATCTTCCGCATCGGTTTCGCCAGCAACCCGCTGCTGCTTGCCGCCGTGCTCGGCACGCTGGCCCTGCAGCTGGCGACGATCTACGTGCCGGCGCTGAACCCGATCTTCAAGACCGAGCCGCTCGACTGGGACGAGCTGGCGCTCTGCCTGGCGCTGTCGACGGTGGTGTTCTTCGCCGTCGAGGCGGAAAAGTGGCTGGTGCGGCGCGGCCGGCTCTACCGCGACGGCGCGGCAAGCGCCGCAGAACGGCGGTAAAAGTCAGTCGCCGCGGCACGGCGGCGATGCGCCGCCCCGAGCCCGTTACTGGCCGCGCACCAGCGACATCACTTTCGCCATGTCGAGGCTGTCGGCCTGCTGGCGGATCTGCGGCAGGTACTCGGCCTGCATGCGCTTCGCCGGCTCGAGCAGATTGCGGAAGCTGTCCTTCAGCAGCGCGCCGTCCATCTGGCGGCCGCCGGCGTAATAGCGCTTGGCGACCTGGCCAAGGGCGTAGGTGGCGGCGAACGAGAAGGCGATGCCGGTGGCCGCCCGGCCGACCTGCTTGCCGAGGCCGCCGGCGACCTTGCCGAGCAGGCCGCCGAGCAGCTTGCGGCCGAACTGCTCGAGATACTGCGAGGTCAGGCCGACGCCGAGCGTCGCCAGCAGTTCGCGGATGTGGCCCTGGTCGAGCTCGTAGCCGTGCGCCTTGCCGATGCGGTAGACCATCTTCATCTGCAGCGGAATGACGGCCATCGAGGCCCAGGACTGCGGCAGCAGCTCGAGCGCGCCGTTGAGGATGGCGTAGTTGAGGATGCTGCGGTCGAGCTCGGCCTCGGGTACGTTTGGCGTCGCTGCCACCACCGGCCCGGCCGCCGCGGCCGGCGCGGCGGCTTCGGCCAAC